>DATNNO010000124.1:0-37684 GCA_035601775.1 Terriglobales bacterium | reverse complement strand
CAGCTCCAGGCCCTTCTGATGAGCCCGCAGAGCCATGGTCTTCATGGTCTCGCCGACGCAGTCGTAGAGATCGAATTCGATCATCTCCAGATCCAGCTTGCCCGATTCCACCTTGGAGAAATCCAGAATGTCATTGATCACGGATAACAGCGATTCGCCGGAAGACTTCACCAGCAGCAGATATTCCTGCTGTTCGGTGTTCAGTTCTGTATCCAAGGCCAATTCGGTCATGCCCATGATGCCGTTGATGGGGGTGCGGATCTCGTGGCTCATGTTGGCCAGAAACTCGCTCTTGGCACGGTTCGCTGCCTCGGCGGCGTCTTTGGCAGTCAGCAACCGAGTATTCACGCCTACCAATTCGGCGCTGCGTTGAAGCAGTTCAACGGCGATGCGGTGTCGCTCGCTTACTGCCGATCCCACGATTAGTCCCGCTGCCGAGACTACAAACATGAGAAGACCTACCTTGACGAGCAGACCTGGTATTGGCGGAAAGAAACGCAATGCGACCACGATGCCAAAATTCAGAGCCAACAATCCAATGACTACTCTCCGAATTCCCTGACGCATTGCTATCCAAATGGTCGGAATGAAGGCCAGATAAAACAACTCAAACCGACCAAATGTCGATCCAAACATCACCCAGAGCAAAACCAGTAATGTGGAGGCTTGGCCACCCATTTCCACGAGCCTGCCAATCTTAAATGTCGTTTTGCGGGAATTTTTCTTCTCTGGCTGGAGCTCAACTGGCCTGGGTGAGAACTGTTCTCGAACCCATGGAAATACATGGATGAGAAGAAACGGTGCGACGCCCAGCAATCCGATCTCGTCACCAAGGAACCAAGTCGACGCTGAATGCCAGTATTCGTTCCAGAGAATTGAGTGGTCCGCAGCCAAGCATGCAACACCAATGACAGTTGATCCTAAAGCAGCAACCGTAGTCGCTGACACATAACGGACCACGTCTCGTCGCTGACGCAGACCAACATCGATTTCCAGCGAGCCGCGCAGAACGTACGCCGCTGCGGCATAAAAGGTACCAAAACTAATGGCACCAACCGTTCCGCTAAAGGACGCCAGCGGCTGCTGATAAGTCAGTATTCCCGCAAGTGCAACAGAAAAACAGACCAGAAACCCGTACCAAGGGCTTATACCCAACATGAGCGCCAAAGCCAGACCTGTGGCCGGATACCAAGCTACGGAGCCGAGGTGAGATATGACGATGACTTCAGGCCGGTTGAGCAGTAGGAAAAGCAGCGCAAAAGAAAGGGAGAGAAGCCCGTGACGGATGATTACACGTTTTGTGCGCATGAGTATCACGCGAAGTCTACCTCGCTGTTCCAACTCCGTGACGGCCGAAGGGATAGATACATCTCATTCCCCATCGGGCGAAAAACGTCCGCTACCAACTGGTGCGCGGCATTGGGCTGTACAAATCGGAACCGAGAGCGGCTCGAAATTCGTGGTGTCTTTGGAACAGAAGGAATCCTAGCCACGGCGGGTTCTCTCACGATTCGCACAGCAGCGTGGGTGGCGTCCTCGCTCTTGCAACCGTGTCTGTCGAACTGGGTCTGCATGTACGCTCGCGCCTTATCAGCTTGGTCAAACAGATACGAGGGGGCGGCAGAAACGCCTCGCACACGCCCAGCAACGGCGTCTTGTTTATCCGCTTTTTGAGCCGAAGGTTACGCTTTGGCATACTCATGATCACTGGAGTACCGGGGTTCGGAATTTGCTGGCAACCGGCCAGGAAGACTCTGTTCCAAGCGGCGCGAGAGCCAGTCTTGTAACTTAGTCTTTAACTCCGTAGAGAGAGAAATAAACTGCAGCCCCATGTATCCTTCTCGGCACCAGGAGATCGCCGACTTGGCTGCGAACCGGGACTCGTGACCGGGAAGCGTGAACTGTACTTGCACTTCGACGCCAGGTTTCAGTGAGACATGAGTGATGATTGCGATACCTCCTTCGCTGATGTTCACGACGTATCCGCGAACTTCCTCCATTCCTGAACGGCGAAGGGTGGCCGGAACCTCAACTGGGCAACGGAAGTAGCGACGTTGCTCGCGCAGGATCAGACCATACGCTGCTCTTAAGCTCTGATCAATCGAGATCCCCGAAAGAGGTCTCCTTAGTACGAAGTTAGAGCCATCCTTGAAAGCGACCGCTGTTTCCGCATCGCTGTCGCTGATCGCAAAAATCACGGTAGGTCGGTTTGAACGGGAGTGGCGCACCTTCTCCAAGAGCCCCCGGGCTTGATCCCCGAGCTGGAGATCGACAATTATGGTTCCGAACTTCCGCCGGTTGAGCAGGTCCGGAGCAGCGCCAACGTCACCAGACACCTCCGTTGAGATAGCGAATTGCTGCATGGATTTGCTGAGTCGCTTGATCGTGGCCGGGTCGTTGGATACAAGAAGGGCGCTACCGATTGGAACAGAAGGCGCACGCACGTCATTCATGAATGTTCACTTGGTCTACTCCAGATTTCTGAGCGGGTGGGGAGCCGCGTGATTAGACGCGGACAGAAGCGCTTCTCGTTTATATGGTTTATATGGAGCCAAGGTCATAAACCTCCGGTTCCTCCCGCTGCGCGGGCTCTCCTAGGGCTTGGCGGATGACCGCCAAAAGTTCTGCGTCATCTACGGGTTTTTGGAGAAAGGCCTTCGCCCCCGCCTTGAGAGCGCGCTCTCGATTTGCGCGAACGTCGCGAGCGGAGACGACGATGACAGGGATGACGGCGAGAGAGGCAAATGCTTTGAGCCTTTCCATGACGACGAAACCGTCGCCAGCGGGCAGACCGAGGTCCAGGATAATCAAATCCGGCTCGTGCTTCCGTGCCTCTGTCATACTAGTTAGCGCATCAGCTGCAAAGAAAGTATCGTAGTGGTTAGCCTTGAGGCGCACATGCATGCCGTGGCGTACATCCGGATCGTCATCCACAATGAGAATTTTCTTATTGCTCATTTCTTACCATCCTCGACGAGATTTCCTCGTTCATAAGCTCTTGAATTTTGTTGGCCACCTTCTCAAGAAAAGTTTCCATCGATTCACTGGCGTTTCGTTTGATCGCCTCAAGTGATCGGTAAGAAGTCGAAAGGGTCAAGCCTGCTTGCTGGAAATGTTCGCAATCGTCCAATTGTTCCCGAATCCGCTTAGTAATCGCTTTACCGCCAATGCCGTCGGTAATAGCCACAATGAAGAAGAGTTCTGACGCTCCCGCGGAGCCCATCTTGGGCAAGAGAACGTCCACATCGGAATACAAACACCGTTGCAGAATATCCCGGACCCCGTGAGACTGTTCCGTCCGCACCTCGTTGGAAAGCCAGCCAGTCCGTGAACGTATCTCTGTCACCACGAGTGTGATAGGACCTTCCGCGCGTCTTTCCTTTCTGAAGGCCGGGCCGATCAGGTTCGGTAGAGAAAAAACGGGCAGTGTAACGGAAAAGACGGCGCCTCGGCCCGGTGCGCTCTTGGCGCAGATCTGTCCGCCCTGTCGCGTAACCAACTCTTTGCAGATGTACAACCCGAGGCCAAGGCCTTTACGACCTGCCAAAGCCGGATCTGACGCTTGGAAAAGGCGTTCAAAAATCCGCTCCGTCATGTCCGGACTGATCCCGCATCCCGAGTCTGAGACCTCCAGAACCAGGAGATTCGGATTTTCCTCGAGTACACGAGCTTGAACGTTCACTGCGCCGTTTGCCGGGGTGAACTTGATGGCGTTATCGACTAGAATGAGGAGGATTTGTCGAACCCGCGTTGGGTCAGCGCAGACTGATGGCAACCGGCACTCAATATCTGAAGAGAGAGTGATCCCTTTGACTTTGGCGGTCCCCTGGAGTGTGCTCACGGTGTAGGCGATCGCATCGGACACCGAAGTACATTGCAGCTCGATACTCAGTTTACCCGCCTGCACACCAGTGACTTCGAATAAGTCGTTAATCATCGATCGAAGCTGGTTGACATTCCTCAGAACGATTTCCAGGTACTCGCGCTGTTCCAGATTCAACTCGCCGGCCAAGCTGTCCAGGAGAATAGTCACAAACTGACGGACCGCGGTCAGCGGTGAACGAAGCTCGTGCGACACGTGTGAGAGGAACTCATCCTTAAATTGCATCGCATGTGTCCGGATGAGATCGGTTTCCGTTTGCATGCGGTGGCGCTCGATAGCATGGCGAAGAGCCCGGGGAAGCGCACGATTTTCGATCTGGCCTTTGATCAGATAGTCTTGTGCGCCTTCCTTCATAGCTTCGGCGGCCAGTGCCTCGTCGTCCAAGCCCGTTAGTACGATCATCGGGACGCCTGGGGCCACCGCGTGCGCCCGCCGAACGGTATCGAGACCATGCCCATCTGGCAATCCCATGTCCAAAAGGACGATGTCCACTTCACCTTTCGCAAGATGAATCTCGGCTTCACTCATGCGCAAGAGGTGCGTCAGCTCGAAACTGTCCGGTCTTTCCTTACTGAACATCTCGCGGAGCAAACGGGCATCTCCCGCGTTATCCTCAACCAGAAGGACTTGGAGTGCCTTTTCTTTCAAGAGCGGTCTTCGCGCGGCAACTTGACCACGGATAGCCAGAAACTGTCGATGCTCTTCACGACTTTGAGGAAGCCATCGAGGTCTACAGGCTTGGTGATGTAACAGTTCGCATGGAGCCGATAACTCCGAAGGATATCCGCCTCGGATGCAGAGGTGGTCAAGATAACGACGGGAATGATCTTCAGCGTCGGACTCTCCTTGATTTCCTCCAGAACCTCCCGGCCGTCTTTCTTGGGCAGGTTCAGATCAAGCAAGATCAGATCCGGACGAGGAACGTTGGCATGCTCCCCCTCTCGCCCCAGAAAAGCCATTGCTTCCGTCCCATCAGACACGACGTGCAAGTTGATATGCACCTTGGCGTCTTTAAGCGCTTCCCGCGTGAGTCGGACATCGCCAGGACTATCTTCAACCAAAAGAACTTCGATGGGTGCCGCGTCTGTTCTAATCGATTCCATTATTGTCCGTCTCTTTCCGGCAGGGTAAAGTAGAAGGTTGAGCCCTTTTCGGATTGCGACTCGACCCAGATCCTCCCGCCCAGCCGCTCCACAATCTTCTTGCAAATGGCCAATCCGATTCCGCTGCCCTCGAACTCGTTTTGCCCGTGCAACCGCTGGAAAAGGATGAAGATCCTTTCAAAGTACTGAGGTTCAATTCCCAGGCCATTGTCTCGCACGGAAAATATCCATTCATGGCCACCGTTTTTCGTAGCAGAGACGTGTACGTGAGGGACTTCGGCGCTGCGGTATTTGATTGCGTTTCCGACGAGGTTCTGAAATACCAGCGCCAATTGCGTATCGTCCGTCGTGATGCCTGGCAGTGAATCGTGAGACACAACCGCACTGTTCTCCTCAATCGTTGCTCGTAAGTTTGTAAGCGCTTCTTTCAATGCGTTTTCACTGGAGATCTTGCGGAGCGCCTTTCCATTTGTCCCCGCGCGCGAATAGGCCAGCAGATCCTGGATCAACCCCTGCATGCGGGTGCACCCGTCTACTGCAAAAGCGATGAATTCATCGGCGTCGGAGTCCAGACGCCCCGTGTAGCGCTTGGCAAGAAGCTGCGTAAAACTGGCCACCATGCGCAACGGCTCCTGGAGATCGTGTGATGTCACATAGGCAAATTGCTGCAGTTCATCATTAGAACGCTTCAGTTCCCCTACCATCTGCGCCAAATGCTTTTCCGCATCCTTGCGCACGCTGATGTTGCGAATCGCTGCCGTGACCAGGATTCCTTCGGCGCTTTCCAACGGGCTCAGCATGATCTCGATCGGGAAATCACTCCCATCCTTCCGCCGCCCATAGAGCTCAATCCCCGTACCGATCTGCTGCGCCAGCGCCTCAGCCGCAGTCCGGGTACCGTCAGCAATCAGCCGTTCCGCGAAGCCCTCCGGAATGATGTTCTTCACCTTCTGCCCTACGAGTTCATCGCGGCGGTATCCAAACTGTTTCTCCGCTTGGACATTCAGCAGGACGATCTCCCCGCCCTGGTTCACCACCACCATCGCATCCGGAGCCGCCTCTAGTAGCCCGCGGTATCTGCCCTCCATCTGCGCCAAATGCTTTTCCGCATCCTTGCGCACGCTGATGTTGCGGATCGCTGCCGTGACCAGGATTCCTTCGGCGCTTTCCAACGGGCTCAGCATGATCTCGATCGGGAAATCGCTCCCATCCTTCCGCCGCCCGCGGAGCTCGATCCCCGTACCGATCTGCTGTGCCAGCGCCTCAGCCGCGGTTCGGGTACCGTCAGCGATCAGCCGTTCTGCGAATCCTTCCGGAATTATGTTCTTTACCTTCTGCCCTACGAGTTCATCGCGGTGGTATCCGAATTGTTTCTCCGCCTGAAGATTCAACAGAACGATCTCCCCGCCCTGGTTCACCACCACCATCGCATCCGGAGCCGCCTCCAACAGCCCTCGGTACTTCGCTCCCGACTCTTTGCTCTCGCTGAGATCGTGGCTGAACTCAGAAAATCCCCGTAGATTTCCGGCCAGGTCGCGCAACGCTGTGAAGGTGACCCCCGCCAAAAATCGTGAGCCGTCTTTCCGCACGCGTATGCCTTGTTCTTCGTGCCGGCCGCTTGCGGCGGTCATTCGGAGTACCTCCTCCGGCCTGCCACGCTCAATATCTTCCGGAGGAAAGAAGCAGGAAAAGTTGTGACCGATAATCTGATCGGCCCTGTAACCTTTGATTCGTTCGGCACCGGCATTCCAACTGACAATCTGGCCCCGCGGGTCCATCATAAAGATGGCGTAGTCCTGGACTCCATCGAGCAGCATCCGATATCTTTCTTCGCTTTCGCGGAGCGCGTCCTCCACAAGCTGGCGTCCGCCCACCATCTGCGCCAGATGCTTTTCTGCAAGCCCGCGTCCGGTGCTTTCGTGCTGGACGCTCCGACCTGCGGCAGCGGCGATCAACAAGCCCAAGACGGTTCCGAAGATCAGAGCAATTTTGGTCTGGTCTAAGCGCCGCTTCGCGTCCCCGTTGCGTAGCACTAACAATCGCAGCTCTTCGTCCTGCAACTCGCGAACTATCCCTTGGAACCCGTCTCTGGTCCGCTGACCGAGTCCGCTTTCAATGGCATTCGCTGCCGCCTCCAAACCCTTCGCCCGGCGCAGACTCATGACCGTCTGCGCGAACTGGATCTTCTGAGCCGCCAGCTTTTCGAGCGCCGGAAGCTGGCGTTGCTGTTGGGGATTATCCAGCGTCAAGTTGCGAACGGTTGCCTCGTACTGCTCGACGCTTAATATGCTGGCGCGGTAGGGCTCGAGATAGGATTCCTTACCCGTTAATACGAATCCGCCCTCGCTCGATTCCACCCCCTCCATCGCAAGGAGTAAATCCTGGAGGTTCTCGATCACTTCGTGCGTGTGCCGTACCCATCGGTCACTTTCCCTGGAGACGACCATGCCACGATAGGAGATCGCACCCACGACGAGTAGGATCAAAATGGCGGAGCCGAACGCGAGTTGCACCTTCCGATTTAATACGGACTTATTCTGCATTTCCCCTGGCTTTTGCTGTGCATCTCACATCTTTACTGTAGTCCTTCTATCTGTTCCGGGTTTGGGCAATAGGTGCGCAACCTTAGAGCAGGAAACGCTGCCGCTGCCGCTAGCGGGGAGTACCGGTAGTCAATACTCGTGTGGCGCGCACGACGAACCGGTTTGGTGCCGGACCGACAAAAATAAATTGGGTAACAAGTCGCGAGTGTAAGTGCGGCTTCGGTTGAGGGTGTCAAGACACCTCACTTCTGGAAGCGGACGAAATCATCGTGAAACCATTTCAGATTGGTCGGCTTCGATCCGGACAATTGGCCGCTGAACCTTAGGTGTTAGCTGCGATGACAAGTAGAGACTACAGTCTCGATAGCCACTACTCGGGGCACTATCTGCCAGTCCTGTTCCCTGCCGTGACAGATCGGAGCCAACCAAATGGTCCTCGGGAACAAGTCTCTTGCTTGCAGAGCGCTAGGAAGCTACTTTGCTGTCATGGTGTTGATGGTAGGCATTTGCGCTTTTCCGCCGATGGCGCGCGGAATCAAGTCAGGAACAACAACAACTCTGAGTGTTTCTCCTACGAGTGTCAACGCGGGTACGGCTGCAACGCTGACGGCAACGGTCATGCGAGGCACAAACCACATCACACAAGGTCTGGTCGTTTTCTGCGATGCGAACGCCGGGCACTGCGAGGGCTCAGCAATTTTCGGCACAGCGCAGTTGACTAGCAGCGGAACGGCAACAGTGAGGCTGATCCTCGGCGTCGATACCTATAGCATAGCCGCAGTCTTTCTAGGCGCTGGCGGTAACCCCACCAGCAAATCCATAGCACATGCCTTGACCGTGAACGGCAATGCAAGTTACGTGTCTGCGACCACGATTACCGCGGCCGGCAGTGCGGGTAATTACACGCTCACTGGGACGGTAGCAGCGTTTGGCCGACCCGTGCCGATCGGAGCAGTATCGTTTCTGGACACAAGCAACCGGAACTTTGTAGTTGGAACTGCGGCACTCGATCCGATCACGCTCGGGTTCAACCTCATTCCCGCTACAGTCCTGTCCACCGTGGGTGCCTTTCCCTATTTTGCGGCAGCAGGGGACTTCAACAACGACGGAGAAATGGACCTTGCGGTATCCAACGGCGACAGCACAGTGAGTGTGCTGCTGGGTAATGGAGACGGTACCTTCCAGCCACAGATGACCTACAACACCGACCCGAACGGCACCCCCTACGCGATTGCAGTGGGCGACTTCAACGGGGATGGAAATACAGACTTGGTGGTGACCAATTCTGTGGGGGGAAGCTCGGATACGGTAAGCATATTGCTCGGCAATGGAGATGGTACTCTTCAGGCCCAGCAGACCTACTCTGTAGGATTCGGCGCCCAAGGAGTCGCAGTTGGAGATTTTAACAATGACGGGAGCGCTGACCTAGCGGTTACGAATAACCGCGACAACACGGTGAGTGTGCTGCTGGGGAACGGAGACGGAACCTTCCAGCCGCAGGTGACTTACACGGTTGGTAACCAGCCTTCTTCCATTTCAACGGCCGACTTCAACCGGGATGGCCAGACCGGTTTGGTAGTGTCAAATTTGGGCGACAATAACGTGAGCGTGTTGTTGGGCAATGGAGACGGAACCTTCCAGCTGCAGGTAGCGTACGCAGCTGGCAACTATCCTGTGGGAGTGGCGGTGGGCGACTTCAACGGGGACGGCAACGCTGACCTTGCGGTAGCGAATGGCAATGACAGCACAGTGAGTGTGCTTTTGGGCAACGGCGATGGAACCTTCCAGTCACAGATGACTTACGCAACTGGCAGCTTCCCTTTTGGAACCATAGTTGGCGATTTCAACGGGGACGGGAAGTCCGATTTAGCAACACCGAATTTTATCGCTAACACCGTGAGTGTGCTGCTGGGCAACGGAGATGGAACCTTCCAATCGCAGACAAGCTACGCCGTCGACAGACTACCTGTGGGGATTGCGGTTGGCGACTTTAACGGGGATGGGCTCGCGGATGTGGCGACGGCTAATCATACTGGGGCGAGCACGGTAAGCGTGCTGCTCAGCGAACGGACGGAGACTGCGACAGCAACTGGCGTTTCTGTATATGGCCTGGGGACACACAACGTGCTTGCAAGTTATCCTGGTGACATCAGCCGTGCGGCGAGTTATTCGGCCACCGTCCCGCTGATGGGCGTCGCGCAGACCACCACAACTCGCCTGACCGCTTCACCGAATCCAGGAGTTGTTGGACAGCCAGTGACGCTTACTGCCACGGTAAGCCCTCCACCTACGGGAATGCCAACCGGGACGGTCATCTTATATGACGGCACAACCTTGCGCGGTACGGCAACCGTCAATTCGTCTGGAGTCGCCCTATATGCAGCCAGCGGCCTGGCACCTGGATCTTACAGCCTCACGGCAGTCTACTCAGGAAACGCAGGTTTTGCGACTTCGACTTCATCTCCACTGATCGAGACCATTGCCGGGTTCACGTTGACTGCCACCACGACGACGCTCACGGCCTCCCTGAACCCAGCGGTCGTCGGACAATCGGTTACGTTTACGGCAACCGTAACACCTGCCCCCACAGGGGCGCCAGCCGGAACGGTGAGCTTCTATGGCGGCACAATCTTGCTGGGAACGGGGACGGTCAACAACGCAGGGGTTGCTACATTCACGACCACTAGCCTTGCGCCCGGATCTTACAGCATCACGGCAGCTTATTCGGGTAATGCTGGCTTTGGGACTTCGACTTCAACTGTGCTG
Organism: Terriglobales bacterium; assembly: GCA_035601775.1. Taxonomy (GTDB): domain Bacteria; phylum Acidobacteriota; class Terriglobia; order Terriglobales; family Acidobacteriaceae; genus JABDBE01. The sequence goes on along the minus strand of DATNNO010000124.1, from coordinate 27,389 downwards.
GGCTTTACAGTACGAACCGCGGCGACCTATACGGTCACGGCTCCCCCTACGCCATTCACGGTAACTCGGGGCGGATCGGTGAATCTGAACATCAGCTTGCTACCAGTCGGCGGCGCGTACAACAGCCTAGTCACGATGACGGCCTCCGGACTGCCTGCGGGTGCCACCGCCACTTTCAATCCTCCAGCCGCGACACCAGGGGGTGTGGGAGCAACGACCGTGATGACGATCCAAACCTCGGTTCAGAGCGCAAGTATTCCAGGGAAGAGCAACCGGCAATTCCCGGTTGCACCCCTTAGCTTGGCTGCTGGCATCTGCTTCTTTGCGCGCAAACGTAAACGGTTGGCCAAATCACTCTCAATACTTCTGGCATTGGCGACGCTGGCTGGCGGGACACTGATGCTGACCAGCTGCAGCGGATTCGCGGCTAAGGGCGCACAGTCACAGAGTTACGTAGTCACGGTTACGGGGACCAGCGGATCTCTGCATGCCTCTGCAATGGGTACGCTCATTGTGCGGTAAGGACTGGCGCAACAAGGGCGGCCTGCTATCTGTTGAGTGCGCCGACAGAAGATGCTGTTGGTAAAGTTGAAAGGGAGCTGGGGAGATTTGAGGATGACCGTTACCCCCACTATCACTTTCCGAGAGGCCGCACTCGCCCAATCGCTTAGCGCTTTAGCGCTGGACGAAACGCTCGGCACAGGCATCGGCCCGTTCGTCAGAAACGATTGACAAAGACATCAGCGCGTCAGGTCATAGGTCACTGCTACAGCTGAGGTACCAATGTTCATCAGAGATGTGATCCTCTCCAATTTGTGGTGTCCAGTTTTGTGAAAGAAGTAGCTAAGACCGATAATTCCAATGGTTTCGCCGGCGAAGTTAGCAGCTAACCCTGCCGTGCTGCCACTAAAAACACGAGTTACTGGATTTAGTTCCTTTCCACCATTTTGCAGGATAGACCGAGTGGCCGCGAAGTCAGCAGCGTCCAAGGCGGCAACTGTCACGAAAAGAGCCTTGTTTTCATTATCCCAAAACTTATGGTAGCTGGGGGCTTCAGGTAGAACACCAGCGAGCATCGGCGAATTCACCGAGCTTAGACCAACTCCAAGGCTGAAAGGACCGTCATTAAGTTTAGCCATTTCTATTTCTTGGGCCGATGCAGTTCCACCTATGAGAGCGAGTAGAATTACGGTTCTCATGTTCCGCCAAATCATCGCAAACAGTAGTGTCATGCACATAAATTATGGGCCTCTCTGCCTTTACCATCTATTGCAAGCGCGTCACCACTCGAGAAGGAGGATAAGTCATTGTTCAGCAATGACTTAGTCGCGTGCCTTCGTATCGCACACGGGCCAGATTGTCCCACAGCCAAGTGCGGTGGACCAATTTGGCTCGCTCTTGCCACTTCGTTCCGCGATGCAGGTGATGCGACGCTGCGCGATGGGTGGGCGCCTTACGTAGCGACTAGCGTATCGTCCTTATTGCTTCTTGTTGCACCGTGGTTATGCTCTTACTGGGTGTTACAACACTGTGGCCGACGCACCTCGATTGGTGGACGTTCGCAATCTCGGCCCAGATGGCGAACGAGATATTTCTGGCAAGTGCTCTGTTTGCGGTGTGATTCTGCTGACTCGGCTCAATGATTTGGCAGAAGCAACGCCAGGGCATCTAGCTTGTCATCACGCACATTGTTCTCCCAATATTACCGTTAACCGGCGTGCCAGCTCAGAGACAGTAAACCTTTATCTCTTGCGCTTCGAGCGCTAACTTGGGAGCGTATCGCATCCCGCCGGAGACCGGCCTTCTCATCCCATCTGGTTACATCAACTGAGGAGCGGCGCGAGGACTCGATGTGAGCTATCTCAATAGCTGTTTACGTCAACAACTTGCGAAGGAAGAGATTTGCTAATGGTCGTCCTCTTTTTCCTTTGGAGTTGAGGCGACCCCGGCAGGACCTGAAATAGTTCTATGGAACAAAGTGGGACAAGATTTGACTTCAGGAAGTTTGTAAGTGTTTGAAAACTTGGTGGAGCTAGTCGGGATCGAACCGACGACCTCATCGTTGCGAACGATGGCGTCCGCCAAATTATCTCATTGACTCGCTTGCACTTGGCAGCCGAGTACGGTCCATTACGGTCCAATTTAAAAAATTCAGGCTTGCCGGGGCCGCCTCAACTCCGAAGGAGCAGCACGCATCCATGAAAACGGAACTGCCCGCATAATTTTTTCGACGTGAACGGCCGAGCAGTTCGAACAGTCAGCCAGGAGAACCTGTTTCCCTTGAATTCACTCCGAGTAGCCGTCGTCTTTGTCGTCATCGTCGTCTTCTTTGCCGTCGCCCTCGTCTTCCTCTTCGTCTTCTTCCTCGGCTGGCTCTTGTCGAAGGAGGACATCGTCAGCTACCGACCGATCAGAAGGGTCTGAGTCGGGGCATTCTGGATGTATTCTGCTCATGTCCAATGGTACGCCTTGTACTCCTTGGCAACTGTAGCGACAATGGGCGGTGCACTGAGAGACAGCCAAATGTTATGCCGATTCTGAAAGCTGGCGTGCTCTATTTCGTGCTCGTATTCGGACCAGGCTTCGTGCTTGGAACCATTCGCACACTTTGGGTCGTCCCGCGTTTCGGCACGAGAATGGCTGAACCGATGGAAACGCCGATCATGCTCGTGATCACCATACTCGCGGCGCAGTGGACCGTTCGCCATCTCGCTGTGCCGTCCACGCTGCCTGCCCGACTTGGCGTGGGTTTCGTCGCGCTAGGCCTCCTGCTGGTCGCGGAATTCACGCTTGTGCTCTGGCTTCGGGGCATGTCGATTCGGGAGTACTTTGCCAGCCGAGACCTGTGGCGGGAACGGTCTACTACGAAATGCTCGCAGTGTTTGCGATCATGCCACTCTTGGTGGCTAGAGAATGAGACCGCCGATCCGATTCCGTGTTGTGCACTGACCGAGATTCTGCCAATCACCCGCGAGGTCGTAGGGTGGGTGGGGCGATGACGACGCAGACCAGCGGTACAATCCACAGTGAGAAATCAACATCAAAGGAGAACCGTAATGACGCAAAAGGTTATTGACGTAGTTGGAACTTCCAAAGAGAGCTTTGCAAAGGCTGCGGAAAACGCGGTGGCAGAAGCCGCAAAAACCGTTCGAGGCCTGAAGTGGGCGCGAGTGGCGGAATTAGAAATGGAACTGGACGGCAAGAAGATAGCCCAATACCGCGCCACCACAAAGATTTACTTCGACATTGAAAAGTAACGTATTCGTGGAGCGCACGAGGGGAGGCCGGAGATCTGATTCTCAGAAGCGGGGGGAATGGCTCCAACGGGCGAGGGAGTGGCCTGAAAGTCCCATTACAGCACCTCTACACGAAGAGCCGATTCCGAATTTTGTCGAGTTCCACGGGCGCGGAAGCGTTCCTAATGAAAGCGGTGGAAGTTGGGGTAGTTTGGGAACGCAGCCCTCCTCCGGGCCGAATTGTCGGACTTCCGTTCCGCCTCGCCGACCTTCCACGACCTGCCTGTCCCCGCGCTATACTGTAGTTGGGTCATCCTTAAAGGCTTGGAGCGTGTAGAGGTCCTCGATCTGCGCACCGCAGCAACAGAGCGACAGGTCTTCACCGATCGCTCCAGTTCGCGCCGCTGACCGAAGGCGATCGCGTTGCGTTGTCGCCAACGTGTCTGCAACTGCCGCGCGATGGCCGTAATCACAAAAATCGCTTTTGATCGAGAGGGAATATGCGCACCTGCACTGTCATATTCGCATTACTCTGTCTCATCGGCCATGCCGCGGCGCAAAGAAAAGGCGGACGCATGAACCGGGAGGAGCCGCTTTCGTCGCCAGCGACGACCGGCCCTTCCGAACCCGTGCCGGCAATCTTCTTTGGCTTGCACATTGACCATCCTGAGAGCGAGTGGCCACCGTTTCCCTTCGGAAGCTACCGCTTCTGGGACAACTTTACCCGCTGGCAGGTCGTACACAAAGAGCTCGACAAGTTCGACTGGGAGCGCACCGATTACTGGATTCACAAGCTGGACTCGCATGGCATTCACGATGCGACCTATGCTCTGGGTGGCAGCCCGCCATGGGCCGTCAATCCGACCGCCAACTCCAACTCCAACTCCAACTGCGACTATGCCGATCCGTCGAAGGTGCGTTCGCCCGGTCCGGGCTACTGCCTTCCGCCGAAGGATTTAAACAGCGACGGCACCGGAACCAACCTGATCTGGCGCAAAGCGGTCGCGGGCATTGCTGGACACTCGGAGTCGGTGATCACTTCGTTGGCCGGTTTTGAAGTTGCTTTTCCCTTAGTAGAAAGGTTTTCGGGGTTGAAGTTGGGGTTGGGGTTGGGGTTGGGGTTGGGGTTGGGAACCACCGCGATGGCCGGTTTTGCCGCGCAACGTCGGTGATCACTCCGTTGGCCGGTTTTGCGGCTCGCCGCCCCCAGCCTCCGGGCAGACGCACGGCAATCCCAGCCGCTTTCAGGTACTGGCTGGCAGTTTCGCGACGGATGCGGGTCTCTTGCTGAATGCGCCGCAGCGACCATCTCAGCCGTCCCAGAGCTAAAACTTGCTGTTTCTTCTCTTCGTTCAAGACATTGGCCATGCCCACGGAGGCTACAAGCCTCTGCGGGAGTCAATGTCCCGGACGCTATTCTCGTTGGCCGGTTTTCAGGGGATACTCATTGGCCGGTTTTGGGTAATCGCTGATGACTTACTTGTAGATGGCCATTTGGAATGCTTTTCTTGTATATTTGACATAACACCTGCTCTCGGATCTGCGGCTAAGAGAAGTCCCCAGTCCGGCACTTTTCACATCTGAGTTCAGTCGGCAAAGGGAGGGCAAAACTGCCATGAGCCACTTGTCAGGGATAGAGAAATCTCGGATGGAGCTGCGAGTAAATGACACAGCCGTCCGGTCGGTAAGCTTTCGTATCTCTTTCGAGGAGCCGGACGACTTCGACATTTTGATCAGCGACCTCCAATTGGGATCGTTGGCGCTCACAAGCGACTGCGATCTCGAAGTGCGGGAAGAGGGCGCACGCTGGCGTCGCGTGACGCTGGATCAGCTAAAGAGCCTTCTCGTCGACGACAGCAAGTTCTTGGAGGCCGCTGCCCTCCCGGACACCCGGAGAGCGGAGCGGAGGCGGTTTGATCGCCTTGACGATATCAACGTGCCGCATCGGACGTCGCGGCTAAGCGCACTCACCGGGCACGATGCGTGCACAAGGCGCGTGCAGCACCTACTCGACAACGCTCGCATACTCCACCGAGTGGCTGGCACCGTATTCCTGGTGCCAAGCGCACGCGAGGCGCGGATCGCACTCTCCCGCGCCGGCTTTCACCAAAGCACGATTTCACCATCTGCATTAGTCGAGCCCGAAAGCCGCTGCGCAATCCAGCTGATCGAGCGTCGATGGCTCATGCGGCGAAGCGACCGGCATTAGAGTCTTCGCACTTCGTCTTTGGCAGGCGTCTAGGCTCGCTAGTACCAAGATACCAACTGAGACGAAGTCTAAACACACCAGCAGCGATGGACACGTCCACCGAAGAACCTCATCGTGGACCTAGCAATAAGGTCAGCGCTGTGTCCAAACCCGGAAAAGGAAGCCGCAGGACCCGGCGGCCAGCACGTCTCGCGGTCGATGCGTGAAATCTTCCCTTCGGCAATAGCCAGCAATATCAACATAGCAACAGTCTGCGAATCAGTATGTTACCTAAGTAACATTGACGCTAAACCTTAAGCTGTTATATCTAACATGGCAAGCTAGGATTTCTGCTGACGGCCAATGTTATCCGAGACGTCCGTGCTCTCGGGTCGGCCAAGTTCTTGTTGGAGAAGCCCCCTCGCTAATTTGAATAATGAAAGGAAAAACGATCCATATGGATCAAGCTCCTAAAACCGCCCAAACTGCGGCGAAGAACCTTGAGGGCAGCAATTCCCCGACAGTCTCCGCTCGCAAGCTGAAATCAAACCGTGAGAATTCAAAAAAGTCCACCGGGCCCAAGACCACCCGCGGCCAGGCGAACAGCCGTTTCAATGCCCTCAAGCACGGCCTGTGCGCCAAGCGCGTCATGTTCTCCGACCACGGCAAGCTGCTCGAGGAAGACTTGCTCAAGCTGTTGCAGACTCTGCAGGAGCAATACGGAGGCGACGATGTCCGCGTCCAGTTGCTCTGCGATGCGATCGTGACGGAGTACTGGCGGCAAGGCCAGGGCCTGCGATTTGAAAAGCAATTCCTCAACGAGAGTGACATACACTTCACGAGCCGGGGTGGCATGTCTATTCTGCAGCGGTATCTCACCAGCAGCCAGCGCGCGCTGCTTAAGAATCTGGAACTGCTGGACAAGATTCAGCCGCAACTCCCTTCGGCGGAGCAGCCAACAGTCAGCACCGCTCCGGTGGGTGCCGGGGCTGCGGGTAGGCGAAAAGCCCCGAACGGCAATGGGGCGGACGGACAGGCTTACGCGGCAGCACTAGGTGAGAAGTCATGAACGCGGACGGATCGAACCAGCGAAGACTCACGAGGTGAGCCACTCTCTTAGGACCAGTCAGTTCTCGGCGCTCTGCTGATCCATGCCGCTTAAAGCAACAGAGGAGATACATTGAGCTCATCTCGCGATCGGCAATTTGGTAGAACCGCGGAGCCGGCTGCTAGGGTGACAAAAGATCTCCGTGTCGGATATGCCGTGTTCGGGTGTTTATATCCGCATTCACGTTCCGCAGCGCACACAAAACATTCCGGCTGCATGCGCGAGCCGGTTACGACAAGCTCGGCGGGGAAGTAGTAGACGTGGTCGGTGACCAGATTCCCCGAACGATGATGCGCCCCTTGGTGAACGCGAACCTCCTCACGGATCGCATCATCCCGTCCCAACCTCGCCCGTTTCACTGCAGGGCCTATGAACTTGGAGCAGATGTCGCGTTCGCTCAGGTCTTTCTTGTTCATGAGGTTCGTCTTGCTTGCTTCTCAACGAAATAGAGAGGGTTTTCGGCTGAGGCAGGCGTTCCAGGTAGCCCCATCAAACTCTCCGAAAGAAACTTGACGGATGGCGAACAAAGAGCGAATATATTTCCGAGATGAGCACTCTCTGGAAACTCGGAAATCACCCCGGCCCCCCCGGTTAGGCTTTGTCAGGCCTGAACTTGTGCAACCCAGTTGCACAACCTTCCCCGCAATCTCCGGTTCGACGCAATCGACACGGGACGACCGGGAAGGTGGGAGACTGGAAAACCAGCGCCGGTCAGCCTCGCTGATATCGACACCCAGAGCAGGGTCTCTTCATCCAGCGTTCGCCGCACCGGATGCCGATTGCCTCGAGCTTGTGACTTTCGTCGTCTCCGACTGTCCGACGATGCATTTGAATGTCGGATTGCCAATATATATCGTAATACGATGTAGTGTTTTTACGTTATTCCTTCGCGTACGCGCGATAATATCGTGAGGCGATATATATCTGTTAGGAGGCTGGAAACCTTCGAGATGCGAAGGGAGCGTTTTGCAGTGTGTTGTTGCGAAACGAAGCCAATATGTATCCCGTCTTCATGGACTTACAAAATTGAGCATACGAATTCATGGGCATTCACCGCGTCTGAGCTGCTGGGGCAACTCCGGAAGCCGCGCCCGTGGCTCACGTGTTTCAAAGGCGGGGCGCGGAGCAAGAGGGAGGGGGCTGTGGCCAGAGGAAGACCTCGACGCCATCGCTTTGGCCGCTAGGAGCAATTGCCTCTACACCAGGATCCGGCCGATCGCATTCTGGCGGCTACCGCGCAGATTGCCTCATGAGGAGGGGGCGGTTTAACCGGGCTTTCACTCCTGCCCCTTACCATCAGGAACTGATACGTTTTGGCGCTGCCGAGCGATACCAGGCGACAAATCGGGTCAAACCTTCCTCCAAGCGCGGCGCGGGGTCATAGCCGAGCGTTGGCCTAGCTTTTGTGATGTTCGCCCAAGTAAGAGGCACGTCGCCGGGCTGGAGTGGTTTCTGTTCACGAATGGCTTTGCGACCCGTCGCACGCTCAAGCAGTTCCACGCCCAGCCAATTTTACGGGGTGAGAATTGCCGAGACTAAAGATTTCAAATGGCGTGCCATCTGCCGGGTTTAGCGTGTGGTCGAGCGCTGCTAACACGCCAGCCGCGATGTCATCCACATACGTGTAGTCGCGTCCGGTTGAACCATCTCCGAAGATCGGCACTGGCTTCCCGGCTTCCATCAGTGCGGTGAATTTGTGAATGGCCAGGTCGGGTCTGGTCTGGGGCCGTAAACGGTGAAGAATCGAAGGCAGATCACGGGCAGAGAAAAAAAGGTGAGCATGGGTATAACAGAGCATCTCCCCGGCCAGCTTAGTGCGGCATAGGGAGAGATGGGTCGGAGCTCCACCTGGTCCTCCGAAACGGGCGCCTTGGAAGTAAGCGCCGTACACGGAGCGCGATCAGCCAAACAGAAATTTCGTCACGCCGTACTCTCGACCCAGTTCCAAAAGTTGTACCGTGCAGCCACGCCGTAGGCTGATTTATCTCTCGACTCGAACGCTGTCTTTCCGCAAGAAATCAAAGTCGCAGCCGAACTCCGGGCCGAGAACGGAATCGGCATAGAGTTTGGCATATCCTCTCGCCGCTCGCCGGGTTGGCCGCGTCTCGCGTCGCCTGTTTTCAAGATCCTGCTCGGAAACCATAACATCGACGGTCCGTTCTCTTACGCTCAACCGTATCTCATCACCCGTCCGAATAAGTCCCAACGGACCCCCGATCGCCGATTCAGGGGAGACATGCAGAATGACGGTTCCGAACGCAGTGCCGCTCATGCGTGCATCGGAGATGCGGACCATGTCTTTGACGCCGGCACGCGCCAGCTTCGCTGGAATGGGCAAGTATCCGGCCTCGGGCATACCGGCTCCCACTGATCCCGCATTTTGTAAAACCAACACACTCTCGGGCAATACCTCTAATTGGGGATCGTCAATGCGCGCCGCGAGATCGTTCAAGTCCTTGAACACGACAGCGCGCCCTACGTGTTCGAATAGACGCTCATCTGCGGCCGCACACTTGAGCAGCGCGCCATTGGGTGCGAGGTTTCCAAAAAGCGCCAACAATCCCCCGCTGCGTCTAATTGGGTCGTCTGCCGATTGAATCACATTGCGATCAACAAATTTAAGAGGTTGGGCGAGCTGCTCCCCGAGCGTCTCACCCGTCACGGAGCGACAGTTCAAGTTCAAGACCGGTTTTAGCTCACGTAGAACGGCCGGCATTCCTCCCGCCGCATGAAAATCCTCCATATAATACTGACCGACCGGCTTCAAGTTAACCAGGACAGGAGTGGACTCGCTGAGCGCATTCAAATCACGCAGGCTTATATTGATGCCTACCCGGCCCGCGATCGCGGCGAGGTGAATGACGCCATTGGTAGAGCCTCCGATGGCCATAAGAGCGCGCAGGGCATTTTCAATCGATTCCCGCGTTACGATCTGCGCGGGGTGTGTTCCAGATTCGGCTAGACGGACAGCCCGCATACCGGTGGCCTCGCCTTGCCTAAGCCTATCGGCATGAACAGCTGGTGCGGACGCGCCTCCCGGGAGACTCAGCCCAAGCGTCTCGGCGATACAGGCCATGGTGCTGGCCGTCCCCATAACTGCACAAGTGCCTGCCGTAACTGCCAAATTGTCTTCAATCTCCGCGATTTCTGATTCGCTGGTTTTCCCTGATCGGAACTGCGCCCAGTATCTGCGGCAATCGGTGCAGGCACCGAGGCGTTCCGCATGATAGCGCCCAGTCATCATAGGCCCGGCGGCTAACTGAATGGCCGGCACTCCAGCCGAAAGGGCGCCCATGATCTGAGCTGGTATGGTTTTATCGCAGCCGCCTATCAAAACGACAGCGCTCATGGGTTGCGCCCGAATCATCTCTTCCACATCGATCGACATCAAATTCCGGAACATCATGCTGGTGGGATGGAGGAAAACTTCGCCCAGAGAAATGGTTGGAAATTCTATGGGCAATCCGCCGCCCGCGATCACGCCGCGTTTCACTGCTTCCACCAGTTGTGGCGTCAAGCGGTGGCAATTATTGAATCCGCTGGCGGACGTCGCTATCCCGATGATTGGCCGGCGAAGCATCTCGCTGGAGTAACCCATCGACTTGGCAAAGGATCGCCGCAGGTAACTGGCAAAATCCGGATCGCCGTAGCCAGTTAGTCCCTTATCGAGATCGTACTTGCTCTTCATTTATATTTTCCAAGACAGCACTGCTCGAAGATCGGATTCTTGTTCTTACAGTTGCGTGCCGCACTCGCTGTGAACCACTTTGATAGTCCTGCCCCGGCGAGACTGTCAAGGCTTCTGATCTGAAGATTTTGTAAGCAAAAATTCAGCCGGTCATCCCGGCCGTTAGATTAACATTACGCGATCCGATAAATTGATTCCGAGACGCAATTGCAACCGAAGCTCTCCACAGGACGGAACGTTTGGCACTCATGAGCCGCACAGTTCTAGCTACCGCCACCTTTTTTGATGAAGCAGCGATCGCTTTTTTGAAAGCTCATAGCTGCAAGGTTGTTCTGTCGGGACTTCCTCCGGGCGCTCCCGACACCTCACTGACCAGGGAACGCGTATTTGAACTGCTTCGCGATGCCGATGCCTGGATCGTGGCGACAGCTCCAGTCACGCGTGAAATGCTTGCCAGTTTTCCCAAGCTTAGCGTCATCGCCAAACGAGGCGTTGGCTACGACCAAGTCGATGTAGCGGCAGCAAAGGAGCTGGGCCGCGTTGTGACCTTCGCCCCCGGAGGCAATGGGCCTTCGGTGGGAGATCACACTATCGCTTTAATGTTGGCCGTGGCAAGACGACTGTGTGAATTTCGGGAGCTCATGCGAGCGGGCAACTGGTCAGTGCATCCCGTCACCGAGTTATATCGGAAAACAGTAGGCCTGGTTGGCCTCGGGCGCATCGGACGCGGTGTTGCCCAAAGATTGAAAGGGTTTGAAACAACAATTTTGGCCTTCGACGAGAAACCTGATCGGGAGTATGCCAATGCTAACGGGATTCGCTTCGTGGATCTTCCGTATTTATTGAGGGAAAGTGACTACATCAGTCTCCATGTCCCTCTGACGCCAACTTCGCGAAATCTAATCGACGAGGCAGCGCTTGCTTCCATGAAGGAAACGGCGATTTTGGTCAACACGGCGCGCGGGGGCCTTGTGGATGAGGCGGCCTTGCTGCGGGCCTTGCGTACAGGAAAAATCGGGGGCGCTGGTCTCGATGTGCTCTTGGGTGAACAAGAACCCGCCTCGCGTTCTGTCGCCGACGAACTGATGTCCTTGCCAAACGTGGTCGTTACGCCGCATGTCGCCGGGGCGAGCGGGGAAGGATTGGCCCGCGGCAACCTGCTCGCCGCGCAAGGCATTGTCGCGGTGTTCGACGGCGGAACACCTGCGGCCGACTGTCTCGTAGTTGACGGCCGGCCCAGCAGCAAATGAGCGATTGGTTGTCTTCCCCCTTCACCACGTCAGCTTTAGTGCCACCTGGATTTGCCTTGAAGTAGTGACCGTCGAATCGATAGTGCCGGCGCCTTGGAGCTTCGCTCCTGTGCTATCGAAAAGAGCATTGAAATCGAGAGGTGGCGAGAAATTCGGATGGTTAAAGATATTAAAGGTCTCTACTCGAAATTGTGCGTTGAAGTTTTCCGATATCTTCTTGATTTTCATGTTCTTGAATAGAGACAGATCGAAGTTGATCAGCCCCGGTCCGGTCAACTGATTGCGGCCAGCGTTTCCCAACAGGTTGGCGCAGGTGCCGGGCGGAACACTTGGATCGGTGAAAGGTTGGCACACACCCGCCAGCCCCGGCGGTTGCATGGGCAGTCCAAAACACTCCAGCTTGATGTAATTCACTGGATTTCCAGGATTAACCGGATTGCCGCAACCCGGGCCGTTGAGACGGCTTGGGCGAGCAAACGGATCCCCGTTACCCAATTGAAGCGGATCTCCACTGATGATCACGCTGAAGGGAACCCCACTGCTGGCTTCGAATATTCCACCCAATTGCCATCCACTCAACGCCCACTGCGCGGGTGCGAATAGTGATTTGGGGCTTGGAATCTCCCATTCAAAATTCGCAATCAGGTTCTTTCCAATGTTGAAGTCCGAAGGGCCGTGGTTCAACTTGGTATCGAAGAAGGGTAAGCTTGACACCGAATTGTGAAAGTTATCGCCAATGGAACCCGCAGAGCTGCTGTCAATACTTCTGCTCCAAGTGAAGGATGCTTGCGCCTGCAAACCATGGCTCATGTTCTTTTTGATTTGAGTCTGCAAGGAGTGATAGCTGGAACTCGCTATCCACATCAAACCCTCGATTTGCCCGAAGGTAGGATTAACGGGGTTTCCTTGAGTGGCCGCGGACCAAACATATCCTTGCGGAACCGTGATGTCCGGCAGGGGAACGTTCATGTCTTCGACACGAAACGGGTTATGTACACCGCGCGAGCCGATGTAGCCGATCATGACCGCAGTACTGGGAGAGAGTTCCCGCTGCACGTTCAGATTCCATTCCATCACATAATTGCGCGAGGGGTTGGGCTGGATATAATTTACGCGCAACGATTTGGAATCATTCGCGTTGATTTTACTGAAGGCTCCCGGGAAATCTCCCTGCGACAGACCGCCGATCGTGCCCAGCAAGTAGAATGGAGCCGCAAACAGAGTCAAATTTTGTGTCTCATAGGGAAGCGGAAGAACGTCAAACATACCAAAACCACCGCGCACTGCGGTTTTCCCGGTTTTGAATGGATCCCAGGAAAATCCGATTCGGGGCTCAAAGTCGTGCAGCGTGGGGTTCGAGAAATAGGGGTCGCCGAGGTGCAAGGTTGAACCCCTTATGTCGCGCAGGGTTGCGATCAGACCGTGTGTCTCTGTGGGCACAGTCGCCATTTCGTAGCGCAAACCCAAATTGACGGTAAGGTTGGGAAATAGCCGCAGGTCGTCAGCAAGATAGGCTCCGAGAATTGTTTGGCGCATATGTCGCGGCACCCCGGTCTGGCCGAGATTAGCGGCAAAGGCAGTGGGGCTGCCTTGCAAGAAAAGCGAGAGAGAATCGAAAGTGTAGATTCCGTTCGGGGAATCAGCCGCGCTCATGTTCTCCTGAATCCGTTCCACGGCAAGGCCAAATTTTAGGGAATGCTTTCCGCTGGTAACGAAGGCGTCATCGTACCCTTGAAACGAGTTCCAATGAAAATTGTAGTTGGAAATCGCTCCTAGACCTCCACTGAAATTGGTCAAACCGCCCACGTCGATCTCTCCCACAGGACGGCCTGGAGACGAGAACCCGAGGGCAGGGTCAGTAGCCAGGGGGCTAAGGGCCTTGAGAGTCTGCCCGACCAAACCTACGACACGGCTGTAGCCCACACGTGCCGCGTTGACCACTTGCGGAGTAAAAATGTGGCTTTCCTCGATCGTGACCAACTGCCGCCGGGTGGTATAACCCGTAAGCTTGGTCCCTAATTCGTCCGGTTGAGAGATGGTTGCAGTATCGCGCATATAGGTTCCGTACAGCGAGTCGTTTACGGAAGCCTTATGGTCAATGCGGGTTGTGAAGTAGTTTTCTGGTGTGATCTGTTGGCCCGGTAACTTGAAAATTCCAAGATCACAAATTCCGCCAATACAAGAAGTGGGTTCCACGCCGCTATTCGGACGAGGCCAAATCGTGAGATACGGCACTACCGCCGGATCTACAATGACATTGCCAGTCGAAAGTTGCCCGGTTCGCGCAGTGTCTGTAGGCACCAAGTTTACTTGCGTGATTCCCAGGGATTGCCGCAAACCCTCATAATTTCCAAAAATGAACGTGCGGTTCTTGAAAATCGGCCCTCCGGCGGCTGCGCCGAATTGATTGCGCTTGAAGGGGGGCTTGGTTGTATCAAAGAAGTTAGACGCATCCAGGGCGCTGTTCCGCAGGAATTCATAAACGGTCCCGTGGAAGTGGTCGGTGCCCGAGCGGGTAATTGCGTTAATGACGCCGCCCGAGGAGCGCCCGTACTCCGCGGGATAATTGCTGCTCAGAACGGAAAACTCTGCGACGGCATCGGACCCGAGATCAGCGCCGAGCACGCTGCCGGGTGCGGAATTTGAGTAATCATTGATGCTGGTGCCATCCAAGCGGTAGTTATTTTGCGCCGGACGGCCTCCGTTCACTGTCATCTGTGTACCGAAGCCCCTTTGCCCCCGGTCACTCGCGCCCACCGAGGGCTGGGTTCGGAGACTGGTAATGCCGGGCTGCAGCGTCGCCAACTGTGTCCAATCGCGGCCATTCAAAGGTAGTTCGCGAATGGTTGTGGAATTCACGACTGCGCTTATTTCTGAGCTGGCCAGCTCCACGTCCGGCGCTTCCGACATCACCTTCACGACCTCGGTGACTGTGCCAATTTTCATCGCCATGTTCACAACCCGTTGCGCACCGACCGTGAGAGTCAGTTGGGTTACGGTGGTCGCAAATCCCGAACGCGTCGCGGTAACCTTATACTCCCCGGGTAACAGGTTCGGCGCGGCGTAGAATCCTTCAGCATTCGAGGTCAACGTTGTGAGGATTTGCGTGGACAGGTTTACGATCTCCACCTTGACACTAGGAAGCGCCGCACCGTTAGGGTCGGTAGTCATCCCTTGGATTGTGCCGCCCACTACCTGTCCATGTAAGTTGAGGGATAGACTCGATCCCAGCAGGAATAAGAGGAGAAGCCTGCGAACAACTGCGAGATGACACGTGGACTTCGTCGACCTGGACATTGCTCCACCTCACTCCTTGTAGTTTTACGCTCGAATATGCAGTCTCCCCGAACACGGCGTTGTGCCGTCAGACGTAATTCGTCAAAGCGACAAACAGCTCATCTAGATAGGTCGGATTTGCTTCGGGGAAGATACTGCCGTCGCGTGTGCCCGTCAAGACGTTTTCATCTGAATATTTCTTAAGCAAAAATTAAGGCGATTTCTGATATTGTTGCGATACTATTTCCGATCTACGGCACTGATCGACTCCTTTTCGGATTTCGAGCATGCTGACCCGACTCTCTGTCGTATCCATCCAGGCTTCCTGGGTTTCAGACAGATTCTTGGGAAGGTGAGCACCGAATCCGTCAATCTGCCAAATAACTTGTGGCCATAAATCTAGTGATGGAGGGTAAGGTGAATATAGTCAAAAGTCTGTTTCTAGCTTCTCTGCTCGCAGGACTTCCGATGATCGCCCAATCTCAGCAAAAGGCGTCGCCCGTGAAGTTGCTGCAGTCCGTTCCGTTGCCGGACCTGAAGGACGGCGATTTCGATCACTTTACGATCGACCTCGAAGGCAACAGGCTCTTCTCGACCGCCGAAGAGAACTCTAAAGTATTAGTCTTTGACACCAAAACCAATAAATTGATCCACACCATTGACGGCCTCAAGGCCCCTCATTCCATGCTCTTGCGCGGCGATTTGAAAAAGCTTTTCGTCGTCGATAGCGACTTGGCCGAGGTCAGGATTTACGACACCACCTCCTACAAGCCCGCGGGAACGATTAAGGTGCGCGAAGGTGCGGACTCCAGTGGTTACGATCCTTCAACCAAGTACCTGTACGTGGTCGAAGGTGGAAAAGACGCAAAACTTCCCAACGCCTATCTGAACATCATCGACACCACGGAAGCAAAAAAGGTTGGCGAAATCAAAATGGACTCCGATGATGTCGAGGCGATGGCTTTCGATCCGTCAAGCTCCCGCATGTTCGTCGACATTCGGGGCAACAGCACGGTCGAAGTCATCGACAGGGATAAGCGTGCGGTGGTTGCGACTTGGCCCATTTCAGACGCAAAAGGTCTGACCACGATCTCGTTCGATTCGGCCAATCATCGTTTGTATGTTGGAACTCGCCAGCCCGCCAAGCTTTATGTTCTGGATTCTGATTCCGGAAAAGTGATTACCAGCGTGGCTGCGGCGGCGATCGTGGATGATGCGTGTTTCAGCGCCGCTCAGAAGCGTATTTATTTTGCCGGCTCTGAATTCACCGATATCTTCGAGATCAAGGATGCCGACCACTTGGAGCGAATTGGACATATCCCGACTGCATTTCGCGCGAAGACTGCCATCCTGGTCCCGGAGCTTAATCGTTTCTATGTCGCCGTTCCGCGTCACGGAACCAAGACTGCTGCACTTCGCATTTATGAAACCGTGCTGTAACTTGTTCATCGCAGCTTGCAGAAGGCGGCACATTTGTGCCGCCTTCGCAACTACTAAGCTGCTTCATGGTAAGTCCGGATTTGCAGAAACCTGCACCTAGTGCAAGCCTGGGGAGGGCGGAAGTGGCCCGTATCGCTTCGGTGTCGGTGTGCAACGTATGCGTGCCACTCGACAGGATAACCTCATTCGCGACCCGCAGCGTGAAAGTCCGCCATTATTGCCTTGTCAAGGTCCGTTCCTCCGACGGCGCCGAAGGGCTGGGCTATTGCTATGCCGGCAATTCCGCGGGCAACATCGTCCGTAGCGCCGTGCAGGACCTTCTGGCGCCGTTGCTGATTCGCGAGGATTCCACTCGCGTTGAAGGATTGTGGGAGGAGATGTATCGCGAGGCCTTGCTGCAGGGACGCACCGGCAGTGTCATGCGCGCCCTGAGCGCGCTCGACATCGCCTTGTGGGACTTGAACGCCCGCTTGGCCGGTATGCCTTTGTTCGCCTATCTGGGCTGCTGGACTCGCGATCATGTCCCGGCATACGCCAGCGGCGGCTACTATCTTGATGGCAAAACTCCGCAGCATCTCGCCGAGGAACTCGCCTCCTATGTGCAACAAGGGTTTCGGGCGGTCAAAATGAAGGTGGGTCGATTGACGCCGGACGACGAGGAAGATCGAATTCGGGCCGCGCGCGATGCGATCGGACCCAGCGTGCACCTGATGCTGGATGCCAATAATGCCTGGTCTGATCTCCCCACGGCGATGCTCTACTGCGAACGCTACCAGAAATATTCTCCGTATTGGATTGAGGAGCCGTTCAGTCCGGACGATCTGGAAAATCACTCTCGACTCTCGGCCAGATGTGCTATTAACGTGGCGACCGGCGAAATCGAGGCAGGGCGCTGGCGCTTTAAAGAAATCCTCGATAAGCGTGCCGCCGTGATCTTGCAGGCCGACGCGGCCGTTTGCGGAGGTATTTCTGAATGGCGCCGCATTGCCCAGACCGCGGCGAGTTACGGTGTGACGATGTGTCCCCACTGGCTGCACGAATTGCACGTGCATCTGGTGGCATCCGTTTCCAATGCCCGCTACGTTGAATATTTTCCTGATGACAAAGTGCTTAATTTTGGCAAGCTGCTGAATCGCCAGCTCGAGACCAAAGACGGTTATCTCTTACTTCCCCAAACTCCGGGACTCGGTTTCGAATTTGACGAGAACGCTATTGCAAAATTCGGGCCAACGGGCCCCCGTTTGTGGTCTGCCGTGCAGTGAACTTTGTGATCCCTTGCTAGAGGAAGAGAAGAAGCGATGTCTGCGAACACACATGCACAAGGGGTTTATGTCATTGCCCCCACTCCTTTCCACGAGGACGGGCGAGTAGACGAGCCTTCGACGGATCGGATGACTGATTTTTTTGTCCAGTGTGGCGTGACCGGAATCACCGTTCTCGGACAGATGGGCGAAGCACCGAAGCTGGAACACGAGGAAGCGCTCGCCTTCGCCTCCCGCGTGATTCGTCGTGCGCCTGTGCCGGTAATTGCCGGCGTTACCTCAGCCGGGTTCGCCGCCATGCGGACCCTGTCGCGAGCCGTCATGGATGCAGGGGCGACTGCGGTTATGATCGCGCCTCCTCCCTCTCTCAGGACAGACGACCAAATCGTCACTTACTACCGGCAGGCTGCAGAGGCAATTGGCGCGGACGTGCCCTTTGTCATCCAGGATTTTCCTCTGACCTTTAGCGTAATAATGACTCCCGCTGTGATTCGCCGCATCGTCATGGAGAATCCCTCGTGCACCATGCTCAAGCATGAGGACTGGCCTGGCCTGGATAAAATATCGACTCTGCGCGCCTTCGAGCGTGAGGCTTCCATGCGCCACATCTCCATTCTTTGTGGCAATGGCGGTATGTTTCTCGACTTCGAGGTGGAGCGCGGCGCCGACGGGGCAATGACTGGTTACTGCTTCCCCGACATGCTGGTTGACTTGGTCCGGCATGTCGCGGCTGGACAGCGCGACGCTGCTCATGATCTTTTTGATGCGCACCTTCCGCTGATCCGCTACGAGCAGCAGCCCGGTATCGGCCTCGCCGTACGTAAATATGTGCTGATGAGCCGGGGCATTCTTGATTCGGACACGCAGCGGCGACCGGGGGTGATTCTGTCCAAGACCGCTCGAGAAGAAGTTGACTACCTTTTGCGCCGCCTCGCGCGGCACGATGAGCGTGCTCTTCTGAAGCCCCTTCAAAACCAGCACTAGGGCTGCCGATGTCCTATCGGGTGGACGCTGCTTATCCTGGCTGACTACTAAATTGGTGGGGACGGAAGCGGCGATGGGACTATGCAGAGAATGGAAAGGAGTTACACATGGACTTAGGAATTCGGGGACGCACCGCGCTGGTTCTGGGTGGTGGCGGAGGACTCGGTGGCGCGATCGCGGATGCTTTGGCCGCCGAGGGAGTAAAGGCAGCTGTCGCCGACATCGACCCCGCTGCAGTGGAACGCTCGGTTCACAAGATCGAGGCTCGCGGCGGGGAGAGCCTTGGTTTGGCGTGGGACCTCTCGGATCTCACTGTCATTGACAAGAACGTCAGCATGATTGAAGGTCGCTTCGGTCCTGTCGATGTGCTGGTTAATATCACAGGGGGCCCACCCCCGACGCCGGCCGCTGGCCAAGACCCTAGCCTCTGGAGCAAACACTTCCAGGCAATGGTGCTCTCCGTTATCGCGATCACAGATCGCGTGCTGGCCAACATGAAAGCTCGCGCCTGGGGGCGAATTATTACCAGCACTTCTTCGGGCGTGGTCGCACCCATTCCAAATCTGGGCCTTTCCAACTCGCTCCGCCTTTCGCTCGTCGGCTGGTCCAAGACGCTGGCCCGCGAGGTCGCTCGTGATGGGATTACAGCGAATATCATCTTGCCCGGACGTATCGCGACGGATCGAATCCGTTTTCTGGACGAGGCCAAGGCCAAACGTGAAGGGCGTTCCGTTGAGTCGGTCGCGGCTGAAAGCACGGCTTCGATTCCAGTCGGCCGCTATGGCAACCCTGAAGAGTACGCCGATGCTGTCGCGTTTCTGGCCAGCAATCGCGCCTCCTACATCACCGGATCGGTCATTCGCGTAGACGGTGGCTTGATCGCCAGCATTTGAAGGATAATCTATGACACTCGACCGCGATGTTGTGCAAACCCTTTCTGGCGTGTCCACTGCAACCATCACTACGATCTTGCTGAAGAAGGGTCTGCGCAATGTCTGGCTGCGCGGTTGCCGCCCGCTACGCTCTGGCTCACCGCGGGTGGTTGGAGCCGTCTTCACCTTGCGCTTCATTCCTATGCGGGAGGATCTCGCAACACCTGAATCCTGGTCGTCGCCGCGATCCACTCGAGCTGCCATCGAAGCGATGCCGGAAGGTTGCGTTGCCGTGGTCGATGCCATGGGAATTACCGATGCCGGCATTTTCGGTGACATTCTGTGTTCGCGCTTGAAAAAACGCGGCGTAGCGGCGCTAGTTACAGACGGAGTTGTGCGCGACCTTACCGGGGTGCTGGCCGCTGGTTTGCCCGTCTGGTGTCAGGGAGTTGCCGCGCCACCTTCGGTTGCGAGGCTCACTTTCGTCAACTGGCAGGAGCCGATTGGGTGCGGAGGCGTGGCAGTCTTTCCGCAAGATGTAATGGTGCTCGATGAGGACGGTGCCACATTAATTCCAGCGGCTCTGCTGGATGATGTCGTGGCGGCTGCACCCGAACAGGAACGCTTTGAAGCCTGGATAGTGGAGGAGGTGGGAAATGGCGTCGCACTGCCGGGCCTTTATCCTCCAGATGCGGGCACCAAGGCGCGCTACGAGTCGAGCAAGAGCCGATGAACCATGCGGCGTCCGTAGTTTCTTACGACCTCGGATTACCCGACCCGTTCCGCGGCAGGCGGACGCGGAAAGTGCAACCAGATTGCTCTTTGCACTCGAGCTCAATTTGGCCGCCGTGCGCCCTGACGCCCCAGTCCGCGATCGATAAGCCCAATCCTGAACCCCCTTCGTCACGGGTGCGCGCTTTGTCCACCCGGTAGAAACGCTCAAAGACTTTGGCGCGGTGCTCTGGCGGTATGCCGGGGCCACTATCGTGGATCTCGACCAAAGCGTCTCCATTTCCCGTACCAACTCGCACACGAATACTGCCTTCGGGCGGCGAATACTTAACCGCATTGTGGATGATCGCCACCAACGCCTGGCGCAAGATCAGCCGGTCACCGATTACCGTCAGCGACTTGTCTCCTTCGATCTTCACAGACTGTTTCTTTTCCTCCGCGAGTACTTCGAGCAGAACCGCGGATTCAGTCGCAAGCTCAAGCAGCCCCACTTCGCCGCGTTGAAGGGGGATACGACCCGAGTCCGCTCTCGCTAATATCATGAGATTATCTACCAAATGTGTCAGCCGATTCACCTCTTCCAGCATGCTGCCAATAACATCGTGGTGATACCGCAGATCCCCTCCATTTTGCAATGCCACTTCACCTACGCTCCGCATTGCGGTGAGCGGAGTGCGCAATTCATGGGAAGCATCAGCTGTAAATTGTTTCAGTTGCTCGAACGAACGCTCAAGCCTGGCCAGAGTTTCATTGAACGCTGTACCTAAATGCCCAAGCTCGTCCTCTGGATTCTCCAGCACCAGGCGTTCATTTAGATGCTCGGCGTTGATCTGCCGGGCGCGCCGCGCCATGGAACCGAGGGGACGTAAGGCACGTCGTGCTACAAAGTAACCCGTGACGCCTACAAGGAGGAGCGCGATCGGCAGGCCGAGGGCCAGAGCCTCGACCATCTGGTCAAATTGTTCCCGAAGTGTGCTCTCGCTTACCCCTAAACGCACGACTACCGACTGGTTACCCAGTTTGTGCGGACGTGTCATGATCCGAACCCACATCTTGTTTGCGAGACGAATGGAGCGGTTTGCCGGGTGGCTGGGATCGTCTTTCTTGACCGGGGCGCCTAGCAACTGCCCCTTCAGTTCCCCGCTCTGGTAGATAAGTGCCCCGCTCGCAGACCAGATTTCAAGCAAAAGAACGTCTTCCTGATCGCCCGTATTCACGGCAATGGAGCCGTCTGGCATTATCGCCACTAAGTTCTCCACGGTTTCCAGGTCGCGATCCAGACTCAGATCCATTTCTCGTAATAAGCCCTGCCAAAGAAAAATCGACGTCGCTGCCGCGTACGACACCAGAACAACGCAGACCAAGGACACGTAAAGGAGTGTCAAGCGAGTCCGTAAGGTTGTTCTAAACCTTGCCATTGCGCTCATCCTCGGAAAGCATGAAACCCACTCCGCGAACCGTTCGAACCAGCTTCGGTTCGAATTCGTCGTCCACCTTGCGCCGCAAACGCGCGATGTGTACATCAATCACATTGTCCAGCGGGGTTGCGCGGTTGTTTTCTTTCCAAACATCCCGCGCCAGCATTTCGCGGGAAACGACGCGCCCCTTATTGCGCAAAAGAAACTCCAGCAGTTCGAATTCACGCACTGTTAACTCAATGGGTCTGGCGTCTCGGGTCACCAATCGTGTGGTCAGGTCCATTTCCAGAGTGCCAAGTTTCAAGGACACAATTGTTTCCGTCTTCCCTCGCCTAAGCAGTGCCCGCAGGCGCGCACGAAGTTCCGGAAATGCAAACGGCTTCACGAGATAGTCATCTGCCCCGGCGTCTAAACCCAAAACGCGATCCTCGATAGAGTCTTTCGCGGTCAACAGTAGCACCGGAACCTGCAAACCTTGCTTCCGCAGCGTTTTCAAGACTTCAATCCCACTTCGTCCCGGGAGCATCACGTCCAGCACGATCAGGTCAAACGAGCGCGAACTTGCCAGGAAGAATCCGTCTTCCCCTCTCTGCGCCAGCGTTACCTCATATCCACTCGCTTGCAGGCCTTCCGAGAGCGCATTCCCCACTTTCGGTTCGTCTTCCACGATTAATATCTTCATCTGGCTTTCGCCTTTTCGTGTACTTATATCCGGGCGTCTCTATTGTCAAGCATTTCGGCGCGCTCCGCTCCAGAGTGGGAGCAAAGTAAGAAAATCATCAGGAATTGTTCAGAGATCGTACTGCCACTCTAACCTAAACTCGGAAGTAGCGGCCATTGCTTTAGTTCTTGCCAATCTCTAAGCTATCGGCGAGCGCCCAGCTTCTCAGAAATTCATCCGAGTGTGCTCTATCCGAGAATGAGGTATGACGAAAAATGTGTCGTTGTTGAAATCCTTCGCTGTTTCCGGAGTACTGCCGGAGCCTTTGTCACCATCACGGGACCCTCGTCACTATGCTAGTTGAAGCATCGCCCTTTGACGTGGCGCAGCGCGCGCGACGCCGTATTGCGCGGCGCGTGATGCCTTTCTTGTTCGTTCTCTACGTTATCAACTTCCTGGATCGCATGAACATTGGAGCCGCCGCCCTTCAAATGCCCAAGGACTTGGGCTTTAGCGACCGGGTCGTCGGTCTTGGAGCGGGCATTTTTTTTCTAGGCTACTTCCTCCTGGAGATACCTGGGGCTTTGATAGCTGAGCGTTGGAGCGCCCGCCGGTGGATCGCCAGAATCATGATTTCCTGGGGAATCGCAACGGTGGTGATGGCCTTTATCCAAACGTCCCGCGGATTTTATATTGGGCGCTTCTTCGTAGGCGCCGCGGAAGCGGGTTTTTTTCCTGCCGTTGTGGTGTATCTAACCCATTGGTTCCGGTACGAGGACCGCTCCAAGGTTATCGCGTTTCTCTATGCCGCTTATCCGATCTCTTTCATTATTGGTTCACCCTTGGCGGGTTGGATGTTGGGAATCAGTTGGTTTGGTCTGAGGGGCTGGAGGTGGCTGTTCATACTGGAAGGAATTCCAGCGATTTTACTCGGCATCGTCACTATCTTCTATCTTACGGACTGGCCCAGCCAGGCGAAATGGCTACCCGCCGACGAGCGCGCGTGGATCACAGAACAGTTACTCAAGGAAAAGCAAGCCAAGCAGCGGGTTCGCTCGTTCGGCATTTGGGAGGCTTTGCGTCACCGTGACGTCGTTCTGCTGACGTTGTGCTACTTCTTCGCACTCACCGGAGGCTATGGCATATCCTTCTGGCTGCCGACGATTCTAAAACGTCTCTCCGGCCTCAGCGACTTCACCGTGACCCTGTTGGCAGCTTTGCCGTACGTCGCCGGTTTCATCAGTCAACAAATAAACGGCTGGCACTCCGATGTCACGCGCGAGCGTCGCTGGCACGCAGCAATCCCCATCTTCTGCTGTGGAGCGTCGCTTCTGCTGGCCGTTCTTTTTCGCGCAAATATGGCGCTGTCCGTGGCAATGTTCACTTTCATGGGGGCAGGCTACTTCGCGTTTCACCCGGGTTTCTGGCCAATTCCAACTCAGTTCTTAAGCGAGTCAGCCGCCGCGGCTTGCATCGGCCTGATCAATTCGGTAGGAAATCTGGGAGGTTTCGTGGGACCCATGATGATGGGCTATTTGGTGACGCGTACCAAGTCCTTTGCAGCTGGGATGCTGTATCTGGTCGGCAGCCTGTTTCTCTCCTCCATACTGATGCTGCTGGTTAAAGCGGGCCGCGGAGGCGCCGCATCGCAATCTTGAAGCGTGCCGAAGGTCGACAATCTTAAGATTTGCTTACAGAATCTTCAGGTCCTTCTCATTGACTACTACGGACGCCTGTACGTATGCTTAAGTTCTGTTAGCGTTGTCTCGCAAAGATGGTCATGCCTTCTAAACTCGTCATTCGACTCTGTATTGTTTTGGCCTGTCTCGCCTTGAGCTTGCAGGGTTTTTCTGCGTCGGAGGACTGGCTGCTTTACGTGGGAAACAGCATGGGCGATGACGTGTCTGTTGTTGACCTGGCTTCTCTAAAAGTCATTGGAGATATTACGGTCGGCCAGCACGTTCATGGCGTGGCTCTGACACCAGATGGCCGACGGCTTTTCACGACCAGCGAGATTGATCACACTCTGATCACCTCCGATACCGAAACTCACAAGATCATTGGCACAGTCAAGCTTCCGGGTAAGCCTAACCAGTGCGCGGTGACCCCTGATGGCCGTTACGTCACGGTGCCGATTCGTGACGGCGACAGCGTCGCCATTGTGGATGTTAGCCAGCAGAAAATAGTCAAACTCCTTCCCATCAAGGAACCACACAATTCCGTAAACATGGGCAGCAACAAATACATGTTTGTCAGTTCCATGGGTTCACACGAGATTGATGTGATCGATCTCGAAAAAATGGACTATTCCGCTCACATTCCAGTCGGCGGCAGGCCTCGCCCATTCGTCCTTTCCAAGGATGGCCGCACCATGTACGTGGCCGTCAGCGATCTCCACGGCTTCAATATCGTGGACATCCCCGAGCAGAAGGTGACGCAACGGGTGGAAATGCCGTCCGAGCATCCTGGACCGCCCCGTCCGCGCCAGTTTGAAACCCCTGACACAGAGACGCACGGATTGGCTCTTAGTCCCGATGAAAGCGAATTATGGGTAACCAGCCTGCTCGACGATTGTATTTATATTTATGATTTGAAGGCGAAGAAAATCACTGGGCGATTAAACACAGGTGACGGGCCCAACTGGGTGGTATTCTCTCCGGACGGAAAATTGGTATGCGTCAGCAATACTGATAGTGATGACGTTTCCATTTTCAGCGTGAAAGAGCGGCGCGAAGTGGCCCGCGTAAGAGTGGGCAAGGTACCCAAACGCATCGCCATGTCAATCATGCCGGTTGGTTCGACCTTTCAAGCAGCAGCCAGCGGTTCGAAATCGAATTGATAGAAGACGCGACGACGCTTCCGGCTGCGCCACTCTAATTATCGCTATTGCGCAGTGTGCTAACCAGCAAAATGGCGCTCCGCCACGATCGGCTTCCTTCGGCCCACCCACTAAAATGCCTGGCAACAGCTGTCCTTTGTGTTGTCGTACTCGCCGATGTAAGGGGTGAAAGCGGCATGCCCGAGTCCGGTTCTCAAGCTTCGAGAGAAACCTCTTCGCGCGTGCCTCCTTCAGCCGCTCCGACCTACTACCGTGATGTCCTGCCAATTCTTCGACAACACTGCGTCATTTGTCATCGTAGCGGCGGCATCGCTCCAATGTCGTTTGAGACTTACGAGGCAGCGCGCCGCTACGCATACCTCATCCGAAACGTCACACACGACAAAGCAATGCCTCCCCCATTCTCTATTCCGCTAGTAGCACGGGTTACCAACGATCCCTCTCTCACTCCTGCACAAATTTCTACGCTCGCGGCCTGGGCCAATCTCAACGCTCCTGCCGGCGATCCGCGCGACGCACCGGCGGTGTCTCATGGGTCTGCTCCCTGGAGCATCCCGAAACCAGATCTCATCGTACGAATGCCACAACCCGTTTCGATTCCCGCCACCGGCAATCTTGACTACGTCTATCAAATTGTGCCCACACGATTTACCGAAGGCCGCTGGATTCAGATGGCGGAAGTCCTTCCATCCCTGCCCGCAAATTTGCTGCAGATGATGGTAGTTATCCGGCGGCCAGGCTCGCGCTGGCTTCGGCACGCTCCGGCCGGGACGCCTTTCACGAGCGCGGCTCTAACTGGAGGCAAGGACCGTCACTGGGCGGGCGATGACATTCTCATTGTGTATTCGCCCGGAAGCTCCACGCAGGAATTCCCGGTCACGATGGGTAAATTTATCCCCGCCGGATCCGACCTGGTTTTCCGAGCTCAGTACACTGCCAACGGCATTGCGGGTTCCGATCAAAGCAGTGTGGGACTGGTCTTTTGCAAGCAAAAACCATCCCAGCGCGTCATTACTCTCGCCCTGGAAAATGACCGATTCACGATTCCCCCCCAAGCTTCAGACTATCGCGTTGAAGCACGAGGGGTTCTGCGGCGAGACGTCTTTTTACTGAGCTTTTTCCCTCTCTTACATCTCCGGGGAAAACGTTTTGAATATGATGTGATTCATCCGCTGAACGGACCCCGTCACAGTCTCAATCTAGAAATGGAAACCCTGCTTCGCGTCAACTACGATCTCCGCTGGCAGACGAGTTACGATCTTTCAGAGCCACGCTTTCTCAAAACAGGGACAGAGTTGCGAGCGGTCGCTTGGTACGACAATTCTCCAAACAACCCCAACAACCCCGATTCAGACGCATCCGTAAGTTGGGGCGACCAGCCTCGGGAAGAAGTGCTAGGTGGTTTTCTTGATGTTGCCGTTCCTGCAACCATGGGGGGACACAAAATTCTGGCTCGCCATCATTAATCGAATTCGCCTGCGATGTCATTGAGAGTTCAGGCTCCGGGTTCGACTTGTGATCCACCACCCTTGGAATTCATCAGGGATTGCCCGGTTTTGGTACGAGTTAACAATGAGTTTGTTTCCGGGCTTCGGCAGCAAATGGCAAGTATCGCGCGGCGGCGGAGAAGAGCCCCGCGGGAGGCGTGATGGTAAGGAGTTGTTCTATCTCGCCCGCGCCGGAAGGTTGATGGCTACGGACGTGAAGACCAGCACCGGGTTCGAGGCGGGGTTCCCGGTCGCATTGTTTCTGACACCCCCCCGGCAATCCACTGTGCTGTACATACAAGTACTACGAGCACAAGCGTCTCCAGACGGTCGGCGTAGTGATCTGCTGCCCGTCGGAGGCAACGTTGTCCGTGATCGAGTCCGATTGTTACTATGCGGGGTTCGGGACATGGATTGTGCTCTCTTTATGTTCTTCGGGATTGTGCCAGCCGCCCAAATCGATAGCTAAACGATCCGCCTCACGAGGTCCCCAGGAGCCTGGCTCGTATGGATGCAATTTTGTGGCATTCGCGAGGATGGGGTCGACAATAGCCCAGGCCGCTTCCACCGCGTCCTCCCGTACGAATAGCATGGCATCTCCATGCATGGCATCTCCCAGAAGACGTTCATAGGCATCAACCTCGTCCGCGGTGTGTTCCTCGACTGCCGAAAGTTGTGCGGGCATGGAGACGAGTTCTTCGCCCGGACGTTTCACTCGGGCGCTTAGGCTGAGCGAGATCTCACCTGGACCGAGACGGAAGCGAAAATGATTGCTCGATTCACCAGCCAAATTGTCGAGCGGAGGTCTTCTAAGTTTGACGAGCACTTCGGTAGTCGTAACCGGGAGGCATTTTCCAGCGCGAATCAGGAATGGCACACCCGACCACCGCCATGACTGAACCTCCAGCCGCACAGCAGCGAACGTCTCCACCTTGGAATCAGGAGCGA
>DATNNO010000123.1:0-2008 GCA_035601775.1 Terriglobales bacterium | reverse complement strand
ATCTTCCTGCGTCACATCGAGAATCCGGAGAAGGTCGCGCACCACTCCAGCCTGCAGGTTATCTTCATGACGCAATCTCTCGAACGCGCCGGCGACCACGCCAAGAACCTGGCCGAAGAAGTTTGCCATTTTGTCAGCGGGCGCAGCATCCGCCACCTGCTCATGGATTACGACAAACCGAAGGAACAGATGTTTATCGAATGGCTGCGGCATAAAGACGGAAAGTCGCAGCAAGTATGAGATACGGTGGAGGGACGGGCGTCTCGCCCGTCCAGCCGGGCGGGGGAGCCCGGCTCTCCACGAGCAAACCGGCAATCCCCTCCTGCCTTTGACGGGGTTAGCTATACGAACGGGAAAACTGCTGCACGCCCACCTCAGACCCGAGGGGGCGGGGCGCACTCGCTAGCGAGTGCGGTGAGCGGGTCAATGAGTGTAATCGCCTGTAGGTGTTGAAAAAGTCACTGTGATTAGTACGCGGAGCGGTGGCAGAAGCGTGGTAAAAGAAAGAAATCCTTTCCATGCTCTGCTGGATCACCATTCTCGGAGGCGTGCTAATCATGATGGGGCAACATTCTCGTTCGGAAGCGTTGTTCTACTACTTCCGCCTGGAAGATCAAGTTCCTGAGAGTCATCTCTTGCGGTTGATCGAAAAGCACATCAGCTTTGCGTTTGTGCGGGAAAAGCTGAAGGACAGCTATAGCGAGACGGGCCGTCCGTCGATTGATCCGGAGCTTCTGCTGCGCATCCTCTTGATCGGCTACTTGTATGGCATTACCAGTGAGCGCAAACTGATCGAGGAATTGCGCATGCATTTGGCCTGGCGCTGGTTTACCGGCCTGGGCTTCGATCAGGAGATCCCGCATCACTCCACGTTCTCGAAGAATCGGCACGGAAGATTCCAGGAGTCGAAGCTGTTCGAGCAACTGTTTCAAGAGATCGTGGCACGCTTTCTTGAAGTCGGACTGGTGCAAGGAGACAACCTGTCGGTCGATGGCAGTTTCGTTGAGGCCAATGCCAACAAGGGGAGCCGAATCCCGCGCGAGCAGTTGGCGGAGGCGGCGCAGGTGAACCAAACCGTGTGCCAGTACCTGGTGGAACTGGAGCAGCAGAACCCAACCGAAGAGCCAGTGCATGAGCAGGACCAGGTGTCGACCACCGATCCGGATGCAACCTATGCGACTAAGGGTGGAACTCCGGCCCGGCTGGGTTACTACGACAACTATCTCGTGGACAATCACAGTTGTGTGATTGTAGGGGTACAAGCGACCGCAGCCCGCATGAGCCAGGAGACAGTGGCCGCCCAAGACATGATCGCTCGTTTCGCCGAATGGCAAGGACGGGAGCCGGCGTCCGTGGCCGCGCCGATGCCACGTACGGCAACGGTGAGTTCCTGCAGTGGTTAATGGAGCGGCGCATCACACCCTATATGCGCACGCGGGACAGCGCTCTGCGCAAGAACAGCCCGCTCTACGGTCCCGAGCGTTTCACGTATCTTCCCGAAAGCAACAGCTACCTCTGTCCCGCCGGACAACAACTCAATTACGGCGGACACAATGCTCGGAACCGTACTCACGTTTACATCGGGACCCGCAAACGTTGCGGTGGGTGCGCGCAAAAAGCGCAATGCACCAGCTCACCGTTAAAGTATCTCGCCATCCACATGCATGAGCCCGCGCGGCAACGCGCTCGCGACTTAGTCCACACGCCCGCCTTCGCCAACGCACAACGGGAGAGAAAGAAGGTGGAAGCGCTGTTTGCGGAACTTAAAAATCAGATCGGACTTCGACGTTTGCGCCTGCGGAGATTAAAGTTTGTTCGCGAGCAGTTCTTCCTGGCGGCGGCTACGCAAAACATCAAACGATTGGTCCGCTTCCTCAGCCAAGGACCAAGGCCACCGCTCACAGTAACCGGTTAGTGTTCTAATCCCCGCAAGAACTCTTCCTGGCTGCGGTACTCAGACCCCACCAACTCTCGATTCCACGAGGCCCTTTTTCAACAGCCACGCCTG
>DATNNO010000122.1:0-2951 GCA_035601775.1 Terriglobales bacterium | reverse complement strand
TCTTGCAATGTGCATTAGAAGTTCGAAGCCGAAAGCACGGGAAGATGGAATAGTCGCGCCCAGCTCGCAGCGCTTGATTGCTGAATCGCCGGAATACGGGTGTCCTTGGCCCAATAGTCATTCGAGGCGGTCAATAGAACGGTCGGATGTTCGAGGGCGGAAGAAAGAAACGGCCACACGAGGATTTGTTCGTAACAAATAAGTACGGCGGCGTTTTGATTGTGGATGCGGATTGTTCCGCGGGCAAAGAGCTTCAGTGGCACGCCGTCATCACTGAGGGGCCTCCACATTGCAATTGGAACGGGAATGCGCTCTTGATAGAGCGCTGTATTTTGCTCGCCCCGTGCCAGCAGCACATTCAAGTACCGCTTCTGCGCAAAAGGATTTCTCGAAGTGCCTGGTGGGTTGATTCCAGCTCCGATAAGCACTGTGCGGTGCTGCGAAGCAAGCGCGGTTAAAGTGTCTCCCCAAAAAGCATCCGTGGATTCATTCCAGTGCGTGAGCAGATGTTCCGGGAAGAGGAGCACGGTCGCATGCGACTCAAGAATCGTTGTCTGCATGGTTTGGGCCGTGTTGTATTCCGTCGTGAAGTCGGGGTCCCCCTGTCCTGTGCCCCCATAGTTTGTGTTGACGGCTTCCCATCCTGCAGGGACCTGCGGTTGGGTGTACTGGAAATGAAAGACGAGTGCACAGAGCGCCAAACTGACGACACTCAGCGCTGGCTTGAAGCGGAAGGCAATCAGAAAGACGGTGATTAGCGCCAGTCCGAACCATTTGGAGCCAGGGAAAAGAACACCTGCGGAAAGAAGTGGCGAAGCCCATCCGATGATCCCGAGCGGCGGTATCGCAGTGAGCAGTATGCAGAGCTGCACGGAGCATGCAGCTCTCTCCCGTCCGCGCGTGAAGAGCAAACCCCACGGCAATGCCAGTAGTGCCCCGCCGGCCAAGCATAGTAACAATCCAATGAGCGGAGTGCCCTGGACGCCAAAGAAAGCGCGCGCTCCAGGGATGAGAGGCCAGCTTGCCGCCGCGTAGTAGCTGAACATCGAAGCATAGGCGTGTTTTCTGGATTTCGTGTGATAGACAAGCAGCGGAGCAACAAGGGAAAAAGGGATTGCCGCAAGGTGCCCGTTCCACGCAATCGCCGCTGTCGAAGCGGCGACGACGGGAAGCGTCAGTCTACTGCTGAGGAACTTCCGTAGCGAATGTCCACAGCGGGCGGAGATGGTGCCGAATCGCGGAATTTGGAATGGGGCCGTAGTACCGGCTGTCGAAGCTGTAACTGTTGAACGACGAGACGACCCACACGGTTCCCCGTTCGACTTTGTAGATGCCATAAGGCCACGGATCGAGCGGCCGTTGAAGGTGGTCGCGGAATCGTCCTGCGCTGTTGGGAAGCAATTGTCCATTGACTCGAATTCCATTTGCGCTCACCTCCACTTCGTCGCCGGGAAATGCGACGCCTGGTTTGAGAAGCGGCGCTCCGCCATCCGGGCAAGCCCCTGCGGTGCGATATTGACGGATGAGCGAGATATAGGCCGCGTTTCCTTGCGGGCAGAACTCAAGAAGTATTGTCTTTGACGAATGGCTGGTGATGTAGAAGCCAAGCGGTAGCGAGGGAGTAAGATTAAGGCGGATGCCGAAAACCCAGCCCGCAATAAGCCCGAGAAAGAAAGGAGATGCCAGCAGGCAGGCCCAGAAAACTGCGCGGCGGAGTCGTTGGTGTAGTTCATAAGAGCCAGATATCTTGAGTTTCAGAGGATTCGATAGACGGAGCGCCATCGGTCATGACCTCGTTCGGTAGCGTGGCGTGCGGTTTGGGCGGAACTGGTGATTCTTGCTCCGCGCCACCAACGACGAAGAATTTGTGCACTGTGACTTCATAGACATAGCGCGTGTATTTGTCCTTCCCGACGAAAGGCCGTTGGTCGAAGGTTCCATCGACGTAAAGGTTGGTGCCTTTCTCAAGTTCGGTCGCAAGGATCGCCAAATCCCCATAGAAGACCAGGCTGAACCAATTGGTGTGCTCAGCGGGAATCTCCTTGCGCGTAAACCGATAGGTCTGTCCAAGCCGAGCATTGGCGACTGGCATGGAGGACGGCAAATAGCGCAACGTGGGTTTCGCAGCGAGATAACCAGCCAGTTGAAAACGATTCTCCTGCATTGCCTACCTCTCCGTAGTCAAATCCAAGCGTTCCAACAAACCAGGGGATGGCTGAAGCGCAGAACCTGTGGGTGGTGGAGGTTGCTTGATTGGCGGGTCTGTGGCAGGGCCGCGAGATGAAGCCGGCAACCGGCAGTGCGTACGTGGTCCAGATGTTGGCTTCGACGGCAGAGCAGGCTTCTGGAGTGGCTGCTGAGGCGAAAGAACTCCGTCGAGAATCGAGTAACACTTGGTCGGAGGCGGAATTTCTACGCGGGACCGCAGGATTGGGTCAAAGAAGTAAAGCATCTGTTTGCCGTAGATGGGGTGGTGCCCAGAAACAAAGATGAGCATGTCGCCGGGCGCGATGATTTTTTCCTGATCGCCCCTTTGCTCCTTTTTCGGAGGCCGCAAGCGCATGATCTCGTCGGGGGTCATGAGCGGGCGCTCGATCTCGTCCATGTGCGTGCTGATGCGGTCGAGGACGGGTGACATGCGCGAGCCAGAGAAATTGAAGGAGGCTTTCCGAATGGTCTGGGTCCCGGTCATTTTGCTAAGGAGTTCCGCGGTCTCGTACTGGTTGGGCGCAAAAGCAATGCGAACTTGGCAGTTACTGACGATGCTTTCATTGGGCCCGTATTCGTCCACGATTTGGCGAATGTCCTGTGTGATGAGGTATGCCTTTAGGCCGTACCCCGCCATGTAGGAAAGCGCGTCCGCGAAAATCTCCATCCGCTTTAGGGAGGGGAATTCGTCAATCAGGAAAAGCAAACGATGTTTGTTGCGGAGTTGCTCGGAACCGTGAAAG
>DATNNO010000121.1:0-51062 GCA_035601775.1 Terriglobales bacterium | reverse complement strand
GCATCGACAAATATGTCAAAGGGCTGAGCGGGTGAAGGCCGCCAGCAAGAGAGGCTCCCTAGCACGGAGGAACTTCCTCCGGCCCTATGCAGCACGCGTGCGTACAGCTAACATGGAACCGTCAGCGGTTGGGTTGGGGGCACGGAAGCGCATGTGGTCCGGTGATCATCCCGGTCTTCAAAACCGGCGGTCGTCGTCTTTCGGCGGCGATGGTGGGTTCGACTCCCACTCGCTTCCGCCATTGCGCGTGGGATTGGCGCGAGTGTTTCACATTTCTTTGCTGACTTTAGGATGATTCCGGGAAGAATCGGGGTGGCCTGAAGCTGCGGCGTCCGGTTGCCAATGGTGTGGCCTGCTTGAGCAGCTCTCGGACCTCAGTTTCAAGCGCGCGACATTCTTCGTCACGAAGATCGGTAAAGCGGAAAGGCTGCAAATAGCCTTGCGTGGCACACATCGGAAACAGAGTTGCTGCCTTGCCGCGCACGGTGCGGGCGCCCAGGTGCAGGGTCAGGCTTACGGTGACTCCCTCGTCGAGGCAGGTGGCCAGTTCGAGCAATCCTCCGGTGATCGAGATCCGCACTGTCTTCGCCCAGAGTTCTCGTCCATTTTCGAGCCGAATGGTTGCAGAAGCAGTTCCCCACAGGTTGACGCGAGGGGCGCGGATTTTTCGATTTAGCCGGGGGAAGTTGGCCATTACGCCTCTAACTATGTCACGCAGCCGTGATCCTGGGCACATTACGAAGGAAGCGGGACGAGTCCGAATTCGGGAGATGGAATTCGTACAACTCCCTTCGTAATCTCCCGCTCTTTGTGAGTGCGTAACATACTGGCATGGAATATGGACGGCCTCTCCCAACTGCACACTCCACTGCGCGCTCCACGAGTGCGTTTGACGGACTTCACGCCTGCTGTACTTCGATTCCAGGATGGTCAACGCGCTTCCGGCAAACTGCAGGTACTTTCTGTTACAGGTGGTTTGCTCTCGCTTCCTAGTCCCATCGATCAGGGTTTGCGCGTGAAGTTGATGTTCCTCACTCACACCGGAGCTGTACTGGGCGCGGCGGAAATGCTGAGCCCGGTTACCAGCACACAGCAACCGTTTCGGTTTGTTTCGCTGCCGGTGGACGATCGCCGCCGATTGGGCGCGGCCATTGAGTCATCCTTGAATCTGAACATTGCGAATCAGGACGCGGCTGAACAAAAGTGGATGGAGAAGCTCAGGGCAGCGTCGAGCCGCGAGAATCAGCCCCGCGGACGGCTCTTCAAGTTTGCCGTAGGAGCGGTCGCCCTCGGGATATTCTGTTTGGGCTGCGCCCTCTATCTGCTTCAGGTACACGCGCTGAAATAAAGATGGCCCCCGCAAACACTCGCCGTTGGCCGCGACATCAGGTGAAACTGCCCGTCCGCATCATTAGGGCTAACGACATTTCGGAAATAACAGTGCCCGGGTTGACGACTGAGATTAGCCGGGGTGGTATGGCCCTTTACGGCGGAGTGCCTCTGCAGCCGGGTGACCTGATGGAGGTAGAGTTTCAAACTTCCAGTCGCCTGCGCGTCGCCGCGTCCGTCCGCGATCGTATCGGTTATTGTTTCGGGTTGGAATTTGTGGGCCTGCTGCCGAGTGAGGGAACAGAAGATGTCGGAGCAGATTTTGCTGAAACGGCTGGCGGCCCAGGCGATTTGGCGGAGTCGCTGACAATTGGAGCCGGGGTTCAGCGGATGGAAGACGGTACGTCCTCTCCTGCCGCGCACGTCCAAGTTGTGCAGGCGGAGGACGAGATCCTGGCTCTGTTTCTCGAGAGGCATGAAGCGTATCTTCATCAAAAGGAGTTCGAGATCAAACGATTGCGTCACGAGATCCAGGAGATCAGGCAATCGCGAATGGAAATTGAGCTGCTGGTGCTGCGACAGGTGCTTGGTCGCTCAGACTAGAAACTCTTCCACGTTTGACTTTACTTACTGCTCAGGGAATGGATCGTGCCGACCAGCGAAAACGCTGATCAACGCATGATCGCCTTTATCGGCACTGTCGTTGATCTTGCCCCCAGGAATTGTCATTTCTGCGGCAGGCAACCCGCTTGGCCGTGCGAGCCTCTAAGCTACGGTTTTCTCCGACTTCCGGATCTACAGAAACCGGAACCGAAGGGGCTCCCCATGAACAGCAACTGGACTCCTGCCGCTCGAATCTCTACGAGAGCTGGGCGCGCGTCGCACGCAGAACTAATTAGGCGAGGTAAGAAACTTTCCATGAGATTGAGAGCAGCTTTGGCGATCTTTACAGTGACCCTGCTGGTCACAAGCGGCTGGGCGGCCACGGAGGAGGCGCTGTTTAGCTTCAACAACAAGGGCGGCGCCCTTCCGGACGCCAGCGTGATCTTCGATGCCGCTGGCAACCTCTACAGCACAGCCGCGTATGGCGGCAGCGGATCCTGCACGGGCGGCTGCGGTACGGTGTTCGAGTTGAAGCCTAAAGCGGGAGGAGGCTGGACGCAGAAGGTGCTCCATCGTTTCGCCAACACCGCCAAAGACGGACACTATCCGTATGCGGGCCTGGTATTCGATGCTTCCGGCAATCTCTATGGCACGACCGCATTCGGCGGTAGTGGACCGTGCACTGGCGGCTGCGGTACGGTGTTCGAGCTGACGCCAAAAGCGGGCGGGGGATGGACGGAAAGAGTCTTGCATTCTTTCAATGGCAAGGATGGGCGATATGCCGAGGCCGCCCTGATTCTCGATGCCTCCGGCAATCTTTATGGCACGACACCCGTGGGCGGCGCTCACGGCTACGGTACGGTATTCGAGTTGACTCAGAGTGCAGGCGGAGCTTGGACCGCGAAAGTACTGCACAACTTCAATGGCGGGTATGGATCCTACGGTAGCCTGATTTTCGATACGTCTGGCAATCTCTATGGCACGACGGGCGGCGGCGGCACTTACAACTATGGCACGGTGTTCAAATTGACGCCCAACGCGAATGGCCATTGGACGGAAACGGTGCTGCACAGCTTCAACGGCAACGACGGGTTGCAGCCGTTAGCTGGCCTGATCCTCAAAAAAGGCGGTCTTTACGGTACTACACTTTCTGGCGGAGCTTACAACGGGGGCACAGTGTTCGAGTTAACGCCGAAAACGGGCGCCGGCTGGACGGAGAAGGTTTTGTACAGCTTCTGCTCCTCGTTCTTCCACAGCTGTCCCGATGGTTCCGGACCTCAAGCCGCCCTGATCTTCGATGCGACCGGCAACTTGTTCGGCACCACAGCCTCAGGCGGCAGCACAAATTGTTCCGAAGTCGGCTGCGGTACGGTGTTCGAACTAACGCCCAGCGCGGGCGGAAACTGGACAGAAAAGGTAGTGTACAGCTTCGATGCCACGGGTACTGACGGGTTCATCCCCGTAGCCAGCCTGACAATTGACACCGCCGGCGATCTCTTCGGTACGACGCACGACGGCGGCGTCGGCTATGGTACGGTGTTCGAAATCACGCCCTAGCAGTTTGCTGAGAAACCAGAGATTCGTATCAGGGCTCGCCTTTACAGGCTGCGGAAAAAATCTCGATTCGTATCAGGGTATGCCTTCAGGCATACCGTAAGTCGCTGAAATAGGTCCCGGCTTTAGCCGCTGAGGCGGAGATGGTTTTTCAGCAGCCTCCTGGGTTCATTTGGTCTGATCAGCGATCTCTACTTCTTCATTTGCGATACACCACTCCCCCCTTCATTACGAAACTTACTTTTTGCAGCACGGTAATGTCCTGCAATGGGTCCCCCGGTACAGCGATGACGTCGGCCAGGTAGCCAGGCTTTAGTTCGCCGATCTGCCCTTGCCAGCCGAGCAATTTGGCTCCGTTCAGCAAGTCGGCTTGCAGCGCGGCCAGGGGAGTCATTCCGTACTGCACCATCAGTTCCAGTTCGCGCGCTTGCGTGCCATGTGGAAACGGTCCGACGTCCGATCCAACCGCCATGGGCACGCCCGCCGCAAGCTGCTTGCGAAATTCGATTGCATGCAGGTCGAGCATCTGGCGCTCGTGCGCTCTCTGCTCGGGCGAGTCGGCATGTTCGGAGAAGTATTCGAAGATGGTAAAGGTCGGCACGGCGAAGATTTGCTTTTCGCGCATGAGCCGCATGGTCTCGTCGCCGAGTTGGTTGGCATGGTCGATGGAAACTACGCCGGCGCGCGCAGCATAAAGCGTGCCCGGCTCGCCCGTGGCGTGAACGGCAACGCGCTTTCCGGTGCGCGCGGCTTCTTCGACAGCGGCTTTGAGTTCGGCCTCCGTGTATTGGTAAATCGTGGAGAAGCGGCCATCGCGAACCGTGTCCGGGCCGGTCTCATAGATCTTGATGAAATCGGCACCCTCTTTGAGCTGCTCGCGAATTACCGTTACCAGTTCTGCCGCATTGTTCGCATAGGTCGCGTTCGACAGCAGGTGTTGCGCGGAGTTGAAATGATTGGCATCTTCGTGTCCGCCGAGAATGTCGACGGCATTTCCGCTGATGCGCAGGCGTGGGCCTGGAATCAGTCCCTGATCGATTGCGTTGCGTACCGCGGTGTCGGCCGAGCCCGCGCCTTCCGTGCCCATGTCACGCTCCGCGGTGAAGCCTGCCATGAGGTCGGCCCGAGCTGCGAGAACGGCAAGAATCGTCCGTTGCGATACCGACTCTTCAACTGATTGCAAGTCTTCGGCGCCGGGATGGAGAAACAGGTGTATGTGGGCGTCAATCAAGCCGGGGAGCAAAGTGCTGTCACCCAGATCGATGGTTTCCGCGCTTGCGGGATGGGCCACCTTTGAACCCACTTCGACGATGCGTTCGCCTTGCACCAGCACTTCGCCGGGTCTCAAGATTCGTCCGCTTTCGATGTCGAGCAGACGCGCGGCATGCAGCACGATGGAGTGCGCTGCTTCGGTCTGGGAATGGGTATTCGAGATGAGGATGCAGACTAGAAAAATTGTGGTCAGGGCAGGGAAGACGTGTGGCTTTTTCATGGTGTCGGAAGGATGGTACCACTCGGAGCGGCAGAGTGGCGGATTTCAAGGTTCAGAGTTTGTGTCGTAAACACCTCTTTCGCCCCGCTGGGGCTCGGCGCTTTGTCACTTCTTACCCACAGCTTGCGCCGTGGGCTGCATTCTTACGCCGCTTCGCGGCTGTTGCGGGCGACCCCCATAAGTGCCGGCACGACAGTAACTTCGTCCTACGAGGGCTCCGGCGATAGCATTTGAGATCGAGCCTGGGAAACATTGGACTCGGCGGGCGACGCACGGGCGGGACGCCCGCGCCTACATTGGCTGCGCGAGTTTCCCAAGAGCTTAGGATTGGAGAGTTTTCCATGCGTCAAGCGCATAAAGTCGTCGCTGTTATCGGCGTGGTGTTATTCGTCATTGCGGGCAGCTATGGACAATCGCTGGGGGATGTGGCTCGCCAGCAGCGTCAGAAGCAGGCAAAGGATGCGCACGCCCCCCGCAAGGTGGTCACGAACGAGGATATTCCGGAGCACCCCGAGGCGATCTCGACTACTTCCACCGGCACCGACGAATGTGACGGTGCTCCCGCGGCGCCCGCGTCCAACGATGCCCACTCCGGCGAACAGTGGAAGGCGAAGATTGAAGCACAAAAGAATTCGGTTGCGTCCTTGCAGAGCCAAATCGACAAACTCAATTCGTCAATTCATTTTGTCGAAGCCAACCGCTATACCAATGGCGTGCAATACAACGAACGGCAGGTTAAAAAGCAGGACGAAGTGCAACGCATGCAGAAGCAACTGGACGAACAGAAGAAACAGCTTGAGGACATGCAGGAATCGGCGCGTAAAGCCGGATTGGGTAGTTCGGTTTACGAGCCGTAGATGCCGTGTTGGTAGTGCCCAGTATCGGTTCAGACATCCCATGTTTGGCGGAGCCCTACTCCGGGTCAATCGCCCGATCCAAATAAATCCAAAGCACGCGCGAGAAGAGCGTCAGTGTGGGCGCCAGGGGTAAGAACAGGAGAATTGCCCACAGAAATATTCTCTGCATAGACCATGAAGTGGATGCCCACAGCAGAAGGCCGAGTGTGACGATCGTGATCAAGGCCAGGCCGTAGCTGATGTACATGGCTCCCAGAAAGTAGCCTTGTTCGCGTTCAAACTTCAGGCCGCAATTTGGACAGCGTTCCTGCATGCGCGGAAATCCGGTGAAAATCGACTTGCGGAAGATTTTGGCGGCGCGACACCTGGGACACATCTGGCGGAGTATTGCCGAGACGGTCGATCTCTGGGCTCCGGTTTTCATGAAGAAAGTTCAGGTCTAGCTTAACGGAAACTCTGCCTGCGTGATTTTCAGCCGGGCAAAGCGCGGGCGGGGACGCCCGCGCCTACATTGGCTTTACTTCTTGCGCAGAGGCGGTGGGGCGGGCGCGACCATTGCCCGGCGGACAGGAACGATCGCGCCGCGGGAAGGGTCGGCGGCGGCACTGGCGCGGGCAAGTACTTCTTCCTGGATGTACTTCACGAAGTCCTGAATCTGGCGCTGCATTTCTTCCATACGCTCGCGCATTTGAAGAATGATCGCCATGCCGCTGATGTTCACGCCCAGGTCGCGGGCGAGCGAGAGGATGAACTCCAGACGCTGCAGATCCTCGTCGGTGTAGAGACGGGTATTGCCCTCGGTGCGGGATGGTTTCAGCAAGCCTTCCCGCTCGTACAGGCGTAGCGTCTGGGGATGGATGCCATACATCTCGGCCACCGCCGAAATCATGTACGCGCCCTTGGATTTCCGCTTGGTCATCGCTCAAAGTCTACAACAAAGGCAAGAGGCCACGGATTATACGGATAGGACGGATTCTTTGTGATCCGTGTGCATCCGTCTAATCCGTGGCCCAGTTTCTTTAGGCTGCCACTTCGGGCTTCTCTCCTGCAGGTGGAGCCCAGCCCTCGGGCTTTAGCGCGTGATTCAGAAGGTAAGCTAGCACTCCCGCGGCGATGAGCAGCATTCCGAACGCGAAGGAACTCATCCCGAGTACCTGCTCGGTCTCGCTACGGACCACGGAGAATCCAAGCAGCAGCATGGGGGCGATGCCGACGGCTACAGCTCCGAACATTCCGCCGGGAACGCGGAAGGGGCGATGCAGTTCGGGTTCGCGGAGGCGCAGAACGATGAGTGCCGCGAACTCCAGCGAGAGGCTGGCGCCATAGAGGAGGATGTCGATGGTCACCAGGCGCTCGAAACCTAAACCGAGGCACAGGGCCCAGCCGATGGCGCAGACCACAATCGCCACCCACGGCGCCCGCGATCGACGATGCAGTTTGCCAAAGATGCGGGGCAACATGCCATCTTGAGCCATGGCTAGCGGCAGGCGCGAGTAGCTCATCACCAGGGCGTTGAACATTCCGAAGCCGCTAATCATGCCGCCGAGAGCGAGGCCGACGCGCAGCAGCGGGCCGCCCAGCAGGCCCGCGATGTCCGCCCAGAATCCAGTCTCCCATGCGCTGGAGGAAAGGCCGGTCATCCACATTGCGGCTACAGGAACGACGTAGCTCAGGGCTACGATCACGACCGCGGCCAGCATGGCACGGGGATAGGTCCGCTGCGGACGCTCAACTTCCGTAGCGATGGTCGAGGCGTTGTCCCAGCCCATGTAGTTCCACATACAGATGAGCAGGCCGGTGAGGATGTCCACGTTGGAAGTGGTCGGTTTGGTCACGGCATGGGCTAGCGCTCCTAACTTGAAGGGCGCTATGGCTACGATCAGGATGAACGGCGCGGACAGGACGATTAGAAGCCACAGCGAGGTCGTCGAAACCACGCGCACCCCGGCGATATTCAGCAGGGCGCAGACGATGACTACCGCGAGTCCGACCATCCACCCGCGATATCCTTCGGCGAACCAGGGGAACAATCGCGTGAGATAGAGCACGAACAAAGTCGGGTAGATCGCCATGTCGAAAATCGAAGCCACCAGCGAGAGCCATGCTTCCTGGAATCCCCAGAAGTTGCCCATGGCTCGGCGTACCCAGGCGTAGTAGCCGCCTTCGTAGGGCAGGGAACTCGAAAGTTCGCCGATCATGAACGCGGTAGGCAGGCTCCAGAGGATCGGAGTCAGCAGCAGGATAAGGATGGCCTTGCCATAGCCGGCGCCGCGCACGATGTCTTCCGTGCCATAGGTGCCGCCCGACACCATAAAGAAGGTGGCGGCGACCAGTGGCCATAGGGTGAGGCGAACGGATTTTTTCCGGCGGGGGACGATGGCGGGTGGCTGGAATGGTTGACGTGCCGCGCTAGCTGTTGCCAATTTCTATGTGTTCCTCCCTTGGGGCGAATCACTCTCAGCCACCCCGTCGCTTTGTAGCCGCTCTGGGCCTCCCGGTGCACTAAGATTCCGGAAGCTGCGCTGGAGTTAGTTCGCAGTGTAGAGATTACGGGAAATTTCTACGGATGCAAGAACTTTCTGAGAAAAAATTTGGCAGGAGAGCAGGTACGGAGGTAATGACGGGCGGAAGGGTCTGTCTTAGACCTTCTTCCAGAGTTCCGCGCGCGGATCCTCGGGATTCAGCTTTGCGAGTTCCCGCAGGATTTCCTTAGACCGCTCGTCTCTGGGCATGGGGACGGTAAGCTTGATCTCGACGATCTCATCTCCGCGGGCGCCTTCCTTGGTGGCCGACGGAACGCCCTTCTCGCGTAGACGAAGCTTCTGGCCGGACTGGGTACCGGGCGGAATCTTGAGCATGGTGCGGCCATCGATGGTCGGGACTTCAACCTTGGCGCCGAGCGCCGATTCCGTGGCGGTTACGGGAACGGTGAGGTGAATATCGTCGCCTTCCCGGTGGAAGATGGGATGATCTGCGGTGCGGATGATCGCGTATAGGTCGCCGGTTGGTCCCCCGTGTGAACCGCCATTGCCTTTACCGGCGATGCGAATGCGCTGGCCATCGCGCGTACCTGCTTTGATACGGACCTCCAGTGGTTCGGTCCTCTCCACGGTGCCTTCCCCATGGCAAGTAGCGCAGGTTGAAATGTTTTTGCCGGTGCCGTGGCAGCGCGGGCAGGATACATTGAACTTCATGCGCCCGCCGGTCTGGGTCACCTGGCCGGTGCCGCCGCACTCCAGACAGATGCCCGGCGATTCGATATGCCCCTTTCCGTGGCAAGTTCCGCAGACGTCGTGCCGGGTGATGCTCAACCGCATGACGCCGCCCCGGATGGCCGTCCAGAAGGGAACGTTGACCTGGTATTCCAGGTCTGAACCCGGTTCGGGGCCCTCGTGTGCTGCCGCGCCGCGCCCCCCGAACATGCCGGCAAAGATATCCTTGAAGCCTCCGCTACCGGCGCTGCTGGCCTTGCGGCCATGGCCGCCGGCTTCGAAGAGATCGGAGAAATCGAAGCCGCCGAAATCGAAATTTGCGCCCTGACCTCCCGCGCCGCGGGGCTGTCCTCCCGGGAACCCTCCGGGAAATCCGGTGGAGGAGCCTCCGGCGCCTCCGCCCGCGCGGGCATAGGCGTCGGCCGTCGCCGGATCAATGTTGTCGGAATAAAACCCTAGCTGGTCGTAAATCTTGCGCTTCTTGGGTTCGCTCAGGACGTCGTTGGCCTCGGAGAGTGCCTTGAACTTCTCCTCTGCCCCTTTGTCGCCTGGGTTCACGTCCGGGTGATACTTGCGCGCAAGTTTGCGGAACGCCTTGCGGATGTCCTCGGCAGAGGCGGTCTTCTTCACGCCGAGTGTCGCGTAGTAATCCTTAGTAGCGGCAGGCATTTCTATTCGTGCATCCTAAACCCGCTTCAGTTCTGGATCTTGTGTCTTCCCGCTTCCAGCACGCCGATGCGCTCGTACTTCGGCGAATCCACGTAGACCGGAATGCGGTTCACTCCGG
Organism: Terriglobales bacterium; assembly: GCA_035601775.1. Taxonomy (GTDB): domain Bacteria; phylum Acidobacteriota; class Terriglobia; order Terriglobales; family Acidobacteriaceae; genus JABDBE01. The sequence continues at coordinate 41,228 of DATNNO010000121.1, read as the reverse complement.
TTAGGGTCTGCGCGAAGACGTACCAGCGGCTTTCGTCCTCGGCGAAATTCAGAAAATATGCTTGTCCGTTCACTTCAAATTGCAATTTCAATCTCCCTGGTCAGAAAAAGCGAGCCACGGATTTCACCGATCTTCACGGAAGCTGCATTGGTTTCTATATCCGCAATGATCCGGCCAATCCGTGGTCCCTCAGCCGAACTGCGTTCGGCGGACGGGTCAAAGACCCGTCCCCACACGACTTACTTCTTGTCCTCCACATCCACATATTCCGCGTCGATTACGCCTTCGTCTTTCTTGGCGTGGCCATTGGACGAAGCGTCCGCCCCAGCGCTGGGCCCTTCCGGACCCGGACCCGCGCCCGGCGTACCTTGGGGCTGGGCTGCTTTGTACATCTGCTCGGCCAGTTTGTGCGAGGCCTGAGTCAGCGTCTCACGGGCTTTGTCCATGGCTGCTTTATCGTTTGACTCCAACGCCTTCTTCGCGTCGGCAATCGCGTTCTCGACATCGCCACGTTCCGACCCGGAGATCTTATCGCCCTGCTCGCGCAGCATCTTCTCCACGCCGTAAACCATGGAGTCGAGCTGGTTCTTGGCGTCGATCTCTTCGCGCTTGGCCTTATCCTCGGCCGAGTGCGCGTCGGCTTCCTTCGCCATGCGATCGACCTCTTCCTTGCTCAGACCGGAAGACGACGTAATTGTGATCTTCTGGTCCTTGCCCGTGGCCATATCCTTCGCGGTCACGTTGAGGATGCCGTTGGCGTCGATGTCGAACGTCACCTCAATCTGGGGCACGCCACGCGGAGCCGGCGGAAGGCCGGTCAGGTGGAACTTGCCCAGGGTGCGGTTGTGCGCCGCCATCGGACGCTCTCCCTGCAGCACATGAACTTCGACCGAAGTCTGGCTGTCGGCCGCAGTCGAGAATGTTTCCGTCTTGCGCGTCGGAATCGTCGTGTTGCGCGGAATCATCGGCGTCGCTACGCCGCCCAGCGTCTCAATCGCCAGCGTCAGCGGAGTCACGTCCAGCAAGAGCAGATCCTTGACTTCGCCGCCGAGCACGCCGCCCTGAATCGCTGCGCCGATCGCGACCACTTCGTCCGGGTTCACGCCCTTGTGCGGTTCTTTGCCGAACAGTTCTTTTACCAGCGCCTGAATGCGCGGCATGCGCGTCTGGCCGCCGACCAGCACGACTTCATTGATCTTGCTGTTATCCACGCCTGCGTCTTTCATGCACTGTTTGCACGGGCCGACCGAGCGCTGGATGATGTCCTCGACCATCGTTTCCAGCTTTGCCCGCGTCAACTTCTTGACCAGATGCTTGGGACCACTAGCATCGGCGGTGATGAAGGGCAGATTGATCTCGTGCTCCATGGTGGTGGAGAGCTCGATCTTCGCCCGTTCCGCCGCGTCGCGCAGACGCTGCAGCGCCATCTCGTTGCCTTTTCCGCGCAGATCGAGACCTTCGTCCTTCTTGAACTCATCAATCAGCCAATCGACGATGCGCTGGTCAAGATTGTCGCCGCCCAGGTGGGTGTCGCCGTTGGTAGCCTTAACCTCGATCACGCCTTCGCCAACTTCGAGCACCGAGATGTCAAACGTCCCGCCGCCGAAGTCATACACCGCGATGGTTTCATCTTTCTTCTTGTCGAGACCGTAGGCCAGCGCGGCCGCCGTCGGCTCGTTGATGATGCGCTTTACGTCCAGCCCGGCGATCTTGCCTGCATCTTTCGTGGCTTGGCGCTGGGCATCGTTGAAGTACGCGGGGACGGTTATCACCGCCTCAGTGATCTTCTCTCCCAGGTAGTCTTCCGCTGCCTTCTTCAGCTTTTGCAGAATCATCGCCGAGACCTGCGGAGGCGTGTGTTCCTTGCCCTGCGCCAGCACCGCGACGTGGTCGCCCGACTGCACCACTTTGTAGGGCACCATCTTTATCTCTTCCGTCACTTCGTCGTAGCGGCGTCCCATGAACCGCTTGATCGAATAGACCGTATTCTCCGGATTGGTGATGGCCTGCCGCTTTGCCACCTGCCCCACCAACCGCTCGCCGGTCTTGGTAAATCCTACGACCGACGGCGTAGTGCGGCCACCTTCTTCATTGGGGATCACCTTGGGCTCGCCACCCTCCATCACCGCAACGCAGGAGTTGGTGGTTCCCAAGTCAATTCCTATAATCTTGGCCATAGCTGGTTTCTCCTTGAATGTATAAGTACTTTGTAATCAACTGATACATGATTGCGAACGACATTATCCTAAGACTTGAGTGAGTCGTTGTCAAGGTTTTAGATGCGGGAGAAAACCTATGGATGCAGGCCCCTGCGGATAAATCCGACGGTTCGCAGATCGTGGCGATCAGACAGTTGCCGCTCCCTGTTCCAGCTCCTTACCATGAAATCTCTGTTGCAGATGTTTCGTCGATTGGGTCAGTATTAACGGAGACCACCCTTTGAAAGAAAATGCCGAAGATGCTCATGTACGGATATGTCGTCAAATTGCCAAACGGATTGCTCGTGCGCTCCGGGCAAGATTGGGGTTCGACGCCCGACTCTTTCAAAGTTGGCGACAGCCTCGGCGTCAAGAACGGAAAAGAGGGGATCGTTCTCGCCGTCGTAAAGGGCGATGAGGCTAAGCTGAACGGCTACGACGTCATGATTGTGCTGGAAGAGCGCCCGGTAAAGCTCGAGGGGCAAAGTCTCGCCGACCGCATGGCTCAGATGAGTCGCGAATTGGAGTCCCCGCGACTTACCAGCCGACCACAGATTCAGGCGAACTTTCAGGGTAAGAAGTTTCGCGCCGTTCGGAACAGCCTTCATATACGGCCGGCGGAAGAGACTTTCTTCGATTTCCAGATCAATGTGCTTCTTTGGGCCCTGGGTGAACCGTGGTTCAACGCCGAAATGGCAAAGCCGCTGGAAAATCGTCACATCATTCTTAGGTGGCGGCATGAACGCAACGAACTCCTCAGATCCAACCGCAGGCCCGGTGACGATCCTAGCCAGCCGGTCAGCGCCCCGTTGACCGGGAACGTGAGGGCTCTTCAGGTGTTGGCGGACGACATCTATCAGCTTGAGCACGCTCTTAAGACCCCTCGAAAGGTTGTGGCACGGCTCCGTGACCAAAGACAATTTCAAGGGGCGAGATATGAGATCGCAGTAGCGAGCATACTAGCCCGTTGCGGTTTTGTGATTAACTTCATCGATGATGACACAAAGCGGAACCCGGAGTTTTTTGCCGAGAAGGGCGTTGAACGAATAGCCGTCGAAGCCAAGAGCAGGCACCGACCTGGCGTATTGGAGGAACCGCGTAGGGCCGTCCAAGGCGTCGGCCCCACATCCGCGAAAATTAGAGAGCACTACCTTAACGCGCTTCAGCAGAACCCCGGCGGCACGCCATTCCTAATTTTCATAGACGTAAACTTGCCGCTTACGCCGAAGGTTCCTCCGCTGGACAAACCCTGGGTCAAGGAGGCGATGAAATGCTTTGAAGATCGACGGCAAGAGGGATCTCTGACTGACCCCGATACGGCTCTGTTGTTAACAAACTTCGGCTGGCACTATTCTCGCGAGACCGGCTCGCCTCCGGGCGAAATCGTGTACGCGCTGCGCGAGAACCCCACTTACCCAATATCACAGAGCTCCTGGCAACTATTGCTTAGAGCGTTGGCGGAGTACGGAATCATAATCGATGAAGAGGAGCACGAGCGCCGCGTACGAGCCCAATTTCCGGAATTTGGCGCCGCTATCTGAAGGACGCGCTGGATGCCCCACCCTTGTCGCGTTCTTTGCGACAGGGTGGGAGCTCCGCTCACCCAGCCTTGTCATCGTGAGCCCTTCGCGGGTGGCCCACTCAAGCCGTTTGTTGGCTTGAGTGGGGCTTTGCGGACGGGTGGCCCACTTAAGCCGTCCTTTGGCTTGAGTGGGGATGTGCTCAGGCATAAGCTGGCCTTGTGCCCGGTGCCCCAGGTTCCCGCCCGGTTTTTGGGCGGTAACCTGGGAGCCGCGTGGTATGTGCTGACCCAGGTTAGCGTCAAAAACCGACGCGAACCTGGGGCACCGGGCAAGCACCAGTGGTCCACATACGCCAAGCGAAAGTCATTTCGGAGACAACCGATCATTATCTCTTGCCATCGAAGTCACTGAACAGACTGACCTTCCGTCAGGAGCCGATCCCGATGTCTAAACTCTTCACAATCCTTTGCCTCGGCGCAACCTTGAGCGCAGCCTCGGCTTTCGCGCAAATTTCACCGTCGACCGATTCACAATCCAATCTTTCGGGCAGCGGCCCAGTGGCTTACGTTTATGTAGCCAGCTATCCCGGAAACAATGAACCGAACGTTATCGCCGGATATTCTGCAAGCTCGAAGGGCGCGCTCACCCCCATCCCTGGCTCACCCTTCCAGCAGAACGTCGGTTCCATGGCGGTGAATGGAAAATACCTCATGGCTGTTAACAATTCGAACCCTCCGGATATTGACACTTTGAAGATCGGATCGAACGGCGCATTGACCTATGTAACTTCAACCCCGTGCGTTCAGAAGGGTAACTCGTGCCTGTACGTAAACAATTTGTTCTTTGACCATACCGGCAGCGATCTTTACGTGATGGAGTCCGACGGATCGAATGACAACACGGCGTCTTTCGCCGTGGAGGAATCTTCGGGAGCCCTCAACTATCTGGGTGACACCATCACCGGTTCGTTTCCAGGCGACCGCACGGACACATTTTTTATCGGCGATAACGTCTATGCATATTCGGCCGATCAGGATGGATGTATGTACCCCGGCATTTACGGATTTCAGCGCGACAGCAACGGACTTCTAAACTCCATCAACACTCAATTCAATTGGCCGACGCCTCCCCCGGGAGTAAGCATCTATTATCCGGACCTCACGGTAGCCGATCCCAACAACAATCTTGCGTTTCTCGAGCAGCCCACTAACGCGCCCGAATGTGCCGCTGGGCCTTTGCAGATCGCCGTTTACACTGCCCACGCGAACGGCAACATCCATACGAAAAGTACCTACGAAGATATGCCTGCGACCTTGATAAAAAGCCCTAATGACATGAAGATGTCGCCTTCGGGCCGACTGCTCGCTGTGGCTGGTGAAGAAGGTCTACAGGTCTTCCACTTCAACGGTTCAAAACCCGTCACGCATTACACGGGGCTGCTTACCAAAGAACCGATTAGCGAGATGTTCTGGGATAACGACAACCACCTCTATGCCATCAGCAGCACGGCCGGTGAGTTACTCGTCTTCACGATCACTCCTACCACGCACCAGAAGGCGCAAGGATCGCCCTACGCCATCCCCGGCGCGCAAGATATCATCGTTCAGCCTTTGAAGTAGATTTCTTCGTTGAACGCAACGAAGGGGCGTGAAAACCGGGAAAACCGGGAAAACCGGGGACGGAAAACCGGGGACAGACGGGACTGACCCCAATTTCTAGGCAGCAAAATTAGGTGAACGTCCCGTCTGTCCCCATATTTCCCCATATTTCCGTACGCCTGAGAGCATCCCCACTCAAGCCAAAGGACGGCTTGAATGGGCCACCGGCCTGGAACACACGCGAACCAACGGCTTCAGATTGGCTTCGCCGAGAGCCATGCTGCCGCAATCAAACACACGGTAATCAGGGTTGAGAAAACGATGGGGGTGGTGAAGGCGTATCTCCAGCTCAAAGCTGTGTCTGCTACAAAGCAAATGGCGAGCGCCCACGCAATGCTTCGCGCGCGTGCCAAGGTCTCTGCCGGAAGTCCGCCCAGCAGCCACGCTAATACCGCCGCGAACAAAAGAAACACGGAGAAAAAAAGCCCGAACGCGCTGAAGAAGTCCCAATAAGTCCGGGTAAACCCTTGCGCGTCGAAGTGGACGGAGCGCATTAACCCAAGAACCGCGTCCGCTCCCCATTCCGGATTATTCTGGCGAAACCCAAACGTATGTCCGGCGGCAAAAACCAGCATAAGAACAGCGGCGATTCGATAAAACAGAGAAGCCTTCATGTCTTGCCCCAGAGATAACGGCTGAAGTGTACCACTGTGCTCGGCCCGAACTTGCGACTTAGTAGGAACTCTCCTTCTTGACTGAACCGCTCGGTGCCCCATGCGGGTTAGTTCGACCGTTTTCCCGATTCGGGAAAAACCTTGTCAAGCCCCCTAAACCGCCCTTTTCCCCGCATCCCGCTGATTCGCTTACGAAAATAAATCCGAAATCGTGGCGCGTTTACCCCTTCCGGTTTGCTATCCTAAGAATAGGTAGACAAAAGGCGCGGCCCACAGCGGGCAGCGCCTTTTTTATTTCCCTAAAAACCTGAAAGGCCCTATGATCCAGCACATTCCCGAAATCAACGCAGTCGGTCTTACTACTCGCAAAGCGCTCGGCGAAGCCGCCGAAGCCGCATTTCTTGCCAAAGCCACCAGTCTCGGCTTCGGTGCAGCCAAAACCTGGGGAGACAGCGAGCGCTACGATTTCATCCTCGATTCTGGCCAAAACCTCTGGCGCGTCCAGGTCAAGTCCTGCCGGCATTTTAGGTCTTACTACAAAGTGACAACCAGGGGAGCCACGCAGGCCTATACCGCCGACGAAATCGACTTCATCGCCGTCTATATCGTGCCGGAAAACCTGTGGTACGTGATTCCCATTTCCCTCGCCGCGTCACGAGACAAGATGTACGTCTCCCCGAATCGCGCTCTCCATTCTAAGTATGAAAAGTACCGCGAGGCCTGGTGCCAGATGGCTTGCCCCCGCGACGAAGTCTCTCCAACCCGTCTCCTGGTCAAACACCAGCAAGACTATCCTTTTGACACTTGTGAGCTGTGCAACCAGAAATGTCCTCTGAAAGAGAGCGCCGTCAAGCTGAGTCGTGACCGTCGCGGGCGATGGCAGAAGTTCTTTGTCTTATCGGCAGGAAAGGACCGGCGCGGCCCCTCAGCGGGTCCGAAATGTTTCTAGGCCCTCGCCGTGTCCATTCCGTTGACATGTGCTGCACATGAAAGTAAGCGATTCGTATCAGGGCTCGCCTTTAGGCGTGCCGTAAGCATCATCTTTGTCAACGACGCCTTCAGGCGCTGCCGCCGAGAATGGGAGTTTTTCTGCAAACCGCTCAGGCCAGCCTTCAATCGTACTTCTCGTAGAGGATCGACTTCCGGTCCCAGCCCAAGGACTTCAGCAGGTCGCGGTTGGCTTTGACCATCTTGTCCAAGCCGCAGATGTAGGCATGCATGTCCGCCCGGCCCTGGGCGATTGCGGGGACATGTTCCTGCACATAGCCGCGAAGGCCTTTCCAATCAGGACCGCCGCGGCTGAGTGTAGGCAAGTAATGAAAGTTGGCGTGCTCCTCGGCCAGGCGCTGGAATTCATCGTGATAGTAGATGACTGTCTCTGTGCGATTGCCAAAAATCAGCCATAGCTGGCGTCCTTGATGCCGGGCTTGAGCGTCGATGGAGGACGGGCGTCCTCGCCCGTCTTTGTCCGATTCCGGTTTGTCCAACCTTGGATTGGAAGCGAACAACCAGTGCAGCATGGAACGCAAGGGCGCGATCCCTGTGCCGGTCGCAATGAAGATGGTATCGCGCAGCGGCGGGCGCAGGATGAAATCGCCGAACGGTCCTTGGCAGCTGATCTCGTCGCCTTCTTTCATGTCGCAAAGAAAGTTGGACATGAAGCCATCCTGCACGCGGTTGAGGCAAAGAGCGAAGCGGTTGTCGTCCGCCGGCGGGGACGCAATCGAATAAGCACGGGTGATCTCTTCGCCGTCGGGCATATTCGTTTTGAACGAAAGCCATTGCCCAGCGACGAAGCCAAAACGAGGGATGCCTGTCATCTCAAATTCAAGATGCTTGGTGAGTTCGGAAAGAGCGGCAGAGCGGACGAGACGCGCGGTGAAGGTTTGAAAAGGCATCAGCTATATAGATGAGTTCGGAGGGCAGAAGAACCACTGTAGAGACGTAGCTTCGCTACGTCTCTATTGCGGCAGAGTATCGCGCGTGGACGAGGCGTCAAAGCGAGGACCGAGCGTGTGCGTCTAATCGTTCTTGTTTCATCGAGACGTAGCAAGCTACGTCTCTACTCTACTGTGACCGACTTCGCTAGATTTCTGGGCTGATCCACGTCGCAGCCCCGACGCACCGCGATGTGGTAAGCCAGCAACTGCAGCGGAACGATTTCAAGAATGGGCGACAGCTCTTCGGGCGCGGGTGGAATGTACAGCACGTGGTCGGCGGCTTCCTTGATCTCTTCGTCGCCCTCGGTGGCCAGTGCGATGACTATACCGGAGCGAGCTTTCACTTCTTTCAAGTTCGAGGTTGTCTTCTCGTAGCGCACCATCGAAAGCTCATTGCCCGGATCGCGAGTCGCAATAATCACGACTGGCAGGTTCTCGTCGATCAGGGCATTGGGGCCGTGCTTCATCTCGCCCGCCGGATAACCTTCCGCGTGGATGTAGGAGACTTCTTTCAGCTTCAACGCGCCTTCGAGGGCGATCGGATAATGAATGCCGCGGCCCAGAAACAGAAAATCCTGTGCGCGGACGTACTGTTTAGCCAACTCTTCGCAATCTCGGTCGCGGGTCAGCAGGTGCTCCAGTTTGCCCGGAAGCAGGGTGAGTTCACGAACGGCCTCCGTGGCTTGCTGTTCGTTCATGGTGCCGCGCACTTGCGCCAGGTAAAGCGAGAACAAATAAAGAGCCGTGAGCTGGGCGGTGAAAGCTTTCGTGGAGGCCACGCCAATCTCGGGACCCGCGTGCGTGTAAATGGTCCCGGCGGCTTCGCGTGTGATCATCGAGCCCACTACGTTGCAGATGGCCAGCGTCTTCGATCCTCTCGCCTTGGCTTCGCGTTGGGCTGCGATGGTATCGGCCGTTTCGCCAGATTGCGAAATCACGAGCGTGATCGTGTCGGCGGCGACGATGGGATCGCGGTAGCGCCACTCACTGGCGTAATCCACTTCAACCGGGATGCGCGCCAGACCCTCGATCATGAACTTGCCCGCCTGCCCCGCATGCCAACTGGTTCCGCAAGCCTCGATGTTGATTTTCTTGGCGGCCTTGAATTCCGCCTCGGTGATTTCCATTTCGTCGAGGAAGATGTGACCGGTTTCCTGCGAGATCCGTCCCAGGGTAGTGTCACGCACCGCCCGGGGCTGCTCGTAAATCTCTTTCAGCATGAAATGCTTGAACCCCCCCTTCTCCGCGAGGATTGGGTCCCAGGTAACGTGCTGGACCTGGCGCACGATGGGCTTTCCGTCGAAGTCGGTAAGCTGCACGCCTTCCGGTGTTAGGACTGCGAGATCGCCATCGGCGAGAAAGAACAAGTCGCGGGTGTGATACAGAATCGCCGGCACGTCGGAGGCGACGAAGTATTCGTCCTTGCCCAGCCCGATCACCGCCGGTGGACCGTTGCGGGCGGCTACGATCTTGTTGGGAGCATCCACAGCAATCACCACCAGCGCGAACACGCCAGTCAGTTGACCAACCGTCTTACGTACCGCCTCTTCGAGCGAGGGGCGATGCCCATTGCCAGTCTTGAGGTAATACTTCTCGACCAGGTGGGCGATGACTTCAGTATCAGTCTCGGTGGTGAATTTGTGGCCTTCTTCGATCAGCTTCCTCTTTAGCGTGACATAGTTTTCAATGATGCCGTTGTGCACCACGACGACAGTTCCGGTACAGTCACGATGGGGATGCGCATTCTCTTCCGTGGGACGACCGTGAGTAGCCCAACGGGTATGGCCAATGCCGTAGGTTCCATCGAGGGGCTTGAGGCGGATGACTTCTTCGAGATTACGCAGCTTGCCCTCGGCACGGCGGACTTGCAGACCTTCGCCATTGCCGCACACCGCGATTCCAGCGGAGTCGTAGCCGCGATATTCCAGACGCCTTAGCCCCTCGATGATGACGGGCACCACGCTCTTCTTACCCACATATCCGACAATGCCGCACATTGCAGGGCTCCTGTACTAAAACAGCATAAATCCGGGGGAGATGAAGCTCGAATTTGTTCAGACGCAAAGGGTTGAACTCCTCAAGCATCATTGCCAACTGAGGAGGAGTAGGGTCCTTCGACTCCGCGGATCCTCCGCGCCACGCGAAGGATTCTGCTCCGCTCAGGATTACATTCTCAGTTTTCCACTACGCGTCAGTCCTCGAGGGAGAAACGGAATTCTTCGATGACCGGATTGGTTAGGACTTCGCGAGCCATGCGCCCAACTTCCGCTTCCGCTTCCGCCCGAGTCAGCCCGCCGTCCAGCGTGAGCTCGAAATACTTACCTTGGCGGACCTCTTCCAGGCCCTTGTATCCCATTTTCTTGAGAGCGCCATGAATGGTTTTTCCTTGAGGATCCAGAACGCTCTTCTTCAACGAAACGTACACGTAGGCTTTCATGGGGGATGCTTCTATTATACGTCAGGGGCCAACCGAAGCGCGGTACACCACCGACTTAGACCATTCGGGCAAGCTGCGCGTCCAGGTCTTTCAGCGCGCTTTGCAGGATTTCGCGATGGCGAGGATTCGGGGCAGCTTCGAGTTGCTGGAGCACATGCTGGCGGGACAACAGCAGGCCTTGGCGCTGGCGTTGGCTGGCGATTTGGGCGGGAGTCAGCGGCGGCTTCGCTGGACTGGGCGTCGCCACTGCTTCTGCCTGTTGCTCCTCGACCGATTTGCTCTCCCATCCTCGCGCCACGCAGGAATTATACCTGCCCGAACCATCGTAGCTGGGAGTTTACTCATGCGCCGGAATTCTTCCCCTGATGAGTTTTCGGCTGCACTCGGCGATATCTCGAAACATGAAGATTCCGCAGGAAGGTTCGATCAGTCGGCGCCGGTTTAGCCGAGCGCCGACCGACCGCGTCGGTGAGGATAGTAGTGAATTCCCAAGGTCGACGCCGGGCCTCGAATCATTGAAGTCAGGCGTCGACACAAGGGTGTAGCTGGCCGCCTATTTCCCGAAAACACCAAAGGAGCCCTGTTGGTTGGTCCCCTGGTTCTTCCAACCCGTGCCGGTGTTGTTTGCGAGCGGGCCGGTGGCACCGCTTGTGTCCAGGTTCCACGCATTCCAGGTGTCGGCGCTCGCCTTGCATGTGCGTACAACAACCCAGTACTGCGTTCCTGCCTTGAGCGGTATCCCCGCCGAGTCGTTCCCCGTTTCGAGGGTGCAGCATGTTCCGAAGGTGGGCAGATTGGTCGGATACCACTGCTTCAGAAATGCTTTGGACGGCACACCGCCATTGTCAGGGTTGATGCTGATTGTAGTTTCGTTGGTGCCGGTCACAAAACCGACTCCTACTTGGAGCTGAGTAGCCGTGGCATCGGCAGTAGGTGTGAAAGCGTTTGCCACCCAGTTCACGCTGCCGACGAGTGAGGCCTTCGAGGATATTGTCCAGCCAACACAGCAGTTGTAAACGGTGCTCCCCGTTCCCAAGTTGCTATAGATGGTGTTGAGCCCCGGGGCGTGGGGGATCGATGGTGTGACGAACTTGGACGGGCCGCTCATAGCGACCGTCATTTTTCCGCCGTTGATGGTGATGTACCCGTCCTTGGACCCCAAACCCAGAGCGGTCACGCCGACGAGCGTCAACACGGCCAGACAGAGTACAACCCGTGCTAGTGGTGAGTTCTTTGCCATTTGTCTCCTCCGTTTTTTAACTACACAAATTGGGCTCAGTTTGAACCCCGGAATTTGGGTCCGTGGACACTGCACGGTTCGCCTCCTGCCACAATCGTTGATTCCACTGGATCCCCTCCCGTGGTGTAGGTTCAAGCGGCCTTGTCGTCCGGGGCGAAGTGAGCCTTTACAACCAGGGTCCTCACCCCGCGGCTAGAGCCAGCTCACAACTTGCAGGAGATTGTTAAAAGTTGAGAGCTGAAACGGAATGAATTCTACACCTACGGAGCGTCTTCGTGTCAAGCAGAATCGGCGTCTGGTGCGGATTTCAGTGAACTGCAGCGGATGTACTGCGGCGGGATCGAGGGTGGTGTTCCAGGATGTGTGGCAGATGAATAACGAGAAGATTGCGAATGGACTTAAGAGACGGGCCTGACCCGGTCGAGCAAGCCTGACCAAGCCGGGAGGACGTAAGAAGAACTATGTAAACGGCGGTTCGAGAATGAAAAATTTAAGGATACCGACGGCAATCGACACGGCCCTCATCCACCAACTGCTGGCCGACGAGTGGGCCTGTTTTGTGCAAATTTTGGACGCCTTTGGGACGAGCAAAGCGAAGAGTTGACACGAAAAGTGCCAAGCTGGAACCAAACGTGCCATCCCAAGAAATAAAGTCCTTGCTTATGAGGAAATTAGGTCTATGATTCACCGCAAGCTAGTTTGTTCTTTGTTTGGGAAGGTTTGCTCGAGGGGGGCTTCCTTATGGACTCGCGCAAATGGATCCTGATCGCCACTTCGAAGTAGATGTAGATGTTCGACGTTATGAGGCCCTACTGCAGATGGCGGACCTTGTGGTTCACCATCGTGGCGTGCTTGAACTGTTGCCCGAATTGGCGCAACGATTACACAAAGTGGCCTCTTTTGAAGTCGCCAGTTTTTCTCTGTACGATCCCGACAAGAATGTAATGCGAATGCACTTCTGGGAAGGCAGTGACCGCCTTTCTGATCTTACCGAATTGCCGGTCGAAGAATCGGCTTGCGGAGTCGCGTGGGAAAAACAGCAGCCCATGGTATGGCCTGACCTGCACCAGGAAACCCGGTTTCAGCGCACGATGAATCTTCTCATAGAAAAAGGAGTTCGGTCCTACTGCACATTGCCCCTGACGACCGCGCAAAAGAGGTTCGGAGCGCTGGGGTTGGGGAGTTCCCGTCCCAACGCGTACGGAGAGGATGATGTGCAGCTTCTGCGGCGGGTTGCCGAACTGGTGGCGCTGGCGCTGGAAAACGCGATGACACGGGCCGCTTTCCTGGAGGAGAAGGAACGGCTGGAAATGCTGCTGGAGGTTAGTACCACGTTGATGTCCAACCTGGATGTGCAGCAATTGTTTCCGACAATTTCAGGTCTGATTCGAAGAGTGATCCGGCAGGACTATGCCAGCGTGGCACTCTATGAAGAAGCCAGCCGCTGCCTGCGGGTGTACGCCCTGGATTCCCCGCTTGCGGATGAAATGATCGGTCCCGATACGGTCGTGCCGATCGCGGACTCTGCCTCCGGATCGGTTTTTTTGAAAGGGGAGGCCAAGGTCTGCAACCGCGAGGATCTGGTCGCGGTAGGTTCTCCGGCCGTGATGCGAATGCTGGAGCTGGGGCTCCAATCGTTCTGCTCCATTCCCCTAATTACTCGAAAGGGCAAGCTGGGGACCCTGAACCTGGGCAGCGCGACTGACCATGCGTTTGCGCCGCAAGACATCAGCTTTTTGAAGCAAGTGGCGGCCCAGATGGCCATCGCCCTGGATAATGCCCGGGCATACCGCGAAATCGCGGAACTCACGGACAAGCTGAGAAAGGAAAAGCTCTACCTGCAAGATGAAATCCGCTCTGTGCTTAACTTCGAAGAAATCGTGGGCGAAAGCCCGGCGCTAAAGCACGTGCTGACGCAGGTCAACACCGTGGCGCCACTCGATGCCACGGTGCTGATTCTGGGTGAGACGGGAACTGGCAAGGAACTGATCGCTCGCGCCATTCACCGTATGAGTTCGCGGAAAGACGGCAGTTTCATTAAGCTGAACTGCGCAGCCATTCCCACCGGGCTGCTGGAGAGCGAACTTTTCGGGCATGAGAAAGGCGCGTTTACGGGCGCCATCAGTGCGAAGATCGGGCGTCTCGAACTAGCGGACAAAGGAACGCTGTTTCTGGACGAGGTAGGCGACATCCCGCTGGAGTTGCAGCCAAAACTATTGCGGGTATTGCAGGATCAGGAATTTGAAAGGCTGGGCGGGGTTCGAACTATCCGGGTAAACATACGCTTGATCGCCGCTACCAATCGGGACCTCGCGAAGAGCGTCGCCGCGCGGGAGTTCCGCAGCGATCTCTATTATCGGCTGCATGTTTTTCCCGTTCACATGCCGCCTTTGCGGGAGCGGGAGAAAGATATTGAGTTGCTGGTGCGTTATTTCGTCCAGAAGTTCTCCCGCCGCATGAATAAGCAGATTGAAACCATTCCCACTGAGACCATGAATGCGTTAGCCCGCTGGGAGTGGCCCGGGAATGTGAGAGAGCTGGAGAATTTTATCGAGAGATCGGTGATTCTCTCCGAGGGGACGATTCTCAATGTTCCATTGTCAGAGTTGAGACCCGCTTACGAGGGCGCTCGCCACGATGCCACCTTGGACAGTCTGGAGCGGGAGCACATCCTTCGCGTACTGCGCGAAAGCGGGGGAGTGGTTGCCGGCTTGCATGGGGCTGCGGCCCGGCTGGGGATGAAACGAACTACTCTTCAGTCCAGAATGCAGAAGATGGGAATCACCCGCCAAGACTACGAAAACTAGATCATCCTACGCCAACCGGTATTCCATTCTCAGTTCTCGGGTGACGGTATGTCGGCATTGTGCCGCGGCCTCGTCAGTTCCGCTCCAAAAAATGTGCACTCCGGATTCGACGTTGTGCATGAGCCCCTAATCTTTGCTGTGACTTGTACCCATAGCGGGGTTTGGCATGCGAGCTGCGAAAGCATATCCGTCGGGCCTGCTCGTCGCGAATCACCTGAGCAAAAAAAAGACGCAGCAAGCTGCGTCTCTACAGGGATAAACACCAGGCCTCAGATTCATATCGAGGGCTAATGGGATCGGGAAATTCCGAGTGGCAAGGCTGTGTGGCGCCTATCCCCAAGGACGCATGCGCAGGGTTCGAGGAGGCAAGAGGAGAATTCTGTGCTTATCCAACTGGGCGCTGTGAAAGGTCGCGGAGGCGTCGAGCCAGGCACACCTGGCAGAGGAGCGCGGAGTCGGCAGGACGCAGCCGTCCAAGGCCCCCAGTTTCCGATACTGGTCCAAACCGATTCAGCAAAGCCGGAGGAGTTGGCCGGACCGCCGCGCCGGGGGAACCGTTCACAGGAGTTCGGCGCGTCTGTCGATCCCCTCTATCTGTTTTCTTGCGGGGTGTTGTGGCATCAGCAGCGAGATGCCAGCGCGGGTTGGGAACTGATCCAGTACTTGCGATCGCCGGACAGAGACGCGCGGGCAATTGCAGCCGCGGTGCTGGCAAAAACCGAACACGCACGGCTTTTGGTTCGGGACCTGCGTCGAGCCAGGGCTCATGTCAGTAAGCCGGCTATACGCAAGGTGGGGCGTCCCGATGGGCAGGTGCCCGGTAAGGTGAGTGCAATGAATACACCGTATGGGCTGGAAATCGTGGAGAGCTGTCTCAGTTGCAAGTTGCGGAAGGATCATTGGTTCTGCGGCCTCTCGCCCGATGTCCTGAAATTGCTGAGTGCGGCAAGCCATTTGAGCACCTATCCCGGTGGCGCCGTCCTGTTCGTCGAAGGACAGATGCCACGAGGGGCCTTTGTGCTGTGCTCGGGCAAGGCGAAGCTCTCGACAACTTCGCGTGAGGGTAAGGTGCTCATTCTGAAAATCGCCGAAGCTGGCGAGGTGCTCGGATTGAGCGCCGTGATTGCAGGCGAGCCCTTTGAATTAACCGCTGAGACGGCTGGACCGTGCCAGGTCAACTTCGTGGAACGTGAGGCCCTGATACGGATGATGGAAAAGAATGGGGAGTTTGGCCTGCATGCGTCGCAGGCCCTAAGCCGAGAGTTCCAGTCGGCGTACCGGGACATCCATGATTTGGTGCTGGCCCGTTCTTCCGCGGGCAAGTTGGCAAGATTGCTTCTCTCGTGGACGCCGATTCGAGAAAAATTCGAGCCTCCCGAGATCCGCGTCCGGGCGAGCCTGACCCATGAAGAGATGGCGCAGATGATTGGCTCGTCACGGGAGACCGTGACCCGGTTGCTGAGTGATCTCAAGAAAAAGGAATTCATTCGCCTGGACGGGTCCACGCTGGTGATCCGCAATCGAACGGCGCTGGAAGCGCTGGCTGCATAGTGACGGCTGCAGCCCGGTAGACGGCCGGCCCTCCTCCCCGGCCGTCTAGCTCTTGGCGATATTCTCCTAAAAATGAAACCCAATCTGAGCGGTCAGCGCGCGCGGCGTGACGTAATGCGTGCCGCTGAAGGTTGACAGGAAGTTGTACAGCGCACCTTTATTTGTCACATTGATGGCTGTGAGGGTGAGACTCCACTTGTAGCGATCGCCTTTGAAGAGGTTGTCGTCGCCCAGGGAAAGGTCGAAGAGACTCCGTGGGGCGATGCGCTGAGGATTGTGGTCGGGGTTTTGTGTCCCTGGCGCCGGTATCTTCACCAGATTCGAACCATACTGCAATGGAGCGCAAGTAGTAAGAGGTGTAGAGAGGGTTGGATGTTGGCTCCCGCAGAACAATCCAGCTTGCAATTGCTGATCCGCGGTGAGGCCCGTTAGATCCACTGGAGTTGTCGTGTCGGTCGCGAATGGCACCGAGCCCGCCACCAGGCCGCTGTCATAGCGCCAGTTGAAGCCGACCCACGGCCCAGTTTTCCAGGGCTGGTATTGCAAGTGAGTCGTCTGGTTAAACTTCTCGTCGTGGTCGATACGGAAGGGAGTTCCGCTCTGCCCCACCGTAACACCCAGGCCGCTGGTCTGGGGTGGGAAGAAACGTGCGGCGACGCTGGAGAAGACTACCAAAGCCGTGAACCCATGGATGTTCGGTACGCTCACGCGGACCGCATATCCGGGAATCTTGGAATTGTGCCATCCAATCGGGAAGAAGATCGGAGTCGCAGATAGAATGCTGAAATCGTAGCCGGTGTGCGTGTACTTCCAAATGTAATCTCCACTTACGACGGCATAGCGCCCGAACGCCTGCTGTAAGCCGGCGTGGAACTCGTTGCGATAGCCGGGTTCAAGGGGTGCGTTTACGCACGGGATAAGAGTGGAAAGCACCGCAGATTGGCACCCGGTGCTTGAAACTATTAGATTCTCGTTGAACGGAGTTTCCAGAGTTCGCGCATAGGAAGCGCGAAGAACCGTGTTGCTCCGCTTGATGTTGTAGGCCGCACCCAAGCGAGGCTCGGCTTGATGAGCGACGGTAAGGCCGTTGTAGAGGTCGCCACGTATCCCCAGGTTGAAGGACCAGCTCCGTTTTGTAATAGTGTCCTGGATGTAGAGCGCGAGTTCCTTTACGTCGGTATGTCCGTGAAACGGATACGAAGCGCTGCTCGAATTGGCACAGTTGTCATTCGGCGACGGAGTAGCTCTCGTCAAATCGTAGCAGCCTAAAAGCGGAGTGAACGGACTCGCAGCATTTGGGTTCGAAGCAATGTTTGGTTGTAAACCAGCCGCCGCGCACTGGGATGGATCGTTGAAGCCAGCGACCGGATTGCCGAACGTATCCAAACATGGCGAGTTGAGAACCGGATTGACTATACCGAGGCTGAAATTCTCCGTGAGAAAGGTCTGTTGATAGGTGGCGCCTACTTTCAGGTTGTGGATGCCTTTCACATACGACACATCGGAACGAAGGCCGACATTGGCAAGCGTCCGATTTTGCGCGACGGTAGACTGCTGAATCGGGCCGAGATCCGCAAAAGGGTTCTGGCTGGGATAGTAGTTATAGGCATCCCGCCGCACGAAGGCGCCAAGAGTAAACACAGCAGTTGAGCTGAGCACTCGCGTCCATGACGGCGCAATGTTGAAGGTCTGTATTTTCGAGCGCTGGTCGGCGGGGCCTACGATATTGCCGTTGGGATCGAGCCCCCCGCTTCCAGCCCACGACGTGGCATCTTGAGTGTCAAACGAGTTGGGCGTCTGAAACCAGGAACGCGTGAAGCCCAGGTTCAGGTGAATAGAGTCCGCGGTTGAGAGTTGATAGTCAACGCGGTCAAAGACGTTCTCTTCGTTGCCCTTAGCGTGGATCACGACGAACTCCGGCGGATCGAGGAACCGGCCACTATCCAACCCGTTCGCAGAGATAAAGTTCCCCCACTTTGCGCCGCCGTAAGCCAGGTCGAAGCCAACATTGGATGAGCCAAAGGAGCCGTAGGAAGCGTTTACGCTCCCGTGGGGTGTAGTTACACCCTGGCCTGAGCGCGTCGTCGCCACGATCACAAGGCTGGTCTTGCCTCCGTATTCAGCAGGGGGCGCGCCGGGGATGACCTCCAGCGACTCAATCGAATCGACGGGAATCTGGTTTGAAAAAACTTTGCTTTGCTGATCGGTGATGGGTTGGCCGTCAACCGAGAATGAGTTTGATGCGTGGTCGCCAAGTCCATGAAACAGGCCGTTTGAATCGGCGGCGACTCCCGGCGACGCCAGCGTGACCAGCGAACTCACCGACGAGGACTGGCTTTCGAGAGGAATTTTGTCGAACAATCCGCGGTCCACGTCAGTGTGACCAGTCGAATCGTTCTCCAGCAAATCACCCCCTGAGCTTTCGACGGTTACGCTCTCGGAAGAACCGGCCACCTGAAGACTTATTTTGAGGGCTAATGGCACCGAGGACCGAACCTCAACGTCCTGCGTGTAGGGAGCAAATCCCGCAACCGTGACGCCTAAATGGTAGGGATTAAATGGGATGTTCTGAAAGCTGAATTTTCCGGAACTGTCTGTGGTGGTTGACCGGTCAAAGGCGCTGACCGGGTTGTGAATTTCTACGGTTGCATTCGGAACTACGGCGCCCGAAGGGTCCAGGACGGTGCCGCTAATGGATGCCGAACTCCCGCCCGACTGCGCGTAAGCGGGAAGACCTAACGCCAAATAGAAAACCAGCGTAAAAGCCGCATGAAGCGACTTCTTGTAAGAAGCCAGCATGAATTCCTCCTAAAAAGAGATCTAGGTTGACGAATGGGTTTGCGAAGACCCGGGTCGATTCTTGTGTTTGAATCCCTAGACTGTAGGAGGCGGGCGGATACGAAGAGAAAAGACGAAGCCAGAAGACTTGCAGACGACGTCTGGCGATACCATCAGAACAGTGCGGACAAAGAGCGGGGCTGGCCGGTGGACCGTACTACTGAGAACTCCGGAATGGGCCACGGAGCAGATCGAACACTCATGGCTGGGAAGCTTGGAACTGTCAGTGTGTACGTGGACGGCTTGGACAATGCCGACGAATGTCACCAGGAGGACACACAACAAAGACAGAGCTGCGATGGACGTGTCTTTGTCCCTGCGCGACTTGTATCCAGATGAAATCAAACGGAACGCCCCACTTCAATCCTAATTCTTGGTATACCACGAGTTAGTCGTACGATGCACCTCGTAGCAATCAAGTTGCCATCCCGAAGGGTCACAGGCCAAAGAGTTCCCGCAGGCGCTTGGTTTGGGAGCGGCTGACTGGGATTTCAGTCTGTTTCTTGTCGTCCAATCGCAATTGATAAGAACTCTTAAACCAGGGTACGACTTCCTTGATCCGGTTAGTGTTCACCAGGTACGAGCGGTGGGCTCGCCAGAACAGATTGGGATCGAGGCTATCCAGCAGTTCTTCGAGCGTGCGGCAGTTGGATTGTCCCTCCATGCCGTTAGGACCACTCGTCACCACGGTGATAATGCCATCCTCAATGGAAGCGAAACAGATGTCTTTCTGATTTACCAGGAACAGGCGGCCAGCCGCCTTTAACATAATTTTAGAGGTCTGCGGCTTCTGGGATTCCAGCATCCGCATCAGGGTGTCTAATTTCTCGGACGATGAGCCGCTGCCTTCGATTTTGGCCCGCGCCCTCTCTACCGACTGAGCCACCCGCTTTTTGTCAAAAGGTTTGAGCAGGTAGTCGACTGCGTTCACCTCAAACGCCTTCACGGCATATTGGTCGAAGGCCGTGGAAAAGACGATTTTCGGCAACGGGACTTTCCGATCCAGCAGCTTCTTGATTACGCCAAAGCCATCCAGGCCCGGCATTTGCACATCGAGGAAAACCAGGTCGGGATTGTGTTCGCGGATGAGGTTGACGGCTTCGACGCCGTTCTTACCTTGGGCAACAACCTCGACGTCACCAACATTCTTCAGCAGGAAGGCAAGTTCGTCGCGAGCGAGCTGCTCGTCGTCCACGATTACAGCCGATAACGGCATTCCTTCTCCTGGGATCCTAGGAGAGAGTATAGAAGACAGACTCGCTACACATCAATGCCGCACGTCAATGGGTACTGTCCTAATTTCAATTTCCACAGGGCAGACCAGAAGCGGGGGTGCTGAATGACGCGCCCCAGCAACCCACAGCCACAACCCAGACCACTCACGGCTCTACCAAGTGCAGAGAGCTTTATTGAAGAAGCAAGGTATATGTTGACATCTCTTGCTTCTTACTTGTATCGTACTTGCATTGTGGCCCGGCTTAGTGATGTCTCAAGCGCGATAAAGCACCGCCTAGAATACGAGCGGTCGCGGCTGGCTGACGTTACAACCGAAATGGAGAAACTAGCTGCTGCGTACAACCGATTCAAGGACTTGAAAGAGGAATCGGAAAAACGGCAGGAATCCATCAGGCGACTGTCACTGGTCTTCGACGTGCAAAAAGTCAAGAACCCGGCTCCTAATGCGCCTATGTCTGGAGCCTTCGGCTATGCGCTATGGCAGGTCATGGAGACCTACTTGCAATTCGCTGAAAAGGCTAAGGTAGCTGAAATTATGGAGTTCTTGGAGTGGGTTAAGTTCACTACCACACGCCAAGCGGTCGAGTCGGCTATTGCCACACATCCGAAAGTATTTCGGGTGACCAAAGATGGATGGGAGAAGTACGTCTCCCTGAAACAGAAAGGGACCTGATGCCGCCTCCACCAATGACCAGTGCAAATAGCAAGAGCCGTTAGAGATTCGAGTCTCTAGCGGCCCTTAAAACCGACAATCCGGCAAGCCGAAATGCCAGTCTCGCAACTTCATTTTGGCTTGCCCAACCTAGAAAGGTCAAGACCAAAATGAACACACTCTCTACAGACAAGAAACTCTCCGTAATCTCGTCCTTAGTCGAAGGCAACTCCATCCGCTCAACCGAACGCATGACCGGCGTCCACCGGGACACGATCGGCCGCCTAGTCGTAGACGTGGGCGACCGCTGCAACGATCTCATGGATAGCAGCATGAGAAACCTGCGCTGCGGCTTTGTTCAATGCGATGAGATATGGACCTACGTGGGTAAGAAGCAGCGCCAGGTACGCTATGCAGACTCCCCGGAGATGGGTGACCAGTGGGTATTCGTGGCAATGGACGCAGAGACGAAGCTGGTGCCCGTGTTTACCGTTGGCAAGCGCACCGAGGAAACAACGTGGTACTTCATCACCGAACTAGCGGAACGGCTGGCAAACCGGATTCAGCTAACCACGGACGGCTTTGTGTTCTATCGCCGCGTCGTTGAGGACACCTTTGGAGCGGAGATCGACTTCGCCCAACTCGTGAAGCTGTACGGCGAATACGGGCAGCATGGGAACGAGAAATACTCCCCAAGCCCAATCGTGGAGACGATATCCAAGGTACGGACTGGCGATCCCGACCCCGACCGGATATGCACCTCGCACATCGAGCGGCAGAATTTGACCATGCGGATGCAAATGCGTAGATTTACCCGGCTTACGAACGCTTTCTCGAAGAAGCTGACGAACCTGAAAGCGGCTTGCGCTTTGCATTTTGCGCACTATAATTTCTGCCGCGTCCATTCGAGTTTGCGGGTGACTCCTGCGATGGCTGCTGGAGTGAGTACCCAAATCTGGCCGCTAGAAACTCTGCTGTTTCACGGCCAAACGTCCTGACAAGGGGGTGTATGAACTGCTCATTACAGGAAGCATTCTCGCGGTTTTTTGACGTATGGCGTGACACAGAAACCGCACTGTTAGTCACCGCCACCAGCGGCTTAGCACCCGGAGAACGATGTATCGTTATGGACACTTCTCCGGGCCAAGCCTCCATCCGGCTTAAGGCCGACTCCGGCGAATGGGACAGATCGCTAAACCTATCATCAGCAACTTTTTCGTTTGAGGATTGGCGAGACACTGCGCCACCAATAGGCGTCACGCGCAAGTGGCGATGCTTTCTTTCGGTTGATTTCCCAGACGGTCGAAGTTTGCTCTTTGCTGAACCTGTACTCGGCATGGAAGACGCTCCCTAAAACAGTCTTACGACAATCTTTCTACCAAACCACCAGAAACCAATTCCGCCAAAGAGCAGACCCGGAAGTGAATATACAATCGCTCGCAACTCCGTTAGGCCCACCGAGGTATAAGGCTGCGGTATCATCCCATGACTTACACTCGGCGGGGTTTCAACAGCAATCATCGAAGCCACCATTACCCAAACCGCTGCAAACAATAGAACAACTAATTGCTTATGCTGTGACGATGGCGGCCAAATCTTCTTGATGCCGCGATAGATCAAGTACACAGCGGCGATCCCAAGACCGAGGCCAGCGCCGAACAACATCTCCCGTTGCGCGTCCTTGTTCCTGACTTCTTCCTCAAGGTCTTCGTTCTCTTTGACCAGCCGCACGTTGTCGGCTTCGAGGCTCTTTCCAATCGGGTAATTCTTGTCGGCCCATTCCCGTAATTGGTCAAGCCTCGTTTGGCATTCCTTAAGGGACGCCTCCGAAACCGGAGCAAGGTGAC
This sequence comes from Terriglobales bacterium, assembly GCA_035601775.1. Classification (GTDB taxonomy): domain Bacteria; phylum Acidobacteriota; class Terriglobia; order Terriglobales; family Acidobacteriaceae; genus JABDBE01. The sequence goes on along the minus strand of DATNNO010000121.1, from coordinate 18,687 downwards.
GGCCAACAACCTTATCTAACGCCTGCTCCGGCGTCTGTACGGGCGGAGCTTGACCACCGGAAAACGAAATACAGACGAAGGCCACACTCGCCAGTGTCAGCAATATTGAGCGCATGGGAACCTCCCAAGCGCTACATTATCGCCCAGTTCCTCCCCTTTTTTTCTTTCTAAAAGACGGTGGACGAGACATGCGACCACTGGCGTTATCCATTGCCCGCATTTGGTTCGCGGTTCTGGTGTCTCCATAACGATCCGCCAACTCCGTAGCATGGCCCAAGTCTGGAGTCCGCCGACTTACATCGGCCCGAATATTGCGTCCGGAGTCTTTCAAGTTTTCCAACATTCAGACACACTCCTGTGGCATAATCTGCCTGAGTGTTCCGATATTTGAGGCCCGGACTGGCATCCGGGCTTTTCTATTGTTCCCGCCCGAAGAAACTAGGGAAGTGTACCCCGATCTGCGCCCAGCATTTATCGCAGATTCCTAGCGTTCGTGTGACTGTTTCTTGTGAACCATACTCACCGCTCTTAGTCGTGACCGAGAATGGTGTCGGTTGCCCACATTGTTCACCGCCATCATGGTGTGGGCAAAAATCAGCTCTGCACGAACAAGGTGTTACCATCACGCAATTATCTCACCATTTGTCAAGCGGGATCGCGGCAAATTAGGACACTACCCGTCAATGGGTAGTGTCTCAGTTTCAAATTAGCCGCTGATCTGTGGCATACTCGGTTCCTGGCCAAACGTCTGCATGATTCCGTCCGGCTTGCGAAGCAGATGGCGGCTGGTCTATCGGATCACGTTTGGTCGCTAGAAGAGATTGTGGACTTGGTAAAATGACTTACTGTTGTCCAGATTTAGAAAAGCTTGCCCATCCCAGAGAAGCGGGACTTGGCCTTCTCATCGTAATAAATAAGAGAGGTCCTCGTTTCATTCTCGAATACAGGAAAGCCTGGCAGGTCCCGATTGCTGAGGCTGGCATTCAAATAAAGTTCTGCCCTTACTGCGGTAGCAACCTGACTGGCCTTTCTTAGAATGCGCGATGATACTTCAAACTGAGACACTACCCATCAATGCCACCCATCAATGTCTTTCATCAATGAGGAGCAGTCCCGCTGGGCATCCCCATGTTTCCCATATCCATCTTTTGGTAGTCCGCGGGAACCGTAAAGAGGCTTGCGGGCTGCGCTCCTTCCTGGATGTTACGCAGTTCACCACCGCCGTTCTTGCCCTGCCATTTCAGGGGGAAGCGAAGTTTAGGATCGAGCCAAACGTTGCTGACATCGCCGTCCGCGGATGTGCCTTGGTACTTGACGGTGCTCCGGCCATTCACGACTTCGCTTCCAACCTTATGGCAGCTTCCGCCGGGCTTGGCTGCCATTTTTTGCCATTCGTCGCAGGCATTCTCGACGTCGGCGGCCCGAAAGAAGTTAAACAAGCGCGGGGCGCCGGGTGCGTGGCTGCTAGCGGACTCTATGTACATTTTTCGTTCGGGGATCAGGATGTCCGTCGTCTGTGCGGCAAAGTTAATGATCATCGCGCCAGTGCGGCCATTCTGCTCGTGACCCTCGAAACGCACCTTGTCCTTGCTGGCATAGATTTTGCCGGACACCGAGGATGCTTTCTCTGAATTGTTCACGAGGTCGGCTGAAAATTCTTGCTGCGCAAAGAGGGTAGTGCCCAAAAGCGAAAACAGCATCAGACAAAACACACGACCGAGTCTATGGTGCATGGATGGGCCTCCTTAATTTAGCCGAGAAAACAGGTGTCACTGCATAGAAGGTTCGGCATTGTCATCGGTGAAACGCAGGCAGAATAACAGAAGATTCTCAGCGCGAAAAGCTTTAGCTTGTCTTGCCACCGCATAAAGCGCGTTAGTGCTTCGGCTTTTGGACCTTCCGGTCGATCCACTTTGACATCAGGTGATGTTCGCGGTCCTCGAATCCAAGCTTCGGGTAGAACTGCTGGGCGCCCGCATTGTGGCGGGTTACCTCCAGGTGGATCGCGTGAACATCGAGCGCACGCGCAGCCTCCTCGACGAATTCCATGGTCTTGCGTCCCCACCCTTGACCGCGATGACTTTCGAGGAGAAAAAATTCATCCACGAACGCGTCGCGGCCCAGTAATTCCAGACTGTAGCCAAGGGTGAGCACGATGTATCCGACAACGTTTTCTCCAGCGCAGATGAGCCAGACGCGACCGAGGGCAGGGTCGCGCAGCAGGCCGGTCAAAGCAGCGCGGGCTTTTTCCAGATCAAAGGGATGATGATCGAACGCGTAGTATTCACGCATCATTGGCAGCAACAGGTCGGCGTCAGAGTTGGCGGCGATGCGGAAAGACGGTTCCATGCGATCAGGCGACGTTCTCCAGTGCCAGCGCCATACCCAAGCCGCCGCTAATGCACAGGGTCGCAACGCCACGTTTGGCCTTGCGCTTGAGCATCTCATGCAGCAACGTGACCGTGATGCGCGTTCCAGTGCAACCGATGGGATGGCCGAGCGCGATCGCGCCGCCATTGACATTCAGTTTCTTAGGATCGAAATGCAATTCCCGGTCGCAGGCCATGACCTGGGCGGCGAAGGCCTCGTTGAGCTCTACTAGGTCGAAATCGGCTACGCGGAGTTGATGCTTCTGCTCCATCTTGCGCAACGCCGGTACTGGAGCAATGCCCATGACGCGCGGATCCACGCCCGCGGAAGTTACGGCCAGAATGCGGGCGAGTGGTTTGAGGTTGTTTTCCCTGGCGAAGTCTTCGCTCGCGAGCACGACTGCGGCGGCGCCATCCGTGATGCCGGAAGAATTGGCCGCCGTGACAGTTCCGGTTTTCGAGAAGACAGGAGAGAGTTTGGCCATCTTCTCCATCGTGGCTCCCAGAAAAAGATGCTCGTCGCGACTGAAGGTCTGCTGACCTTTCTTGCTTTCAAGAGTGACGGGCGCTAGCTCACTATCAAATCGCTTGCCGTCGGTCGCCGCCGCAGCGCGGGTCTGCGAGCAGAGAGCATATTCATCCTGCTCTTCGCGAGTGATTTTATATTGTTCGGCCAGTATTTCGGCGGTTTCGCCCATCAGCATTTTCGCCAGGGGACAGAAAAAGCCATCGCGGTACATGCCGTCGACGAGTTCCTGGTTGCCCAAGCGATAGCCCCAGCGCGCGCCATCAAGGTAATAGGGCAGACGAGACATGGACTCAGTGCCGCCAGCCAGCACGCAATCGAGATTGCCGGTTGCGATCTCCTGGTATCCAAGTGCGATGGATTTGAGGCCTGAGCCGCATGCTTTGTTTACAGTGTAAGCCGGAGCTTCCTGTGGAACGCCGCTGCGGATGGAGATCTGGCGAGCGGGATTCGGACCTCCGCCGGCCTGACGGGCGTTGCCGAAAATCGTTTCCTCGATCTGATCCGGACGAACCCCGGCGCGCTCGATCGCGGCTTGAGCTGCAACTACTCCCATGCTTGCGGCGGTTATGGAGGCCAGCGAACCTCCGAACTTGCCGATGGGTGTGCGTGCAGCAGAAAGAAAGTAGACCTCGTGCATCAGTTTCTCCAACTTCCAGTCTAGCATCGGCGTGGATGTCGCCCTCGCCGCAGAAGCTCTCAGGCGGTAGACTAAACCTTCATGAATTACATCTATGGTATCAACGCCGTGGCCGAGGCGCTGAAGGCGCGCGGACGAACCTTTGCATGGGTAGGAGTCGCAAAGGAGCGTCATGACCTTCGCCTAAAGCAAGTCGTCGATGAGTGCCGGCGGCAGGGAGTTGCCGTGAGATTTGTGCCGCGAGAGGAACTCGATCACATGGCCGGCAATAATGCACACCAGGGCGTGGTCGCCGTCACCTCGGCGAAACAGTATAACGATCTCGAGGATGTAGTCGCCGCCAAGCGCGGACAGTATTCGCTCATAGTGGTGCTCGATGGAGTGGAGGATCCGCACAATCTGGGCGCGATTCTCCGCACCGCCGATGCGGCGGGCGCGGACGGAGTAGTGATTCCTGAGCGCCGAGCCGCGGGAGTAACGGCGATTGTAACCAAGTCGTCGGCTGGCGCCAGCGAGCACTTGCCCATCGCCAAAGTAACCAACATTGCCCGCACACTGGAGGAATTGAAGGCGCAGAATTTATGGATGGTTGGCCTGGACGAACGCGGCACGCAATCTTACGACTCGCTCGACTACAACATGGACTGCGCGATCGTACTAGGTGCGGAAGGCAAGGGCCTGCACGACCTGGTGGCGAGGAAGTGCGATTTCCTGGTTTCGATCCCCATGCTGGGGAAGGTGCCGTCGCTGAATGTTTCCGTCGCGGCAGGAGTCATGCTGTATGAGATCGTACGGCAGCGGAGAAAGAAGTCTGCATGAAGCTGCTCCGCGTTTTCTGTGTCTTCTGTGGTTTGGTTGTTCCGGGCTGCGCCGTCGATCGCGAGGCTTTCACTTTCATCAACTACGACCTGAATGTACGCGTCGAGCCGGAGCAGCGGCGTTTAGGCGTGCGCGGCAGGATTACGCTGCGCAACGATTCAACCACTCCTCAGAAGGATATTGCGCTGCAGGTTACTTCCACGCTGGAGTGGAGGTCGATTCAGATCGGAGGGAAGGCCGTGGAGTTTGTCACTCACGAATACACCTCCGACCTCGATCACACTGGAGCGCTTTCCGAAGCAATCGTGACTTTGCCGCAAGGAATTCCGTCTAAAGGCACGGTCGAGCTAGAGGTTGGATATGAAGGAGTGATTCCGCTCAATGTCACGCGACTCACGCGAATCGGCGTGCCCGAAGACAAAGCCAAGCATAGCGATTGGGACCAAATCAGCAAGCCATTCACATTGGTGCGCGGGATTGGGTACGTGTCCTGGTACCCGGTGGCGACGGAAGCGGCAAGTTTGTCGGAGGGGAATAGCGTGTTCGCGACGCTGGGAAGGTGGAAGAGGCGGGAAACCGATGCGCAAATGCAGATGAACCTCTGCTCGATTTCCAGGGAGGCCAGCTTTTCGGTCGTCCGCATGAATGGTACGACGACAGGAGTGCCAGCGGAAGAGCCGGGAGTCCCGCCGGAAACTTCTTCGAGCTGTGTGACGCACAGGTTTGTGGGGTTCGGGATAATGGTGCCGGTCCTCGCCGTCGCGCAGTATTCTGTTCTGGATCGTCCTAATATTTCGATCGGTTACATAACGGGTCATAAGCCCGGCGCCGAGAACTACGCTCTGGCCACGGAATTGGCCACTCCGCTTGTAACCGAATGGTTCGGCGCCCCGCGCCAGAACGCACAGGTGGCGGAGCAGCCAGATTCGGAAGCTGCATCCTTCGAAAGTGGCACAATGCTGGTGATGCCGCTGAACAGCAGCGACTCCAGAGCTTACCAGCTCACGGCGGTACACCAGCTGACCCACACTGCATTTCACTCGCCCCGTCCGTGGATTTATGAGGGGCTGGCGCACTTTGCGCAGGCGCTTGAGCGGGAGCAGCAGAATGGGCGCCCGGCGGCGCTCGATTTCATGGGTTCGCATCTCCCAGCCATGGCGGATGCTGAGAAGGCAGTCGCCGCAGCGCACAGTCAGAGTGCGGCGGATGAATCGCTTATCAATACGACTACCGAAGAGTTCTATCGCAGCAAGGCGATGTACGTCTGGTGGGTGCTGCGTGACATGATCGGCGAAGCTGCTCTGAAAAAGGCGCTGGCAGCATACCATTCAGATCAAGACAAGGAATCTGCTTACCTGCAGCGCTTGATCGAAGCGCAGACTCACCGCGATTTGGAATGGTTCTTCGACGGCTGGGTGTATCGTGACCGCGGATTGCCCGACTTTCGTGTCGAATCCGCTTATCCACGCGCGACGGTCAACGGCGGTTACATAGTGACCGTTACGATCGAGAATCTCGGAGACGCCGGGGCAGAGGTGCCAGTAACCCTGCGAATGGCAAATGGCGAGGTTACCAAGCGGCTTGAAGTACACGCGAAATCCAAGGCCGCGGTTCGGATCGAGGCAGCCACGACGCCACAGGAAGTCGTGGTGAACGATGGCAGTGTGCCGGAAAGTGACATGAGCAACAACGTCTTCAAGGTTTCGCCGCCCGACGCGGCGAAGTGATTTCCAATTGTCAATTGGCAATTGGAAATCGAAAATGTCAAGCAGTGGTAATCGGGTAATTGGATAAATTTGTGAACCTCGGGGTCGAGTCTTTCAAATTACTCAATTACAAGATTACTCAATTACCAAATTGAGGGTTTGCATGACGGAAGCTGAACTGAAGAAACACCTTGACGCGGCCGAGAAGAGTCCCAAGCAGATTGCGGCCGCGGTTTTGGGGCTGCCCGACAAAACGTTGCGCTACAAACCGTCGTCGGATAAGTGGTGCATCCTGGAGATTCTGGGGCATCTGGTGGATATTGAGATCGTGTACGCGCACCGCTTCCGGCAGATGCTCGCGGACAAGAAGCCCGTGATCGCACCCATGGATCAGGATGCCTGGGCGCAAAATCTAGGGTACATGGAGACTCCCGCTCCGGAGTTGGTTGCGCTCTACGGATTGAACCGGCATCACAATTTGCAGTTGTTGCGCCGGTTGAAACGGGGCGACCTTGGGAAAGCCGCGTTCCATCCGGAACTCAAACACGACGTTACAGTGGCGGATTACGTGGAAAGGATGGGAACTCATGGCGCGAATCACCTGGCACAAATCGAGCGCTTGAAAAAGCAGGCGGTGGGGGCGTAGATCATTGGCGGATACTGGCGAACCGCACGAGCGCTTGCAGCTTTTCGGCGGCGGCCCCGGAGTCGATCGACTTCGACGCGAGCGGCAGAGCATCAGCCAGATGGTCTGCTCTGCCCGCCGCGACCAGGGCTGCAGCCGCATTCAGCAGGACCACGTCCCGTCTAGGTGATTTCTTACCTGCGAGAATCTCACGAATAATGTTCGCGTTGGCGGCAGCGTCTCCACCGGAGATGTCATCAAGCGTGCCTCGCTTCATGCCAAACTCTTCTGGCGTGACCTCATAGGTGCGGACCGTTCCCTCGCGCACTTCGGCAATCCGGGTTGGACCGGTGATCGTGATCTCGTCCAGTCCATCCAGTCCATGTACTACCAAGGCCCGACGCAATCCCAGCATACTGAGGGCTTCCGCCAGCTTTTCCACCAGAGCTGCGGAATATACTCCGACGACCTGGGCCGAGGCATGCGCCGGATTAGTGAGCGGCCCAAGCAGATTGAAAACCGTGCGCAAGCGCAGTTCGCGCCGGGCGGATTGAACATACTTCATCGCCGAGTGCATGGCCGGAGCGAAAAGAAACGCAATGCCGACTCCTTCCAGACAAGCGGCTATGCGAGTGGGTAGCAGATTGATGTTGACCCCCAGCGCTTCCATGACGTCGGCCGAGCCGCACTTTGAAGTCACGCTGCGGTTTCCGTGCTTGGCCACGCGCACGCCTGCGCCCGCGACCACGAGAGCGGCAGCGGTCGAAATATTGAATGTGCCCCTGGCGTCGCCGCCAGTGCCGCAGGTATCCACTAGGGCATCACGTTCAGTGCCGCTGACGTCCACCGTATGATTCGGGCGCAGGCCCAGCGGAACCGCGGCAGCACGGATGGCTTCCGCGAAACCAACGATCTCCTCGACCGTCTCACCCTTCATGTGTAGCGCGACCAGCAGGGCTGCGATCTGTGCATCCGTGCATTTGCCGGTCAATACCTGGGACATCACCGCCCGCGCCTCTTCGCGGGAGAGCGACTGGCGATCATTAGCAATGCGATGGAGTGCGTCGATGATCATCGATGGAATACCAGAGTAGCATCGTAAAGGCGTGATCGCACGCGAAAGCCCCGCGCTCCAAAATGAAACCGCGAAGACGAGAATCACCGGTCAATGTGTGGTGTTACGTTTGCCGTATGCGCAACCCTTCGATAGAATCAAGTGTTTGCCGCCCGCGGTTCTAAGCTGCAAGCAAGCCCTGCCCAAGATCATAATGAATCTGGAATTGTTATGAAAATTCATGAATATCAGGCCAAGACGATCCTGAAGAAGTATGGGGTCGCGGTGCCACGCGGCGAAATGGCTGAGACCCTCGAGCAGGCTGAAGCTGCCGCGAAGAAGCTGTTTGACGCCGGCGCGAGTGGGGTTGTGATCAAAGCTCAGATCCATGCCGGAGGCCGTGGCAAAGGCGGCGGGGTGAAGATCGCGAAATCGGTGGATGAAGCCGCCGAGCTTGCCTCCAAGATTCTAGGGATGACGCTGGTGACGCACCAGACCGGGCCCGAGGGTCGCGTGGTTCGCCGCCTGCTCATCGAAGAAACTCTGCCCATCGAGAAGGAACTCTATCTGGGAATCGTGATCGACCGCGTCGAAGCGAGGCCGGTCTTCATGGCATCCGCCGCTGGCGGCATGGAAATCGAGCAGGTCGCGGCGGAGAATCCCGATGCCATCCTCAAAGAGCACATTGAGCCGGGGATGGGTCTGGAAGCGTTCCAGGCGCGCAAACTGGCCTTCAAGTTGGGGCTGAAGCCACCGCAGATTAACGAAGCCGTGCGTTTGATGACCGGACTTTTCCGCGCCTTCCATGAGACGGATTCGTCCTTGATGGAAATCAATCCATTCATCAGTTGCACCGATGGCCGCTTGTTTGCGCTGGATGCCAAGATCAATTTCGATGACAACGCCCTGTTCCGGCATCCCGATATTCGCGAACTGCGCGACGTTACCGAGGAAGATCCGCTCGAAGTCGAGGCTTCAAAGTACAGCCTGAATTACATCAAGCTCGACGGAAACGTGGGTTGCATGGTGAACGGCGCGGGACTAGCCATGGCGACCATGGACATCATCAAGTACGCTGGCGGCATGCCGGCAAATTTCCTCGATGTGGGCGGGGGAGCCAACGCTGAACAAGTTACGCATGCCTTCGAGATCCTGCTCAGCGATAAGAACGTGAAGGCGGTGCTGATTAATATTTTTGGCGGAATCCTTCGCGTGGACATGCTGGCCACAGGGTTAGTGGAGGCCGCGCAGAAAACTCACATTCAGTTGCCCATCGTGCTGCGTCTGGAAGGGACAAACGTCGAGGCCGGACGCGAGATCCTCAAGCAGTCGGGATTGAACTTCATTGTGGCGGAAACCATGAAGGACGCGGCAGAGAAGGTGGTAGCAGCCGCAGCCGCGTGATTGTAGCGCCGCCGTCTCGGCGCTAGGGAGAAATCATAGGCAGAATTTATGAGCATTCTGGTAGATAAATCGACGCGAGTCATCGTGCAGGGGCTGACCGGACGTGAAGGTACCTTCCACGCTAAAGCCTGTGCTGAGTACGGAACCAAGATCGTCGGCGGAGTCACCCCTGGCAAGGGTGGCACCACTCACGAAGGCTGGCCGATCTTCAACAGCGTGCAGGAAGCGGTCGACAAAACTGGAGCAGATGCATCGGTGATTTTCGTGCCGCCGCCATTTGCCGCCGACGCAATTATGGAAGCCGCCGATGCCGAGGTGGAACTGATCGTCTGTATCACCGAGGGCATTCCGACGCTGGATATGGTGCGCGCGTGGGAGTATCTGCAGAATCGGCGCTCACGGCTGATCGGGCCCAACTGCCCCGGCATCATTTCGCCGGGCAAGTGCAAGATCGGCATTATGCCGGGGCGGATCCATCTCGAAGGCGCAGTAGGAATCGTTTCGCGCTCGGGCACCCTGACTTACGAAGCGGTCTATCAGCTGACCACGCGGGGGATTGGGCAGTCCACGGCGATTGGCATCGGCGGCGATCCCATCATCGGCACCAACTTCCTGGATGCACTTGAACTGTTCAACAAAGATCCCCAAACCGAAGTAGTAGTGATGATCGGGGAAATCGGCGGCAACGCCGAGGAGACTGCGGCGGAATATGTGAAGTCTCGCATGAAGAAGCCGGTGGTGGGATTCATCGCGGGTCAAACCGCGCCTCCAGGACGCCGCATGGGGCATGCGGGCGCCATCATCTCCGGCGGGAAGGGAACTGCCGCCGAGAAGATCAAGGCGATGGAAGCTGCGGGCATTCGCGTCGCCAAATCGCCTGCTGAAATTGGCGAGACCGTTGTGGCGGCGATGGGTGTTACGGCGCGAGCTTAGGACGAAGGTTGATTTGGTAGGGATCTTTGGACTCGCTTGTACATTCGCGCGGGCTTTGCTCCCAATGACAGCAGAATTGGACCGACTAAAGACCAACGACCAAGGACAAACGACTGAACTATGAAGACTCTGCAACGCACTTTTACCATCATCAAACCGGATGCGGTAAGCAAGAATGCTGTTGGCGATATCATCGAGCAGTTTGAGAAAAACGGTTTCCGGATACTGGCCATGAAGATGCTTGAGATCTCGAAGCATCAGGCCGAGCAGTTCTACGCCGTGCACGCGGGCCGATCCTTTTTCCATTCGTTGACCGATTTCATGTCGAGTGGGCCAATCGTCGTGTTAGCGCTGGAAAAGGAAAATGCCATCGCCGATTTGCGCAAGCTCATGGGCGCCACGAATCCGGCCAACGCCGAGGAAGGTACGATCCGCAAAAAGTGGGCGAGCGACATTGAGCACAATGCAATCCATGGCTCGGATGCGGACGAGACTGCTCGCTTCGAGTTGAGCTATTTCTTCGCCGGATACGAGTTGGCTCATTGATGCCGTTTGGCTGTGCGTCCGAGCCCTGCCGGGCATTATCCCGAACGAAGTGAGGGATATCTCCACGAAAGCTGACATTATGCCTCTAGTTCAAGTCACGATGTTGACCGGCCGTACCGCCGACCAGAAACGCAAACTGGCGCAACGGATCACCGATGCCATGGTGGAGGAAGCAGGGGCTCGCCGTGAGGCCATTGTGGTGGTTTTCCATGAAGTCCCGAAGGAGAGTTACGCTTCGGGAGGCGTGTTGATGGCAGACAAAGGGAAGTGACGACGTCACGCGGCGCTCGACCACCTGCCGTCATCGCGAGCGGGCGGGGGCGCCCGCGCCACACGAACTCATCCTAGCGGTTCGTACAAGTGGCCTTCCACCCGATCAGCCACCTTGGGCAATTCCTTCTTCGCGTACTGCAAAAAATGGGGTGCCGCGCGGTGAGCCTCCAGCGCGGCATCGTCCTTGTATTGCTCGTAAATGAAGAACCGGCGCGACTCGGTCTTATGCCGATGCACCTGATACAGCAGACAACCGGGTTCCTTGCGGGACTCCTCAGTTAGCTTGGAGAACAAACCAGTAACATCCGCTTCACGACCGACCTTCGCCATCCACGTTACGGCCAGAACGACCATCGCTCGCTCCGTTCTTAAAGTTTTGCCTGCGCCTTGGTTCTCGATCCGGTCAACTCCCGAAGTTTCGTGGCAAACTCATCCAGGAAAATGGTTTCCTCGCGCCCCGGCCCGGTGGAGACCACGCCGATGCGTGCCCCGCTTTCTTTCTCCACAAAGGCCAGATATTCACGTGCTGCTTTCGGCAGTTTCTCCAGTGTCGTAATCCCCTGGGTCGCAGTGCGCCAGCCGGGCATTTTTCGATAAACACATTCGATCTGATCGTAGCCACTGTCCTGCGCCGGCGCCTCTTCGGTTTCTTTGCCGTTGATTTTATAACCCACGCATACCGGAATTTCCGCAAACTCATCCAGCACATCCAACTTGGTCACGACCAGCCAGGAGATTCCGTTAATCATGCCAGCGTAACGCAAGAGTGGCAAATCGAGCCAGCCGCAGCGGCGTGGTCGTCCCGTTACCGCGCCAAATTCATTGCCCCGTTTGCGCAGCATGTCTCCATTCGCGTCGAGAGCCTCGGTGGGGAATGGCCCGCCGCCGACTCGCGTGCAGTAGGCCTTGGTGACGCCCATGACAGTATCAATCGCCGTGGGAGCGACGCCGGTCCCTGTGACGGCCCCTCCCGAAGTCGCGCTCGAAGAAGTCACAAACGGATAAGTGCCATGATCGATGTCAAGCATTGTGCCCTGCGCGCCTTCGAACATTACCGAGTCGCCTTGTGCCAGAGCCTTGTTCAATAGCTCAGCAGTGTCGCAGACGAACGGCGCAATCTTCGCAGAGGCGGCCGCATATTCTTCGTACATTTTGTCCGAGTCGAGCGGTTCCGTGTTGAACAGCGCATGCGCGATCATGTTCTTTTCGTGGCAGGCGTTTTGAATGTGGGTCTTCAGCAGTTGAAGGTCCAGCAGATCAGCGACGCGCAGACCGCGACGTCCCATCTTGTCTTCATAGGCGGGACCAATGCCGCGGGAGGTCGTGCCGATCTTCACCCTTCCCGGCGCATTTTCCGACGCCAATTCGATCATGCGGTGATAAGGCAGAATCACGTGGGCGCGGTTGCTAATGAACAGGCTGCCATCCACCTTGACTCCGGTCTCGCGCAGAGCGGCAACCTCCTTGAGGAAGGCCATGGGATCGAGCACCACGCCGTTGCCGATGACGCTGCGGCAGTCGGCACGCAGAACTCCGCATGGCACTAACTGCAGAACGAATTTCTTCCCATTGATGATGACGGTGTGGCCAGCGTTGTGCCCACCCGCATAGCGCGCCACGATGGAAAAGCTTTCGGAGAGCACATCGACAATCTTGCCCTTGCCCTCGTCTCCCCATTGCGCGCCTACGATGACCGCAGCTTTGCCCTTCTTCAAATGCAAACTCCCTGAAACATAAATGGTGCGGCCGCCCCAGCCGCAATTGCGGGGTCGCACACACTCGTTGCCCGCAGTGAACCAACGAGTCGCTGAATTACAAAGGGTATAAGCGGAGCAGAGGTGTACTTGTAATGATAACCCCGGTGGGCAAGAGATGGCAATCAGGGCCTGTCAGGCTTCAAGCGTCAGGCTTTAGGTTTGAGGCTCTCGACCAGATTCTCGATTTTGAATGTCGCGCCAGGTTCTGTTCCCGCTTCCTGAAGCCTGAAGCCCAGAGCCTGAACCCGGGGAAGCCTGTAAACTGATTTCATGCCCGAACTTCCCGAAGTTGAAACCATTGCCCGTGGCCTTGCTAGCCGGGTGACTGGCGATGTCATCGAGTCGGTGTGGCTTGGATCCAAGCCCGAGCCGCTGAAATCCGCGGCGTCTGAGATTGTTGCCACTCTCGAATTCAAGCGCATTTCTGGCGTGCACCGGGTAGGGAAGCACATCGTATTCGATCTGGAAAATGGAGGGCGGTCGCCCTCGCCTGTGCCAAGAAAGTCTCGCCAGAAATCTTCAAAAGCACGGGCGGGGATGCCCGCGCCTCCATCGAACACGGCTCAGTGGATCGTGCATCTCGGCATGACTGGTCGGATGCTGGTCTGCAAGCCCGATCAAGCAATCGAGAAACACACGCACGCGGTTGCGAAGCTTGCTTCGGGCAGGGAACTGAGATTCGTGGACCCGCGTCGCTTTGGACGTCTGAGCGTTGCCCATGGATTTGACGCGGCCGGCTCCGAACCACTCGAAGTCGAACTGCATCTCTTCGTCGAGTTGTTCCGCGGGCGCAAGACCCCGATCAAAAGCGCGTTGCTGAACCAAAAGCTGCTGCGCGGAGTGGGCAACATTTATGCGGACGAATCGCTGTTCCGGGCTGGCATCCGGCCCCGGCGCCGCGCCGCCTCCCTTACTCGCATAGAGTTGTCACGGCTTTACGTCACTATCCAGGAAGTGCTCAAAGAAGCCATCGCGCTGGGCGGTTCTTCCGTCTCGGACTACGTGGACGCCGATGGTGAGGAAGGATTCTTTCAACTTAAGCACCGTGTCTACGGACGGGAAGGGGAACCATGCCTGGTGTGTAAAACTCCCATTAAGCGAGTTGTGATCGCCGGCCGCAGCAGCCACTATTGTCCCAGGTGCCAGAAATAGAATGGGGCAATTTTCAGTTACTAAAACGATTTTTCTAGGCGTTTCCACGTCATTTGGCGATTGGCAATTGCACGCCTCAATGTTACTGTTACTCTGACTCTCTCACCTATGCCCGCGTACTCGATCGGTGTTGATCTCGGCGGTACAAATCTTCGCATCGCAGCGGTCGACCAGCAGGGAATCCTCTTGGAGAGGATCATCCTCGACACAAAAGTCACGCTCGGTCGCGATCATGTAGTGAATGACATGTGCGAAGCCATCCAGGGACTGGCGGCCAAACTTCGCGGTGCTGGTTCGCTGCTCGGGATCGGGATCGGTGTGCCCGGGATCATTGACATGGAGACCGGCATGGTCCGCGAGTCGCCGAATCTGCCCGACTGGGCCGACTACCCGGCGCGAACCGAAATTGAGAAACAGCTCGGCGCACGAGTGATTCTGGAGAACGATGCTAATTCCGCGGCCTTAGGCGAGAAGTGGCTGGGGGCCGCGCACGATTTCGACGACATGGGAATGCTGACCCTCGGCACAGGAGTGGGTGGTGGCCTGGTGCTGGGCGGCCGCATTTGGCACGGGATGAGCGGTATGGCCAATGAGTTTGGTCACATCACAGTCGAACCGGCGGGAACTCAGTGCGGCTGCGGGAATCGCGGTTGCCTGGAGGCATACGCTTCCGCGACCGCAGTCGTCCGGATGGCGAATGAGGCGATCGCCACCGGTGCCGCGCCCGGTCTTGCCCGTGCTGCCCAGATGAATGGCGACTTCAGCGCCAAGATGATTTACAACTTGGCGACTCAGGGCGACGAACAGGCCGGGCAAATCTTCCGAACGGTGGGAAGGATGTTGGGCATTGCGTTGTCGGGTTTGGTGAATGCCCTGAATCTTCCCATCTACGTGGTCGGAGGAGGAGTGTCCGGCGCCTGGGAAGTTTTTTCGCCGTCGATCTTTGAGGAACTGCGTCAGCGCTCGATGGTGTACGCAGCCACGGCGCCCGATTCGCCCGATGGAAGCCGCCAAGGAGCTTCAGCGCATGTCAAGCCGGGGGGCTCCTCAAAAACCATCATCACCCGGGCTTTGTTGGGCAGCGACGCCGGCTTGTACGGGGCAGCACGCCTGCCTATGGTCGTAGAGACATAGCTCGCTACGTCTCTTCTTTCTGTGAACCTGACCTGCGATAGCCCGAGACGTTGCAAGCAACATCTCTACCGGCGCGCGTCAACCGCTACCGTACCGTCGCGCGTTCCATTACCTTCTTGAAAGCCTTCAGGAAAATGTCATTCTGCTCCCGTGTACCGATCGTGATCCGGATCGCGGTTGGCGCACCCCAAGGACCTAACGGTCGCACAATTACGCCCTCTGCCTGGAGTCGTTTGGCGACGGCGGCGGCGTCATCGCCCAATTCGCAATATAGAAAGTTGGCCCAGGTCGGAACCGGGTGATATCCCAGTTCAGTGATGCTTGCAAGGAGCCGCTCAGCTTGCTCGACGTTGTTCTTGAGCGTTTTCTGGATGTGAGCTTCGTCATCCAGCGCGGCTAGCGCCGCTGCCTGGGCCAAAACAGAAACCGAGAATGTGGTGCGCATACGGGCGAAATAGGACATCAGCTCGGCGGGGCCAATCCCATAGCCAACCCGGACTCCCGCCAAGCCGTGCGCTTTCGAAAACGTGCGCAGTACCACGACTTTGCGGCCCTGGTTCACGTAATCGAGGGCGTGCGAGTAATCCACGCTGCGGATGGCGGCAAAGTATTGCGCGAAATCGTAGTACGCCTCGTCGAGGATGACGATCACGTGCTCGGGAACCTTGTCGAGAAAGCGATCAAGTTGTTCCGCGGGAACGAGTGTGCCGGTCGGATTGTTGGGATTGGAAATGTAGATGATGCGGGTATGCTGGTCGACGGCTGCGGCTATCGCATTCAGATCGAATCCATCTCCTCTCATCGGGACTTGGATGAGTTGTCCTCCCGCCGCTTGCGTGGCAATCGGATAGACGATAAACGAACGCTCGCTGGTGACCGCATTGAGACCTGGCGACAGTAAAGTGCGCGCAACAATGCCCAGCAACGAGGTCGAACCGGCAGTGGGAACGATTTGCTCCGGCTGAACTTTGTGGTGTTCCGCCAATTTCTGACGCAGTTCGATGGCATCGTTGTTGGGGTAGAAATTGCTTTCGGCGAGCACGGCCTGCATCGCCTTCACTGCCTTCGGCGAAGGCCCAAACGGGTTCTCATTCGAGGCCATTTTGATGCAGTTCACGTGGCTCTCCTGTTGCGCTTGGCGCAGCGACTTGCCCGGCGTGTACCCGCTCAGGTTGCGTACGTGTTCGGGCACAAACTGGCTCAAGTCACTCATCTTTCGGCTATCTAATCTTTACCATGTTGCTCGGGTAGTGTCACCTGGGCGACGTTTTGTCTGGCGCGGACATGTCCGCGAATTTGGCCCACTATCCTTTGTGTCGACGTAGGCACGGGCGTCGCCCTCGCCCGTGCAGGCGGAGCCGAGGGTGACGAAATCGGGGATGCAGTTGTTGACTGCGCCTGCCAGATAGTTCCCAAACTGCGCTGCCGAGCGGAGATCGAGTCCTGGCGCACTTGGCAGAAGCACGGGCGAGACGCCCGCGCCTACACTTGCGTCTACTTGGCAAGGGACTTCAGTTTAACGACTTCCCCAGGAGTGAGTTTGCGGAATTTCCCAGGATGTACATCCAGCTCAAGCGGACCGTAGCGCACCCGCTTGATCTTTTCCACGTGGTGTCCGATCTCTTCAAACATGCGCCGGATCTGGCGATTCTTGCCTTCAATCAGTGTGACTTCGTACCAGGGATTAGCAGATTCACGAATCACGTGGATCTTGGCAGGTGAGGTTTTCACCCTCTTTCCGCGATCCGACGGAATGTAAATACCTTCGCGCAACCTGGCCAAGCCTTCCCCGGGCGGATTCCCGGCTACTTTCACCATGTAAGTCTTGGGCACGTGGGACGCGGCTTTCATCAGACGATTGGCGAACTCGCCGTCATTGGTGAGCAGCAGCAAGCCTTCGCTTGCATAGTCGAGACGCCCCACGGGATAAACCCGCGCCCCCACGCCGTGCAGCAGATCCATGACGGTGGGCCGGCGTTCGGGATCGCGCAGCGTGGTGACGTATCCCTTAGGTTTGTTCATCAGCAGGTAGACATGCCGCTCCGGGCCGTGCAGCAGTTTTCCATTCACCCGAATGTGGTCGTGCTCAGGATCGGCCTTGC
Organism: Terriglobales bacterium; assembly: GCA_035601775.1. Taxonomy (GTDB): domain Bacteria; phylum Acidobacteriota; class Terriglobia; order Terriglobales; family Acidobacteriaceae; genus JABDBE01. The sequence continues at coordinate 1,647 of DATNNO010000121.1, read as the reverse complement.
TGCCGAGTTCCGTGACCGTCTGCCCATTCACCGACACCAGTCCGCCAGTAATCAGTCCTTCGGCTTTGCGGCGGGAAGCGATTCCAGCGGCCGCGATAATCTTCTGTAGACGTTCAGCGGGCATAAGAATCCAAGATTGGAAATCGGCGGAGTTGTTGGGTAAGTTGCTGCTTCAAGCGGCCGGATCGCTCTCGTCCGAGCGGTGCTTTTCTACCGTAGCCATCTCGGAATCTTCGGTGGTTTGAGCCGGTTCGGAATTTTGATGCTGCGCCGCGTCTTGCTCGCTGCTGACCGTTTCAGTTAGTTCCGCGCCGAGGCTCGTCGCATCCGCCTGTTCACTCTCCGCCGGCAACAAATCGCTCTGGAACGATTCCGCGACTAGCTTCTCGAACTCCTCCATGCTGGGTAGTTCGCCAACATCCTTTAGACCAAAGCGCATCAGGAATTCCTTTGTGGTCTTGTAAAGGATGGGCCTCCCGATCACGGCCTTCCGGCCCGCGGTCGTGATCAGCTTGCGATCGAGCAAAGTCGCAATGACTCCGCTCGAGTCCACGCCGCGAATTTCGCTGATCTCCGGCACGGTCACCGGCTGCTTGTACGCGATTACCGCCAGGGTCTCGAGCGCGGGCAGTGAAAGGCGGATAGGGGGCTTCAGGCTCTTGGCAAAGGCGCGCACGATATCGTGATGCTCGGGCTTTGTCGACATCCGATATCCGCCGGCGACCTGGCGGACTTCGATACCGTGATCCGGAGCGTAGTAGTCGACGATCAGTTCCTCCAGAGCGAGACGAACGCGCGACTTGACTTCGGTGCCGTCGGCAGCGCCTTTGCTTATGACCGACTCCTTCACCAGTTCAATCAGCTGATCCAGCGTCACCGGCGTTTCCGCCGCGTAGATGATGGCTTCGAGTTTGGCTTTTAGACTCATGCTGTGATTAGGACTCGCGTGCTCCGATGTCCCAGCGCTAAAAGCGCTGGGCTAAGTTGTCTCGCGCCTCCGGCGCTGCTTCCAGGTGGTTCCCGACGGCATCTCTTGCGTCCGTTCCATCGGGTACCGCAATCTGCGATTTACAGAAAAAACTGGCCACTAGCCACTGACCACTAGCCACTGGTTTTCCTACCTCCAATCGTCGCGGACCGCCACCTGCTCGGCCATAATGGCTTCGAAGCCGGTGTGTTTGCGGACCAGGATCTCGCCAAAGAGGCGATCTTGTCGCAACTGGATCGCTTGCAGTCGCACCATTTCCAGCAATGCAAGAAACATGCAAACCAGGGCCTGCCGCGAATTGACGTTACGCAACAGTTGTTTCAGGCGGATGGGGCGGTCCTCCAGGGATAGCCGCCGCTGCAGATACTCGATCATCTGACCCACGTTAACGGTTTCCTCGTCCACCTGAATCATGGGACGCGAGCGGGCGCGCTCCATGATCTGCTGAAAGGTTTTTACCAGGTCAATCACGTCGGCAGCGATTTCGGGATCTGTGCCTTCGGCGTCTTTGAAATCCTTGAGCGCTGGGTTGGACCACACGGCGTCCTCGATCTGCTGCTTCTGCATTAGCATTTGCGCCGCGGATTTGAACTTTTCGTGTTCCAGAAGTCGGTTGACCAGCTCGGCGCGGGGGTCGTCTTCAGCCTCGGCAGTGGCAT
>DATNNO010000120.1:0-26259 GCA_035601775.1 Terriglobales bacterium | reverse complement strand
AGCGCGCAGCGATGCCTTGAATCGCATAGGCTCCGGCTTTGTCCATGGGCTCGCCGCTGGCGACGTAGTCGGCGATTTCTTTGTCTATCATTTCACTCAAGTTAACGAGCGTCGTTTCACTGGCCACCGACGGCAGTCCATGCACCACTAAACAAACTCCCGTGATCACTCGATGCTCTCGTCCGGAAAGCATGCGCAGCATGCGCGCAGCGTCAGCGGCATCGGAGGGCTTGCCGAGAAGTTGGCCTTCGACTACAACCACGGTGTCGGCTCCGAGGACGCAATCATGCGGGCGCTGAACTGCAACCGCAAGCGCCTTCTCACGCGCCTGGCGTTCGGCACAGTCTTTCGCAGCTTCTCCGGGCAGCGGATTTTCCGGGATGTGCGCAGGCTGCACCTCGAATGTGATTCCGGCGTTGCGCAGTAATTCCTGGCGACGCGGCGACGCTGAGGCGAGCACCAGCATGGGAGTTTTTCTAGATCGAATCAAAAGTTGCCGTGACCGCTGGCAGCTGCCGAGCCTCGTTCGGCTTGGACGGGCGAGGCGCCCGTCCCCACACGACCCACACCAACCCTACTCCAGCGCTTCGGGCTCGATCGAAATGTTCTTCTCGCCTTTGGCGCGCTTCTCCCAGTATTTTTTTACCCAGGCTTCGTAGCTCTTACCGGCGGCGGTGTCGCGTCCGGTGAAGGCGATGGCGGCGATCTCGGAATAGGGGACGGTCGGGCGCTCGCCGCTGGCGAGCATCAGTCGAACGACGGAATTTTCGAGCGTCGGCGCAACCCGGCGGTCGAAAAGATATCCAGTCACTTCGGCGCTATCTTTGCGGGTGACGGTTACGTCGCCGCGATAATCGAACGCCTTTTCGATGACTGCTCGGATATCGGCCTCGGTGGCGAGTTGCGGGATCCATCCCTGAAGATTTTCATGCTCGAATCCGGGGACAACTTCGAGTTCGTCGGTGAGTTCGTCATTGGCGCGTGGCGGCGCAGCAACCGCCTGCGCGCCGTGCGGCAGCAAAGGATCGTGCCCGTGTTCTCGACCGCTCATACCCGGCTTTCTTCTGCTTGCGGAGCAGGCGCTTCGATTTGCACCAGTGGATTGTAGGAGTGTACCGGGCGCACCTCGTGATCGAGATTGGCGAGCGCGTCTTGATCCGGATAGAGCGAGAAGGTCGCTTTCACCGTGTCTGCGAATCCGCGCAGCGATCCGAATGTATCGTCCACGGACGTCGGTTCGTAGCCGCAATGCACCATGCAATTCGCGCACTGCGGATTGCCCGACTCTGTGCCGTAGCTTGCCCACTCTGTCGTTTCCATCAATTCTTTGTAGGACTCGGCATAGCCGTCCTGCAGCAGGTAGCAGGGCTTCTGCCATCCGAAAATGTTGTAGGTCGGCATGCCCCAGGGCGTGCATTTGTAGTGGCGCTTGCCCATCAAGTATTCGAGGAAGAGCGGAGACTGGTTGAAGCGCCACGTCTTCTTGCGATTCGAAAGCATGGTGCGGAACAGGCGCCGAGTGCGGGCGCGTCCCATGAAGTGTTTCTGGTCAGGCGCTTTATCGTAGGAATATCCGGGCGAGACCATCATGCTCTCGACGCCAACTTCCATCATCTCGTCGAAGAAATTGCGCACGCTGTTCGGATCGGCGCCATCGAACAGAGTCGTGTTGGTGGTGACGCGGAAGCCAGCTTCGATTGCCGCGCGAATCCCGTCAAGGGCGAGGTCGTATCCACCTTCGCGGCAGACGGAGAAATCGTGGTGCTCTTTCTGTCCGTCCACGTGAACCGAAAAGCTCAAGTACTTACTGGGCTTGAACAGGTGTAGCTTTTCTTTGAGCAGCAGCGCGTTGGTGCAGAGATAGATATATTTCTTGCGCGCCACCAGCCCTTCCACAATCTCGCCGATCTGCGGATGCAGCAGAGGCTCGCCTCCAGGAATAGAGACCGTCGGCGCGCCGCACTCATCGACCGCCCTGAAACACTCTTCGGGAGTGAGCTGTGACTTCAGCACGTGCGCGGGATACTGAATCTTCCCACAGCCCGCGCACGCCAGATTGCAGCGGAACAGCGGCTCCAGCATCAGCACCAGCGGATACTGCTTGCGTCCCTTGATCTTCTGCTTCAGGACGTAAGTTGCCGTCGTCCACATCTGAGAAATTGGTACTGCCATTCGTCTTCTCTCCAGTGCCCCTGTAGGAACTATTGCTCTCTGCAAGAACGTATCAGTGCTTGTAGAAACGTAGCTTGCTACGTTTAGGTTTTGCTGCATCGGCGATTCGTATCAAGGTATGGCTTCAGCCATACCGCAAATGCGCTCGAATCGATTCCGGCTTCACAGTTTGCTGAAAAACTCATTTTCGGACTCTCTGTTGCCAGTAACGAGTTTTCCAGATTCGGCCCCGGTTGCGGGTTTCCCACCTGTTGCCGAAGAGCGTTCTGTTGCCGAACTTGGTATTTTTCAGCAAACTGTTCAGCCGCCGCGCCTTTGCTTTTCTACCCTATGCCAGCAAACTGCGAGACGCAGCAAGCTACGTCCACAGACTTGCGCACTATCCAATCCGCCGCACGCCAGTTCCCTGCGCGGCGCCCGCCATCGCCTTGGTGTAAGTGGTCAACGCGATCAACGGGAAATACTGCCGGTACAACGTATAAATCAGATAAAACACCCGCGGGAAACCCGTCCCCGTGGTCTGCGGCTCATCCCAGGCTCCATCTTTCTTTTGTGTACGCAGCAAGTACGCGATGCCTCGCGCCACTGAATCGCTGCGGGTATCGTTCGCGGCCAGCAAACCCATAACCGCCCACGCTGTCTGCGAAGGCGTACTCGGACCAACACCCCGGGTGCTGGGATCGTCGTACGAACCGCAAGTCTCGCCCCAGCCTCCGTCCGGATTCTGCACCATGCGCAGCCACTCCGCACCCTGCTGCACATAGGGCTCGTGATGATCCACGCCCATCGCTTCCAGCCCGCGCAGCACCTGCATCGTGCCGTAAATGTAGTTCACGCCCCAGCGCCCAAACCAGGAACCATCGGGCTCCTGTTCCTCGCGGATGAACTTGAGCGCGGCCTTCACCCGCTCATCACTCTTGTCGTATCCATACCCCGCCAGCATCTCCAGAGTTCGTCCCGTGATGTCCACGGTCGGTGGATCGAGCATGGCGTTGTGGTCAGCGAACGGAATGTACTGGAACACCATGCGAGTATTGTTCTTGTCGAACGACGCCCAGCCGCCATTCTTGCACTGCATGGAGAAAATCCAGTCGATGGCCCGCTGCACCGACTCCCGCTGGTAGCGCCCGTTAGGATGCTCCACCTGACCCAGCGCCAGGCACACCATCGCGCTATCGTCCACGTCCGGATAAAACTCGTTGTTAAATTCGAAATACCAGCCGCCCGGCTGGCCTTGCTTGTTCTTCACTTTCCAATCGCCGACGGTGCGAACCTGCTTCTGCAGAATCCAATCGGCGCACTTGATCATCCGTGGATCATCGCGCGGCACACCCGCTTCGCCCAGTGCAAACAGCGCATACGCCGTATCCCACACCGGCGACATGCAAGGCTGCATCCGGAAAGTATCGCCTTCTTCGATCCCAAGCTTCTCGAACTCATCGAGCGCGCGGATCACTTGCGGATCATCCAGCGAGTAACCCAGGCAGCGCAGCGCGATAATCGCGTTCAGCATCGATGGATAAATCGCCCCCAAGCCATCGCTCATTTCGAAGCGTTCCAGCATCCATTGCTTCGCCCGCTTAAGCGCCAGCCAGCGCAGCGGACGAACGTGTACCATCTCGAACCAATGGGTCATCCGGTCGAGCACCAAAAAGAAGTTGCGCCAGGAGACAAGCTTTTCGCTCCAGTGCAAGTGCATGCGCGACTTGTCGCGGCCGCCGACGAATAATTCCCCCACTCCCATTTCATCGGGAATCTTTTTTAAAGGCTTTTTCGCGTAGCAGATCGACAGCGGCACCAGAATCGCCCGCGACCACGAAGAAATTTCGTAGATATTGAACCAGAACCACTTGGGAAACAACACAATCTCCGGCGGAATCGCCGGCACCGCGTCGTAATCGTACTGCCCCAGAAAACAGAGATAAATCTTGGTGAAGGTGTTGACCTCGGTCACTCCACCCATTTCAAGGATTCGCCTGCGGGCCCGCACCAGCGCCGGACGATCAGGCGAGTTGCCAGTAAGCTTCAGCGCAAAATAGCCTTTAACTGACGCGCTTATATTGGAGGGGGCGTCGGCATAAATGCCCCAGCCACCGTCTGCGTTCTGATGCTGAAGAATCCAGTTGCAGCACTTCTGGAAGCGCTCAGGATTGCCCGTGCCGAGCAGGGTGTGCAGCAGAATGTAATCGGACTCGAGCGTGGTGTCGGCTTCCAGTTCGCCGCACCAGTAGCCATCTTCGTGCTGCTGTGAGAATAATAATTTACGCGCGCCGTCGACAGCGGCAGCGACCCGGCTGGCCAGGTCGTCGATTTTTCCGAAACGCATTTGCGGCGCGCTCGATGCCGCAAACGAGGAGGAGGTCTCGTCCATTAATTTTTTACTCCGCAGTAACTGCGCTGGGGGCGCTGGCAATCGCCTCTACAATCTCTGGAGGCAAGCCAAAGCGCACGTTCTCTGGCATCACTTCGACTTCCTGCACGTTGCCGAAACCCTTGGTGCCTAAAAACGTCACGACTTCCTCAACTAGGCATTCCGGGGCTGAAGCGCCCGCCGTCAGGGCAATCGTCTTCACACCCTCCAGCCACTCCGGCCTGATATTTCGGAAACTGTCAATGAGATGCGAACCTGTGCCCAGGTTGCGCGCCACTTCCACCAGGCGATTGGAATTCGAACTGTTATCCGAACCCACCACCAGCAGCAGATCCGCATCCGAGGCCACGTGTTTCACCGCGACCTGCCGGTTCTCGGTCGCATAGCAAATGTCCTGCGCTGCCGGTCCCTTAATATTGGGGAACTTCTCGCGCAGCGCGGCAATAATGTCTTTGGTCTCATCCAGACTCAGCGTGGTCTGCGTCAGGTAAGCCACCCGGTCGGGATTCGGCACGGTCAGCGACTGCACCTGCTCCGGCGAGCCCACCACTTGAGTGACGATCGGAGCCTCGCCCAGCGTCCCAATCACTTCATCGTGGTCGCGGTGGCCGATCAGAATCAGGGAGTACCCTTCCTTGGCAAACTTGACCGCCTCCACGTGGACCTTCGTGACCAGAGGACAGGTCGCATCAATCACCCGCAACTGACGCGCTTGACTGGCCTCCCGGACTTCCGGCGAAACTCCGTGAGCGCTGTAAATAACCCGCTCACCGTTCGGAACTTCCTCCACGCTGTCGACGAAAATCGCGCCCTTGCCTTGCAGTTCCTCGACCACAAAGCGGTTGTGAACAATCTCCTTGCGGACATAAATCGGCGGCCCGAAAGCCTCCAGGGCAATCCGAACGATATCAATAGCCCGCACCACCCCCGCGCAGAAGCCTCGGGGTTTCAATAAAAGCAGCGTTTTGCCATTGCTATTAGGCACAATAAAGGTTCCTGTAAGGGTACACTTCCCCACTATGGTTTTATCTATTAAACCTACCTGAAAGAACCATTTTGGTCAACGTAAACCCAAGAACGGCATAGGATTAGCAGTGATTGGGTAGATTCGACCAGCGAACGGCGTACAACCTCGATTCATCCCCGACGATCAGATTCGTATGGTTCGTGCAAAGGCCGCAGACAGGAGTGTCCGCGCCACACGATCTTACAGCCCAAACCAACGAAAAGTGGCGTCCGGCGAAAATCTTGTCAAGCCCCCTAAAACACTATTTCTCCCGCAACCTGCTCATTCCATTGCGAAAATAAACTTGCAAACCATGGCACAGTCACCCTGTTCAACCTGCTATTCTGAAAGAGTAGCTAGTATTCAGGCGCGGGCTTCATACCCCGCGCCTTTTTGTTTGTCCGCGACAACGCGGCCAAGTCCCAAGCGGCAATTAAACCCAGCCGCAGACGCTCGAAAATCCCGACATAAATCTGAACCGACAGGAGAAAGACAGGCGCAGCCTAACCGCTGACGCCTTTCTTTATTTGCGCCATGAAAAAGCAGCGTGAAGTTCGCCCCCGGATAGGCGTCGTACCGTTCAGCAACAACAAACCACTCCATGGCCCCACCCGCAAACGCCTAGGAGAACTGGCCGAATTGGCATTCATGTGCAAGGCGGCAAGTCTGGGCTTCGGAGTCGCCAAGCCCTATGGAGACAGCGACCGCTTCGACTTCATCGTGAGCTGGGACGGCCGCTTGTGCCGCGTGCAAGTAAAGTCCACTCGCACCGCCTACCGCGGTGCCTACGAGATAGGTGCTCATGGCTGCTGGGGAGGTTCCGACGTTTACACCAAGGACGAAATCGATCTCATCGCCGCCTACGTCGTCCCCGAGGACACCTGGTACGTGATCCCCATCGAAGCTACACGAGGGCGCAAGCGCCTCTGTCTCCATCCCAACGTCCCCCGCAGAGCATGCTACAAATACGAAAAGTACCGCGAAGCCTGGTGGCTGATGAAGTCCAACCATAAACCAGATGTCGCCAAAAGCCCGCGTTAACCACGTGGGACAGCCGCCCTCGGCTGTCCAGCCGAGCAGAACTCGGCAGCGCATTAGGAGCGTACGCCCGAAAGCGGGTGCCCCACATCTCGCGCTTTTCGAGATGTGGGTGTCGGAAGCGGGCAAGATCCCAATGTCACAAATCCGGTCGTGTAGGGCGGACACTCCTGTCCGCCGCCTTTGACGTTGTGGTTGATTTTCGGGGTGGTCGGTTTTGATCTTCTTACATCTTGAGGATCAAGGTCAAAAGCGGACAAAGCCTGCCCTGAGCGAAGTCGAAGGGAGTGTCCGCCCCCCACACATAGACTTCTCACCGCCCCCTGGGCAAGACGTCGAAATCACCGTCCGGCCCACGCGCAAGCCCCACGGAGAAGTGTTCGTGGTCGTGAAGGTTTCCGACGTCCGAGACCCACATCTCGAAAAGCGCGAGATGTGGGGCACCCGGGACCGGCAGCACTGGCGGGAGACGTACACAGATCCTTCGCTTTTCTCAGCATGACTCCCGCTATTGTTGTAAGGAGGGACCCAGCCCGGCCTTGCCCGTAGAAGTGCAAAACCTTTCATCTTGACCGCAAGCGTCACCGGGACGATAATTTGTCGGCCTCAACCGCTGCACGACTCTCACCACGGGCGGGAACGAGTCACTACGTTTATCTAGGAGAAACCAGTGAAAAAATCCATTCTTGGCGCGTTGGTAGTTCTAATGTTCGTCGCCGTTGGTATCGCGGCGGCGCCACCGTTAACCTTTACGTTCTCGGACGTTCACGCTAACAGGACAGCGACGGAGACGGACAGTTTCGCAGTCAACAATGCAGGGATGATTGCGGGCGACTATGTGGACGCAAAGAACGTCCAGCACGGTATGATCCTAGCCGGGTCGAAGCTAACCACGGTCAATCATAAGAATTGTGTGACCAGCGGCGGCTTCTCAGCCGGTGCAATTGCCTTCTACGGTATCAACACTGCGGGCACCGCTGTCGGCTGGTGCGTCAACGCCACGACCCTGGCGGACATTTCGTTTACTTACGCTGGCGGGAAATTCACCGCCATCAACTTCCCGAATTCGCTTCGCACCCAGGCTAACGGAATCAACGACAAGGGAGACGTTGTGGGCCTGTACTTTGACTCCAGCAGCGTCCAGCATGGCTTCGTAAAGAAAGCTGGTGGCAAGTACAAGAGCATCGACGTGACGGGCGATACCGTCACGGAAGCCTGGGGAATCAACAACAATGGCCAGATAGCCGTGTTTGCCTTTAGCTCAGCTGGCAGTTACGAGGGTTTCGTCTACAACGGAAAGACCTTCAAGAAAATCAGTGATCCCAACGCGGGCGCAATGGGCACAATCGTCCGCGACGTAAATAACAAGGGCGACATCGCCGGCGCCTATTTCGATTCCAGTGGTCAGGAGGTTGGCTTCTTGCTTCACGGCGGCAAGTACTTTGATGTCAAGGACCCGAAGGCCAACAACAACACCCGCCCCGACGGGCTCAATGACAAGCTCGAAATTGTGGGACGTTACACGCCGACTTCCGGCGCAAACGTCGGTTTCAAGGTCATCACGAAGTAGTAGTCTCCGCGCCCGCCGCCTCAATGCCTGTCATTGGGGCGCGGGTGCCCCACATCTCGCGGCTTTCGAGAATGTATTGATGCGGTCGTGTAGGGCGGACACTCCTGTCCGCCGCCTTTGAGGTTGGGGTTGATTTTCGGATTCCCTAGCGATGTGCCTCCCAACCCCTTCGAGATCGGGACACATTCTCTTTCGAAAATCCTTGGCCCTACCAGAGCCGCTTTACGTCGTATTGATCGAGAACGGTGTCGGCGCTCAGAATCGGCGCATTCAGCGCCTGCGCCTGAGCCACCAGCAAGCGGTCAAAAGGGTCGCGATGATGCAAGGGCAGCAGACCTGCCCGGACCGCTTGCTCCATGCTGATCGGCAGTTCCTCCAACCCTTCCTCTTCGGTGTAGCGGGGCAACTCCGTCATCAGCGAAAGAGCATCGAATTTCCCGAGATTCACCTTGATCGCCAGCTCCCACGCAACCGCCGCCGACACCAAAATGGTGTTGTTCTGATTCGCAATCATCGAGGAAGCCCGCCGCGATAGCTTCGACTCGTTACCGAACCACCAAATCAGAACGTGAGTGTCGAGCAGAATTTTCATTTCGCGGTAAGCCAGCTTGCAGATAGCGTTAGCTCGGGAAGGACCTCGTGCCCGCTACCATCCTTTGAGCCCGCGTTGTTCAAAACCCAAGTCTGACAACTCCTGGTCGGTAAGCGGGTCGAACGCATCCGCCGTGTACGAAATCCGCCCCGCGAGCCTGCCGGGCACGCGTTTCTTCGAGGCCGAGCCCAACGCCACCAACTTGGCAACCGGCTGGCTGCCCCGAGCGATGACGACTTCCTTCCCGGAGCAGGCTTCCTCCAGCAATCGCGAAAGGTTAGTCTTGGCTTGATGGACCGTGTATTTCATATTAGCTAAGTATATTAGCTAATAGCGGGAGAGTCAACAAATATTCCACGTGGAACCGGGTGCCCCACATCTCGCGGTTTTCGGTCGTTACGAAACTCGATGGAGCAAGGTGAAGGTGGGACAAACCCTGCCACAGCCGCGTAGCGGCGGCATCCAATAGCCCGGCACGTTAGTGCCGGGAAAGCGAAAGTGGAACAAACCGAGTCCGCTTTAGCGGACGGCACGAGTTTCGTAACAGCCTCAAATCGCGAGATGTGGGGCACCCGGTGGTATCAAGGGCTGGGCCGTTAGGCGTTGGTCTTCAGCATCTGCTCGGCGTGCTTGCGGGAGGTCTCGGTAAGCTTGGCCCCGCTGAGCATGCGGGCGACTTCTTCGGTGCGCTCCTCTCCGGTGATGAGGCGTACTGCGGTGCGGGTGCGATCGGCGGAGATCTTTTTCTCGATCAGATAATGATGGTCGGCGAAGGTGGCGATCTGGGGCAGGTGAGTTACGCAGAGTACTTGATTCGCTCGCGACAATGCCTTCAGCTTTCTGCCCACCGCTTCAGCCGCGCGTCCGCCGATGCCGGTATCGATTTCGTCGAAGATAAGAGTGCGTTGCGCGGACGACGCGGGCGAGAGCCTGCCCTGAGCTTGTCGAAGGGGCGCCCGCGCCACACTTGCCTTCTTGCCGGCGACGCTGGCCTCCACGCTAACTTTTAATGCGAGCATCACCCGCGACAGTTCGCCGCCGGATGCGATGTGCTCCAGCCGTCGCAGCGGCTCGCCGGGGTTCGGGGAAATCATGTAGACAACTTGGTCGAAGCCGGACGCGGTCCAGTTCCCTTCTTCACCCGTGCCGCTGACCTCGATGTGAAAGTCAGACTTCATGGCCAGATCGTTGATCTCCGCCTCGACCAATTTTTCCAGCTTGCGGGCGGCCTCGTAGCGCTTCTTCGAAATGGCACGAGCTGCGCTAAGATACTCCTGCGCCGCTTGCGTCAGCTCTCGGCGTAACTCAGAGAGAATTTCGTCTTTGTTTTCCATCTCCGAAAGCTTGCGGCTGACTTCTTCGCCGTGATGAATCACATTCTCAAGAGCGGGGCCGTATTTGCGCTTCAACCGATCGAAGACCGCAAGGCGATCTTCCACTTCGGCCAGGTGCTCGGGCGATGCTTGAATGCCGCCAGCGTAATCGCGGAGGGTTGCGCCCACATCCTCCACGCTGATGCGCGCGGTCTCGATCGCGGCCAGCGCCTCCCGGAACTTCGGCTCGTAGCGCGATAATTCTTCGATGTGCTTCTGCGCTGTTCGCAACGAGGACGACGTCGAAGCACTGCCTTCGTAAAGCAGATCGAAGGCATTCATGGCTGCGCTGTAGATTTTCTCCGCGTTGGCTAGAACGCGCTTCTCGGTTTCGAGGCGCTCGTCTTCGCCGGGCTGCAGCTTTGCATCTTCAATCTCGCGCTTCTGGAAAGTCCATAGATCGAGCAGGCGCAGCCGGTCTTGCTCGCCGTGCTCAAGTTCTTCGATGCGATGGGTAGTGCTGTTCCATCTGGCGAATGCTTCGCTCGTGGCTTCGAGCTGCGTGCCGGCAAAAGCATCGAGCAGCTCGAGTCGGGCCGCGGCATCGAACGACAAGATGGATTCGTTCTGCGCATGGATCGTGGCCAGATAGGGCGCAAGCTGGCGCAACACGCCCACCGTGGCCGGCTGATTGTTGATAAAGACGCGACCCTTGCCTCCCGCCGCAATCTCGCGGCGCAGAATGATGGATTCGTCTTCATCGTTGGGGTCGATGCCGTTGGCTTCGAGAATTCGAGCTGCGATCTTTTCCGTCTTGTCGTCAATCTCGAATACTGCCGATATCACAGCCCGATCCGCACCGGCACGAATCACGACGGCGGAAGCTTTGTCGCCGAGGAGAAGCGCGAGCGCATCAATCAGAATGGATTTGCCCGCTCCGGTCTCGCCGGTCAAAAGATTCAGGCCAGCAGCGAACTCTACCGCCAGGTTGTCGATGACCGCGTAATTTTCGAGCCGCAGTTCGGAGAGCACGGGCTGTCCTGGAACACCGAATTAAGCCAACGAATTAAGCCAACCAATTAAGCCAACGAATTAAGATTCTGAAGTTGAGCGTAGCATGAAAACCACAAGCTATCTTATAAATGGTTTTTGGAAGGGCACGGCTTTCACAGGCTGCGGAAAAACTCCGGATTCGTATCAGGGTATGCCTTCAGGCATACCGTAAGTCGCTGAGAATGGGTCCGGCTTTAGCCGCTGGGGCTCGACGTTTCTCCAGCAAACAGCGTTTTTCCGCAGCCTGTTTCAGCCGTGCCGCTCAGGGCCAACAAGAATGCGGGCTTTAGCCCTGGGGACTCGGTAGTCTAATCCTTCGATTCATTGTGAAATGACTTCTAGTCGCGCCGTAGTGGAGGCACATACAGTGAAATCCCGTTAATGCATGCGATACGTCTCCCCGAGTGGCCGGTAATGTTCGTCTATAATTAATCAGCGAAAACCCAAATGCATTTTTCCTTACTACTGGCAGTGGTGGTTGGCGGACAGATCGTCGATTTAGTCGGTGAAACCGGCCCGGTCGCCAAGGTCGTCCTCCTGTTCCTGTTGAGCTTCAGCGTAATTTCCTGGGCCATCATTCTTTCCAAGTGGAGCCTGGTGCGGCGGGCGCGGGTGCAGAGTGGACGCTTTGTGCGGGCTTTCCGCAAAGCTCAGCGGCTGCAGGATGTTTCGGCCGTGGCCGAGCAGTTCAAGCCCAGCCCGTTGGTTGCGGTGTTTGAAGGAGGCTTCGCGGAACACAAGCGGCAAGGGAGCAGTATAGCGATTCAGCGCGCCATGCAGATTGCCTGCTCAGAAGAGGTCACGCGCCTGGAGCGCAACATGCCGTGGCTCGCGATCACCGGAGCGGTGACTCCGTTCATCGGCTTGTTTGGCACGGTCTGGGGCATTATTGATGCGTTTCACGGCTTGGGGACGGCGGGGGCGGCGACTTTGCGCGCGGTCGCTCCCGGTATCTCCGAGGCTCTGATTACTACCGCGGCAGGCTTGGCGGCGGCGATTCCGGCGGTGATTGCCTACAACCTGCTGGGCAGTTCCATCCGCGAATTCGCCGCGCGGGGAGACGATTTCGCGCTGGAAATGCTGAACGCGGTGGAGCGATCGCAGCCCGCGGCTCCTGAGGTGCGACGGTAATGGCCTTCACGGCTTCGAACGGACGCACCCAAACTTCTCTCTCCGACATCAACATCACGCCGCTGGTCGACGTCGTTCTGGTGCTTCTGATCATCTTCATGGTGACCGCGCCGGTGCTGCAATCGGGGATTGAGGTCAGCGTTCCCAAGACGCGCACCGTGAAGGAGATCACCGAAGAACGCCTGGTCATCAGCGTCGACAAGCAGCAGCGCGTGTTTCTGGGGAACGACGCCGTCAACATCAACGAGATTGCCGCCAAGCTGCGGCAGAAAATCCGCGATCCGAAACACCAGTCCATCTTCATCCGTGCGGACGAGAACGTGCCCTTCGGCGCCTTCGCAACAGTGATGGATGCGGTCAAGCAATCGGGAATCACGAACGTGAGCATCGTGACCCAGCCGCTCGAAAGTCATGGCAGCCAACGCTGAGATCTTTTTCGAACACGACCGTTGGGGACGCAACCTGGCTTGGTCGGCAGCGCTGCACATTGCGATTGCAGGCTCCATCATTTTGTACGCGGTGTTTGGGCCTGGTGGCCACGGTGGCACTTGGGGCGCGGGCGGCGGTGGCGACGCGATGGGGGTAACCCTGGTCAGCTCGGTTCCTCTTCCCGCCAGATCTGTCCAGACGCAGAATGTTCTGGCGAACGAGTCCAAGGGGCTCACCCAGTCGCTGCCCAAGACTGAGGAGAAAGAACCGGAAGCGATTCCGATTCCCGACAAAAATGCGAAGACGAAACCGAAGCCACGCATCAGCGAGAGTCATCAGAAAGCTCAACCGCAACCCGAAGAAGAAGCCAGCAACGTGGTTCCATTCGGAGAAGGCGGTCCGGTGAGTGGGCCTTATGGAACGTTCAATGCGGGCGGGGCGAAAGGGGGATTCGGCTTCACCGGCGGCGGAGGCGATTTTGGTTCGCGCTATGCGTGGTACGTGCGCGTGGTGCAGCAGAAGGTTTCTGAGAACTGGCTCAAGTATGAAGTGGACTCACGTATCACCGAGGCGCAGAGGGTGTATGTGACTTTTGACATCACCCGGGATGGCCACCCTTCGAACGTGCAGGTGGAGCAGTCGAGCGGCGTGCCCTCGCTGGATCAGTCGGCGGTGCGGGCTTTGCAGCGCATTGATACTTTTGGTCCGCTGCCGCCTGATTATTCCGGGAATAGGGTTTCGGTGGAGTTCTGGTTCGATTACAAAAGATAGAAGCGGCTGTCAGCTATCAGCTTTCAGCTCTTAGCTCAAACAGGTGATTTGGAAATCAGCTCCGGCCGAGAATGGATTAGACGGAATGCGCAAGGGTAACTTGAACTCCAACGTTTGCAACAGGACGACCGGCACGCACTATTTCAAAAACAAATTTCGCGTTATCGCAGCCGTGTTCTTTCTTCTAGTGACTGCGGTTGTTACTGCCGCTCCTTGTCTGGCTCAGCAGGACTGGATCAAGACCGGCACGGGCTTGGGGATGGAGAAGGTTCGTCTCGCGGTCCCCGACTTTAAGCCTTCCACGTCCGACGCCAAGAATGCCGAGCTGCTCAAGGTTTTCAACGACACTCTGTGGAATGACCTGGATAACGCCGGCATCTTCGAAATGGCTTCGAAGAGCTTTTATCCACTGGCCGTCCCGGGCAACCCCGCAGAGGTAAAGTTCGAGGCCTGGAATTCTCCGCCTCCCAATGCGGCCATGCTTGCGTTCGGCAACCTGGGGGTGACCGGCAGCAATGTGACGATGCAGGGTTGGCTGTATGACGTGAAGAACATCACGTCGCCACAGGTGCTGGGCAAGCAGTATCAGGATGCGGCGACCAGCGATGCCGCCCGCGTAATCGCGCACAAGTTCGCGGACGAGATTATCTTCCGGCTGGGCGGCGGCATTCCCGGCATTGCGGAGAGCCAGATTTATTTTGTGAGCAGCCGCAGCGGGCACAAGGAAATCTGGGTGATGGACTACGATGGGGCCAACCAGCACCAGGTCACGCATCAGGGTTCGATTTCGCTGTCTCCGCGGATTTCGCCCGACGGCTCGCGTCTGGCCTTCAGTTCAATGACGAAATCGGGCTGGGAAATCCTGATGTACTCCATGGATCTTAATCGTCTGCTCTCATTCCCCAAGTTTGGCGGCACCAACCTCTCGCCCGCATGGTCCGCCGATGGCACCAAGTTAGCATTTTCTTCCTCGCGCTCTGGCGACCCTGAAATTTACACGGTGGATCAATCGGGCGCAAATCTGAAGCGCATTACTTCCTCGAAAGGCCCGGATGTTTCGCCGGTGTGGAATCGCAAGACGGGCGCGCAAATCGCATGGGTGAGCGGGCGCACCGGTCTACCGCAGATTTACGCCATGGAAGCGGACGGCACCAACGTGCAGCGGCTAACGGACCAGGGTTATGCGGTCTCGCCGGCTTGGTCGCCCAACGGACAATTTCTCATGCTCGCCTGGACGCGACATTACGGGCCGGGAGCTCCGGGGGCGGAGGATCTCTACATCATGGACGCCGCCAGCAAGCAGTGGGTACAACTGACCCACGATGGCGGACGAAATGACTTTCCATCATGGTCGCCGGACGGACGGCACATTGTTTTTCAGTCCAGCCGTTCTGGAAGTGAGCAGATCTGGTCCATGCTGGCCGACGGGAGCAATCAGAAGCAGTTGACTGTTACGGGGAGCAATACGCAACCGAACTGGAGTTGGAAGTAAGGTTCAGGCGTTGCTAGCGGCTGAAGCCGGGATGATTCGTGCGCGCTTGCGATATGGCTGAAGCCATATCCTGATACGAATCGTGAGTGTTTCCGCAGCTTGAGGCGTGGTCGAAAGGATGGCAGTTTGGAATGCTGCGCGCCAGATCCCCCTCGGCTTCGCTCGGGGCAGGCTCTCGCCCAGGTGGTGAAAGCGCGGGGCTTCGGGATGACGCCGCTTGAAACAATAGCGAAAGGACAGCACCTACGGCACGCCTGAAGACGAGCCCTGATGCGAATCGTGAGTTTGTCAGCACTCTGGAAGTAGGGTTTAATAGGGTCTAACACGGGTTGACACTGGGTCATAACATTTATGTTTGGCATGTTTTTCGATTAATCAGCCCGGAGGAGGCGGAGAAGTGCACCCGCCCCGTTTTTTGGATTTTGAAGCGCGCGTTGAGGGCAACAGCGCGCGACACCGCAGGGAGGAAAAGTGAAGCAGCAAAGACTGAAGTGGATTTCGCTTGTATTCGCCTTGGGCGCTATTCTGTTCCTTGGTGCCTGCCATAAGAAGACACCACCGCCGCCACCACCACCGCCACCGCCGCCGGCAGCGCCGACGGCCTCACTCACCGCTGGCCCCAACACCGTCGAAAAGGGGCAATCGACCACGCTGAGCTGGCAGACCACGAATGCCACCGATGTTAGCATCGACGGCATTGGAGCCGTGCAGGCCAGCGGCTCGCAACAGGTAACCCCGGCCGATTCGACCACCTACACACTGACTGCGAAAGGAGCCGGCGGTACGCAGCAGGCTACAGCCCGGGTGACCGTGACCACACCTCCTCCACCACCACCAGCCGCAACCGGACCAAGCGAGGAGGAGCTGTTCTCGCAGAGCGTGAAGGACGTCTACTTCGATTACGACAAGTCCGATATTCGCGCTGACCAGCGAAGTTCGCTGCAGGCGGATGTCGATTTCCTCAAGCAGCATCCCAACGTCCACTTCACGATCGAGGGACACTGCGACGAGCGCGGATCCACGGAGTACAACCTGGCATTGGGCGACAGCCGAGCCGGTGCCGTGCAGAGTGCGTTGACCCAAGCTGGCGTCAGCGCCAGCAGCATCAAGACGATCAGCTACGGCAAGGAGAAGCCGTTCTGCAGCGAATCCAACGAGGCCTGTTGGCAGCAGAACCGCCGCGGGCATTTCGTGTATCAGAAATAGTCACTTGAGGTGCGGAGAGAGGTTTGCTCCGCACCTCAGTTCTTTATTGTTTCAGTTCTTTTCGGGCCAAGCCACACCCGCAGTGGAACCCTCCAAGACAACTGTGTCTGGAGCGCGCTATCCTTCACAATAGAACCTTGTAGGAGCCGGACTCCGGGCCGTTTATTTTTGCATCTAATGGAACCAAGCTATGAAAATCCGACGATATTCGACCATAGTTGTCCTGCTGCTCGCCTTCTCGGTAAACCTGACACCGGCCTGGGGCGTAAGCAAAGAGATCATTCAACTGCAGACACAAGTACAGGCGTTGCAGGATCAGATGACGCACATGCAGCAGTCCTTTGACGAGCGCATGGGGGTCATGAAGAGCTTGACGGAAAAGAATACCGATAGCATGAACAAGGTGGCGGCGTCCATCACCGCGCTTCAGAGCAGCCTGGAAAAGCTGCAGAACGATAATGGCGCGAAGGTGGACCAGCTTTCTGGGCAAATCCAAGCGCTCAATGATTCTCTCGACGAACTAAAGGCGCGCCTGGCCAAGGTCAGCAAGCAACTGGAAGACATGCAGGCCGCGCAGCAAACCGTGGCAGCAGGGCAGGCGGCGCAGCAGGCGCAACAACAGGCATTGGCGCAGGCTCCTCCTCCCGATGTGCTGTATAACAATGCGCTGCGTGATTACAACGCGGCGAAGAATGATCTGGCGAAACAGGAGTTCTCGGACTATGTGAAGTTCTATGCCAGCACTGATCTTGCGGGAAATTCCTATTTTTACCTGGCAGAGATCGCCTACAAGCAGGGGAACTTCCAGGAAGCGGTGAAGAACTACGATCAGGTACTACAGAATTTTCCGACGGGCAGTAAGGCTCCTTCATCCGAGCTGAAGAAGGGATTGGCTCTTATCGAACTCGGGCAGAAGGATGATGGAATCACGCAGTTGCGCCATGTGATCCAGCGCTATCCACGTTCGAACGAGGCGCTGCAGGCCAAGGATCGGCTGCGCAAATTGGGGGTCTCGACCACGGCGACGCGCGCGCCCGGCGAATAGTACGGGTCGCCGATTTTCAATTGCCAATTGCAATTGAAATCCGGGTAATTCTATTCCGGTTTCTTCAGCTCCGACCTCAGATCCAATGTTCTCAGGCAGTAGCGGATTTCCGTGGTCACTTCTTTTACACGCATGCCTTCCTGCACCATCAGCTTGCAGGAAAGGGCGGCGCGGCTCGTGCTTCCTTCTCCCAAGTCGAAAGTCACGCGGCAGTACTGGCAATCCTCATTCCAGCAGAAGCGGCCATAGGAGACCTCTTCCGGCGCCAGATACTGAAAGCCCCGCAACAGCGGATTGTTCTCCGGAACCTCGAACTCCCTGCCCAGGATTGTGATCCTTACCAGACGGGTAAATGGCCGGAACAGCGTGGACGGAGCAGTCATTTCCAGGGCATTGCAGCTTAAGGCATTCCAGGCTTAGGGTATTCGGGCTAAGGACATTCTATGGCGCCCTTTAGCGATCGGGAGAAACGAAAGTGATGGTACGGCGAGGAGAGCGAGACAACCGCCGGACATTTTCAAGTCAACGCGTGTCAAGCCAACGAGTGTCAAGTCAACGCCTCGCGTTCACGCCGCTGTGATGATGGTTGTGATGAGTATGGTGCTTGTGACGGTGCCGCGGGAGCGCGTTGGTTGATACGGCCTGAGCGGGCGTGGCTACAGCCGGCGCCGATGCTGGCGGTGCGGTGGTTGCGGTTTGCGCCCATCCGGTCAAGGTCGAGAACAAAACTGCTATAGCGGTTACGATCAGTCGTTTCATGGATCCTCCAATTCCTATTCAGGATTCCTTCCTAATATATATGGAGAAAACCCACTCACTCTTTGGAATTTTCGGAGTAGGCTAATGACAGGCATGGTTCACTGCCTGCTTGGGAGGTTTCATTGTGACGATTACGAAGGATCAAGACCGCTCTAAGGGCGCCGTAGAACAGGAAGGAAAGGGGCAAGCCGATAGCACCTCCATGCAGGGGCAGCTCGGACATCGGGACCAGGATGCGATGCTCAAAGACGCCGACACGGACTTTCCGGAGCCGGGTGGAAGCCCGGAGCACACGGGCGAACCGGAAGATGGGAAGAAGGGCAACCGGACCGGTGTTGCCTGATCAGCGGGGAGTGGCTGGGAGGAGCTTCTTCCATCTGACTGCTAATGGCTGCCCAATAGCAGGTTGCGGAAAAAGTCGACTCGGGTTGAGAATACTCGCCTCGGGGGCTAAAAGCCCAGACGTGCTTTCAGCACTTTACGGCACGAGTGAACTCGTGCCCTCCCGAATTCGATGCGTCCGAAGGAGTTTTTCCGCATCCTGCGAGTCAGTGCTTCATCGCAGCTCGTCATCGCAGCTCTTCCATCACCTGCTCGAGCACTTCCCTTCCTGGACGCGTTACCGACTCTGGCAGGGTAGCCAGTGGCTGCTCGGTGACGTTGAGCATATCGATGAAACTGGGCGCCTCGGGATTCACATAGAACAATCCGGTTAGCACTTCGCCTTTTTCGTGGGCTTCGTGCAGGCGGCTGATGGCCTTGATTCGATTGGTGGCATCGTAATCTTCTTCGAGCTTACTGAGGCGGAGGCGCGATCCGTCATGCATGGTGACTTCGACGGTAGTGCCGGGGTCGTACTCCACGTTAATTTCCTCGAAGGCGGGAACGAAACTGATGTCCTGTAGCGGCTCTTCGTGGTCTTTCATGTATTTGTACGATTTGGTCGAGCCCTCGTGATCGTTGAAGGTCACACAAGGCGAAACCACGTCGAGCATGACCGTGCCCTTGTGGGCGATGGCTGCTTTCAACAGGCTGTGTAGTTGCCGCTTGTCGCCGGAGAACGAACGGCCGACCAGAGTCGCGCCCAGCGTGATGGCCATGGCGCAGGTATCGATTGGAGGAAGATCGTTGAGCACGCCGGACTTCAGCTTGGAGCCGACGTCGGCCGTGGCCGAGAATTGGCCCTTGGTGAGGCCGTACACGCCATTGTCCTCGATGATGTAAATAATCGGGAGGTTGCGCCGCATCAGGTGCACGAACTGTCCGATGCCGATCGAGGCCGTATCGCCGTCGCCGCTGACGCCGAGCGCGATCAGCTTATGGTTGGCCAACATGGCGCCGGTTGCGACCGAGGGCATGCGGCCGTGTACGGCGTTGAAGCTGTGGGAGCGGCTCATGAAATACGCCGGACTCTTGGAGGAGCAGCCGATGCCGCTGGGCTTGATGACGCGCTCGGGCTGTACACCCATCTCGTACATGGCGTCGATGATGCGCTCGGAAATCGCGTTGTGGCCGCAGCCGGCGCACAGCGTGGTCTTGCCGCCGCGATAGTCTAGAACGGTCAGACCGATGCGATTGATTTTGGGTGCGGGCGTGGGTGTGCTGGTCGTGGTCGCCATATTATTTGCCTTCCATGCTGATGAGTTCGTCGGTTACCGAGCGCGCGTCCAGCGGCAGCCCGTGAATGTGCGCAATGCTGCGGAGGCGAGTAACCAGCTCCGGCTTAATGTCCAGCTTGATCAGGCTGAGCATCTGGGCGTCGCGATTTTGTTCGACTACGTAAACCCGGTCGTGCTGTGCGATGAATTCGTGAACTTCGCGCGAGAAGGGATAGGCTTTCAGGCGCAGGTAGTTGGTTTCGATGTTGTACTCGCCGCGCAACTGGTCGCGTGCTTCGACGATGGCCCAGTGCGACGTGCCATAGGCGATAATGCCAATTTTCGATTTGCCATTGCTCATCAGCTCGGGCCGCGGAACAAATGATCGCGCCGTGTCGAATTTTTTGTTGATGCGCTCCATGTTCTTCTCGAAGTCGTCAGGGCGCTCGCTGTAGCCTGATTTTTCGTTGTGTCCGGTGCCGCGAGTGAAGTAGGCGGCTGCGGGATGCTCGGTGCCGGGCAGAGTGCGGTAGCCAATGCCGTCGCCGTCCACGTCTTTGTAGCGGGCGAAGCCTCCCAGCCGGTCGAGATCTTCTTTCGTGAGCACTTTGCCGCGGTTGATCGGCGCCTTGGGATATTCGAACGGATCGGACATCCAGTTATTCATCCCTAAATCCAGATCCGACATCACAAACACTAATGTTTGGAACTGCTCGGCGAGATTGAAGGCATCCTGCGCCATGCTGAAACACTCGGCTACGGAATTGGGAAGGAGCAGGATGTTCTTGGTATCGCCGTGCGAAAGGAAAGCGGTCGAGAGAATGTCGCCTTGCGAAGTGCGCGTTGGCAAACCGGTGGAAGGGCCGACGCGCTGGATGTCCCAGACGACCCCGGGAACTTCAGCGTAATAAGAAAGGCCGGCAAACTCGGCCATCAGCGAGATGCCCGGTCCGGCGGTCGCGGTCATGGCGCGCGCACCCGCCCAACCTGCTCCCAGGACCATGCCGATCGCGGCGAGTTCGTCTTCGGCTTGCACGATGGCGAATGTCGCCTTGCCGTCAGCATCGATCCGATACTCTTTCATGTAGTCAATCAGGGTTTCGACCAGGGACGACGACGGCGTGATGGGATACCAGGTGACGACCGTGACCCCGGCAAACATGCAGCCCAGCGCCGCCGCCGAGTTGCCGTCGATGATGATCATTCCTTGGTTCTTGTCCATGCGCTGAATGAAGTAGGGATCTTGCTTGGTGAGATTGGCGGCAGCGTAGTCGAACCCGGCGCGGACCGCCGCCAGATTCAGATTGGCCGCTTTCACTTTCGTGGCGAACTGCTTGCGCAGGGCCTTCTCCACCTCGGCCATATCAATTCCAAGCACTTGGGCCGCGACGCCGACGTAAATCATGTTCTTAACCAGCTTGCGCAGCTTGGCTTCAGGACAGACGGGCGCAACCAACTTGTCGTAGGGAACTGGGTAGAAAACCAAATCAGTACGGAGCTTATTCAGGTTCAGAGGCTCGTCGTAAAGCACGGCCGCTCCTGGCGCCAGTGACAGCACGTCTTCCTGCGCCGTCTCCGCATTCATGGCAATGACGAAGTCGATTTCTTTCTTGCGCGCTATGTACCCATCCTTGTTGGCGCGGATGGTGTACCAAGTGGGCAGGCCGGCGATGTTCGAAGGAAACAGGTTCTTGCCGGAAACTGGGACGCCCATCTGAAAGATACTGCGAAGAAGTACTGTGTTGGAACTCTGCGAGCCCGATCCGTTCACGGTCGCAACCTGAATGCTCATGTTGTTGACGACACGCTTCGGCTCCAGTTGCCCAGAGGCTTCGTGGAGCGCTACATCCGTGGTGGCCATTCCTTAATCCTTCCTTGACTGGAGCGAGTTTCGCCCGCTCGGCGTGCTCTTGGAGTAATGAGGCGAACCTTTGATTATACGGCACGGAAGTGATTGCGAACAGGCGCGGACAGCGGAATTCAGGCACCAATGTACCTGTCTTGCAAATATAGTTTCCGTTCCGCTTATTCCGAGCGCAGGAACTGCGCCATATTGCGGAATTTATTATATCGTGATGCGACTAATTCCTGGGCAGGCATTTTTATCAGTTCGCCGAAATGTTTCTGCAGCGCAGCATCCAGCAGAGTCGCCGCCGCTTCGGGATCGGTGTGGGCTCCACCGCTGGGTTCGGGCACGATGGCGTCAATGCAGCCGAATTCGGCCAGGTCCGCAGCGGTGATGCGCAGCGCCTGAGCCGCGAGTTCTTTCTTGGTGGCATCGCGCCACATAATGGCGGCACAGGACTCGGGAGAGATTACTGAATAGATGGCGTTCTCCATCATCAGCACGCGATCAGCGACCGCAATCGCCAGCGCGCCGCCACTGCCGCCTTCCCCCGTGATCGTTGTAATAATGGGAACTTGCAAGCGCGCCATTTCGCGCAAATTTCTGGCGATGGCTTCGGCCTGGCCGCGCTCCTCAGCGCTCAGACCTGGATAGGCGCCGACCGTGTCCACGAAAGTAAAGATCGGTCGTTTGAACTTCTCGGCGATCTTCATGACCCGGAGGGCCTTGCGGTAGCCCTCTGGATTGGTCATACCCCAGTTCCGATAAACATTCTGCTTGGTATCCCGCGCCTTCTGGTGGCCCATCACCACCACCTCGTGGCCGTGAAAACGCGCCATGCCACAAACCATTGCATGGTCGTCGGCAAAACCGCGATCGCCGTGAATCTCGCTCCAGTTGGTGAAGATCCGCTCCACGTACTCCAGAGTGAGCGGGCGCTGCGGATTCCTCGCCAACTCCGCTTTTTGCCAGGCACTAAAATGTGCCGACACCTGAGCCCGCAGATCGTGAATGCGATGGTGAAGCTGCTGGATCTGGTTGTGGACGTCCTCGTCCTGCCCGGGCAACGATTGCAGCCGCTCCAGCTGCTGCTCAATTCTCTCCAGCTCTTGCTGCGCCTTCAGTTGAGACTCCATCTTCCTGCCATCACCGTTCCTGGCGGCCCAACGGGCCTCCACCATCGAAAGGAGAAACTCCGTTCCGGTCACCACCAGCATCGCATTTGTGGCTGCCGGAGCCGTCGCCGATTGCAAACCCGCACTCCTATGAATGGAAGCTCTCATCCGCCGCACGTCTCAGTCCATCTGTAGAGACGTAGCTAGCTACGTCTCTACAGGCACGTCTCAGTCAATGACCCGCACTGCGCCGCGGCCACACAACTCCTCGACCCGAGCCACAAAGTTGCGGTCTGGATGGACATTATAGCCCTCCGCTTCCATCACCACCATGAAATCACCCTGGCGTTCCACGTCAAACAACACTTTTGCCTCTCCCTTTCGCTGGGCACAAAGCGCATGCAGTTCATCGACAATGGAATCATTCGCAGTCTCCACCGGAATACGGATGCGTAGTGAGCGCGGCAATGGAACCTTGGCATCCTCGAGCGGAATAATGTCGTTTGCCATTAGCTTGGGATTCACGCCTTCTTCGATCCGCAGGCCGCCGCGCACCAGAACCGGGACTTCGAGCTTCACCTTGTCCTGCAGCTTCCGGTACGCCTCCGGGAATACGATCATCTCCACTGAGCCTGACATATCTTCCAGCGCGCCTTGTGCGTAGAAATCTCCTTTCTTCGACTTCAACACGCGGAGGTTGGTGATAATGCCGGCAGTACAGATGTTCTCATCTTTTCCGGTGGAAGCCTTGATGCCAGCGATATCGGCGGTGCTCAAAGCGCGCAGATCTTCCAACTTGTCCTTGTACTTTTCCAAGGGATGGCCGGTGATAAAGAACCCGAGAATTTCTTTTTCAGCGGCTAACCGGGTGTGCTCGTCCCAGTCCGGCGTGTCAGGTAATTTGTCATTGTTGACGGGAGTTTCATCCTGCTGGAACACTCCAAACAAGCCATGCTGGCCGGATTCCGTGTCGCGCTGGGTTTTCAGGGCCCGCTCCATAGCCTTGTCGAGCACTGCCATTAACTGGCCCCGCCGGCCCAGCGAATCCATGGCGCCGCTCTTGATCAAAGACTCCAGAACCCGTTTGTTGAGCAGCCGCAAATTCACCTTCTCGCAGAATTCATAAATGGAACGATAACGCCCCAGTTCTTTGCGTCCCGCCACGATCGACTGGATGGCATTGTGGCCAACGTTTTTCACAGCCGCTAAACCAAAACGGATTGCACTCCCGTGCGGCGTAAAATTGGCGTCGCTCACATTGATGTCAGGCGGTTCGACGGGAATTCCCATCTCACGGCATTCGTTGATGTACTTCACCACGTCATCGGTGCTGCCAGTCACCGAGGTCAGCAGCGCAGCCATGAATTCAACGGAGTAGTGGGTCTTGAGATACGCAGTGTGATAGGCCAGCAGCGCATAAGCCGCCGAGTGCGCCTTGGGGAACCCATACTCGGCGAACTTGGCCAGCAGGTCGAAAATCTTTTCGATCTTCTTGGGCGGGTAACCGCGCTGCACCGCACCTTCGACAAAGCGCTCGCGCTGCTTAGCCATTTCTTCAGGCTTCTTCTTGCCCATGGCGCGCCGCAGCAGGTCGGCCTCACCCAACGAGTAACCCGCAAGGCGGTTGGCGATCTGCATCACCTGCTCCTGGTAGACGATCACGCCCCAGGTTTCTTCCAGGATTTCCTTCAGTTCTGGCAGTTCGTACTCGATGCTCTTGCGTCCGTGTTTGCGATCGATGAAATGGTCGATCATGCCGCCCTGGATCGGCCCCGGACGGTAGAGCGCGTTCAAGGCGGTGAGATCGTCGATCGAGTTTGGCTGGTACCGGCGGAGCACGTCGCGCATGCCGTGGGATTCAAACTGGAACACGCCGGAAGTCAGTCCTTTGTAAAAGACGCTTTCGTAGGTCTTATTGTCCTCAAGCGGAATTTCGTGCAGGCCGATCTTCTGGCTGCGCGTCTGCTCGATCAGCTTCAGCGTGTCATCAAGAATTGTGAGCGTGGTCAGCCCGAGAAAGTCCATTTTCAACAGGCCCATTTTCTCGATCGCGACCATGTCGAAGGCGGTGACGATTTCGTCGTTCTTCGTCCGGAACAGCGGGACTAGGTCGGTGAGCGGGCGCGGGGAGATCACCACGCCAGCCGCGTGTACACCCGCATTGCGCACCAGGCCTTCCAGTTTGCGAGCGGTATCCAGCAACTGGCGCACTTGCGGCTCACTCTCGTAAGCCTGCTGCAGCGCGGGAGAATCTTTGATCGCCTGCTCCAGCTTGATGTTGAGAGTAGTGGGAACCATCTTGGCAATCCGATCCACGTCGGCATACGGAATGTCCATGGCGCGGCCCACGTCCTTAATCGCCGCCTTGGCCGCCATGGTGCCGAACGTGATGATCTGAGCCACGTTCTCCCGCCCGTATTTCCGGGTGACGTAATCAATCACCTCGCCGCGACGGTTCATGCAGAAATCAATGTCGATGTCGGGCATCGAAATGCGTTCGGGGTTCAGAAAGCGTTCGAAGAACAATTCGTGCTGCAGCGGATCAAGATCGGTGATGTTCATCGAATAGGACACCAGCGACCCCGCAGCCGAGCCGCGGCCCGGCCCCACCGGAATGTTATTTTCCTTCGCGTAACGGATGAAGTCCCAGACAATCAGGAAATATCCGGAGAACTGCATTTGCTGGATGATGGCGAGTTCCCGCGCCAGACGTTGCTCGTATTCCGCAATACTGTGCTTCACCCGTCCCTGCGCCTGCAAGGTTCGGAGCAAGTCCAGCCGCCGCGCGAAGCCCTCCCGCGTGACGTGTTCGAAGTAACTGTCCAGCGTATAGCCGGCAGGCACATCAAAATGAGGAAAGGGGTTGCTTACCTTTTCCAATCGCGTGCTGCATCGCTCGGCGATGGCCAGGGTGCGCGAAAGCACATCTGGCGCATCTTTGAACACGCGGAACATTTCGTCGTGGCTCTTGACGTAGAAGTCCGTGCCCTGGAACTTCATGCGGTTGGTGTCCTGGATGGACTTGCCGGTCTGAATGCAGAGCATTACATCCTGGGCGTGGGCATCGTCTTCGCACAGGTAGTGGCTGTCATTGGTAGCTACCAGCGGCAGGCCGAGATCCTTTTCCAGCTGGAACAGGTGAGGATGGATGCGGTGCTCCATCTCCAAACCCTGATCCTGAATCTCCAGAAAGAAATTGTCTTTGCCGAAGATGTCGCGATAAAACACAGCCGCATCCCGCGCGGCTTCGTACTTTTCTTCCATCAACCTTTCGGCAACCTCGCCCTTGAGGCAGCCCGACAGTCCGATCAATCCCTTGGAATGTTCCGCCAGAAATTTCTTGCTCACGCGCGGCTTGTAGTAGAAGCCATGCAGCGAAGCTTCAGACGTGATCTTCACCAGATTGCGATAGCCTTCTTCGTTCTCCGCTAGCACGAGAAGATGGTTGTAAGTATCGCCCTCGGGCGGAGTGCGTTCGATGTTGTGATCGTCCTTCTTACAGATATAAAGCTCGCAGCCGATGATTGGCTTGATGCCGGCTTGCTTGGCCGCATTCACAAAATGCACTGCCCCAAAGATATTGCCGTGATCGGTCATGGCAACCGCGGGCATGCCCAGTTCTTTGGCGCGCTCGCAGAGTTTGTCCACATCGCAGGCGCCGTCGAGCATCGAATAATCAGTATGCAGATGAAGATGGACGAATTGGGGCATGGGGGCTCGTAGTCGATTCTACGTGACAGTCATTCTAATTG
>DATNNO010000119.1:0-4315 GCA_035601775.1 Terriglobales bacterium | reverse complement strand
GCTCCGTCGCCAGCCAACCCAACCCTATCTGCCGCGATTCAACAAGATTCGATCCCCATCGGCAGCATGACGCGAGAGTTCTTGGAATATGTACCTCACGACATCTCTCCGCATTCTCCGCTGGTCATTGTGCTTCATGGCGCGCTGATGGATGCTAAGTCGATGCGTGAGTGGACAGGCTATGAATTCGACCAGCTGGCGGATCAGCATGGCTTTGTGGTCGTCTACCCAGATGGCTATAAGCACACATGGAATGACTGCCATTCGCAAGCCACCTTCCCAGCCCATACCGAAAACATCGACGATATGGGATTCGTCAAGGGTCTGATCGCCCGCGAAGTCGCGCAGCGTCAGATTGATGAAAAACATGTCTACGTCCTCGGCTATTCCAATGGCGGTGAAATGGCGCTTCGGTTGGCGTTGCAAACTCCTGAGCGAGTCGCCGGAATCGCCATAGCTGGCGCCAGCTTACCGGTTCCAGAAGATTCCTCATGCCCGGAGCAGGGATCCGTGCCCCTGCTAGTCGTTGACGGAGAGAAAGACCCCTTCAATCCGATTGATGGGGGCAGAATCACACTCTTTGGGTTCGGCTACCGAGGCAGAGCGCTCTCCGCGTTCGATACCGCGCAGACGTTTGCGAAGCGACTCGGTGTGACTTCCGCCCCTCAAGAGATTCACCTCGACCCGCAGAAGAGCGGAGACCCTACCTCAGCAGATGGATTCCTGTGGCCTAGCGCTCCTTCTCCGGTCGTTGCCCTTTACAAGATCGAAGACGGTGGGCATGTGGTTCCTCAGCCCGTGTTCAGATACCCGCGCATCCTGGGCCACACTACGACTGCCGTCGATATGCCGAAGCTAATGATTGAGATGTTTCACATCAGTAGCAAATGACTGTATGCTGGCTAGTTGGTGAGTACCCTTTTGGGAATAGACATGCAAGTAGTTGCCGAAGTGGCCACATTAGGGTCGACCCTGGACCTGCCTCGCGACCTGACCTGCTCCCCCGATCCGCCACTTACACCGATCGCACCGACGATCTCACCCTTCAGCGCGGTTTGTAGGGCAAATTAGGCTGCCTTTGCAATCATGCCATTGGGATCAAGAACAAATTTCTTGGCCACTCCGGAGTCAAAATCCTGGTAGCCCTTTGGCGCGTCTTCCAATCTGATCACCGTGGCATTCACGATCTTAGCGACAGGCAAGCGGTCATGCAGAATGGCCTGCATCAACTGACGGTTATAGCGCAGCACCGGAGTTTGGCCCGTCGCAAAGCGGTGTGATTTTGCCCAGCCGAGTCCTAGCCGCAACCGCAGATTCCCGAGTTGCGCTGCTTCATCCTTCGATCCTGGATCCTCGGTGACGTAGAGCCCCGGAATTCCGATCGACCCGGCGGGACGCGTGATGGACATCAACGAATTCAACACGATCGCGGGTGCTTCTTTCCCATGGGCCGCGCCATAAGCGCGTGCCTCGAATCCCACGCAGTCAATTGCCGAATCCACCTCAGGCACGCCAACAACGCCGGCTATCTGTTCTTCCAAACGATCGTGACTTGCCAAATCGATGGGTTCAAAACCGACCCGCTTGGCATGTTCCAAACGTTCTTTGTTCATGTCTCCGATCATGACCACCGCGGCACCAAGGATCTGAGCCGATGCCACCGCCGCTAAGCCCACCGGGCCCGCGCCTGCCACGTAAACGGTTGACCCGACACCGACACCCGCAGTTACAGCTCCATGAAACCCTGTCGGCAAAATGTCGGAGAGCATCGTCAAGTCGAGAATTTTGGCGAGGGCCTGATCTTTGTCTGGGAATTTTAGTAGGTTGAAGTCGGCATATGGCACCATCACAAATTTGGCCTGCCCTCCGATCCAACCACCCATATCGACGTAACCGTAGGCTCCCCCGGCGCGCTCCCCGTTCACATTCAGGCAAACTCCTGTGTCTCCCTCGCGGCAGGTGCGGCAGCGTCCACACGCGACGTTGAAGGGAACGGAAACAATGTCACCGACCTTGAGATATTCGACGTCCTTTCCGATCTCGACGATTTCACCGGTGATCTCGTGACCGAGCACCATGCCGGCGGGAGCGGTGGTGCGGCCACGAACCATGTGTTGATCGGAACCGCAGATATTTGAGGAAACGATTTTCAGGATGACGCCGTGCTCAATCGGTTTGCCCGATGGGTTCTGGAACTTGGGGTAATCAATGGATTGGACCTGTACTTTTCCTGGGCCAAGAAATACTACGCCTTCATTATTTGCCATGATCTATTGTGTTCCTCATCGTTGGAACAAGATGCAATTGATGATCCAAAAGACGTGACCTTCCGCGAGCGGACGAAGTCGAACAGCCAGAAGAATTTACAGGCCGGTGGAGCGGGTAGTACCAATGCAATCACACGCGATTGGGATTCCAACAGACTGACAGTGTCCAAGGGATTCGACAGACAACTCTCGCCGGCTGAGGGTTAAGCCCTCGCCGCTTAACTCGGTATCCTCTTTGCGGTCAACATCTTTCATCAATACTCGGTTCACCTCGCGAAACGGTACAACGCGTGCTTTGTGTCACTGTGGAAGTCGAAATTCAAATCGCTATTCAACGTAAGGGCGCTCATCATGAAACCAATCACTCAGGAAAACGTTAGGCTGGGATTTGTCGGGGTCGGCTACATGGGCCGGCCGATCGCGCGGAGGTTGCTTGAATCTGGCTTCAAGCTGACGGCTTACGACCGGAACCGTGCTAAGGCGGAGGAGTTAATTCCGTACGGTGGTGACGTCGCTCAGAGCCTTTCGGAACTTTCCTCCAGTTGCGATGTCGTGTTGTCCTGCCTACCAAGCGATGGAGCTGTCCTCGACATTTATAAGGGACCTGACGGCGTTTTCGCGAATGCACACGGCGGCTTGCTAGTCATCGATCTGAGCACAGTGTATCCAGAAACCTCGCAGCAGCTCTCGAGACTTGGCTTGGAGCACGGAGTTGAGGTTCTCGACGTGACTATATCGGGGAGCACTCCTGCCGCCGAAAACGGCTTGTTGACCCTGTTCGGGGGTGGAGACAAGAAGTACTTCGATGCGGCCGAGTCGATCTTTCGCGTTATCGCCAAGAAGTATTTTTATCTCGGGCCGAGCGGCTCCGGGGCGACGATGAAGCTCGTCGTGAACACCTTACTGGGAATCGGAATGCAGGCGATTGCCGAAGCTGTCGCGCTCGGCGAGAAAGCTGGTCTTGATCGCAATCGCTTGCTGGACGTGTTGTCCCAGACTGCAGTGGTCGCACCTGCGCACGTGGGCAAACTGCAAAGAGCGATGAAGAGCGACTATAGCCCACAATTCCCGATTCGGCTAATGAACAAGGATTTCGGGTTGATTTTCGATCTCGCGAATGCCGTTGGCGCACGAATGCCCGCAGCTGGAGCTGCTTTTGAGATCAATGCGAGGCAAGCGGACGAAGGACCGGAGCAAGATTTTTCGGCGGTGATTCTGCAAATGGAAAAGCGTGCGCATCTGGGTTCCAACGGCAGCGGGCAGACATAATCCGGCGCCGATCTAGCCAAGTCGATTTATTTAGAAGCCATCTCATAAATGCCTCAGGAGAATGATGGCGCAAGCGAGTTGGACCAGCCCGAGGAATTTTCTGGGTAGTATTCCCAGCGAATGACGATGCGACGAAAGTTATGAAGCCAGGCGAACAGGCGCTCCACTTTCCAGCGACGCCGGTAGCGGCGCAGAATACGCCCGTCCTGCGTCGCCACTCTGACGCGCACGAATTTGTGGGGCGCGATGAGTTGCACTCCGTATCGTTCGTGGATGCGCTGATCCAGGGGATCGCTGTCGTAAGCGCGGTCGCCGATCATGCGTTCCGGGGTTTCGGCAAGGAATCGCCGGTCGAGCGTGGGCTCGACGAGTTTTGTTTCATGAGGCGAAGCGCTGGCCACGTACACGGAGAGAGGAAAACCATGGCCGTCTGCGATGGCCATGATTTTGCTGCCTTTGCCGCGCTTTGTAGGGCCGACACCAGAGCCCCTTTTTTCGCGCCGCTGAAGCTGGCGTCGATGAAGGATTCGCTCAGATCGAGCTTTCCTCGGTCGCGTAAGTCCTCGGCTAGTTTTTGCAGCAAGCGAGTCAGCAACCCGCTGCGCTGCCAATGTTGGAAGCGCCGATGACAGGTCTGATAGGACGGATAGCGAGACGGTAGATCGTGCCAAGGAGCACCCGTGCGTAAAACCCAGAAGACTCCGTTGAGCACCGCACGCGTGTCCTGCCACGGTCGCCCTCGCCCGTCGACTCGTCGTTTGGGCCGAAACAAAGGTTCC
>DATNNO010000118.1:0-12094 GCA_035601775.1 Terriglobales bacterium | reverse complement strand
TGTTTGAGCACTTCTGAACTTTGCTCCGCGCTCAACCAGTTGCCAGAGCGAAACCCGAGCTGCTTGACCCCTTTCACTCGGCTGATCCCCGCAGCCAACTCGGGACTCAGCAAGCCCGAGTCCGCGGCTTCGTGAGCCAGGCGGCGCACGGCTGCCAGTTGTTGGTTGATGGTGTTTGCAGCCAGAC
The DNA here is from genome assembly GCA_035601775.1 of Terriglobales bacterium. GTDB lineage: Bacteria > Acidobacteriota > Terriglobia > Terriglobales > Acidobacteriaceae > JABDBE01. The sequence goes on along the minus strand of DATNNO010000118.1, from coordinate 11,907 downwards.
CGCGTGATTCTAAGTGCATTCGGTAGCGAACGACTACGATGCGATTGAAGGCCAAGCGGGACTCGGAGCAGTACCAAGCAATGAACTGATCAATGGCGTACTCGTAAACACGGCGCGAAGCTGGCGAGCCGAGGCTATTGAGTACTGCCAATTTGCAATGATCCAGATCCGGCAAGCGAAGCACTCGGCGACGGTAATTCGGCTTGATTCTCTGTTTGCCCATAGCGACGGCCTCCCAATGCCGCAGCTTTGGGACGACGGAGACCGCCTGGGCGATGCAATCAACCGTGGGATCGACAGGTTTTGAGCGCTATGGCCTGTTTGCATCAACTGCGCAAGTTCATTAGGAACGGTCGCATTCCACGACCCATCTCTGCATCGAATGGACAACCCATTTGAGGTTTGAACCCTCAAATCCTCGCACGAGGGTTTTCCGTGTTGAAACGAGGTGTTGTATGGCCAGCCAACGATCCGCTTCCTGGACAATAATCTTACGTGCTAACCATTTCGCACTCGCCCTTGCGATGCTACTTGGTGCCGTACAGCCAGCTCGAGCCCAGACGTATACCGTGTTGCACGCCTTCACCGGCACGCCCGATGGAAGCCTTCCAGTTAACGGCGTCCTTCGCGATGCGCAAGGAAATCTATACGGTACGACTTACCTTGGCGGCAACCAGTCCTGCGGTAGCTACCCGGGATGCGGAACGGTCTTTACAATAAACACGGCCGGACAGGAGTCCATCCTCTACAACTTCACCGAAAAGAATGGCCTTGGCCCAGCCGGATACCTCAACTTCATGGCTGGGTCCACCCTCTACGGTACGACGGTCAGCGGGGGTACTTTCGGAGACGGCTCTGCCTTCAGAATAAGCGAGACCGGTAACCTCACCGTCCTTTATTCCTTCAACACGGGCTCCGGAGGATACCATCCTTACCTGATTGATCGGGACTCGTCGGGCAATCTTTATGGATCCACCACCATCGGAGGAAATCAGACGAGCAGCGGCGTTCTCTTCAAGATGAGCCCCTCCCGCAAGGAAACCGTTCTCTATTCATTTACATGTCCAGAATGCAATGGACAATCGGGTGGAGGATTTGGCTTTCCCGGCGCACCGATCCGGGATTCGTCCGGCAATTTCTATGGCCCGGCAGCCGGTGGAACGCACAACTCCGGTGTCATCTTCAAGGTGACCAAGGCTGGCGTTGGGAGGGTTCTCTACAACTTCAAGGGGGTGAAGGATGGCTGGGACCCGCTGGGACCCTTGGTTCGCGACGCCGCCGGAAATCTCTACGGAACCACCGACAATCCCGCCGGAAGCCATTGTGGCTCACTCGGGTGCGGAACCGTTTTCAAGGTAAGCCCGCAGGGCCATGACACCGTGCTCTATACATTCACCGGCGGAACCGACGGAGGTCATCCAGGTGGCGGTCTGGTTCGGGACGCTCAGGGAAATCTCTATGGCACCACTTGGGACGGCGGCAGCAGTTCGAATTCCTGCGGTGATCCCTATGACCAGGGCTGCGGTGTCATATTCAAGATCGATCCCAGCGGCCATGAAACGGTTCTATACACGTTCTTGAACCTGACAGACGGAGGATATCCCAGCGGGAATCTGATTATGGATCCCGCCGGAAATCTCTACGGAACTACCAGCAGCGGAGGCGATCGAACCTGCCAGTGTGGTGTCGTGTTCAAGTTCACACCGTAAGCTGCCTACGATGGCAGCGGTCTCGCCTTGCTTGCGGTGACAATTGGTCCATTTTGATTCGTTGGATTCAAGCGAGCGGCGTCCACTCCCATTCCAGCGCCATCCCGAGATAACTGTTGAAACATCTCTATATCGCTCATTGACCAACGGTCAAAACGTGTAATGGCCTGTTTACGTCAAGAATGCCCACGCAGGTATCTGATCAGCGACGCGCTCGACATGTCGTACACCTATAAAATCGGAAGAAACGGAATTGCGACGAAAGCACTCTGTTCATTCACGGCTGGTCAGGTGCCTTTCGTTCGGAGTCATACCGGAATAAGGGCCTACAATGAAGGAATGCGATCTTACACCGCAAAAAGGATGAACGGCTTTAGCACGTTCGAGTGTCTACTTTCCGCCGCAGTGTTGGTGGCAATTTGTGTTCCGGTCGGCGCACCGCTTTACGGTGCCGACAGGCCGATCACCATCGGCGTGGTCATAGATGAGGCGACTCGGGGAGAGAGGGAGCCTCTGCGGGACTATCTCACGAAGGCAATGGGACGGCCGGTGAATCTTGCAGCTCCCGACAGCTACCGAGAAACCGTTGCTCAACTGGCCGATGGGTCTTACGATTTCGCTTGCCTGGGTGCGCTGATGTATATGCGCGCCCATGCTGAGTACGGGGTTATACCGCTGGTCCGGCGCACCATTGACTTGCACTATCGCTCGGTCTTCATCACCGGTGCCGGCTCGTCGATTTATTCGCTTAGCGACCTGAAGGGAAAGCAATTCGCATTTGGCGACATCGACTCGACTAGCGCTCATCTGGTGGCTTATCACGAACTCATGCAGGCGGGAATCAATCCCAACACCGATTTCAAGTTTCGCTACAGCGGGAGCCATCTTGCGACCGCAGCGATGGTGGAAAACGGAGTGGTCGACGCCGGCGCTATGGATGAATCGGTTTTCAACTTCCTGATCATTAACGGAAAACTCAACCGGAAGAAAGTTCGTATTTTCTATACTTCGAAACCATATGTCGATTACGTGTACGTAGCTCGCAAGGATGTGCCCGAGGCCGAGCGAGAAAGATTTGCTCGCGCCCTTCTCGCCCTAACGGAAGGCAAAGATCATTCCGTCTTGGAAATCCTCCGCGCCACACAATTTGTCGCCGCCAACGACCAGGAATACGCGCTCATGCGGCAGATGGCGCACGAACTGAAAATGTTCTGAGCCAGGAGCGCACAGCCCTCCCATGTAACTTGTTTCCGATGTGCCCAGAATTGGTTGGCGAAACATCGCGATAACGCTCATTGACCTTTGAAGGGGGTTTTGAGTGCTATGGCCTGATAACAGCAGTTAACCCGCAACCACAGTCGGCTTGATGCGAAGAAAAGCCGCCCCAGGCAGCGGGCGGCATCTATTCCTTGTATTGCGAATGGGGTCAGAGCCTCACTTCGTTACCGCATAGTAAGCTACGAGCAGCCGTGTTCGTTCATTCACATTAATCCTTCTGACGTTCAAACGCGCCCATGTCGCAGCCGCCAGAGTCCTCCTTGTCGGGACGGGGCCTGCCGCGCTGATCGGTCTTCAGCAGATGGCCACGGCTATCGGTGCAGCCACTCGGGTTGCCCGCATCAATCGCCGGGCTTCCAGAGAGTAGAGGCATAGTCTGTGTCGGCCCGCCATAGTTCCCCAACTGTCCGAGCAAAGGGTCGGTATTGTTCAGGTCGCCGGTGCTGTTGAAGTTGCAGGTGCCATCGCTACTCAGGTTGTAGCCGTTCGAGGTCATCGTGCCGTAGCAGTTTCCTCCAGAATTGGTCGCAACAATGCTGTTCTGGAGGATCGCGTTGCCCCCGTTGTTGAAGATGCCGCCGCCGCGGCTACCGCTGGCCGCGCTATTCCCGCTGATAGTGCTGTTGTTGATCGTAAGTGTGCCACCGTTGAAGATGCCGCCGCCTTTGTATTGGACGGGTGCCTCAACGGTATTTCTGCTGATGGTACTGTCGTTAACTGCGACCGTCCCCGAGTTGTAGATGCCGCCGCCAGAGGCGGAACAACTAAAGCAGGGGCCCTTGGCGGTATTGCCACTGATGGTGCTGTTGTTGATCATCAGCACGCCGCTGTTGGCGATACCGCCGCCCTGGGCTCTGGCTGTCTCGACGGTATTCCCGCTGACGGTGCTCTCGTTGATCGCGAGTGTGCCACTGTTGGAGATGCCGCCGCCGCCATTCCGAATCGTGAACCTGGAAAGTGTGACATGGGCGCTCGTGCTAGAAATTGTGACCACCCTGCCGGCTCCTCCGCCGTCAATGATCGTCGTCTTGGCACCCGAGCCGATCAACTTCAAACTCAAGCCAATGAAGAGATTCTCGACATAAGTCGCGGCGGCGACCATGATGGAATCGCCCGACGAAGCCAACGAGATGGCATGCCCGATGGTCTTGCAGGCTGTCTGGGGTGACTTGCAGTCGTTGTTGTCACTGCCGTTTACCCCATCGACATACCACTTGCCGCTGGCTAGGGCGGTCGGCCTTAGGGCCAGAAACAAGGCCACAAGCGGAAGGCTGATGAACATGAGCCTATGTCTCATAAATCTTCCTCCTATCAGGGCAGCGCTTTGGAAGGTGCCCCGGTGAACTTCTAGTTGCGAGAGCCTTCGAGTGCCGACTCCTTCCGCCGCCACAGCGGGACGCCCTGAGCACCGAGAGCGAGCACCCCGAGCGATGCGGGTTGCGGAGTGTCGGGTATAGGATTGGTAACCGTGGCACCGGGGCCGAAATCATCCGGGTTCGCCGAATCCGGGTTGAGAGTGGAATCGTCCGCCCGGCCCTTGGTCTGGCCAGCCTTGATCGACTTGTTCGCGATGGTTTCGTAGGCATAGCCGGTTAGCGTGGCATTACGTCCTCTATCGAAAGTAAGCCGTGCCCATCCATAGTGGGTTTTCCTGTGAATCTTGAACTTCACTCCCAAGTAGCGGTCTGTAACGCTCCACCAGTTACCTCCGTGCTGACAACTGCGGCCCGCATAAAAAAAGTTGGAAGTGGCCAATGACCCTTTGCCTGAGTAGAAGTGTTGCCGCCCACCGATGGGCGCTCCCGCACGGAGTGGCGTCGGGGGTTGGCCCTCGACTCCATTATTTGAGGTAGGTATCTCCCAGAGGCTCAGCTCGAACCCTCCATGGGTTTGACAGTCAAAACGAGTCCTATCTGCCCGGATTATCACGTCGGATATCCCATCGTGGTTGAGGTCAAGGCCGTAGATCGACAAGCCGTTAAGTCCAACCACGACGTTCGTGTGCCTGTAGACGATTTTCGCCTCAGACGGCTGGGCCAACGCCAGCATCCCCACTCCTGCTGCGCCTGCCGCAAGTGCGTACATGTTGAGCTGCTGATGGACTGACTCGGAAAGGTTGGCTGTCTTACGGGGCCCGGAAAGCCGTTTCATGAGGCCTCCTTGGAAAAGCAGGCCATTATCCCTCTGCCCCGTTCGGGAGTCAACCGGTTTGCAACCCGCCCTGGGACCTTGGGTCCTAACCCCGTTTTTTGCGAGGAATATGGATGCGAAGGAAGCGACAGGAATAAACACCCCGTTGATAAGCCTATTGCAGTTTCTGCCGGGTGCATCAGACCTTGCGCGTCACACCAGTGATGGAAGTGGGCATCTCAAATCACGTTTGGACTATCGAGGAATTACTACTCTCGCCCCCCACAAGGTTACGCGGTAAAGAACTTAGCGGGGTCGACGGGCTTGACTGCGTTATTGACGTAACATCGCGATTTCACTCATTGACCGGCCCACCTGGCCTTAATCAGCATCCTCGGCAAAGGCATTGCCCAGCTCGATATCCAACATGAACGGCACAGGCTTGCCGTCCTTCATGGCGGGGCTGTACATCCACTGCGAAACCGCTACCAGTGCGGCAAGTCCGTAGTCCGGCTTCGAGCTGGTGTTAGCCTTAATAATGACAGGATAGCCGTGCTCGTCAACCACAATACGCATGCTGGCCACGCCTTCGAGCGGGTCTTTCGCGCCAGCCCCAGGGGCTGGCTTGAAAGTAGCTTTAGGCGGCCTTACGACGCTGGACTTCACGCAACCATAGACGGGATTTTCTGACTCCAAGGTGCCGACCACGCCATCCGGATGTTCTTTCAGAATCGCCTTGCAAGGCTTCTCCATGTCGGCAGCAGGCTTCCAATAGGCGCCGAAGCGCCGTTCAACGCTGTCTTCCGAGAAAGTATCGCTGACCGCGGCGCGAATCTTGGCCTCATCCGCAGGAGCCGTGAGCTCAAGGCTGATGTGCACCTTGCGGCCTGTAAGCGTAGGAACCACAGAACCCTTCCCCTTGGATAGAACCAGAATGACGCGCTCTCCTTCGAGTTCAAAAGCCGAATCCTTCACCGAGACGTCGCTGATCTGGACGGAACTGTAAATGGTCCACGGACCAATATTGGAACTCCCGATGAGCTTTCCCTGCGCGTCGAATTTCAGAACGCCAGCGGTGTAGGGCACGCGTAAGGCGAGGATATTGTTCTTCAAGAGCTGTCGCATCTGCGATTCGAGGGCCGATTGATTGGCAGCTGGGGCGTGAAGCGACGCCAAAAGAAAAAGAGCCAGACAACAAATGCCGATTCGTTTCGGAGTCATGCGTTCTCCTGAAGGTCAGAGGGAAAGCCGCTATTAATCGCTTTAGAACTCTCATTATAAGACAATCGCGGGTTGAATTCTGGCGTTGTCAGGCGGCGGCTCATGATTCTTGGCGTAATATCGCCATATCGCTCACTGACCAGCAGTCAAAACGTGTAATGGCCTGGTTTCATCAGTTGAGCCGATGCGCGGCGGCCATTTTAAGAAAAACCGACTACTCACCCTAGCTAATAGTTTGCGAACCCCATTTTAGGGTGAGGAGGGATGAAGTAAGCCTCGGCCCCGCTAGACTCGCCCAAATAGCGTGGGGCGATCAAGCGTATCGAGGACAGGGCCGCGTGCTGGAGGAGTGCGCGCCGCGGGCGCAAGACTTCACCTGCCAGCGCTACCGTTATAAGGATCGGGTGGATGAAGTGGAGCGCGCGAAGAACCGCACGAAGGCGAAGTAAAGGCGTGCAGCGGTTTTATACAGCTCAAAAGATGCAAGGCCCGCCGCATCTGCTCCGTGGGAGCGATGCGGCGGTTGCGGGACACACCACGCCGCCGTCATCCCCAGCAGTGTCTTGCGCGCCAGAAACAGGTTCACCAGCGCGCACGTCGCAAACAGCCGATTCGCGTTCTTCGCGATCCCCCGGTACCGCACTTTTACAAACCCAAACTTCAGTTTCATCACGGCAAACACATGCTCCACTTTCGACCGCACCTTCCGGCGCCGAGCGTTGCAATCAAAACTTGTTCAGACGTTCCTTAGCTGTCGTAGTATGCGATAGCACTCATTGACCTTGGGTCGGGCAATTCTCAAGTGCTGTAATTGATTTCGTCAGCTAAGGAGTCGATGGTTGAGGTGCATAACGGGTATGTTGGAGGTGAGCTTTGCAAAAGTTCTGACGTTTGCGTTGATTATCTGCTCACTCGTTTCGCAAAACCGCAGGATCCTGAGCACCAGGCCAGAAACCACAGTAGCGCCTGCCGAGGTTGGTCACATATGAGATGTTGGTAAAGCGAGTGCTCATTCGCGACCCTGCTCTCGCGGTAATCACTGAACTATTACCATAAGGTTCATAGTGTGTGACGTCGGACCGCTAACTCCTTTAATAGCTATTGTGTAAGTTCCCTTGGGTGTGCCTCCTCCCGATCCCGATCCCGAACCCGAACCCGAACTTCCCCCGCCTCCGCAGGAACAGATTAGGACCAGAAAAAAGACCGCAGTCAGTATATTCGCCCGTCTCGGGTGGCGACGGCACAGGACTCCTCCGACCAGCACCGTCACAATCAGTGTCCAGAGGGCAATGCTTCGTTCCGCGGATCTTATTGGGACAGTTATCAAAGCGGAGGTTGATGCTGCCATTGTCGAAACGGAAACCGTAACCTTACCAATCTGATTAGCGGACAGGTTTACGGAATTCGCGCTCATGCTGCAAATTGGTCCACTCGGTACAACACTGCACGTAAGGTCCACGGTTCCAGCAAACCCATTCATGCTGGAGATGCTGAGATCGTACGTCGCCGGCTGGCCCGGGGTAACGGTGGCTGTACCTGGGGAAGAACTGATTCCGAAGTCTGGCGGTATACCGTTTCCCGTACCGGTGCCGCTTAGACTGGCTCCAAAACTATTGTAGTAGGAAGCGCTGCTGTCTTTGATTTGGATTCCGCCCGTGACAAATCCAGACTGGGTAGGAGTAAAGGTGGCATTGATCTGGCAGCTCGCTCCCCCGTTTAGCGTCGTGCAATTGTTAGTCTCGGAAAAGCCGTTTATTGGTGGGAGAATAGTGATTTGCTGAGACCGCGTGCCCTGATTGGTCACAGTAATGGCCTGCGCTGGGCTGGTCTTGCCAACGGTGCCGGTAAAATACGAGTATTCAGGCACGACCTCAAGCCCAAGACCGAAACCTTCGAGATCAACCGCCTGGGCACCAATGCCATAACCCATTTGCAGCCTCCCCGGTTCCAATCCTGGGGCTTGCGCCAAGAATGTCACCTGCACATTGCAGCTCCCACCTACGGGCACGGTTTTCCCGCAATCGTTCGTTTCCGTGAACTCAGGCTCAAAGACCGAGAAGTCTTTGATATTGAGCGGAGCGTTTCCAATATTCTTCACTGTAACCGTCAGGGGACCGCTGGAATACCCAAGATCCGTGCCGCCAAACAAGACAGCGGTCGGCTCCATACCAACCACCGGCAGCGCCATGGAAGGAACGTAGCCGTAAGCAATAGCGGTCGCAGAACCGACTTGACCCTGGACACTGAAGACTGCAGCGGGATTAAACCCGGCGCCAATCGAGAATTGGAAGTCCTGACTCACGCTGCCTGCCGGTACGATTACGTTCGGGACGTTCACGTTTGGGTCACTCGCAGTTAGCACAACCGTGGTCTCCGAGCTGGACGGGAGGGTAAGAGTCACTGTGCCGTACCCAACACCTCCGGCGAGCGGAGTATTCAGGATTTGTAACTGCAGCGCCGGAGCTCCGGATATTGCCTTCAAGACGTTGAACGATGAAGTGAGATTGTCCTGTTCAATCAGGTCCGCCCTGCCATCTCCATTCAAGTCGACGGCAAATTCTGGAACATAATGCGTATTCAGCCCATAAGCAGCATAAGTAGGAGTAAACGTGCCGTCCCGGTTGCCGTACAGAATCTGCACGAAACTTTGGTCCAAGAAAGCCGGTGTTTGAAACAGCGCCAAGTCGGGATTTCCGTCGCCATTGAAATCGGCGAGCAACGCTTCAAACGGGAAAGATTGAACCTCTCCGCCGTAGTCGAAGGGCACGCGCAACTGGTCTAAGTAAGGTGTGTAGCTCTGGCTGTAGGCGAAAGAGCCGTCTGGCTGGCCGAGGAATACTGACACGGTTGGAACATAGTCGGCGGGATAGCCTTCGGCGTTTACAAGGGCAACGATGTCCGGCCACCCATCGTGGTTCACATCGGCCAGGGCAAGAGTCCCGAAGTCTTGGAACAGAAGGCGAGCCGGCTGAAAAGTCCCATCTCCATTTCCCAGTAACTCGTACAAGCTCGCACCTCCCAATAACCCGTACAAGCCCCCAACTGAGCTTCCCTGCAAAACTAAGACGTCGAGTTTGCCGTCGCGATTGAAGTCGCCTGCGTATATCCTGGTTGTTTCAGCCTCGTTATTCCCAATTTCGTGCGCGAAGCTTTGGCCGGCCCGGAAAGTGCCATCCCCGTTGCCCAGAAACACGGCCAAGTATTGTGCGGGGTCAATGTCTCCGTTAAACGAAGCGGAGATAAAGTCCAGCTTGCCGTCGCCATTGAAGTCCCCTACTGCCAACGGCGCCCCAGCGCTGAGCTGACCCGTCATGGTGTACGGCCCAAACTTTCCACCTCCGAGATTAGGGGCAAAAACTATGGACCCTCCGAGCACAAGCGCATCTGGGCGACCCGTATTGCGAAAGTCTGCCAACACGAAAGCGTTAGGGTACAAATTGCTGCCGGTGTTCCACAATGGCGACCGAATCGGTGCGGAAAATTTTCCGGTGCCGTCATTTAACAGGCTGGTGATCTGCTCCACTCCGGGATACAGCGGCGGCAGCTGAAGGAAGACGATATCGGGAGTTCCGTTGCCGTCGACATCAACGATCACAAACGGGCCATCGGGGGAGTTTGCGGTTCCCGAGTTGTAACCGATTGCCTCTCCTTGCGGGTCGCCGAACCCGCCTTTGCCGTCGTTGAGGAACACCGTCGCCGAATTACTGCCTTGATTGGCCGTCACCACGTCAGGAAATCCGTCTCCGTTCAGGTCGCCCACCGCCATGCCGAACATCGAAGGTTCGCCTCGATATACACCGCCTGGACTGAAGTGCCCCTTACCGTCCCCGAGCAGGACAGAAACCAAGTTCCCCGCCTGGTCCCCGATGCCTCCTCCCCCTAAGCCGGCCAACACCACACCTGTAGTTACAATGTCGAGATTTCCGTCACGATTAAGGTCCACGAGTTGTATCGTCGCTGCATTGTCTCCCAGCGCATAGTTGACCGACACGTCGTTGAAGGTGCCATTGCAGTTGCTGGTGTACACATACGCAAACCCAAAATTGTCGGCCACGATGGCATCGACGCAACCGTCCCCATTGAGGTCCGCCAGAGCAGCGCTAAGGGCCGCTCCCCCTCCGTTGACGTAAACGAGTTGACCTGCCGAGAACGTGCCGTTGCCGTTGTTCAGGTAGACCTGGGCACCTCCGTGGGGCAAAAGGTCAAACGGGTCGACCACCATCAAATCCAGCCTGCCGTCCCCGTTGAAGTCAGCCGCTGCGAGCCATTGCCCGGTCGAAGGGTAAACGGCTGGGTTGTACAGCGCAGTTCCAAGGTGTCCTTGACCGTCACCGGGCAATACAGCAATCGGACCCGTCGCCGCGGTCCCGAACAAGCCCACAGCAATATCCAGTTTTCCGTCGGAGTTAAAATCCCCACCCAAGACAAACAAGGGGGAAACGGGAAGCTGATACTCAACCTCCGCTTGGAATGTGCCGTCTCCATTCCCCAGCAGGACGCCGATCGTTCCGCTGTCCGCCTCCGCCACAACCAAGTCCAAGGTGCCGTTGCCTCGCAGATCTACGGCGGTCACCCAGAGCGGAGCCAAACCCTTCAGCGGAATGATAGTGGGCAGATTTGCAGTGCCGTCACCGCGCCCCAAATACAACCAAAAGGTGTTGTCAAGACCGTTCGAGATGACCCAGTCCAAATGGCCGTCCGCGTTGAAGTCGCCAACGGCAACACTGGTGGGGATGCCTCCGGTGGGCAGTGTGGGCGAAGATCGAAGCTGCTCAAAGTGGACGAATCAAGCTGCGTCAACGGGCGAGGCAAGTTAGAGACGCTCGTAGGCTGTGTCGGACGGCAGAAGCCACCGCAGGAGCGGAACTTTTCCGCGTTGGTCGTGTGCTTCCAGCCGCGAAAACGTGGGCGAGGGTTGACCAGGGCCTGCTCAGTTTTACTTCGTGACAGGCCTGGGGGTAAAAGCCTGAGGGGCCTCGATACTTGATAAGCAGCCTGACCGGACAGCAGAGTAGAGGTAAGTGTAAACGCAATAACACGCCAGTTCAACTGGACGGCAAAACCGGAATTTTCTAGCCGCGCTAGCATGCAGGCGAGAGTCTGGGGCAGCAGACAGAAAAAGTCAAGGGGCGTCTCGTCACTCGACAATTCTGATAATTTTGATGGTGGGATGGCCGTAACTCTATCATTCCAAAAAATCGAGACGAAGAGGTGCCCATAACTGTGGGCCTCGTCGAACACTGCCAAATCCCAACTGACCGCGCAGAGCTTGTCAAATGGGAAGCAGTTCTATTGTGAAGCAGTTCCCCTAGGTGTTAACTCGCGAAATATCGCCGTTACACTCACTGACCAGCGGTCAAAACGTGTAATGGCCTGTTATCGCCAGCCAACTCTATTTCTTCAAGGCTGTGACGGAGCTGCCCTAACCTGAGGGACACGGAAAAACCAGACCTGCGTGTACTCGTTATTTCCTCATTTCAGCTACAGTCCGTTCTGGTATATCAAGAAGCACGCGGACCAGAGGACCGATATTTGAGTGCTGCTAAACTGCTTCAGGGACGCTCTGGCT
>DATNNO010000117.1:0-218916 GCA_035601775.1 Terriglobales bacterium | reverse complement strand
TGGCGATTATCTCCGCTATACTGGCGCTGGCAAATTTCATTTTGATCGGTATGCGATACAAGTGACCCGCGCAGGTGTGTTCAGGACAGGTTCGTTTAGGAAAAGATACGTTCACCTCCAGGGAGTCCACCGATGAAGTGGTCCGAACAGGTTGTACTGGTCACCGGCGGGACGGGTTCTTTCGGCAGGAAGTTCGTCGAGTTGATGCTGCGCGAATACCGCCCGCAGAAGCTCATTATCTTCAGCCGTGACGAACTCAAGCAGCATGATATGCGGGCTTCGGGATTCGACCATCCCAGCTTGCGCTATTTCATCGGAGATGTGCGCGATGCGCAGCGTTTGGAGCGCGCTTTTTCCGGGGTTACAGTCGTGGTTCACGCGGCGGCGCTTAAGCAAGTTCCAGCCTGCGAATACAATCCGTTCGAGGCGATCCAGACCAACATCATGGGTGGGCGCAATGTCATCGATGCGGCGATCAACCGCGGGGTGCGCCGCATTCTGGCCCTGAGCACCGACAAAGCGGTAAACCCCATCAATTTGTACGGCGCGACCAAGCTCTGCGCGGAGAAAATGTTCGTTCAGGCGAACGCTTACTCCGGCGCGCAGGACACTCGATTCAGTTGTGCCCGCTACGGAAACGTGCTGGGCAGTCGCGGCAGCGTGATTCCGGTATTCCTGGAGCAGCGCAAGCGCGGCAAGATTACCATCACCGATTCCCGCATGACCCGCTTCTGGATCACGCTCGAGCGGGGAGTCAGATTCGTGGTGCGCTGTATCGAGCAGATGCATGGGGGCGAAATTTTTGTTCCCAAGATTCCGAGCATGAAACTGGTGGAGATGGCCGAGGCTGTCGCCCCAGGTTGCGATGTGGAGGCGATCGGGATCCGCCCGGGGGAGAAACTGCATGAGGTGCTGCTGTCGGAAGATGAAGCTCGCCACGCGCTGGAGATGGGTGATATGTATGTGATCCAACCGGCGCATCCTTGGTGGCGCAAAGAAAACTGGAAGCAAGCCCGCCCGCTTCCAGACGGATTCCGTTATACCAGCGACAACAATCCTCAGTGGCTCAGCGCCGAGGAGCTGTATGAACTCGTTGACGAAAGTTCTCCTCTGGTCGTCGCCTGGCCCCAAGAGGAAAGGCTACGCGCCCCGGCCTAAAGGGAAACTTATGACTGTAGCTCAAGTAAGCAGTGAAGTGCTGGCGATCCACGGCGGATCGCCCGTCCGGAGGGCTTTGCTGCCTTACGGGCGACAATCAATCGATGAGAGCGACATTCAGGCCGTGGTGGAGACGCTGCGCTCCGATTGGTTGACCACAGGTCCCCAGGTGGCCGAGTTCGAAGCGGCGATGGCTGTCTGGGTGGGGGCGAAATATGCGGTCAGCTTCAGTTCTGGCACTGCCGCCTTGCACGCCGCCGCGTTCGCCGCCGGATTGCAACCAGGGGATGAAGCGATTACTTCTCCGCTGACCTTCGCTGCCACGGCGAACTGTGTGCTCTATCAGGGCGCGACGCCAGTCTTCGCCGATGTTCTCGAGGACACACTGAACCTTGATCCCGAACTGGCCGCTACACGGATCACGGCGCGCACCAAGGCAATTCTTCCCGTCGACTACGCCGGCCATCCCGCGGACTTGGATTCCATTCTGCATTTGGCTGAGCGCCACGGGTTGATCGTGATCGAAGACGCCTGCCATGCCTTGGGCGCCCAGTACCGCGGACGCTGTGTGGGCAGTGTGGCGCATATGACCGTCTTCAGTTTTCATCCGGTGAAGCATCTGACGACTGGCGAGGGCGGCATGGTCACGACCGACAACCCGGTGTTCGCGGAGACGCTTCGCCGCTTTCGAAATCACGGGATCAGCAGCGATGCGAGGCAGCGGCAGAGTGCCGGCCAATGGCACTACGAAATGGTCCTGCTGGGATTCAACTATCGCCTCACCGACATTGCTTGCGCACTCGGCCTGCAGCAAATGAAAAAGCTGGAAGCAAATCTTGCGCGACGCAGGCAAATCGCAGCCCGATATGCCGCCGAGTTCCACAACATGTCCGGCGTGTTCGCGCCGCAGACTCGCCGCGACGCCAATCCCGCTTGGCATCTCTATCCGATACGTCTGGATTTGACCAAGCTCTCGGCTGGTCGGGGCGAAGTGTTCCAGGCGTTGCGCGCGGAAAACATTGGTGTAAACGTCCACTACATCCCGGTTCACCGTCATCCGTACTACCGCGATCGCTTTGGATACAAGGGCGGGGAGTATCCCGTGGCCGAAGCCGCATACGAATGCCTGATAAGCCTGCCGATGTTTCACGGCATGGCCGACGGTGATATTGAAGATGTGGTCCGCGCACTGGGCAAAGTTCTGGCGCACTTCGAGAGGTAATCTCCAGCGATGACGCCGGCGGGAGAAGAGTAGTGAAGATCGCCGCTATTATCCAGGCTCGAATGGGTAGCACTCGCTTGCCTGGCAAAGTGCTGATGGATCTGGGAGGCGAAACTGTTCTGGCCCGGGTCGTCGGCCGTTTGCGCCGTGCCAGGCGGGTCAACGAAATTGTGGTCGCTACGACCAATTCTGTCGCTGACGATGCCATCGTTCGAGACTGCCATCGACTCGAGGTCTCATCTTTTCGCGGCTCCGAGAATGATGTCCTGGATCGCTACTATCGGGCGGCACGAGTGTGCGAGGCTGGAACCGTTGTGCGCATTACCTCTGACTGTCCTGTGATTGATCCTCAACTCGTGGACGAAACCATCCGGGTTTTTCAGCAGCAGTGCGCACACTACGCCAGCAACGTGTTCCCGCGCACTTATCCGCGGGGCTTGGACACAGAGGTATTCACTACAGCCGCACTTGAACAGGCCTGGCGCGATGCTCACGAACCCCACGAGCGAGAACACGTGACGCCGTATTTTTACGAGCACCCAGAATTATTCCGGCTGGTTCCGCAGTGCGGGAGGATTAACTACAGTCAGTATCGTTGGACGCTGGATACTGCCGAAGACCTCGAACTATTGCGCACCATCTATGCGCGCTTCGGCAACGAGGATGATTTTAGCTGGGGCGAGGCGGTTCAACTAATGGAGCGTGAGCCGGAACTCGCTGAACTGAACTCCGATATGGTCCAAAAAGCGGTTCACGGAGCCTGATGCTCGCCAGTTCCCTAATAATCCGAGCTGATGCCAACATCTCGATCGCCACAGGCCATGTAATGCGCTGCCTGGCATTGGCTCAGGCGTGGCACGATGCCGGCGGAAATGCCGTATTTGCCATGGCGGAATCGACCCCCGCAATCGATGCGCGCCTGCGTTCTGAAGGACTGGAAATCGTCCAACTGAAGGCCTCTCCCAATAGCGTTCAGGACGCCCGGGATGTTTCAGCACTAGCGTGTGGTCGTCAGGCGACCTGGGTAGTCGTGGATGGCTATCGGTTCGATTCCGAGTATCAGCGATGCCTGAAGAACGCCGGACTGAAGCTGTTGTTCGTAGACGACCTTGGCCAGTGCAAGCACTATTCCGCTGACCTGGTGCTGGATCAAAATGTTCATGCCAGCGACCAGATGTACGCAAGTCGCGAGTCTTACACCCGGCTTCTGCTCGGTCCGGGTTATGCCATGCTACGAGGCGAGTTTCAGGCCCGGCGCGAGTGGCGGCGCGAGATCCCCCGGATTGGCCGGCAGTTGCTGGTCACCATGGGTGGCAGCGATCCAGACAAGCTTATGCTGCGCCTGATCGAGGCTTTTCCCAGAATCTCCGTTCCAGATCTTGAGATCACCGTTGTCGTCGGTGGCAGCAACCCGCAGCTAGCCGAGTTGCAGCGGACGGTGGCGGGCTTGAGGATGCCGATCCACCTTGTAGGCAACGCGAACAATATGCCTGAACTTATGGCGCGGTCTGACATTGCCATTATCTGCGCGGGGGGAACTCTTTGGGAACTTCTGTACATGGGCTGTGCGACCTTAAGCTATTTCCGAACCCCAACTCAGGGACAGATCATTGCGGAACTCAATGTCATGGGAGCGGTACACAATATGGGCCCAGTCGAAGGTTTTAAGCAGAATAGTCTCGCTCGCGCCGTGGAAGAACTGGTTGCGTCTCAAGATCGCAGAGAACGGATGGCTCGATTGGGAAGGAAATTGGTGGATGGTGAAGGAATCAGTCGAGTTCTTGACTGTGTTCTGCCCGGAGGCTTGGATTGACTGCTGTGCTCAGCATGATCCCGGTCGAACCCGATGAGCGCGAGGATTTCCTGAAAATGGCGCAGCAGCATTTCCACGAACTGAATCCTATATTCACGCCAGCACAAGATTGGAAAACCTCCTACTTCGAGACCATCAAGAACAATCCGAGGTACTCGCTTCGCTGGATCGTCGCCGATGGGCAACGCGTCGGATTCATTCTTTTCGGAGTGGAAGAGCATCGGTTTTTGCCGCGTCAGACGGGGGCAATCTATGAAGTTTATGTCATTCCCGAGGGCCGTCGAAAAGGCATTGCTCGAGCTTGCGCGAAACAAATCATTGACGAACTGTGGAAGTCGTCTCCCTCGAAGATTCAATTGGAAGTGGTCGAAGGCAATACTGCAGCCGCCGGACTTTGGAGGTCCTTGGGGTTCCGGAAGGCTACTGAACGTTTTGTGTTAACGGAAAAAGGCCCGGCAACGAAATGAAGATAGCGATTTCGCAACCCACGTACCTGCCGTGGATCGGCTACCTGGACCTGATCGATCAGGTGGACACGTTTGTCCTGTTGGACAACGTTCAATTCGAGAAGCAGTCATGGCAGCAGCGCAACCGCATCAAGACCCCGACCGGACTGCAGTGGCTCTCCGTCCCCGTGCTATTCCGCGGACGCTTTGGGCAATTGATCAGCGAGGTCGAAATTCGAGAAATTGGATTCTGGCGGAATCATCTTCGCGCCATCGAGCTGAACTATCGCCGAGCGCCGTTTTTCGATGACTATTTCGAGGAACTGAGTTCCCGCATAGAGACAAAGGCAAGATGCTCGTCAGCGGCCCTCATTGCAGATCTGGACATCCGCTTAATCGAATGGTTCATGGACGTGCTGGGAATTCAGACGCGGTTATTGCTCTCTTCCCATCTGAAGCAGTCAGGCAGGCGGACAGAGCTGTTGGCCAACATCTGCGACTCGCTGGGGGAAAAACAATACGTCTCACCTCTAGGTTCCGCAGCCTACTTGCTGCAAGAAATGGACGTTCTGCTCGGCAAGGGCATCGATGTAGTTTTCCAGCACTACGAACATCCTCAATACCGGCAATTGTTTCCTCCGTTTTGTCCATATGCCTCAATTCTCGATTTGATTTTCAATGAGGGAGAGCGGGCCCTCGAAATCATGCGGAGCGGACGACGGACTCCCTTTCTGCCAGACGAAGTCGGCGACCTGGTTTCAGAGAAGGCGGGAGCACGATGATGACCGGTTTCACAATTGGAGATCGGCAGATTGGGACGGGTCAACCGGTGTACGTCGTCGCCGAGCTTTCCGCCAATCACAACCATGATCTCGACCAGGCGGTTCGCCTCATCCAGGCTGCCAAGGAATCTGGAGCTGACGCTGTAAAACTACAGACCTACACGCCGGACACGATTACGATCCGCAGCGATCGTGAGTGCTTCCAAATTCGTGGTGGTACGATCTGGGATGGCCGCACCCTCCATGAACTTTATGGCGAGGCCTACACGCCGTGGGATTGGCAGCCCAAGCTAAAACGGGCCGCTGACGATCTCAGGCTCGGTTTCTTTTCCTCCGCCTTCGACTCAACTGCCGTGGACTTTCTGGAGAGCATGGGGGTGCCAGCGTACAAAGTCGCATCCTGCGAGCTGGTTGACGTTCCGCTTCTCCAGAGAATATCGCGCACCGGCAAGCCGCTGATCCTCTCGACCGGCATGGCTACGATCGAGGAGATCGAGGAAGCTGTTGAGACCGCTCGCCAGGCAGGCGCCGGGCAAATCGCATTGCTGAGGTGCACCAGCGCTTATCCCGCTCTCCCCTGCGAGATGAACTTGCGGACCATTCCCGAGCTGGCGCGAAGGTTTGAAGTTCCCGTGGGATTGTCGGATCACACCATGGATATCGCAGTTCCCGTGGCGGCAGTAGCTTTAGGCGCATGCATCATCGAAAAACACTTCACCTTATCCCGATCGTCGAAGGGGCCCGACAGCGCTTTTTCCCTGGAGCCAGCAGAGTTCAAAGCAATGGTAGAAGCGGTTCGAGTTGCGGAGAAATCTCTGGGGGAAATCCACTTCGGCCTCACTGATGGCGAACGGAGCAGCCGCGTCTTTCGCCGGTCGCTCTTTGTTGTCCAGGCTGTGAAGCGGGGAGAAACTTTCAGCGCAGAAAATGTCCGCTCGATTCGACCCGGTCACGGATTGCACACCCGGCATCTCCCGCAGATCGTCGGCAAACGTGCTTCCCGCGACATCGAGCGCGGTACCCCGCTGAGCTGGGATTTGGTGGCCAAAGCGTGAGACTAGTCAGTCCATTGTTGAAGCACGTTGTTTATCCTAGCCTGTCGAAGGCGGGATACCTCCGTCGCGCGGCCGGGACTACACCCGCGGTGCTGACCTATCACGGAGTTTTCCCCGCAGGATACAAAATCGTCGATCCACGCTTGGATGGCAGCCTGGTGAGTGCGGATTTATTTCGCCGCCAGCTCCGATTCCTTAAGGATCAGTACAACGTGATTTCTCCAGAAGAATTCCTGCTCTGGTGTGAGGCCGGGCACGAATTGCCTCCGCGTTCCGTGCTACTGACTTGCGATGACGGCCTGCGGAACTCGCTATTCGACATGCTGCCCATTCTTCAGGACGCAGGGTTGACGTGTTTATTCTTTGTCACTGGCGCTTCGCTAGCCAACACCCCCACAATGTTGTGGTATGAGGAACTGTATCTGATATTCCTGGCAGGGCCTGAAAACTTTACTCTGGAGCTGCTCGAAATCGGACTGCACGCGGACACAAGTCGGCAAGAAAAGCGCTCCTTATGGTGGGAGTTGGTAAGAAAACTTTCGCGCTACAGCGTGGATCGCCGGAGAGCGTTTCTGGAGAGAATAAGAATGCAGCTCGGTCTTTCTGAGCGATGGGATGCTGAATACCGCGAAGATCCGCTACTCAGCCGGCGGTTCTTAGTGTTGAACCGGGCGGAACTGCAGCAGCTTGCCGCGGCTGGAATGTGCATCGGGGGGCATACTCTCTCTCATCCAATGCTGTCGCAGTTGTCACCGGAGTTGGCGTGGAGCGAAATCTCGGAGAGCAAGCACAACCTCGAACAGGCATTGGGACGAAAGATATCGGCGTTGGCCTATCCATTCGGCGATTCGTCCTCAGTTGCGTCGCGGGAAATACAAATGGCCGAACGGGCCGGCTTCCAGTGTGCATTCCTCAACGTGGGCGGAGGTTTCGGAACCCAGACTCCGAAATTTGCCCTGCCGCGCGTGCACGTTACCGCGGAAATGACTATCGCGGAATTCGAAGCGCACATTTCGGGGTTTCATCGCTCATTGCAGGAACTGTTTAGACCGACAAGCCTGAGCGCTGCTGTGGGGTCGAACGCTTGAACACGGAAACAATGCCCGTACAGGAGGAGGCGCTCAATCTCCGAACCTACCGCGTTCCCGAGGTCGCCTCTCATTACGCGGCTCTCAACTATTTGACTCCCTGTGAGCAATTGCTTTTTCGAACCTATATCAAGCCGGGCATGGCCGTTCTCGACCTAGGAGTGGGTGGAGGACGTACCACGTCTTATCTTTCCAGCGTTTCGTCGCTCTATGTGGGAGTTGACTACTCGGAGGCCATGATCCACGCCTGCAGAAAGAAGTTTCCGGATCTCGATTTCCTGCGGGCCGACGCGTCTGATCTGTCCGCTTTTGAAGATGCCTCGTTTGATGCGATCGTATTCTCCTTCAACGGGCTGGATTGCGTTGTTCCGGACGAGAAAAGATTGCGCTGTCTCCGCGCGTGCTGGCGGGTATTGCGGCCAACCGGAGTACTCGTTTTCTCTTCTCACAATCCCCGCTCGATCTTGGTTCGCACGGATTGGGACCGCGGAAGGTTACGTGCTTTTGCGCGAAGACTCGTCTCGCATCGAAGTGCCTTCCTCCCGCTGGTCGTAGGAGGGCTCACGGTGGCGAAGGCGATACAGGCTTTTATTCGTGCGGCAACCGGGTCCACTTTGAAGATCGCTCGGCGCGTTCCGAGCCCCGCCTTCTGGCGCGGAGAGGGCGATGTCTATGATCCCGTAGACGGCGGCCTCCAGCTTCACTACTCGATACCAGACCGCGTCGTTGCTGAGTTGGCGGAATTCGATTTCCACTTGGTTAAGTTGATGGGAGATGACTATCCGCGAGTCAGTCGCCCGTTTCTAACCGACTGGTATTACTACGTATTTTCTAAAACGGATAATTATTCGATCGGCGGGAAATCTTGCGCCTAGTTCTGCACCGAGAGATTCCGGACGACGACCTCCTGGCCCGCCAGTGGAACGAACTGGTGCAGCAGATGGAGTGTCCGGAGGTTTTTTACACATACGAATGGGCGCTGGCGGTAAGCCGTGCTTATCGCGCTTCCATCACACCTCTGCTGATGCTGGCCTATGAGCAAGATTCGTTGGTGGGTGTCGCGGCATTGGCCACGGATCCATCGCAGAAAGAGACGACTTTCATCGCGGGGACAACCGCGGATTATTGTGACTTTATCTCGCATCCCGAACTCCGGTCAGAATTTGTGGAACTCGTGTGCGGCGAGCTCCGAAATCTGAAGATACCTCTAGTGGTGCTGGCGAACTTGCCCGCAGATTCCGCAACCCCCCGTGCGCTCCCTTTTGCAACGCACGCACAGGAATACTCATTGTTTTCATGCCCGGCGTTTCGATGTGCTCAGGTTGTTCTTTCCTCGCCTGAGCAGAAAGAATCCACAAAGCAATGCGTGCAGCGCAAACAGATGCTTCGCCGGCACCTCAAAGCGATGTCGAAAATAGCGCCCGTCGAGCTCCGCCACTTGCGGTCGCGGGAGGACATCGCTGCCGCGCTGCCAAGGTTTGAGCAGGCACATATTGGCCGATTTCTCAGTACCGGGCGGGTCAGCAATCTGGTCCGCGCAGAACGTCGGGCGTTTCTTGCCGAACTGGCGAAGCTTCTTTCCGGACCCGGTTGGATCACGCTTACCAGCTTGAACGTGGGAGATGAGCCAGTGGCGTGGAACTATGGATTCCAGTTCGCTGGCAGTTGGTTTTGGTACATGCCAACGTTCGATAACGGTTTCGAACGGTATTATCCGGGTCTCTGCCTGCTCGCCAAGATCGTGGAGGAAGCATGCGAGAGGCCAGAGATAAATCGCGTCGACCTGGGCTTGGGTGCGGAAGGTTACAAGGAGCGATTCGCCACAGGTGCCCGGCAGACGTTGGACGTTACGATTACGGCCTCGACTGCACGGCACCTCAAGGAGATCGTGCGCTATCACGCGGCATCGGCTATTAAGTCCTCTCCCCCTCTGGAGCATTGCATCCGGCGGTTGCTGGGGCGGACCTCGGCAGGAGGAGCATGAGTATGAAGGTCTTGCTGCTCCATCCCGAGGACACCATTCCGCTGAGGAGTCCGGCAGATCATTGGGATTTGGTCGTGGATCTCGATCGGGCTCCGTCAGCTACCTATGAACGCTGGTGCCGGCAAGCCGGCTGCGAGGTGTTCAGTCTTTATCGATCTGCTGCGGAGATCAGCGATCTGGGTCGCCTGCATGAGCTCCTGCAATTCGGCATGGGCCTCATGGTGGACCGCTCGGGAATCGACTGGTGGGATCTCCTTTGTCTCTTCATCGCAGGCGATCTCCAGCAACTCATGCTCGTTCACCGGCTCTCGAAAGAGCTGCGCGCGAATTGCGAGCTGTATTCAAGCCGGCCACATCCTCTCGCCACGGCTCTACAGAGACTTCTCGGCACCCGACTAACGATCTTGGAAAGCCGCTTGCAATCGGTCATTCACCGGGCACGCCACTGTCACGACGTCTTTTCGAATCTCGACACTGCCCAGTGCGCCCAAGTGCTCGAAGACAAGCTCGATGGCGAGCATTCGATTCGCCGCCGCTTCACTGGTCGTCGTCACACCTCGGGGCGGCCAGTCATCTTGTTGCCGTCAGCTTACATTAATGTTTCTCGTACTGCGCTTTCCTATGCCGCGTTGCTCCCCGATCATCAATTTTTGTTGGTCCTCACCAGGAGCAGTGGCAAGCTTCGGTCGCTGCCGCCGAATGTCCGCTCGGCATCGCTGACTCCATACTTCGTTTCGGTTGACAAGCGGGAAACCGCTTTCCTGCTCGAGTCGTGGAACAGTTTAAGAAAGCAGCTTGTTGGCAGCGCCGAGGAATTCAATACAGCTGATGCAGTTGGCGTGCTTGGACGGATTCCTGCGCTCCTGCCTTGGGGAATCTCCCTTCGGGATGCCTGGCGGCAGCTTTTCGAATCCGAGGATGTGACCGCTTGTCTCTGTGCCGATGACAGCAATCCCCCTTCAAGCCTTCCGCTCATCATGGCCAAGAAACGCGGGCTTCCCGCCCTGGCCTCTCATCACGGTGCTTTGGATTACACGATGGCGCTCAAGGTGAACCATGCCGACTTTTACTTGGTCAAGAGTGAAATGGAACGGGATTACCTGAGGCGCATCTGCCATCTCGCCCAAGAGAAGATAACCATCGCGGAGCCGGCCTCGTCGAAGCCGTTGCCTCTGTCGCGTGCGGCTCGCCGCTCTGCTCCGTGGCTGGTTTTTTTCACCGAACCCTATCAGAACTGCTGGTGGCGCAGCGATGAGGTCTACCGCGATCTTTTGCCGCATTTGTGCTCTCTCGCTCAGACCTGCGGGCTGAAGCTGGTTTTCAAGCTTCATCCCTTTGAAAGCATTAAAAGTCATCGGAGGATGTTACGCCGACTTTTCCCGGAACAAGAGCGCCAGATCGAAGTGCTTGCGGGCTCACCATCGGATCAGTTGTGGAACAACACTCAGTTGGCCTTGACCGTGCAATCCTCCACTGCTTTGGAGTGCGCCGCCTTGGGCATTCCCGTCTTCCTATGCGCGTGGCTGCGAGATCCTTATTCCGGATATGTTCAGCAATACGCGCGGTTTGGTGTAGGTCACGTGTTGGAATCCTCGGAACAAATCGCGGAGATTCCTGGACTGCTTGAGAGTCAGTACGGACAATCGCCCCAGCCGCAGGCGTCTCGGAGAGCCGTAGACTTCGATAAATTGGCGCATCTCTTTTCAGGGACCTACTCATTGCCGGTGGCGAGCAATGCGTGACAATTTTCTAAGACAAGTGGGCATGACGAAAGCCGTACACAGAGTTCTGGTTCAGGAGTTAACGCCGTAATGAAAACGAAGGAGCCAACCCAGCCCATCACCATTTTCACTCCTTCATTTGCCGACGAAGACGATACCAACGCTCAAAATCTTACCGTAAAGGAAATTGTTGCCCGCCTGCCGCCAGAGTTGTTTCGGGTGATCATGATCTCGGAGGGCAACCCTGATCCGCGCATCACCGCGCGCAAGAATACCAAGCTGTTGCCCTATTACAAGCACGGAAACATGGCGCAATTATTGATTCGATGCGTGGCTTCTTCGCCTGACGTGTACTTTTACCCGCGGCAGGGTCCACTCGATCAAGTGTTGTTTGTGCTGCGCAAGAAACTGCGGCTCAGGATGGCAGTGGTTAGCCACATCGTGATGGTAATGAATGACGTCACCGGAAATGGATTGGTCGCGCGTTCCATTGTCGAAGGCGATGCAGTGGTAGCAAACTCAGCCTACGTTGCAGAAACAGTGCGACAAAGGTTCGGGGTCCGGGCAGGAACTATCTACAACGGGATCGACCGGCGGTTCTTCTTCCCCAGCGATGAACCGCCATCAACTCACCCTGCCGGGCCGCTGACCGTTCTTTATGCTGGATCCTTCCAGCCGCGCAAACGCGTCGAATTTGTTATTCAGCAGGCAGCCCGGTGGCCTAACGTGATGTTCCGTCTGGTGGGACGCGGCGAAACCGAAACGGCTTGCCGGGCGCTGGCGGCAGAATTGAAATGCCGGAACGTTGATTTCTTGGGGCATCGGCCCCCGGCAGAACTTGGGGAAGAAATGCGGAGAGCGCATGTTTTCCTTTTCCCAAGCATTCTCGAGGGTCATCCCCAGGTGCTCGGACAAGCGGCTGCATGCGGCTTGCCAGTAGTTGCCATGAATGTGTACCGGCCCGAGTACGTGTTGCAGGGACAGACTGGCTTCCTGGCAGAATCGGATGCGGAATTGACCCAGAAGTTGGACGTGCTCCTTCGCGATTCTGCAATGCGGCAATCGATGGCGTCGGCTGCAGCCCGACATTCACAGAAATTTGATTGGGATCAGATTGCAAAGCAATGGATCAAAGTTTTTCGAGACGTAGTCGCTGAACGTCAGAACTCTTAAATATGTGCGGAATATTTGGCATGCTTGATCCAGTTCGTCCATTGGGAGATTCTGCCAGGGATTGGGCAGAACAAGCGCAGTTGCGCCTTCAGCACCGAGGCCCCGATGGCCAGCAGTGCCTGACGCTCATGCATGGACGCTGCCTGCTGGGTCACTTGAGACTGGCGATTATCGACATCGAGGGTGGTGCTCAGCCCATAACCAACGAAGACGGTACAGTCTGGGTCGTTTGTAACGGCGAGATTTACAACTATCTTGAGTTGCGCGAGAAATTGGTCGCGCAAGGCCACCGCTTTTCTACTCACAGCGATACCGAGGTCCTGGTGCATCTGTTCGAGGAGAAGGGCACCTCGCTGCTCGACGATTTGGAGGGCATGTATGCGTTCGCCATCGTCGACACTCGAAAAGAGCAGCTTTTTCTAGCCCGCGACCGTTTTGGAGAGAAGCCGCTCTATTGGGTGCCCATTCAGGGCGGGAAAGGTCTGGCCTTCGCCTCGGAACTGAAGGCTCTTCTGCCCCTGGAGAACGTGGATCGTAGCCTGGATGTAGCGGCTGTAGCTCAGTTCCTGGCGCTGGGTTACATTCCCGCACCACGAACTCATCTCCAGGGAGTGTCCAAGCTTCGGGCTGGTGAGGCAATCGTCTTAGGGCCCGGATCGGACACGCGTACATTCCGATATTGGCAACCTGAGTTTGTGAATTCGAATGGCCCCCGGCCCTTCAGCAAAGAGGAAGCGATCGAGGCACTACGGCATCGCTTCCGTGAGGCCGTCCGGCTGCGGCTACGCAGCGACGTGCCAGTCGGTGCATTTCTGTCGGGCGGCATCGATTCGACTCTCGTGGCCAGCACAATCCGGGAACTGCTACCCAACGCTTCCTTTACCACTTTTTGCGCGTCCTTCGATGACGAAGAACTCAACGAAGCGCCCTACGCCAAACAGGTCGCGGAACACATCGGTTCTGATCATCATGAAGTCCGGTTCTCCACAGCGGAACTGCTCGACATTTTTGACGCTCTGGTTGATCACTACGATGAGCCCTTTGCAGATCCTTCCATGTTTCCTACCTTCGCGGTTTGCCGGGCCGCGCGTCAGCACTGCAATGTCATGTTGTCGGGAGATGGCGGAGACGAATGTTTTGGCGGGTACCGGCAATTCTTTTCGCACTCTCGTTGGCATCCTGTCCGCCGCTTTCCGGGGGTTCATCTCGCCGCTGACTTGCTGCTTCGCGGCTGGGATAGTCGATGGCGCGGCATTGGTCTGCTGAATTTTCTACATAAGAATGATTGGCAGCTTCTCTATCCCGAGCCGGAACGAGCTTCGACCCTTTCCTGCTTTCAGCCGGAATATCAAGAGTGCGCTCTCGCAGGATTGCAGGAACTGAAAGATGCAGCGGTGCAACACGCGCGTTTGAGCTATCCGCACTCGGCAATGGAAGACATGGCCAACGGATATTTGCCGGAGCAGATTTTGGTGAAGGTGGACCGCGCCAGCATGTTCAGTGCCGTCGAATGTCGAACTCCTTTCCTGGATCGAGGCCTCTTTGGATTCTCCGCCTCCCTGCCGCTCGAGTATCACTTCGCCCAAGGCCAAGGCAAAGCTCTGCTACGCAGGTGCTTGCCAGCTTGGGTTTCGCCGGAGGTGCGCTGGCGCAAGAAGCAGGGCTTCACGCCACCACTCGATACCTGGTTTCGCACCAGCCTGCGCCGTCAAATGGAGGACGCGATTACGAATGTCTCGAGCCGGCTTCGGCATGTGATCGTGCCTAGTCGAGTTGAGGACGTTTATCAACAGCATCAGGCCGGCGCCGATCGAAGCCCTTTGCTCTTTCGTTGGCTGGTATTGAGCAGAAGCATGAGCCACTCCGGGGGCGTGCACGCATGAACTTGCCGCGTGTTCTGCTGACCGGTGGCGCCGGATTCATTGGCTCGCATCTGGCGGAGGCTCTGCTCACGCATGGCTATCAGCTTTCGATCATTGACAACCTGGACAACTTTTACGAACCAAGTCGAAAAAAGGACAATCTAGCGCAGGTCCGCCGGGTAGGTGAGTTCGAGTTCTTCGAACTTGATATTTGCGAGTTTGACCCTCTTCGCGAGGCCGTACGCAATGCGCGGCCCGACATCATTGTCCACTTGGCGGCCCGCGCCGGAGTCCGTCCTTCCATCGAACAGCCGAGCCTGTACGAGAGGGTGAATGTCGCGGGGACGGTCAACCTTCTGGAACTGGCTCGCGAGCTGCACGTCAATCGTGTGATCTTCGGATCATCGAGTTCAGTGTATGGGGCCACCAATCGAGTTCCCTTCTCAGAGGACGATCCGGTATTGCATCCTATCTCGCCTTATGCCGCCACGAAGCTGGCCGCTGAGTTGATGGGTTATACCTACGCCAGTCTTTACGGAATTCATACTCTTTGCCTGCGCTTCTTCACCGTCTACGGCCCGCGACAGCGGCCTGATCTGGCCATCCATAAATTCACGGCGTTGATGGAGGCGGGAAGACCGATCCCCGTCTACGGGGACGGCTCCATGGGGCGCGACTACACCTACGTCGATGACATCGTGGCTGGGGTTCTTTCTTCGCTGGAATATCGCTTCCCTTTGGCAGGAGTACCTTTCGATGTTTTCAATCTGGGAAATTCGCATCCCGTGAAACTGGCAGAACTGATCGAGTATTTGGAGGCTGCCACCGGCCACGTCGCGATCCGCGACTCCAAGCCCCTCCAGCCGGGAGATGTGCCCCTTACCTGGGCCAATATCGATAAATCCTTTAAGCTGCTGGGATATCGCCCGCAAACGCGCATGGAAGACGGTCTGAGGAAGTTCGTTGCCTGGTACCGCGGAAGCCGCTCCCACGGTTTCGGAGAGACTGCATTATGAATGCAACCACTCAATTTGCGCGGGAGCAGTCTTATCCACCGACAGTGGGGCTGGCTCGCATCGTCAACAACTCCGCTGCCTTGGTCTTACTTGACTTGCTGAACAAGGCAATTCCGCTGATCGTGTTCCCGCGAGTAGTTCGCGCTCTCGGACCTGCGGTGTACGGACAATTGGGGTTCGCCGCTGCAGTCGCTGGCTTTTTTGGCCTGCTGGCTTCTCCAGGATTCTCCACGTTTGCGCTGCGAGAAGCAGCCAGGAACAGCGAAAGGGTTCCATTCCTGGTTAAGCACGTTCTTGGGGCGCGGGTTGTGTTTGCAACTGGGGCTTATGTCCTGCTCGCGATCTTTACCTGGTCCTTTGCGCCGCGGGACGGCCAGACACGTCTTTTGATAATGCTTTCCGGACTGGCATTCCTGGTGGGCAGTCTGGACACGCTATGGATTTTCGCGGCTCGCTCGCGGATGTCCATGGTCGCGGCGCAGGGCGCGCTGGCACAACTTGCCTATGCTGGCCTGATCCTCGCGCTGGTTCGCGGTTCCGGCGACGCCTGGATTATTCCATCGGCAACCTTGCTCTCCCTGGGTCTGAGCACGCTGCTCATCTGGCTGCCCGCACGCCGTCAATATCACATTCCTCTGCCGGAAATCTCACCGCAAACCTGGCGCCTTTTCCTGCCCATCTGCCTGGTGATGGGATTCGCCAGCCTCATGTCAATGATTTATGACCAGATTGACGTCGTGATGCTCAAGTACTTTCGAGCGGACGCAGAACTGGGAACTTATGTGGCCAGTTATGGTCTGATGACAATGGCAATGTCTTTCCTCCCGATCCTGGGTCAAGTGTTTCTTCCCTTGCTCTCGGGAACCGCGGGCCAGAATCTCGATGCAGAGAATTACAATGCTGAGAAAAGATATCTGCGCTGGTTCGGCAATGCCACCGTCGGGCTGGCCCTGCCTATCGCTGTGGGTGGCTTTATCTTGGCGGTTCCTCTCACCCAGTTTGTCTTCGGAAGCCAGTATTCTGGGTCGGGAGTTCTGTTCCGCTGGCTGATGCTGACCATCATCACCGGGCCAGCAGCGAGTTATTGCGGAGCGCAACTCATACCCAATGGCCGGGAAAAGAAATATCTTGTCGCGGTTCTCGCCGGAGCCTCGGCGAATGTGGTGCTGAATCTGTTTTTTATTCCCAAGTACGGAGCCATCGCGGCTGCGTTCACAACGGCCTCCAGTCAGGGCGTTGTGGCGCTCATGAACTACTATTTCGTCAGAGATTTGACCAGACCGCCTTTGCTTGCTGCGGTGGCAACGTCGGTTCCAGCCACCTGTCTCATGGCGGTCAGTCTTGTAACCATGCGGATACTGTTTCCGGTTCATGTCTTGGCACTAATCACCCTGGGAGCCTTGGTATACCTTGGCGCGTACGCCTTGAGTCTTACTCTTTGGAATCGAATCAGCGCACCTGGCGCCGAGATTGGTCTGTCTTGAATGGGGGTCGGTAACCGGTGAAAACCTCGTCCATGCCATGGCAAGCCGACGCATCGCTGCAAAGCGAGAAGCAATCCATTTGCGATATTAATCTGCAGATGGATACCGCCACTTTCGGGCGAAGACAAAGGCTATCGGTGGCAGTTCTGCTGTCGAGCCGGGAGAAGTTCAGCGCCTACTATGGCGGTGCTTTGGCTCGCTGGACTTACGAAGTCTATAGCCGGCTCACCAAAGAAATCGATGTCACAGTTTTCGGCTTTCCTACCCGCAGCGAAGACGTCTATCCACTTTCGCACCAAAGCAGCGGCGTATGGCGCGCCTGCAAGTTCGTAGGTCGAATCCCTGTAGCGCGACGCTACGAGGAGCACATCTGGTTGCGGGCGCTGATGCGGCGGCTTCGAGAGTTTGATCTCTTGCACATCCACAACCGGCCTCAATGGGTAGCTTCTCTGCGCCGAATGGGCTATGAGGGACCGATTCTGCTTCACCTGCAGAACGATCACCTGGGCCATTGGACCCCAGGCATGCTGGAAGGCTTGGCATCGCGCGTTGATCAGGTAGTGGCTTGCAGCAGCTTTCTTCGTGATTGCTTTGCGCTGAAGTCTTCAGCCCTGGCCGCTAAAACCGAAGTCGTATTCAATGGAGTCAACCGAGAGTTGTTCTTTCCCCGAGAGGAGATTCGTGAGCCCAAGACCATCTTTTTTGTGGGACGCCTCGATGCCGAGAAGGGCGTCCTTCAGCTCATACAAGCGTATGCCCAGATTCTCCAAGCTCACCCTGACGCTACCCTGG
Organism: Terriglobales bacterium; assembly: GCA_035601775.1. Classification (GTDB taxonomy): domain Bacteria; phylum Acidobacteriota; class Terriglobia; order Terriglobales; family Acidobacteriaceae; genus JABDBE01. The sequence continues at coordinate 201,320 of DATNNO010000117.1, read as the reverse complement.
TAATCGCAGGGACTACCGGTTTCGGAACCCATCAGGAAACACCTTATGTCCGCCAGGTACGTGATCTGGCGAATTCTGTCGTGCAAAGTTGCAAGGGGAAGATTCAATTTACGGGTTACATTCATCACGACCGGGATTTACCTTCCTGGTTCCAGAGAGCGACCATCTGCACCAGCCCTTCCTTGTTCCAAGAGCCGTTCGGGCTGGTAAACGCGGAGGCCATGGCTTGTGCGACGCCCGTGGTGGGCGCGAATCGCGGCGGTATCCCCGAAGTATTGGGAAACGCGGGGCATCTGGTCGATCCCGAAGACATCGAAAACCTCGCGGCGACGCTCTCCACTTTGCTGGCGCAACCCAGCCGTCGTGGTCAACTCGGCCGAGCTGCGCATCAGCGCTGCCAACAAATGTTCGACTGGAAGGTCATCGCTGATCAATGGGCCATGTTATTGGCGAACATCGCCGCAAAAAGGCAGGTTTCGTAGCATTATCGCGCTCTTCTATCACGTGATTAATCAATGATTAAAAAGATTCTTTCGGACGTCGTGGAACTGTTCCCTCAATCGATCCAGGGAAGGCTTCGCGAGGCATATTGGCGAATTAAGAGTGACCTTCTTTACCGGCATCTGTTTCGGATTCTGCACTTGGAATATACCCTCCAGTCGGGAGTAACACTCAAGGTCGCGAGCAAAGGCGAATGGTGGACATACAACGATATTTTTGTGAATCGCGAATACGACCTGCCGATACAGACCGCCTTGCAATCGCGCTCCCCCGAGCATCCGTTTACCGTACTCGACCTTGGGGCCAACGTGGGCTATTTTACCCTCCGAGTCGTGGATCTGATGCGGCAAAGCTCGCTGGAAACACTTGCATCCGACATGACCTTGGTGGAAGGAAGTCCCACTACTTTTCGAGAGTTGCAAGACCGTCTCAGGCTGCAGAGCCTTTCTCTCCTGGACCTTCGTGTCATTCATGGTCTTGTAGGAGAGCGCGAAGGAAATGGTGTTATCCATGAATCCGCGCTTCACGTCAAAAATACGATCATGGACACCGGGCAGCATGACGGAGTGAGAGTTAACTTCGTTGATCTGTATCAAATCATGGAAAACAGATCGAAGATCGATTTGCTAAAGTGCGATGTGGAAGGGGCGGAGCTGTCGTTTATCGAGAATTATGGGGATCTTCTACGGAGGGTTAAGAACGCGGTTTTCGAGTTTCATCACGAACAATGCGATACGGCCACGTGTGTGGACCTTCTCGAACAGTTAGGGTTCCATCAACGAGTGTTGCGTTCCTGCAATGCCTTCTCTATCTGTTTTTTTTCAAAAAACTAGGCCAGCGCGTATGCCAGCCAGCGCTGCAGGCGCGCATCGCGGATGGTCCACGGTCGGGCGCACCGGGCGGAGGATGTTCGACGGGCGCCTGGCAACTCGTAAGCTACCCGCTTGCCGGCGTCAGTTGCCGCAAGATGCCTTCGCGGACGTAAACCGCGTCCGCAAACAGCGCTCTCCCACCACGATGATACGGAGACGAAAGCCGATAGAGTCCGAAGCCTTTCTGCGCCATGAGTTGGTGCATCTCCGGGAATCCTGAATCGTTCTCATAGTGGGATGTAAACAGCACTTCAAGGATGACTGACTTGGTTCGTTCCAGGCCTTCTCTGGAATTGTTTAGCACCCTCATCTCCGCGCCCTGAATGTCGATCTTGAGTATCGATACTTCCGCTTCGTTCGCGACCAGTTGATCGTAGCTGATCTTCTTGACGCTCACTTCTCCAATGACGTCCCAGGAATTGGCTGCAAACTCCGTTACAATGTCAGTCCGCGGCTTGAGGAGGGAGGAGCCTGCCGCATGTCTCAGCTGATGAAATGTCGCCATCCCATCGCTTTCCGCAAGCGCAGAATCGACAACCTCGACGCACGGAAAAGAGCTCAATCGAATTCTCAGCGGGCCAACTAGTCGGGGTTCGCACTCCACAGCGATGATGTGCTCCGGCCTAAGCACGCTCAGCAGCGCCTCTGTCCAGTCCCCCACATTCGCTCCAGCGTCAACACAGGTTCGCAGGGACGAGGTGATTTCCCTGGGGAGGAGGTTGAGTCGTGCTTCGCACACGCATTGGTATTGCCGTGGAGACAGCGCTAGCCAACTTGCCCGGGACGACCCAAGGCCCATCCGCATATATTCATGGCGCCGAAAGGAATATTCACAGATTCCGTAAGGGAGAAGTTGCCTGGCAAGCGTTTTCAAGGATATCCCCATCTTGCCAGAAGTTTAGCAGCAGACCCGTTATTGACAGGCGAACCTAGCTCGCAATTGCGCGGGCGAGGACAATGTGGTTCCTTGGACTGGATGGCAGACAGCCGGTTCCGGAGAGAAATACATCAACCCGCATGCGAGTCCTGACTCTCACTCCTTTTTATCCCACGGCCTCCGACGATGCTGCCGGTTGCTTTATCGCGGAGCCGTTGCGGGAACTAGAGGATTTCGGAGTCAGCTCCTGCGTCGTGGCTGTGCAGCCATTCCATGGCAGCAGTGCGGGATCCGACGCTGTTGCGCCCATCGCAACTTGGGTCCGCTACCCCTCCATACCGGGTGGAATCGGCCTTGCTTCTGCCGGGGCATTTCTTTATGCAAGTCTGATCTCAAAGGTTTGCAGATTGCACCGGTCGCAGCCGATCGATCTGATCCACGCACACGCCGCTCTGCCGTGCGGGCATGCTGCGGTGCTGTTGAGCCGGGAACTGAAGATCCCTTGTGTCGTTACCGTCCACGGTCTGGACGCATTCTTTGACAACCAGGTTCGCGGATGCGCTGGCCCATGGTGCAAGCGCGTCGCGCAATTTGTCTATCGTTCGGCATCGCGAGTGATTTGTATCAGCGGCAAGGTTTCCGAAAGAGTGGCCGATGGCACCGCGGTCCCGGTAAATACGAAAGTCATTTACAACAGCGTAGATGCGCAGGCGTTTTCTCCGGCATCGGCCGAAGCCCCGCCCAACACCATCCTCAGCGTCGGCAATCTGATTCCGATCAAAGGCCACGAGTTGCTCCTACAGGCGCTTGCGTCCGTCCTTCCACGTTATCCGCATATCTCATGTGAGATTATTGGCGACGGTCCCGAACGTCACCGTCTGAGCAGATTGTCTAGCGAATGCAATATTGCGGGCAAGGTCCGCTTCCTCGGCCGTCAAAGTCGAAAACAGGTTGCTGAGGCAATGCGCCGCTGTGTACTTTTCGCTTTGCCCAGCCGGTATGAAGGTCTGGGTTGTGTTTATCTGGAGGCAATGTCCACCGAAAAACCCGTGATCGCGTGCCGAGGCCAGGGGATTGATGAAATTATCCGGCACGGAAGCAATGGCTGGCTGATCGATCCAGGCAACCTGCAGGAATTAATCGCGGCGCTCTCTGCGCTTTTGCAAAACCTGCAGCTTCGACGGCAGATCGGCGAGGCAGCTCGCCGCACCGTCCTCCAAAGCCTTACGTCGGCGCATCAGGCTACTCAACTCGTGCTCCTCTATCGAGAGTGTCTGGCATGAGCCGCCGAGTTGTGATCATCACGGAGATCATCGCACCCTACCGAATTCCTGTCTTCAACGCTCTCGCCCAGCACGACGGGATCGACTTGCACGTGATCTTCCTCGCGGAAAACGATACCACCCAGCGCCAATGGCTGGTTTACAAAGATGAGATTCGTTTTTCCTACCAGGTGCTTCCTTCCTGGAGGCGAAGAGCCGGTAGATACAGTCTTTTGCTGAACTGGGGAGCGAAATCGGCGTTGCGGCGGGCGGCGCCAGATTTCATCGTCTGCGGTGGCTACAACTACGTCGCCTCATGGCAATCTATGTCTTGGGCGCGGCGAAATCGCGTGCCATTTGGTCTGTGGGCGGAGAGCACGACTAGAGACTTCCGCGGCGGCCATGCCTTGATAGAATTTCTGAAAATGAGATTTCTGCGCCGCTGCGATGCATTTGTGGTTCCTGGAAAATCCTCAGTCGGGTATTTGAGGAACTACGGCGTGCCGGAGGAAATGATTTTTACCGCACCGAACGCGGTTGACGCGCGGTTCTTTGCGCAACGAGCCGAAATGATTCGCAGGGACGCAGCACGGCATCGCCAGGCTCTGGGTTTACCCGCTCGCTTTTTTCTCTTTGCTGGCCGCCTGGTGCCAGAAAAAGGCACTTTTGATCTTCTCGACGCCTATGAAGCACTGGCGCCAGAGGTCAGAAAGGAAATGAGTCTGGTGTTCGTCGGAGACGGCGCCGTGCGGTCTGCACTTCTTCAGCGTGCCGCAGCCATTAGTCCCGGATCCATTCATCTTGCAGGCTTCGCACAGCGCGAAAACTTGCCTACGTACTATGCGCTCGCAGATGTGTTGGTCTTCCCCACCCAAACTGATCCCTGGGGCCTGGTCGTGAATGAGGCCATGGCCTGCGGTTTGCCCATCATTGCCTCCGATGCAGCAGGCTGCGTTGCCGACTTGGTCGAGAGCGGGTGGAATGGTCGCGTGGTTCCTGCCGGTAACGTCGGCCAACTCGCTTCCGCCATGGACGAACTTGCCCGTGACGCTGAACTCCGATCGCTTATGGGCCAGCGCAGCAGGGAACGCATCAAACGATATTCGCCTGAAGCGTGGGCCGCCGGCATGGCCAATGCCGTGCTACCGCACCGGAGACGCGCGGCATGATTGACCGCTTGTCCAGGTTCTTTCCGCCGGTCATGATCGCTATATGTTGCCTGTTTGGCGCGTACTCCGCGGTTTTCCGTCCAGCATACTTCAGTAGTTCCGGTGAGCTTGCGACACTGCTGTTTCTACAGATCCTGCTAGCGGCGATTTGGAACTACCGGGCACGATTTTTTTTCCTCCTGCTCGCGGTTTTCCTGTGGGCCGGCATGGTGCTGCCCCTGAGTGTGGCGTGGACTTCCGGGCGATGGCTTGTTCTGGCCGTGGGCGCGCTTGCTGGTCTGGTTGTTTACACCAGAGATCAGCGGTACTACTTCGCCACATTCCATCTGATGGCGCTCTTTTGCGTGGTGGCAGCGCTGGTATCCGCTGCCGTGTCGGCCTATCCGAGCCTGGCCTTTCTCAAGGCGATGAGCCTACTGCTTCTATTCCTCTACGGCTCGTCCGGAGCCCGGCTGGCTGTGATCGGAAGGGAGGCGAGTTTCTTTCCGAAATTACTACTGGGTTGCGAGCTGCTCGTATACATTACGGCAGTTTCCTATTTCATCTTTCGCTCCGGGATTTTCGGCAACCCGAACTCCTTGGGTGCCGTGATGGGAGTGGCCGCAGCGCCAATCCTGCTGTGGGGAATCCTGGTGAGCGAACGGCCAACCACCCGCTGGCGGCGCACATTCGCTTTCGCACTCACGCTTCTGTTGCTCTTTAGTAGCTATGCCCGCGCCGGTATCGCTGCGGCCGTGGTTTCCTGCATTTTGTTATGTGTCGCGCTGCGCCGATATGGGCTGTTGCTCAGGGGGTTGGGCGTTGCTCTGGCGTTAGCCGCATTCGTGGCGACGGTGGTTCCTCTACACCAGCAACCATCGGAGTCACTCACGTCTGTCTTCGTATACAAAGGGCGGCGCGAGGACGGAATTCTCGCGTCCCGCCGATCCATTTGGGATGGGACGGTTTTGGCCATTCAAGAGCACCCATGGTTGGGGAGCGGGTTCGGCACCAGTCCGACGAGCAGCGAAGTTGTGCGGCAACCTGGAAGCTTCGAATCGCTCCGTGAGGCAACCCGAGAGCATGGCAACAGCTATCTGGCGATTACGGAATGGGTCGGATTTGTGGGAGACATTCCGTTTTTCGGGTTAGTCATTTTGATTGCTCTGAATGTCAGCCGCGCCCTGGTGCAGATGCGACGGACCGGAAATGTTCTCTCCCCCGGAATTCCGTTGGCCGGGGTCTTGGCCGCAGGTTTGGTCCACGCGGCCTTTGAGGACTGGCTTTTCGCCCCGGGCTACTACCTGTGCGTTTTCTTCTGGACTCTGGCATTCATTATGGTGGATGTTCTTCCTGCGCCATCGGCCGCACCCGCCGCACAGAGTGCTCCGCGCGCATGGACTCACAGTTTTGGCGCCGCCACACTCGGTCGATAATGCATCTCTTCCTCAACTGCCTCGCCGCTAGCGCTGGGAGCGGGTTGACCTATGTGCGTAACGTCGTTCCGCAACTCTCCGGGCGTCTGGAGATGCGAGCCACCCTGGCGCTCACTCCGCAGTTGAGGAAAGAGCTGGGCAATCCGCCCAACATTTCATTCGTTGAAATAGAGGTTCCGGCTGACGCGGCAGGACGCTTCTGTTGGGAACAAACCTTCCTGCCCCGCATGATCCGGAAGAGCGGTGCGGATGTATTGCTCTCGACCGGCAATTTCGCACTCTGGAGAGCGCCCGTGCCGCAGATCCTTCTTTCGGGGAACTCTCTCTATACTTCTCCCGACTTCTATCGCGATCTTCGTGCGCGCAGGGCGTACTGCATCTGGTTGGACACTCTGGCTCGAGGCTTCTTCGCTCGGCGCTCCGTTCGGTGGGCCGACTGTACGGTGGCTCCCAGCAAGGCTTTTGCCGATACACTGCGGGTATGGACTGGAGGTAAAGTCGTCAGCATCTACCATGGCTTCGATCCGGAAATATTCTTCAGGGACCATACCCCGTTGCCTTCCGCGATTCAGAACAAGATCGATTCTGGCAAAGACGCCCTGCGCCTCATCTTCGTGAGCCACTACAACTATTACCGGAATTTCGAAACCCTGCTGCGAGCCCTACCCTTTATTCAGAAACGCTTAGGTGGGAGGAACGTTGAGCTCCTCCTCACCTGCAAACTATCCTCTGAGGAGAATTCTGGCGCCTATCGCGCCGAGGCCGCGGCTGCCCTTGTCCAGCATCTTGGGATTTCTAATCAAGTCGTCGAACTCGGTGCGGTTCCATATCATCTCCTGCAACACGTCATCCGCGCCTGCGATATTTACGTCACTCCCGCCTATGCCGAGACCTTCGCGCATCCCCTGGTCGAAGCCATGGCTTGCGGGTTGCCCGTCGTGGCTTCCGATCTGCCCGTACACCGCGAAATTTGTCGGAACGCGGCTGTGTATTTCCCGCGCTTCTCTCCCCAACTTCTGGCTGACCGTGTGGTGCAGGTAGAACAATCCTCGGTGCTGAGAAAACAGCTTGTGGGGTGCGGGTCAAAACGGTCGCGTGAGTTCTCCTGGAGTGATCACGTCGATCAGATCATCTCGCTTGCTCACAGCCTCAAACGTTCGCACCCTGGATATCCTCGCGCGGCCTAACCGGCAAAAACACGTTAGGGTTTCCTCATAACCAGCTTGGGGTTGCCAATGCTGATGCGGAGAAGCAACAAGAGAGAATGGTCCGCAAACCTTGATCTATAATTGCCCCAATTTCCGGGGGATTTCGTTTGCTTCATCAGCGCTACAAGGATGTTTGTTTTCTTGCGATCTCAAAAGCGGCCCTGCCCAACTACTGGGTTCGGAAATGTCGTTACGCGGTCTGGCCGGTTGCCGGGCGTCCACTCCACCTGCATCTCGGTTGCGGCCCGAAATATTTGCCCGGCTTCGTCAACATCGATGCCAATCCACTGCGGCAAATCGACATGTGGCTGGATGTGCGCTGCGGACTCCCGTTCGCCAATCAGTCCGTGGAGTCGATCTATTCGACCCACATGATTGAACATCTCTACCCGGACGAACTAGAAGAGCTTCTTCGAGAGTGCGCCCGCGTGCTGAAGCCCAGGGCCGGACTGCGGTTGATTGTTCCGAGTTTGCGCAGCGCCGTCCTTGCGTACCAGGAGAATCGGCGCGATTGGTTCTGCGACTCCTTCCCTCGCCACTTCGATTCGGTGGGAGGGCGCTTCTCGAATTTTGTGTTCTGCGATGGGCAACACCGCACGGCGTTTGATTTCGGATATTTGGAAGAGGTATTGAGCAAGACGGGATTCGGCCAAGTGCAGGAATCCGCGGAGGGTCTCAGCCGGCTGTACGGGGAGAAGGTCCCTTCCTTTGACCCCAACGACGTTGCGGAACTGCCACGCTCACTTTACGTGGAGGCTTTCAAGTAGCTCGGCCACGTGAAGTAGCCTCGAAATGATTATTACTCGGTCATCTCCTCAGTCATATGGGCCGGGCAGTTTCGGCGGTAGTCTATTGCCTGGTGATTTGACACCCCATGCACACACTCGAGGAACCGAGACTTCGGCGGGCCGCCGCACCTGCTGTATCCCTGCCGGTGAGCGTCATCATTCCCGTCCGCAACGAGGAGCGCAACTTGTCTCGCTGCCTGGAGTCTCTGCGGGGAGCCGGTGAAATCTACGTCATCGATTCCGATAGCACCGACGAAACCGCGGATATCGCCCGCTCCTTTGACGCGAAAGTCGTGCAGTTCCACTACCAGTGCGGTTGGCCCAAGAAACGTCAGTGGGCCATGAATACGCTTCCCTTGGCATATGACTGGGTCCTTCTCCTGGATGCCGACGAAGTCCTGACCTCGGAATTGGCGGAAGAAATCCGTCAGGCCCTCCGTAATCCGCTCTGCGATGGCTACTACATCGCTCTACGCATGCATTTCTTGGGACGGATGCTTCGCCACAGCAATGCCAGCTTCTATAAGCTCTCGCTTTTTCGACGCGGCAAAGGCCGCTTTGAGTGCCGCCTCAAGGATCAGGATGCTTCCATGTGCGACATGGAGGTACATGAGCATGTCGTGGTCGAAGGACGAACTGCGAAGTTGCAAAACTCGCTTGTCCATCGCAACGTGGACACTCTCTCGCGCTACATACGCAAACACGATGGATACTCGACCTGGGAAGCGCACGTGTGGTCGCGGGGCGAAAGCAGTTATGACGACTTACCGCCTTCGCTAGTGGGTACGCAGGCACAACGGCGCCGCTGGCTGAAAGAAAAGTTTCTGCATCTGCCAGGCTCGCCCCTTGCCTTCTTTCTGTACAAGTATTTTTTCCGCATGGGATTCCTGGATGGTGTGCCGGGGCTGATTTACTGCGGATTTCAAGGTGTTCAGCTCTTCCATACCAAGGCCAAGATTTACGAGTTGCGCACCAGCAAGGACTGACTTCCAGATGTGCGGCATAAGCGGGTTGGTCAATTGTGGAGATCGGGAAACTCTGGCGCGGATGACGTCAGTGCAGGCCCATCGCGGACCCGACGATGTTGGTTTGTGGGAGCAGCGATTTCCTGACGGCAGCTATGTTGGATTGGGTTCCCGTCGCTTGTCGATCATCGATCTCTCCCCCAGCGGACACATGCCGATGTGCAACGGGGACCGCACCCTGTGGATCACCTACAACGGCGAGGTCTACAATTTCGGGGAATTGCGGCGTGAACTGCAAAGCGAGGGCCATCGATTTGTTTCTGGTACCGACACCGAAGTTGTGTTGCGTCTCTACGAGGAGGAAGGCTCGGAGTGCGTAAAGCGATTGAATGGCATGTTCGCATTTGCCATTTGCGATCTTCGCTCAGCTACGCCGGAGTTATTTCTGGCACGCGACCACTTCGGGGTGAAGCCCTTTTACTATGCACACTTCGAACGCCGCTTTGTGTTCGCCTCCGAAATCAAGGCTTTGCTCGAAGTGCCGGGAATCGAGGCCGAACTCGACCCAGAATCCCTGCACCAATATCTAACCTTCCTGTGGGTTCCCGAACCCAAGACGATGTTTCGCAGTATCCATAAACTTCCGGCCGGTCACTATGCGACTCTGCGCGACGGCCAGTTCCGCATCACAAAATATTGGGATCTGACCTTTCCTCACGCCGATGCCACCTATCCTCGTCCGGAACAAGACCTGGCTGAAGAAATTCGTGAACGCTTCCGCCGTTCAGTCGAAACCCAGATGGTCGGCGACGTTCCCATCGGGGCATTTCTCAGCGCGGGGCTGGATTCATCGAGCATCGTGGCGATGCTCGCGAGTGCCGCCCGGCAGCCGCTTCGGACGTACACCATCACATATCCGCCGAAGCACCGCGTTGGCGAAAACGCGCTCGACAATCCCGATGTTCCTGCCCGCCTGGCCCGCCGCCTCGGTTTCGAGAACCAACAAATCATGGTTGAGCCTCATGTCGCCGATCTGTTGCCCCGGCTTATCTGGCACATGGACGATCCCGTGGCTGATCCGGCCATTATCGCGGCGTATCTAGTCTGTCGCGAGGCGCGCAAGCAAACCGCGGTTTTGCTCTCCGGCGTTGGGGGTGATGAACTGTTTGCCGGGTACCGCAAGCATTCCGCTCATTATTGGGCGCAGGCGTATCAGAGACTACCTTCTCCATGGCGTCGATGGATCGACGTCTCGCTGACAAGCCTGCCCAACCTGCGCGGTACCCGTGCCAAGGGACGCGTGCGGCTGGCCAAAAAGATGGCCCGTAGTGCCTCAATGCCGCCCGCCGAGCGCTTCGTAGCGAACTGCATTTACCTCGATGCCCAGCAGAAAGCAGCCCTCTACACGCCAGCCTTGTGGGATGAGGTCAGTGCCTCCGATCCTTCCGTCCGCCATTGGGCGAGTTTTGAGCAGGTGCCGGACGCAGACTTCCTCAACCAAATGCTCTATCTTGATACCAAGATTTTTATGCCCAGCCTGAATCTGAACTACAACGACAAAATGGGTATGGCTTCGTCGGTCGAGGTTCGCGTGCCTTTTCTCGATCGGGAACTCGCCGAATTTGTTGCCTGGAATGTGCCACCCAGCCTGAAACTCAAAGGATTCCTCCGACCCACCACGAAGCACATCTTTCGGGAGGCCATGCGAGAAATCCTGCCCAAGGAAGTATTGGAGCAGCCGAAGGCTGGTTTTGCCGCCCCGGTCGATTACTGGCTGGCACACGACTTAAAAGAAATGGTGGATGACTTGCTTTCCGAATCGCGGGTTCGCCAGCGCGGCCTGTTCCGTCACGAAGCCGTGTGCGCATATGTCAATGAGCATCGCAGGGGAAAGCACGACTGGTCCATGCAAATCTGGCAATTTCTCACCCTCGAGCTGTGGATGCAGACTTTCCTCGACGGTCGTGCGAAGCAACCGGGCGCAGAGTGGGAGAACGTTCCACGGGTGGCGATCGCATGAAACAAGTCCCGCGGATCGCAGCATTCGCCAGCAAGAACTTCTTGCCACTCGCGCTCGTGCGATGCGGCTTCACCTCGAAGCAAGCAGGTCGCTTCAACCGATGCTGATCCTGGGACTGAACATGTTTCATGCGGACGCCTCGGCTGCACTCCTGCAGGACGGCGAGGTCGTATTCGCAATCGCCGAAGAGCGCCTAAACCGCATCAAGCACTACGCCGGCTTTCCCTCGCTTGCCATCAAGGCTTGCCTGGACTTCGCCGGTGCGAGGATTACAGATGTTGATCACGTGGCTGTAGGTCAGGACAGCGATGCGAACCTGGCCAAGAAAGCTCAATACGCCCTCGCCAATCCCGCCAAAATTCTGAATTTCATCCGCCTGCGCCAGCGGAAGCAACCTCTGCGAGATGTGCGTTCGCTGCTGGCCAAGGCGCTCGATGTCGATCCCAAATCGCTTCGCTTCCAAGAGCATCACCTCGAACATCACATCGCCCACATTGCCAGCGCTTACTACTGCTCGCCCTGGGACAAAGCCGCAGGCTTTAGCTACGACGGTTCCGGAGACTTCGTTTCCACCATGATGGCCCGGTGCGAAGGCAATCAGATCGAGGTGCTCGATCGCGTTTTTCTGCCCGACTCGCTGGGCAATTTCTACACCATGATTTGCGAGTTCATCGGCTACCAGCAGTACGGGGATGAAGGCAAAGTAATGGGACTGGCGCCCTATGGCAAAGACACGTTCTGCGACCAACTGGGCGAAGTTATTGGCTTGAGAAACGGCAGCTTTGACCTTGACCTCAGTTTCTTCAAGCCCCTGGGCAGCAATCAGGGAATGCAGGTTTTGCCGGACGGCACGGTGCGTCTGGCGCGGCACTTTTCCCATCGGATGGTGAAAGCCTTTGGCGACCCGCGTGAGCCGCGCACCGAGATTACTCAGCGCGAGATGGACCTGGCCTACGCCATGCAGCGTCGCTTCGAAGATGTGTTCTTCCATCTCCTCAACCAACTCCACCAGCGTGTGCCGTCGCCGGATCTCGCTATGGCGGGCGGATGCGCGCTCAACAGCGTTGCCAATGGAAAGCTTTTCACGCGCACCCCATTTCGACGCACATGGATACAGCCCGCCGCGGGCGATGAAGGATTGGCTATCGGCGCAGCGCTCCACACTTACCACGCTGTTCTTAATCAACCGCGCCGTTTTGTGATGAAGAACTCATATCTTGGTCCCGAGTTTTCCGACGCGCGCATCGAATCGGATCTGAAGAAAGCAAAGCTGCACTACCGTAAGCTGGAGCGCGAGCCACTGCTGGACGCCGCGGCCCAGCAGATCGCAGCCGGCAACGTTGTCGGCTGGTTTCAGGGGCGCATGGAATGGGGTCCGCGTGCATTAGGGAACCGCTCTATACTGGCTCATCCTGGTTTGCCCGGAATGAAAGATATTCTGAATGCGCGCATCAAGCAGCGCGAGTGGTTTCGTCCATTTGCGCCCTCGATTCTTGAGGAACGCCAGCGCGAATACTTCGACCACGATCACCCATCGCCGTTCATGCTGCACGTGTACAAAATTCGTCCAGAAAAACGCGCGCAGCTTTCCGCTGTCAATCACATTGACGATACCGGCCGTTTGCAGAGCGTCAGCCGCGAGCAGAATCTACTCTACTACGAGTTGATTCGTGCCTTTGAGCGCAAAACCGGGGTTCCCGTGGTCTTGAATACCAGCTTCAACGAAAATGAACCGATTGTGTGCGAGCCTGAGGAAGCCATCGATTGCTTTAAGCGGACGCGCATGGATGCTCTCGCCATCGGTCCTTATCTAAGTGTGAAAACTGAGAACTAGTAACTGAGAACCGAGAACTGGTAATTCAGCAAGCCATGGCAGCCCATTCAATCTCTGTCAGCCCGACAGATCAAAATACCGGACTGAATCCAGTTCGCATCGCTGCCTTCCCTCGCATGCGCGCCCTCGCGTGGCGCAATGAAGTACTCTACGCCTCTCGCGGCTACGCGCTGCTTCGCGCCACAATGAAGATGCACGCCACCGCCGTGGAATGGGACCACGTCGGCCAGTACCGGCCTGCGGCCTGGCGAACCATCACTTCATCTTTTCCGCTGGTGTCTCGCCTTCTCCGCGATGGTTTCCACGCGCTCGCGGCTTTATCCTCAGGGCATTTGGTTGCTGCGGTGCCACGCGCCATCGTGACTCTGGCGCCAGGAGAGACAGAATTTCACGTATCCCACAAGCTGCTTCGCGGCACCCGTCCCCTGCACCTTGCCATCACTCCCGGTGACTACGTCTTCTGGGGAGAGTACTTCGACAATCCGCAGCGTGACAAAGTTCACGTTTACGCATCCAACGATCGAGGCGCTCATTGGGATGTGGCTTACACATTCCCGAAAGGCACCATCCGCCACGTGCACAACATCGTCTACGACAAATGGAAAAACTGTTTCTGGGTGCTCACCGGCGACCATGGCTCAGAGTGCCGTATTCTTCGAGCGTCGTGTGATTTTAAGAATGTCGACGTGGTTTTATCTGGCAACCAGCAAACCCGGTCCGCCGCGCTTGTTCCCACCCGCGATGCACTCTACTTTTCTTCCGATACCCCCATTGAAACCAATCATGTGTACCGTCTCGATCGCGGGGGAAATCTCTCCAAGGCAGCTGCACTGAGTAGTTCCTCGATCTACGGTTGCCGCGTCGGCAACGCCATTTTCTTCTCTACGATGGTTGAACCGAGTGCGATCAACCCCGACCGGAATGTATGTCTGTATGGCAGCCCCGACGGCCTTCAGTGGCAACGCGTCTTGCAACGCAAGAAAGACCGCTGGCCCATGGGTTTATTTCAGTACGGCAACGCGTTCCTGCCGGACGGCAAAAACACTACCAACCTGCTCGCGGTGACAACCATCGCGGTCGAGCACGCCGACCTGGAAACCAGCATCTGGCGAGTATAACCCGTCAGCACGCGGGGGAATCCAGCACGCCATCAGCGCCGCGCTTGCCTCATGCTAATGTCCAGTTATGAGTCGTCTGCAATACTATCGGCGAGTCTTCAGCGCCTATCTCGTGCCGGGGAATAGCCACCTCACCTTCTGGCACGAGACGCCTCAAGCCAATCCTGGTGCGAGCGTCCATCAACTTGGCGAGTACTACATGTTATTTGCCAATAAAGCGGATTATCCGGGCCATCACGATTCCTCTGGCATTCCGATGCTCGACTACCACGGCAAGATCGGCTTGCAGTACAACCCCATCGCGATTGCGCAGTGGGGACTGGGCAACTACAACCTCTTTTGCAGCAGCACGAATGAAGAGCGAAAAAAGAAATTCCTCACCGCCAGCGACTGGCTCTGCACCCATCTCGAGCCGAACTCGGTGGGGTCGTGGGTATGGAATCACCACTTCGACTGGGAATATCGTTCGCCGTTGAAAGCTCCCTGGTACTCCGCGCTCGCCCAGGGCCAGGGAATTTCTCTGCTGGTTCGCGCCTATCGCGAAACCGGCGCTGCTGCATATCTCAAAACGGCGGAGCGCGCGTTTACCGGCTTCCTCAAATCAACCCGCGATGGCGGCGTCACATTCACCGACGCGCGCGGCAACCTTTGGTTCGAGGAATACGTTGTTTCGCCGCCTACGCACATTCTTAACGGGTTCATCTGGGCAGCCTGGGGTGTCTACGACTACTTCTTGGCGACCCAAAGCAGCGCTGCGTGGGATGTGTTCGCGGAGGCCGTGCTTACCCTTCGCGCAAATCTCGATCGTTACGACCTGGGTTTCTGGTCGTTATACGAGCAATCCGGCACGCTGCTCCCCATGGTCGCCAGTCCCTTCTACCATCGATTGCATGTCGTACAGTTGCGCGTAATGCATCGCCTCACCGGAGACGAAATATTCGCCCGCTTCGCCGATAAATGGGAAGCCTACGCGCGCAGCCGCGCCAAGCGTACCCGTGCTCTTTGCTACAAAAGCGCATTCAAGCTTTGCTATTACTAGCAAGCTCATGAAGATTCTCTACGTGTCACAATATTTTCCGCCGGAGATGGGAGCTCCCGCTGGACGGGCCGCGGAGCTATCACGCCTCTGGGTAGAGGACGGCCATGAGGTCACGGTTCTAACCGGATTCCCCAATCATCCCACCGGAATCGTGCCGCCCGAATATCGCCGTAAGTTTAGCCGTCTCGTAACCCGCGAGGACGTCGAAGGAGTGGACGTCGTCCGTACCTGGCTTCTTCCCTTCCCCAATCGCAAAGCGTACGAGCGCATGTTGAACTACAGCTCGTTTTGCGTTTCTTCCGCCACCACCGGCGTCTTCCTGGACCAACCCGACGTCGTGATTGCCTCTTCGCCTCAACTGCTGGTTGGGCTCGCGGGTTGGTGGCTGGCTCGCTGCAAGGGTGTGCCATTCGTCTTCGAGGTTCGTGATCTCTGGCCCGAGTCTCTGGCCGCCGTTGGCGTGGGCAGCAGCAATTCCGTGCTCCATCGCTCATTAGCTAAGATCGCAGAATTCCTCTATCGGAGTTGCGAGCGCCTCGTAGTCGTCACTCCGGCCTTCAAGGAATATCTGGTCGAACACTGGCGGCTCCCCGAAGACAAGATTTTCGTGGTCGAGAATGGAGTCGAAACAAGTCTGTTCAGCAGGCTTACCCCCAACATTGCTCTCAGACATGAACTGGGTGCGGAAGAGAAATTCGTCGTCTCCTATATCGGCACCATGGGCAATGCGCACGGTTTGGAAACTCTGCTGGAAGCCGCAGCTCTCCTGCGCGAGCGAGCACCCAAAGTTCTATTTCTGCTCGTCGGCGAAGGCGCCGAGAAAGACCGTATCCTCTCTTTGGCTCGCTCTCGTGGACTCACCAACGTGCGTTTTGTCGATCAACAGCCCCGCGAAAAAATCCCGGGTTACATTTCCGCGTCGGACGCCTGTCTTGTATTGCTCAAGAGAAACGAGCTTTTTAAGACCGTCCTCCCAACAAAAATGCTGGAGTTCATGTCGTGCGCTCGCCCTGTGATTCTGGGCGTGGATGGTCACGCGAGAACGGTCATGGAGCAAGCGAACGGAGGAATTTTCATCCAACCGGAAGATTCCGCCGAGTTGGCGGAGGCGGTGATACGCCTTGCTGCTGATTCAACGTTACGCGAATCCCTTGGCCGCAATGGCCGCCAACACGTTCTCCAATATTTTTCTCGCCAGCACACCGCCAGGATATATCTCGACGTATTGCAGGACTTGTTGGGGGAAGGTCAGCCCTGCGCCGCAGCCGCGGCGTAGGAGCGCAATGTAGGCGCGAGCGTCCCGCCCGTGCGGTACCCGGCTCAAATTCCAGGCCGTCAGCGTTTCGCTAGGGCACAGCTACGATGCTGGCCGCGGTTGCGGCCTGCATTGCTGCCTCCATTGCACGTCCGGCAAAGGCCTTGGTCGCGCTAGTCGGGACAAAAAGAATATCGTCCGCTTGCATCGTCACATCTGGTGCCTTCGCCCTCAGGATCTTTTTCAGCTCCACTGGAGTCTCGCTTAGCCCATCGGGTCCCCTGCGGATGATCCTTGCACCGCCGAGATTGGCCGTGCGAGTCGTACCGCCCGCCAGCGCGATCGCCTGCAGCACCGTCAGATGTCCGCTGTCCATGAGAAATCCACTCGGCCGGCCCACGTCCCCCACCACGTAAACCAGATCGGCTTTCCGTACGATGATCGTATCCCCCGGCAAGACGGGAATGTTGCTCTCCGGATTGTCGGTTACATTGCGCGATAGTGGAACGGTAATCGGCCTGTCGGGCTGATCGCGATGCGTGACCGTAATGCTTCGGCCTGCTTTTTCCGTAAATCCGCCCGCGGCTGAGATGAGATCGAAAAGCCGCTGCTGTCCCGGCACCGGATAAACCGCTGGCCTCGATACTTCGCCCAATACGCTGGCGCCTTGCGACGCATACTGATCCACAAACAATGTGACGTGGGGATTCTTCACGAAGCCGCCGTCAGAAAGCCGCTTCTGGATCAGACCCTCGGCTTCTTCCGCCGTCAGGCCACTGACGTGGACATAGTCGATCAGCGGCAGGTAAATCTCGCCCTTGCTACTGACGCGAGCCTTGGTCGTGAGCTCGGGAACGTTGTAAACCCCTACTTCTACCAAGTCCCCCGCCTCGAGTCTCAGGGAAGAACCCGAATGCGTGGTCGCGCTTTCGCCCGGCTGTATCGCATGCGGAGCACCGGTCACCGACGGGGCAGCAGTGTTTTCAATGGTTACAGGCGTTGCTTGCCGCTCTGCGGACTGAGCGGCAATTTCAGGTGCGAATGCCGCCAGCCACAGGAACGAAAAGACCCAACCCTGGACAAACTTGACCGAACTCCATCGCATGAACGATGTCGAAAAATCCATTGCCATTTTTGCTAAAGTCTAGCACAGCCTTGAGCCGCCACAGATCAGTGTTCGGGCCCGGTGCTTAGATCGCAAACACCGCAAATCTCAGCCGGCGCCAACCGACAAGTGCTCGCTCCCCCAGGTACCAAGACAGAGAATAGTGGCGCGATGTTGATGGTTGTAGGATTTCAAGAGTTAGACCGTGATTGCGACAGATTCCAGAAAAAAGTTAGGCGGTGTTCCTTCTCAACCGAAAACATCAACGCATCGAAGGAAGGTGCTGAAGGGCTGCATACCGCTCTCCGCGCTTTTGCTTTCGACAGAGGAGTTAGTTGATACTTTTCTACCTCGGAACGTTTGCAGGGTCGCTGCTGCTTTCGTTTGTTTTGACCAAGTACGTGCGCGATCTGGCGACCGCCCACGGATGGGTGGCAGCGCCCGCTCTGGAGCGCCACCTGCACAGCCATCCCCTTCCACGATTCGGCGGTGTCGCGATTTTTCTCTCTTTCCTCCTGACCTTCGCGGTCGCGTTGCCAGTCGGTTGGCATCATCTTGCCGCGGGTTTCGGGCTCTCCTCTCGAACTTTGTTCACCATTCTGCTGCCCGGCTGCCTGATCTTCGCGCTCGGCATTTATGATGACATTCATTCGGTCAGCCCTTATGCCAAGGTGACCGTTCAGGCGGTGGCGGGGGTCATGCTGTTTGCCGGTGGTCTTCGCATCCTCGATCTGCCACTATTCTTTGGCACTCACCATTTTTCCTGGTTTGTAGGTCTCCCTCTCACTATCCTGTGGGTCCTCGCCATCACCAACGCTTTCAACCTTATTGACGGACTTGACGGGCTGGCCGCAGGCTCCGCCCTCTTTTCGACAATGGTTGTATTCGCGGTAGCGCTGGTCACAGGTTCGTCGCTGGTTTCGCTCATGGCCCTGGCGCTCGCCGGCTCGATTCTGGGCTTTCTCCGTTTTAACTTCAGCCCCGCGACCATCTTTCTGGGGGATTGCGGAAGTCTTTTCATCGGATTCATGTTGAGCGCGCTCGCTCTCCAAGGCGCACAGAAGGCGCCTACCATCATCGCGGTCGCCATCCCCGTCGTCTCCTTCGGCTTGCCTATCCTGGAAACCGCTCTTTCCATCGTGCGCCGCTTTATTGGCGGCCGCCCGGTTTTTACCGCCGACCGCGAGCACATTCATCACAAGCTCTTGCAGCGCGGACTTTCTCATCGGCAGGTCGTCATCACCCTTTACGCCGTGTCTGCTTTGTTCGCTTTACTCAGCCTGTTTCTGCTGTGGCCGACTGGCGATATGCTCGGCTTGGTCCTCGCTGTACTCGGTACTGGAGTATGGATCGGCGTGCAACATCTCGGCTATATGGAGTTCGGCGAACTGCGGCGCGTGGCCCACCGTACCATCGAACGCCAAATTCTTATCAATAACCTCGCCATTCGCAGAGCCACGGAAGAGTTGAAGGTCACCTGCGATTACCCGCAGCTTTGCCGCATCTTGGTGGCCGCGCTCGCGGGCAACGACTTCGATGCTTTCGACTTGCGATTACGCGCCCAATCTGCCGAACTCCCCACCATCAATGGATTGCATCTCATCTCCGCCTGGGGAGAGACTCCTTGCCTGCGCTGGACCAAGCCGGACAGCCACTTTGCCCAGGAATTGACCAGCGCCTGGTGCCTGACTCTTGATCTCGTCACCACCAGGAATGCCCGCTGCGGCTCCATGACCATTTACCGCCTCTACACCGGCCGCGAATTGCAGTTCGACATCAACCTGCTCACGTCGGTCTTCCCGGTAGCTTTGGCGGATGCCCTGGATCGCGCCTCGAGTCCCACACTGAAGGTAATACCCACGGCCGAGCAAGGTTCCGGACTGGTGACAGCGCACGCAAGCTAAGCTTTGACGCAGCGGAACCTTCGCCTCTGATCTGTCCGCCGCCGTTTATCCACAGCCCTGAACCAGCCCGGTCACTTCTGAACCCCAATGCTCCCATGTACTTTTCTACATTCGCGCGCTAAAGAAAAAGATCTCGGACAAGAACTCGCGGAAGGAAATCCCAAAGATGGCAGAAAAGCTCACCGGGCAGGACATCAGCTTTCTCACCTTGCCGACCGCTGTGTTTTGCGTCGAATGTGAGTTGATCAGCAAGAACAACACTCCTTACTGCATGGCTTGCGGAAGTGGCGCCGTGCTGGGTCTGTCGCGCCTTCTCGGAGGATCTTTGCGGGGACAGCAAACTGCTCATCTGATCGCCGACGCCGAACTGGATCGCCTAGTACGCGAGTTGCTCCGCACCGTTCCCGCGTCTACTTCAGAAAACCGCATCCCTGCTTCGTTCGCAACTCTCGCTCCCTCGCGCAGCCATGCCCGGGCCATGGGCTCGCACCCGGGGCAAAGCATGGTGCACGTTTCGAGCAACGAACTTGATATTCATCCCTACGAAATCGATCTGGAGCCCGCCATCAGCGTCATCGCCGAACGCGCCCAATCTTTGACCGGAGCCACCGGCGCCGCCATCGCCTTGCGCCACGGAGACGAAATTATCTGCCGCGCCCGCACCGGCCGCACCGCACCAGATCTCGGAGTTCGACTGCAAACCGACTCCGGAATCTCCGCCGATTGTGTCCGCACCGGCGAGGTCGTGCTTTGCCACGATGCCGAGCGAAACCCTCTTGTCGACCTGGCCAGCTGCCGCCGTCTCGGCGCGCGCTCCATCCTGGCCGCCCCGCTGCGCCATTTCCGCAGAACGCTAGGCGTATTCGAGGTTCTCTCCGGCGCTCCTCACGCCTTCGACAACCGCGACGTCGCCACCATGCAACTCCTCTCCAGCCTGATGGTAGCCGCCATCTCCCGTCTGTCCAGCCTCCAGCCGCTCAACGAATGCAAGTCCGCTTAATTACCCGGGACCGCCCCGATGAATCGGACTCGGGCTGCCCTGCCCTATTCGCGTTCTGTGCGAAAGATTCTCTCTTGCCGGTCAAGCAGTTTTTTCTCTGGAGAGGAGCAGGAGAGGACGAGCATGAGTTTTCTAGGCATGGGGAAGTCTATCGATCCGATGTTGGACTCATCCACTGGGGGCGTCCAGAGAGCTGGCCAGCCTCATCGGCCTCGATGAGTTTCCCGTCGCGAGCGGAATCCATGCTCCGCCGCCCCAGGCCGCGGGACAAGGATTTTTCAACGAACGGCAACCACTCCCCCTTTATCCCCGCAAGGGACCGGGCACGCCACGTCAAATTCCAGAAACCCCTTGTCGGGCATACTTCTGCGCGAGAGCCTGAAAACCCGCCTTACTGAGCAATGTTATACAGACAACCTTTGGATGTATTGATTAAGATTTTCAGAATCAGGTGTTTTCAATCAAATTCGAAAAAGAAGGAAATATGACACTTCGTGCTGGTACGCTGGTTCTCCTGTCCCTGGCCCTCAGTGCGTACGCCTATTCCGGTACTGCCCCGAATGCGCCAAACAACAATATCCCCATCCATCTTGGAACGGCTGACCAGTTTGCCTTGCTGGGCGGTTCCGGCATCACCAACGTCAGTGCACACACTTACATAATCGGTGATGTGGGCAGTTCTCCGACACCCAGTGTGACCGGACTCAAACGGTCGCAAGTGCAGGGCCTCTTGTTCCTCAAGGCCAGCCCCGTCACCGCCAAGGCTCAAACAGGTTTGACCGTGGCATACAACGAAGCCGTAGCCGCTCCGTGTGGCCAGGACCTCACCGGCCAGGATTTGGGTGGAATGAAGCTGATTCCTGGAGTTTACTGCTTTTCGTCATCAGCGCAACTGACCGGCACTCTGACGCTAGACGCTCAGGGGAATCCAAACTCGCAGTGGATTTTCCAGACCGGCAGCACTCTTACGACCGCCAGCAATTCCCAGGTGGTCATGGTCCTCAACGGTGGTCGACAGGTGCTTCCTCCTTGGGAAAAAGGTCAAAGAGGATGCAATGTGTACTGGCAGATCGGTTCCTCAGCGACGGTCGGTACGGGAACTATCTTCGTGGGAAAGATCTTGGCGCTTACAAGTATCACGCTGAACGGTGGCGTTCTTCGTGGCAAGGCTCTTGCCCGCAACGGTGCGGTTACGATGTCTACCCGAGAGACAGTTAACGGTCCCCCGTGTGTTACTTCCGGTCAGGATTGAGGTGGTTGCTGTTTGTGACATACCGGGAGCCGTGCGTGGACGCGCGCCTTTCACCGCACATCGCCGGCAACAGGCGGGCGGCCCCAGGCTTTCGACCGGCCCGATGAATCCGACTGAGGGTGCCCCGCTCTTTCGCGCTCTGTGCGAAAGGGTGGGTGCCAGCAGCATCGCAGTGTTTAAGGATACCCTCGAACAATTTCCTCATGCCAACAGGTCCGGAAGCGAATTCGAGTGAATGACGGCGCTCGAATGGAGTTGAAGATCAGCCGACCGCCAGCGTGAGAGATACCATCCTTCACCACAGAGACACGGAGACACAGAGAAATTTAGCCAAAAACCGGTTTTGTGCAAAATCTTGTCAAGCCCCCTGAGCTATCCAATTCCCGCTAAGCCCATGATTCGGCGGCAGAAATAAATCTTGAAAAATGGCGTGTTTACCCCTCCAGATTTGCTATTCTGGAAATAGAGATCAAGTTTGGCGCAAGCTCTCCGGCTTGCGCCTTTTCTTTTGTCGGGGACTTTTCTTCGCGACGTTTCTTCGGGAACGTTTTTTCTACACCAATGGTCAAAGCCAAGGGCGCTTCACCCGGACGCACTCCAGCGTCCCGCCAGAGGTCTGCCCGGAAGGCGGCGAGGGCACGCGGGCTTCCAGGTGCTCAGCAAGGCGACCTCGGTGAAGCGGCATTTGTATACAAAGCCGTGAGTCTGGGCCTCGTGGTGGCGAAGCCGCACGGGAACATGCAGCGCTATGACTTCATCGTCGAGGGCGGAAGCGGCCTGTGGCGCGTACAGGTGAAGGCATGCGCAAGTTTCCTGGATGGCTTCTATAAGGTGCGCGTCTGCCGTAAGAAAGACAGCGTTCCGATCCCCTATACCGCATCCGAAATTGATTTTGTAGTGGCTTACATCATTCCGGAACAAACCTGGTATGTGGTGCCCGTGCGCGAAGTGCTGGGGCGCACAAGCCTAAGTTTTCGTCCTAAGGGATTTCGCCGCTTGGACCGCTACGCCCACTACCGCGAGGCATGGCACCTGCTGCGCGAGCCGGATGGAATTACGTTCTGACGGAGTCAACGGGATGGCCCACCCGTCCGATCTGAAGTGGGATCGGAGAAGCACAGGGTCTTTGCTGGGGTAGGGAGGAGTCTGAAAATGCGAGTTGTCCTTTTGGCGGCCGTGGCTGCGCTGGCTTTGGTGGCCCTGGCCTTCGCGTTTGCGGTCGCCTGGTTGGTGTGGGGTGAGGATCCTTGGGAGCCGGGTGCTGGCGATCGCTGAGCGGGCTTTCCCCCCGTGGGGACAACAAGGCTGGGTCAACCCCCTTTATTGGCAGAGCGGAGAACAGGCGGGCCAGCTCCCCAAGGCGACTTGCCGCTATACTAGCCTTTGCCGAGCCATCGCTCAACGGAGAAGGCATGTCGAATCTGAAGGAATTCCAATGCGAGATTTGCGGGATCGTCAGCGAGAATCCGATCCATTGGTTTGTGATCGAGTGCGGAGATCAGAAG
Source organism: Terriglobales bacterium (assembly GCA_035601775.1). GTDB lineage: Bacteria > Acidobacteriota > Terriglobia > Terriglobales > Acidobacteriaceae > JABDBE01. The sequence continues at coordinate 178,231 of DATNNO010000117.1, read as the reverse complement.
CTCGCGGTCATCAAGTGGGACCTGACTGCCGCCAGTAGCCCCACCGCCCGGCATTTCTGTGGCGAAGCCCACGCCCAGGTGTATATCAGCCGCTGGTTTGAATCCGTGTGCGTGCCGCCCAAACCCGTTTTCAAGGCTTCCTAGGCCGCTTCGACCGCCCAAGGAAACGGGCCGCAGTCCGGTTCTTGACTGGATTTCCGTTTGGCGGCCTCAGTCTGCTCATGCTCATTCCCTCCTCCGAGACCTTACCCTGCGCCGCACAATCGGCTGCCAGCGAGGACCACGGCTAGGGCGTGATTTCAAACACCACGCCCACGTTGTGGGTGCCACCTCCGGCGGTCGTGCCGTACAGGTTACCCTTAGCGCCGATGGTCAGGCCGTCGGGGCCGTCTCCGTCCTGGCCGGTAAATTTATGCACGACGCTGTACGTCCATTTGCCGTTCGACCCGGGCGTCAACTTGAAGATCACGCCGCTACCCCCTTGAGAGCCAATACCGCCGGTGAAAGTTGTGCCGTAGAGATTGCCAGCCTTGTCAAACACCAACGCGTTACCGGGGCCTGCCCCATTCGCGGGGTTGGGGAACTGATAGAGCAGAGTCTCCTTCCACCCGCCGCCTGAAGGAGGACTCAGCTTGAAGACGGTTCCGGTATCATGGGCGCCGCCGGCAATTGTGGTCCCATAGACATTTCCAGAACTGTCCAGAACCAAAGTGCCGAGAGGATATTCCGCGTCATGGGGCCAAGAGGCGAAGCGGTGCAGGAGGTGATACTTCCACGTGCCATCGGTGGCTGGAGTCAGCTGGAACGCAACGCCGCACCCTAGCGAACCGACTTTGCAGTTGGGAAGATAATTGCCGCCCTGTGACGTAGTGCCATAGAGATTGCCCGCTGAGTCCCAAGTCAGCCCGACTAGCGGGATTTCTCCATCCTTGCAACCGGCGCGTGGGCAAAAACTGTAAATCACTCGGTCGGTCCGGGCTCCGGGCCCAGGGATCAACTCAAACACTGTGCCGCCGTTGCCTCCGCCCCCTGTCCCGTACAGATTGCCAGCTTTGTCGAAGACTAATCCGGGATTAGGTCCTATGGCGTCCCCGAACCATGAGCCGAACTCATATACCACCTTCAGGCTCCAGCCGTGGGTACCGGGGCTTAGCTCGAAGGCCGTGCCATCGGAAAGCCAATGAATCGTGGCACCGTACAGGTTGCCCGCAGAGTCGAAGACCAAGCCGCCGTTGGGAAACGCCCCGTCAGCCCCGTTAGCGAACCTGTAGAGCACGCTCTCCGTCCATGTGGTGTTGGGATGTGGCGAAAGCTCAAAAATGATACCACAACCGGAGCCACTGCAACTTGTTCCACCGCCGCCGCCGGCCGCGCCGTAGAGATTGCCCTCCACGTCCAAGGCAAGAGGGCCGAACGAGGGGACCCCTCCGTCACGGCCACCCGTGAAGTTATGCAACACCCGGTACCTCGGACCTGCCCAGGTGACCGGCGCGATGGACAAAGATATTGCTACCACCACCAGGGTTTGCATCAGTCTGGATGTCAACTGTTTTGGCTTCACTGGACACCGCCTTGCCTACCAAGGGCTGTTGGGGGCAACGAAGGAACCGAATTCGCTCCGCCCCGGAACTATACCACCAAATTACGAGAATTACCGCAGGGGGGCTGGCCCACCCTGTTCTCAGCCTAGCCAACCAAGGGGCTGCCCCACCCTTCGTTTTTGAAGGGTGGGTGCTCATCACTCGATCAGCTTGTCAGTCGGATCACGTCGCGCTAAGTCCACATTCTTCGGTACGAACCGTCAACGCTCAGGGCATCGCCGAAGGACTCCTAACGAAGGACTCTGTGCATTCCCTTGGCACCACCATGAAACGCCGGCAATTGCACAGATCCTTCGGCCCACCAAGAACGTGGGCCTTCAGGATGACAAGGTGGAAGGCGCGGAAGCTTGCGCCTTCGCCTACTCTATTGCGCCGAAACGGACCGCTGCCTGAAAACGGACCCATCCCCCACTCTTTAATTTCTATAAAACCTTGCCAAGCTGGGGTAATATGTACGCTGCTTTTGTATGGAGACCCTTCGGTCCAACCCGGTGGAGGTCGGTCGGGAATTGCCACCTCCTCTGCGCACTCGTCGCCGGCGGGTGCGCCAGAAGGTTCACACTCCCGCATACGCCAGCCTGAATGGAAGCTCGAGTCGCCAGATCCTCGATCTCAGTGAGATTGTCGAGATCAGCGAGGAAGGCATGGCCATTCAAACCTCGTCTCCGCTCCAGGTGCAGCGTAGCGTGAATCTGTGTCTCGATCTGACGGCGACCAGAACCTGTATTCACGCTACCGGCGAAATCGTCTGGGTCGTCTGGTCCGACCGGTCGGGGCGCGTCGGGATCCGCTTTTCGCAGATGCCGGAGGACTCTCGCCGCCAGCTCAAAGAATGGCTCTTTGTAAATTTGATGGTCGCGTGCGTCAATCACCGGGCCGAGCTTTTATCTGAAGATCGCGTATCGGGCGATCGCGTGTCCGCCAATCAGTTATCCCCCAATCAGTCACCGCAGGTCGCGCCCCAAGCCATCCTTGAGAAAACGCCGCAAGACAGCGCTTTGGTCAACTGGATGCGGCGGGAACTCGAGCCCACGGCTCCCGCCGACTACACCTCCATCCTGACCGCTCTGGCCGCGATCAAGCGGGAAGTGGAGTCGTTGGGTTCCGATCTCGACCGAGCTTTGCAACTACTTGCCCAGAGAGCGCAGACCTTTACTCGTGCCACCGGTGCGGCCATTGCTTTGACCGAAGGATCAGACATGATTTGCCGCGCCAGCGCTGGGCCAGACGCTCCCAGCCTGGGTGCGCGGCTTACGATTGGCTCAGGTTTTTCGGGCGAGTGCGTACGCACTGGCCGCTTGCTAAGCTGTGAAGATTCCGAAACCGATCCCGTGGTTGATCGCGAAAGCTGCCGCGCGCTTGGCATTCGTTCCATGATTGCGGTGCCGGTTCGCTGGGAAGATGCCGTCATCGGACTCCTAGAAGTGTTCTCCCCCGAACCTTATGCCTTCAGCTCCAATGACTCCATTGCGCTCGAGCGACTGGCCGGAATCTGTTCCTCGGCGGTCCATCGCGCGGGGACGCCGGCGCCTGATTCCGCAGAGCATGGTTTTCAGGAGCTTGGTTTTCCGGAGTCCGGTTCTACCAAGTCTGTTTCTTCCCCAGCATCGGTGGCTTGCGTAGACGATGAATTCCCCGGCGAAACCCCGGCAGACTTGCCGCTTCCCCATTTTTCTCGCGCTCGCAAGATTCTGTTGGCCGCAGCCGCAGCCACGGTGGTATTCGCCGGATCTTGGCTGATTTCGCCCCGGGACTTCAACGGAGGTGCTGGTTCGATTCTCGCGTCTCAGCAACCGGCGAAACCTCCTTCCAATCCGTCCGCGCAACCCGCAGTGGCAGATGACAGCATCGAGGGTATGCGCAAATTGGCCGAGCATGGCGATCCCACAGCCCAGTTTTCCGTCGGAGCGCGCTATGCGACCGGAGAAGATGTCCGTCAGGATTACGCCGAAGCGGTGCGCTGGTTCTCCATGGCAGCGGAACAAGGGCACGTCGTCTCGCAGGCAACCCTGGGTGCATACTACTGGGCAGGGCGCGGTGTTCCTCAGGATCTGGTGAAGGCCTACTTCTGGTCGGTCTTGGCCCAGGCGGGCGGAGACGAAGCCAGCAAGTACCGCGTCGCCCATCTCGCCTCACGGATGACCCGGGCCCAGATCACGGCCGCCCAGCAGCAGGCCAATGACTGGATCAAAGAACATCAGTCGCTCAGCCAGAACTCCCCTGCCCCGCGCTGACGCTCCGAACGGATAGCCGGCCTCCACAAATTGTGCAAACAATTGCGCATCACGGTCCGGTTGCATCCCCATAACCCGATATTTCAGCCGTACAGGGTTTGGTAGCGGGCTTGCTTATCGTCCTTGCGAGGATGAACCCCCTGACGAATTTCCCGTTCGCCCGATGTTTGTGCGCACTGGCAAACCTTAGGCTCCTCTAGAGTCGGAGACAAATGCGATGAAGACTACGTTGTTTCTGTTGTGCTTTCTTTGTGCCACAACGGCACTGGGACAATCTTTTACCGCTTCGGCGTTAAGCAATGAAATACAGCCGCTTCAGATGGTTAGTCATCCGGCCCATGCCTCTCAGCATGCGATGGCAGCGGAGCAGAACCTGCTCGACAATTCTAGTTATGTTTATGCTCAAGGCGAGAGGCCGCTGTGGGAAGTGGCGTCACCAGTATCGCGGGCTACGCCTCTTGGCGATGTGGCACGCATGCTGAGGCAAGAGCACGCAACCGCGAAGAAGGCCGATTTCGTTCGGAACGATTAGGTTTGGCGGTGGCGGAATGCGCTCACGGGCGCGAGTTGATGCAGCCCTTCGAGTGTGCGGGAGAACCACTGTTTCGCCCCGCTGCGGTCTGTCTGTTTCCCGCCCTCGACCAAGCCCGCCCACCAAGCCGCCCTGGCACTTTTCTCCATAGCCGCGTACCATGTTGGCGTTGGGTAAGCGGTGACTGCTCGGGAGCGGTCCGACTGGCGACACGCGGACGTGGTGTTGGAGCTGTTATGAGCGACGTTTCCTGGTCTAAGCGGCTCTTCCCGAGTGGGCCCACGCGGGGCGCGGCGCGGCGCTGGGCAGCCCGTACTCTTCCTTCTTATTTGGCCGCTTGTTTTCTGGTTTTTTCGGCCTCCCGAACAGTTGGCACACAATCGAGTTCGCCACAACCTACTGCGTCCACAGTTAAGTCAACAACGCAGCCGGCCAGCGACAACGCCGCGGCCGAGATGAGTTCTCATGACGAGGCCACCACCTTCAAGGTCAACGTCAAGCTGGTCCTCGTGCGCGTGGTTGTGCGGGATGGGCAAGGCCACGCGGTCGGCAATCTTCACAAGGAAGACTTCCAGCTCTTGGACAAGGGTAGGCCGCAGGTCATCAGCCAATTCTCCGCCGAACAGCCCGGAACACAAGCCGCTCGAGAGGAAAAGACCGCGGACCTGCAGCCCGATGCGCCTGCGGCCAGTGGAAACCCGCACTCCCTTCCCGAGCGCTATGTCGCTTATCTCTTCGACGATGTGCACCTCGCGTTCGGCGATCTCGCGCACGCCAGCGACGCTGCCGTGAAACATCTTGCCTCTCTGCGGCCAACCGATCGGGCCGCCATTTTCACCACGTCTGGTCTAACCGCGGTTGACTTCACCGATGACCGTTCCAGGCTGCAAGCAACTTTGCTTAAACTGCAACCGCATCCCATATCCAAGAGGGGTGATAACGATTGCCCGGACATCAGTTACTACCAGGCAGATCTGATCGCGAACAGGAACGATGTTGAAGCTACCAGGATTGCGGTCCAGGAAGCAGCTGATTGCGCGCCTGCAAGAATCCTTCCGAGTGGACAAACCTTACCGCTCGGCGATAACGCGGCGCTCGCAGCCGCCGTCGCCCGTGGCGTATTGAGTGCTGGCCAGCAGGAAAGTCAAATCGCCCTCGGTGCTTTGAAGGATGTAGTCCGCAACCTTTCCAGGATGCCCGGTCAGCGAAGCGTCATCCTGGTTTCCCCCGGGTTCATCACTCCAGAGCTGCAATACGAATACATGGACATCATCGATCGTGCGGTCCACTCGCAAGTGGTCATCAGCGCACTGGACGCCCGCGGGCTGTACACTATTGTTTCGTATGGAGAGGTCAGTACCCATGCGCATAATTCATTTCTGACCGACGGAAAGCTATTGATTCAGACTGCGGCCGCTTCCGCCAACGCCGACCTGCTCGCCGCTCTGGCTGACGGCACCGGCGGTACTTTCTTCCACAACAACAACGATTTTGACGAAGGCTTCCGGCGGGTTGCCGAAACCCCTGAATACTCTTACGTGCTGGGCTTTTCGCCTCAAAATCTTAAGCTTGATGGCAGTTTTCATGCTCTGACGGTCACCCTCAAGGGCCCGGAAAAGATGAGCCTACAAGCCCGCCGGGGCTACTACGCTCCCAAACACATTGAAGATCCATCCGAGCAGGCCAAACAGGAAATTCAAGATGCGATGTTCTCGCAGGAAGAACTGCACGACCTTCCGTTCGATCTCCGCACTCAGTTTTTCAAAGCCAGCGCTACGGAGGCCAAGCTCACGGTGCTTGCGCACATGGACGCACGGCGTCTGCGCTTCCGCAAGGCAGAGGGCCGCAACGGCGATGAACTCACATTCGTTTCCGCTCTGTTCAATCAGAATGGAAACTTTCTTCAGGGCAATCAGAAGATCGTCACTTTGCGTCTGAAGGACGCGACGCTGGCACACCTGCTGAACTCGGGGATCACCATGAAGACAAATTTTGATGTGAAACCGGGAAGCTATTTGGTCCGGGTGGTTGTCCGGGATGCGGAAGGGCAACTGTCTTCCAAGAACGGCGCGGTCGAAATACCGTAGTCACCAGGCGAAACATGCCAAGCGCTAACCTAACGCAGAGTTCCTTCCGAGTAGGCCGTGAGAACGAAGCCGCTGGTGCGGCGGAGGGAGAGTGCAGGTGTAGCCGACGAAGGGCGGAACCGGCCACGCTTACGAGACCGTTCCCAACAGGCCGATCATCAGTGGCAAGACCAAGGGCCAAAATGCGATCGGCAGCGTCGACCGAGCGAATCCAGCAACTATCGCTGTGCATGCGTGGAACCGCTCGGGACTGGGACCGCAGGAATTCCCTTAGCCTCTACAATCGCCCAATGCCACTCTTGGCCATCATCCAGGTTTGCGTCGAGCTTTTCCCGATAGACAGTCGTCGCGAATGGACCGGTCGAGCCTTTCAGGTGGAGCAGCAGCGTCAAGTCAGAACGTTTCTCGGCCGGGACCGAATCTCCGGCGACGGCGGGTAGCAGCTTCGCGGTCCCGTAGTCCGCGGCACTCGGATCGGCGCGGCGCACGATGGTCAGGCCCACCGTGATCTCTCTCAGGTTCCACGAGGTTGCGTTGTACACCGAGACCTCCAGCGTGTCTCCATGAATGTTCGCGGGACCGTCCAGCTTCGCGAGTTCGCTTTGCGGGAGATCCTGCGACACGAATGGAGAGGAGAGCAGCGCGGTGGCGTTGGCATTGAACGAAAGGCTGCAGGTTCCGTCGGGTGAAGTCATCTGGTAGTTCCTTCCCGCGCCGTCAAAGGAGAATAATGGGTTGCCTCTGAGGCGGTGGTTTTCAACCTCATCGATCACCTGGGAAAGATTGTCATTATCGACGACCGTGAGTGCTGCTGGTTCCTTTGGCTGTTTGTTCTGGCGCAGGGAGCGCGCCAGATCGCCCAGCGATACTCCGTCGTCCGATTGGGCGGCCGCACAAACTGGAAGCGTCATCCCCAGAAAAACCAGAAAGACGCCGAGATAACACTTATGACGCATGAAGATTCGCCGGCGAGAACGGACGTTCTCCCTAAGGCAAATTGTAGTCAGAAACCGGCTGAGGAATCAGCACGGAGGGAGGAACGTTGGTCGTAGAACCTTAGAGGAGAGCAAGGGCGTGGAGTGAAAAAACACGGGCGTGCGGGACGAAGTAGCCGCGCGAACGGGGCAACCGCACGCCCATGAGACCGAAAACAGCCTACAGCAAGCCAGAAGAGCGGAACCGAGTGACCGGATCAGCCAGCGGCATCGGCTCCCGCTTAAAGATCCAGCGAGCCACCGCAAACCCCAACGCCGCGTAACACAGATGAACGAGTTTCATAGACTCACCCCCAAGAAGATGCGTCACAGCACCTGAGGGGAGACTCAATGTCGTCAAGGTAGCAAGCCCGCACCAGTAGTGCAACGCCCGAACGGGCCATAGACGTAGCACTAAAGTTTAGGAGAGTAACCCCGCGGAGTAACCAGAAACGCAATGAACCGCGATATTCTCCGCAGAGTGTCGCGCTGAGCCGTTGCGCTTTTTCCCACATTGGGACGGGGTTTACTGTTTAGTACCGGGTACCCCCCTCCCCCTATCGTGTGCAAAATCTAGAAAACAAAGGATCTAATTTCTCACTATGTGCTAGATCTTTGAGTTTACAGGAGTTACACGCAAAATCTAGAGAACATGGGAGTTACGGCGGGTACGCGGCGGGCTCGCGGTCCGTTTTGGAACTGGGCTTGGGGGCTGCGGAGAAGCCACGCAATCGCCTGTGTCGGATTGTCAAAGACCGACTATTACCTTGCAGATAATATACTTTAAATAAGATTATCTTACTTGAAGCACTTCGTCAAGAAGAAAAGCGCGCAAAGGACGCGAAAAGTGTGGGGCACGAGGCAACCGACTTAGCGCAAATCACATATCCGGACTGCTACGGGGTGATCTCGAAGACCGTGCCGCTGTTGTAGGTGCCGCCGTATTCGGTGGTGCCGTAGAGGTGCTTCTGCTGCTTGTCAAAGACCATGACTGTGTCAGGCCAAGCGCCATCGTCCTTGGCGTCGGTGAAGCGGTGCAGCACGCTGTAGTTCCATTTGCCGTTCGTGCCAGGAGACAGTTTGAACAGGATGCCGTAGCCGTTGATCCCTCCGGCAGCTACACCATAAAGATTCCCAGCCTTGTCGATGGTTAGAGTGTTGCCGGGACCGAAACCATCGTTGGCGTACTTGAAGCGGTGCAACACAGTTTCCTTCCACTGGCCATGGGTGGTGGGGGTCAGCTTATACACCGTACCGCAGCCGAACTCGCCGCCATATTGCCAGCAGGCGTTGCTGTAGGTGCCGCCGCTGCCGGTTGCACCATAGAGGTTCCCTTTGCTATCGAACACCACGCCAGCCGAGGGACCAGCTCCATCGCTGCCGCCGCCTATGTTGCCCTTGAAGTCATAGAGGTCGATCTGCTGCCAACTGCCATCCTGGGCGGGCGTGAGTTCGTAAGCCATTCCGAGGCTGTACTTGCCGAGGCCCCCCGCGGCATCGTATAGATTGCCGTCTTTCAGCGTGAGAGTGGCGGGCGAACCTGTTTTGGCAATTGTGCGATCCTTCCATTGCCCACCCGGCAGAGGTGATAGCTCGTCGGTGAAGTCACTGTTGCCGTACAGGTTGCCCGCCGAGTCGCGAACATACCCGGAATGCGGTGTTTTTCCGCCAGCGAACTTCCAGAGGATCGTCTCAGTCCACTGGCCGACTGACCCCGGAGACAACTCGAACACCGCGCCTTCATATCCGGGTGGCCCAGCCGTGACCACTCCGTATAGATTTCCCTGCGGGTCAAGAACAAGATTGTAGTAAGGACCCTCTCCGTCGTTGTACCAGTCGAATTGGTGGAGAACGGTCTCCGTCCAGCCCTTCGACGAGGGGCTCAGCTCAAACACGGTACCGCAGCCCTGGGGGTGGCACGAGTTAAGATTTCCTCCCCCAGACGTAGTACCGTACAAATTGCCCTTCGCGTCGAAGACCAACTGGTCGCCGAAGGGCACGGACCCTTGGGGGCTGTTGTACCCGAAACTGTAGATTACTTTGAAGCTGGATGCCAAGGAGGCACTCGCCAGCACCATACTAAGGGCAACATGCGCAGACCACTTGCCAAAAAGAACGGAAACGTTGTGTCGCATCGCTAATCACCTCACTGAGGCGCTTTACTCGGGTACAGGGGTGAGCAACCCCCAGTACCCGATTGGCACAAATCTGGACGGGAGCTATTGTTCGTTGGCATCGTTGTCCGGGTCTACCGGGCCTGTGTATCCCGGAAAACAACTGCTGGTTGGGGTGATGAAGCAACTTGCCGGCACCGGGCCAGGAATCACCTGAAACTGCCGGGCCGTCGTCAGCGTAAAGAACTCCGAGAGCGGAACGTTGCCGCCGATATATTGGGCATCCATGGCCCATTTGTCGGCGTAGCCTGTGCCACGCTGGTCAATCGGCTGCAGCTGGAAGTTGTGTTCGGTATACGCCAGGATACTGCCGAAATCGTGGCAGTAAATGCTGGTCTGATGGTCTGGCTTGCAGAAGTCTGCGTTGAATCCGGTGGCCGGACCAGAGATTGTCCCTGCCTGGGTGTACGCGGAAACAACGATCAGTGGTACGCGGAACCCGTATAGGTAACCAGCGCCGAATTGTGAGCTGCCTAGCGGAACGATAGGCGGCACGATGTGGTCGTACCAGCCGCCCCAATCATCCCAGGTGATGAAGACGGCGGTGTTGTTCCAGAAGTTGCACCGGGTCGAGTGCTGGCCATTGCTGTCGAAATAGACGCCACCGACCGCATTCACAATGGCGGAGAGCCAGGCGGGCCCGTAGCCAAGGGATGGCCCTCCGTGATCGGACCAGGTGCCATCGGGAATCACCCACGAAACCGGCTGCAGATTGCAGTTTCCCGAACCGTCGGCGCCGAGATCCTTCAGTATCTGTCCTGGGCCGTTAACCCCGGTCACCACGTGGCTGGTAAAGTCGGAGCCCGCGCATTGGGCGGGCGGTCCGAGGGGCTCACATATGTGCTGAATGGCGTTGGGCGCCGTCCAGATGCCGTTAGTCTGACTGGCGTAGTACCTCCAGTTAAGCCCGCCGGCCCCTTCAATGCGGTCGGTCAGGGTGGGGTGATCGACACAAGGAATGACGGCAGGATATGTCATATCATCCTCAGTGCCGGTCTTGTCAATTATATTAACCTCCGCACCCTCGTCCTGAGAGCCTGCGCATCCGGTATTTATGTCGTACGTGGAATTCCCGGGGTTCCTGAGAAAACGCCGAGGAGACTTAGGGGTGACGAACGTCATGGCGGACCCTCCTGGTTGACACGGGAGCCCAAAAGATTGCTCCGAGCTTACACCACCTCATGACCCCAGGCAACCGAATTTCAGGTACTAGCGCAGGGCGGGACGCCCGCGCCTGCATTGACGGTGTGATGTAGACTGCGGATGGAGGCTGGGAATGAGTTGGGCAAGCAATCTGGTGAAGCCCTATCAGGTCGAGGACGGCACGAAGTTTCGGTTGAAGGATTTTGATCCCGGTGATACGGGGAAAATTCACTCCAAGGAGCACGCCGAGCAACTTCTAACCCAGGGCATCGCTTCGCTGGCCGAGTTGCAGGACAAGCTCTATGCCCAGGACCGCTGGGGCGTGTTGCTCATCTTTCAGGCCATGGACGCGGCCGGCAAGGATGGCGTCATCAAGCACGTGATGTCGGGTGTGAATCCGCAAGGCGTCCAGGTGTATTCGTTCAAAGCTCCGTCGGTGGAGGAACTGAACCACGATTATCTGTGGCGTACCTTGCGGCGGGTCCCCGAGCGGGGCCGGATCGGTGTTTTCAACAGGTCTTATTATGAAGAAGTGCTGGTGGTTCGGGTTCATCCGGAATTGCTGAAGAATTCAAGAATTCCTCCGTCTTTGTTGACCAAGGACATCTGGAAGGAGCGTTTTCAGGACATAAATTGCTTCGATCGTTATCTGTCGCGCAATGGAATTGTGGTCCGCAAGTTCTTTCTCAATCTTTCGAAGAAGGAGCAGAAGCGGCGTTTCCTGGAACGGCTGGAGCATCCGGAAAAGAACTGGAAATTCTCCCCGGCCGATGTGCGGGAACGTGAATGCTGGAATGATTACATGAAGGCGTACGAGGACATGATCGTCCATACGGCGAGCCCACAGGCGCCCTGGTACGTGATACCAGCGGACAACAAATGGTTTACTCGTCTAGCTGTGGCGGCGGCGATCGTGGAAACGATGGAGGATCTGAAGCTGGCCTACCCCGTGGTCGATCCTGACAAGCGGAAGGAGTTGCGAGCCGCGCAGGCAATGCTCGAGGGAAAGAAGAAGGCGTAAGGGTACAAGTCGGCCTTCGCTAGGTGAGCGTCACGCTTGCCCACCGATGAGCCTTTCGGTCATGTCATTCTTGCAGTCATTACCTGCGTTCCCCCGGTGCGCCCTTTCGCCAGACGATTCCAGGCGGTAAACTAAGGTTTCCACTTTTTCCGGGAGATGAACTCAATGAACTTTGGCAAGCCGACGGTCGGTCGAACTGCGTGGATCGTAGGTGCTCTATTACTATCGGTTGCGAGTACAAGCTTCGCACACAGCAAAACAGAAGAAGACAAGAAATCTGCCGAACAGCCAACCGTCACACAAAAGACTTCCTCCGCCGACGACAAGGAAGACCCCCAATTCAAGGGCATGAAGTACCGGCTGGTTGGGCCGTTTCGAGGCGGGCGGTCTCTGACTGCTTCGGGCGTGGCTGGGGATCCTAACACGTACTATTTTGGCTCGACCGGCGGAGGGGTGTGGAGGTCCACCGATGGGGCGATGACCTGGGCTCCGGTTTTTGACAAGCAGACCGTCTCTTCGATTGGAAGCTTGGCCGTTGCTCCTTCGGATCCGAATGTGGTGTACGTGGGCACGGGCGAGGCGTGTATTCGGGGCAACATCTCGCATGGCGATGGAATTTTCAAGACGGTGGATGGAGGGAAGACGTGGAAAAACGTTGGCCTGCGCGACACTCGGGCGATTGGCAAGGTGATTGTCGATCCCAAGAATGCGGACGTCGCCTATGTGGCTGCGCTGGGCCATCCTTTCGGCCCCAATACCGAGCGCGGGATCTTCCGCACTGCCGACGGAGGCAAGACCTGGGAGAAGGTCCTGTACAAGGACGAGAACACGGGCGGAATCGACATTGCGTTCGATCCCCACAATTCTCATATTCTTTTCGCATCGTTATGGGAAGCGCGGCGGACGCCGTGGGGGCTTTCCAGCGGCGGGCCCGGTAGCGGACTTTATCGCTCGAACGACAGCGGAAGCACATGGAAGCTGCTGGAAGAGCACGGCCTGCCCAAGGGACCTTACGGCCGCATCGGCATCGCGGTGGCTGCCAATTCCGATCGTGTATACGCGCTGATCGAGGCGCCGGAGGGTGGTCTTTACCGCTCAGACGATAGCGGCGAGACTTGGCAGTTGCTGAACAATAATCGCGCGTTCTGGCAGCGTGCGTGGTATTACATGCACATTATCGCGGACCCGCAATCTGCCGATGTCGTTTACATCGCCAATGTGGACTTCTACAAATCGAGCGATGGTGGGCACACCTTCAATAAGGTGAAGGTTCCGCACGGGGACAATCACGGCATGTGGATCGATCCCAAGGATCCGAACCGCATGATCGTCTCCAACGACGGCGGCGTCACGGTGAGCCTGGACGGTGGCAAGACCTGGACGCGCCAGGACAACCAGCCGACGGCGCAGTTTTATCACGTGATCACCGACGCTCGTACGCCCTACTATCTGTATGGCTCGCAGCAGGACCTGGGCTCGGTTGCGATTGCTAGTCGCAGCGATGACGGCTCGATTGATCGTGCCGATTGGTACGCAGTAGGAGGTGGAGAGGCGGGCTACATTGCCCCGTATCCGCCGGATCCTAATATTGTGTACGCGGGCGAGTACGAAGGTGTGATCACCCGCTTCGACAAACGTAACGGACAGACGAAGAATATCGCTGTGCAGCCCGAGATAAGCGATGGCGGCGGGGCCGCGACGCTGGAGCACCGTTTCCAGTGGACCGCTCCGATCTTGGTCTCACCGCATGATCCCAATACGCTTTACCACGCCGGAGAGCGTCTGTTTAGGACCACGGATGGCGGCATGCATTGGGAAGCTATCAGCCCCGACCTCACCCGCAACGATAAAAGTAAGCAGCAGGCCTCCGGTGGTCCCATCGACAAGGACGACTCCGGTACCGAGTATTACGATACGATTTTCGCGGTGGCGGAGTCACCGCTGGTAAAGGGCCTGATCTGGGTTGGCGCCGACGATGGATTCATCCACATCACCCGCGATGGGGGAAAGAACTGGACCAACATCACGCCCAAGGACTTGCCGGATTGGAGCCGCATCAGCCAGATTGATGCTTCGCCGCATGATGCCGGGACAGCCTACGTAGCGGTGGATCGGCATCAGTCGGACGACATGCGTCCTTATATTTACAAGACCAACGACTACGGCAAGACGTGGGTGAAGATCACCAAGGGGATTCCGGAAAACACCTTCGCTCGCGCCGTACGCGAAGATCCCAAGAAACGCGGCCTGCTATACGCGGGTACCGAAACTGGCGTGTATGTGTCTTTCAATGACGGCGCGGACTGGCGCGCGCTTCAACTGAATCTGCCCACGGCGCCTGTCCACGACCTGGTGGTAAAGAATGACGATCTCGTGCTGGCCACGCATGGGCGCGCATTCTGGGTCCTCGACGATGTTTCGCCGCTACGGCAATACAGCGATGAGATTGCCAGCCGGGAGGTACACCTCTACACTCCCGCAACCGCCATGCGGTTCCAGAACTCGAGCGAAGAACCTCCCAAGCCCGTGCTGGTTGGTGAGAATCCTCCGGCGGGAGCGCTGATTTACTATTTCCTCAAACAGAAACCGAAGGGCGAAACCACCCTCGAGATACTCGATTCCGCTGGCAGCGTGATTCGAAAATACTCCAGCAGCAAGACCGAAGCGTTAGAAGAGCCTCTAACTCCAGAGGATAAGAAGCCGGAAAAACAGATCAAGCCGGAAGCCGGGCTCAATCGTTTCGTTTGGGACCTGCGCCACACAGGGAGCAGCCGCGTGCCCGATTACTATCTCTGGGAATATAAAGACGGCAGCCGAGGTCCTCTGGCGTTGCCGGGAAGATACCAGGTCCGTTTGACAGTCGATGGAAAGAATCAGACCGTGCCCCTCGAGGTCACGGCGGATCCCCGGGCCAATGTGTCTCAGGCCGATCTGCAAAAGCAATTTGGTCTGCTCATTCATGTGCGAGACGAACTTAGCCGGGTTTACGACGCGGTGAACCAGATTCAGGACGTGCGCGCGCAAATGGACGGAGTGAGAAAGCGGCTGCCGGATAATGGCACGGTCAAGCCGATGCTCACGGCCGCCGCCGAACTGGATAAGAAGCTGCTTTCGGTGCGTGACGATCTGGCCCAGATGAACATCAAGTCCAACGAAGATTCGCTGGCTTATTCTCAGAGGGTCGATAGCAAACTATCCGGCTTGGCAATGGCGGTCGGGGTCGGAACCGATTCCGCTCCCACTGAGGCCGAATATCAAGTCTTCGAGAAGCTGAAGAAGCAGGCAGACATTTCCATCGCGCATTGGGCGGAAATCCAAAAGACCGACCTGACCGATTTTCAGAAGATGATGGCTGGCCAGAACATTCAGGCCATCGTGGTCCCTGCGGTTGAGAACGCCGGGTCCGCCGGAGAGAGTCCGAGGTAGGAGGACGGCCTGACGGCTCAACTTCCTGTGGCTTCGAGATAGTGATCGATCCGAGTGATCGGTCGCGCACACTCAACCGCGATCGCGAACACTTCCTGCGCTGCCTGCGGGTCAACCCTCACTACTTTACCCTCGCCCACGAATTGAATGGGGCGGACAACCTGAGCACTCCGGACAGTCACAATGAAACTCACTGGAGTATGCTGCGGGATCGGGAAAGAGGTTTCCAGTAGCAGTCCACCGATGCTGATATTGCTGCTCACGGCGTCGAGCTCAACGATCAAGTCAGCAGAGTGAACTTTCACGTCGACCGGATATTGCAGGCTGAAGCGACGATGCTTGCCCTTTTGGAGAGGGGACGACTGCGCAGCGCAGTTAGGTTTCCTCATGGTGTGAGTTTGCTTCTGCGACCTGGCCCCGATGCTAATCGGTGTCGACGGACCACCTATTACTAACGTAGCGACGGCGGTCAATTCGAGTAACGAAGAGAGCGCCTACTCCAATCAGACGCCGGCTGTGATTCCCCCGCCCTAGTCTTGCGCGCGGCCAGGAAATCCCGCACCTTCTCTCAGAGTCGTCTATTTTCTTAATCTTGTGTGGTTTTGAGAAGGGCTCGAGGTCAACGTTTGAGCTCCGCATGTACTACTCAGACCTTTTCTATTGATCCAGAAATCTCAACAATCGTGTTATGCGACTCCCCGGCGCAATGTCTAGATCCCTGCTTTCTCCAGCAGTGATCCTGATCCTGCTCGTATCAATGCCCCGCGCAGGAGCCGCTGACGTAATCGCCCCCAAGCCGGCGTCGCCCAATGCGAGAACAGAACACTTAATCCTTACACCCGCGAATCTGGGTTTTGGCAAAGTCGCTGTCGGCCGGCGAAAGCTCCGGACTGTCACAATTACCAACTTGGGCAATTCAAGTATCACGTTGTTCCAAGCCATCACTAAGGGAGACGGCTTCACCCTGAGCGGGTTGCACGTACCCTTGACCCTGGCGCGGGGAGAGAGATATACGTTCAGCGGCGTCTTTGCGCCGCGATCCGGTAGTGACGCCAGCGGAAGTATTTCGTTCGCTTCGGACGTTTCGAGTAGCGCGAAACCGATTCTGACGTTAGGGCTGAGGGGGATGGGGACAGATCACGACCAGCTTACCCTTGATCCGGCAACGATTGACTTTGGCACTGTATCGGTGGGATCGAACGCAGATCAACGGGGCACTCTCATCGCTTCCGATTCGGAGGTGACGATTTCTTCCGCAACCATCAGCAGTCCGGAATTTACCCTCAGTGGGCTGTCATTCCCCTTCACCGTTCCAGCCGGGGGGCGTCAGGGTTATACAGTTACATTCACACCCCAGGCCGATGGCGCCGTGTCTGCTATTCTCTCCTTTTTAACTTATGCCGGAGAGTCGCTTACTATCCAAGGTCTGACCGGCATCGGCGGAGCCCAGCACGCGCACAGCGTCGATCTTTTGTGGAACGCCAGCACCTCGGAAGATGTCATTGGCTATAACGTCCATCGCGGCAAAACCTCGGGCGGACCCTACCGTAAGATTAATTCTGTGCTGAACGCAAGCACCATCTATACGGACGCCTCCGTGCTGAACGGAGATACGTACTATTACGTGACGACCGCAGTCGATTCCAACGACCAAGAGAGCGTCTACTCTAACGAGGTGCAGGCTATAGTTCCGTGATTGTACGGTATTGTAAGTTCTCGATTCCCTGCCGCGCACGTATCGCCAGAATCGATTTGCTCCCTGATTGAGCCTCAGCCATTTGTCCGCATTATTCCTGTCTGTGAGGGCGGGGCGCCGCGCCGGAAACGTTCTTCGCGCGTACGCTCCGGCAAACAATCCCCCAAACCATCCTCGACGATTCCGATGCCAGAGCCGAAAAAGGGTGCGGCTGCAAATTCACCCTTCGATGTGCAAGAGTTTGCACACTTCCTCCCGGCTGCCATTTTCTGAAAGCCGTCTAAATCGCTGAATTTGAGGCAGTAAGTTCTATCCACGGAGCTCACCCCATGGGCTGCGCAATTGCGATATATGGGATGGGAAGTCGACAGCTAAGAAAAGCGACGGACCAATCATTTATGCGCATAAGTTATTTGTCTGCAATGTGTTACAGAAATGCAATGGGCCTGATTATTTTTGCGCTCCTGAGTGGGACTGCGTTGGCTCAAGGAGTATCCATAGCCACCCTTAACGATGGCCCGCTTAGCTTTAGTGCGGTTAACCCAGCTCCGGGTAACCCAGGTCCGGTTAGCCCAGGTCCGGTTAGCCCAGGTCCCGCCAATTCTGGCGCTGTGGCCGCTTCGCCGGTCGTCGCCAATACCCTACCCGAAGCGCCCAGCCACCATAGGTTTTGGGACAACGAAAATCGGGCTCTGTTCGTGACGGTTGCCGCTCTAAGTGCCGCGGACTTCGCGGTCACTCGGGCCAACCTGCAAAATGGCGGGAAAGAACTAAACCCCGTGACCCGCCTTTTCAGCGGCAGCACGGCGGGGTTAGTGGTTAATTTCGCAGGCGAAACTGCGGGAATCATCGGGCTCAGCTACTATTTCCACAAGACTGGTCACCATCAACTCGAACGGATTACACCCATGCTCAACATCGGGGCCTCATCGTTCGCTGTGGTGTATGACCTTAGCCACCGTTAAAGACCTTCGCGAGTCAAGATGGGAAACTTCGCAGCAAAGGATTTCCGCAGCCCATTTAATCTTGGTCGTTGCGACGTTCTCGTGATAAGATTCTCCCGCTTGTAGCTGTCGCGTATGGGGCGCGCTCCTTAACGAAGACTCACGAGGAGACGCCCGCATGACCCGAAAGTCTTTCCCTCTAACACTCCTTCTGTTGTGTGTTTCGGCCAACATCGCAGCACGAGCTGCGACTAGCGATGAGATCATCCCCGCCGGGACCATTCTGCAGTGCACCTTAGATGAACCCAACTTCTCTGCCAAAACCGCGCAGGTCGGTGATCCTGTGCTTTGCTATCTCAGTCACGTGGCGGCCTTCGGGCATTCGGTATTTCCTCGAGGCGCGGAACTGAGTGGCCACCTCCAGGACTATCAAAATCCCGGACACTTTGTGGGCAAGGGATGGATCGAGATGGATTTTGATCGCATCATCCTGCCCGGTGCCCAAGTCATCCCGCTTTCGGCGAAAGTGGTTTCGGCGCCTCACCTGAAAGTCGACGCGGAAGGGAAGGTCCACGGTCGCGGCCACCCGAAAAGGGACGCCGTTCTCTGGGCGATTCCTGTTTTCTGGCCGGTCAAGATATTCACTTTGCCCGCCCGCGGGCCGTTTCCAGCCTTCAAGGGCGAAGCCCGGCTTACCCTGCGACTCATGGAAGACATAGAGGTTGGACTGCCAGTTAGATCCTCTGTTCCCATGCCGCCGTGGGCCGCGCCAAGCCGCTACGACGCTTCTTCGTACCGGGTCTACAGACCAGCATCCACAGCGCCGCGAGAGCAAACCGCGACCCTGCAGCCGGCTAATTTCGTGCAGCCTCCGGCAGAGCTGCAGCGGACAGAGCAGCCGTCCACGGTCATCGTTCTCAAGGGCGGCGCTGCTTGGCTGGCTCATGACTACTGGGTAGAAGCTGGACAACTCCATTGTGTGAGCCAGAGCGGAGAGCAAAAGCTGGTCGCGCTGGAGACGATGGATCTTTACGAAACCGTTCGTGTGAACCGGGAGCGCCACGTCGAGTTCGTCCTGCGCTCGAAAGGTCCTGTCGAGCAGTGACGAGCGCGACAGAGCCGTTGTACGTTTCATGAAGATCGTTTCATGAAGATCGTTTCATGAAGTACGTTTCATGAAGATCAGGGTCCGCGTTGGTTGGCTCGATAACCAGTCTCGCCACGCGGACTCCTGCTTCGTGATGGCCGCGCGGGCTCGCCTGTAATGCTATGCGGCATGCCGGCCTCTCAGTCTGCTCAACCGTCTGCAGGGTTAACAACGTCTGCGTGAAGGGTGGGCCGACCGATGCGAACCAGACGGTGCATGTCGGATCAGCTTCCATTGTCCAGAGCCTCGGATATTACTGCGATCACGTAACTGTCAACGAATCGTGCTGCTACTCAGTTCCTCTGCCCTGCACAACAACGGCCACGCGCCCAGGCCCGGTGCTCGGATAGCACAGCTCCCCTAGAGAATTAGGGTCACCCGACAGGGCCTGCTCGCCGGGGTCCGTAGAACTGCCCAGTAGTTTGCACCTGACTTGAGGGCAACCTCATCGAGCAATTGCTCAACAGTTAGAAGACCACTCCCTATTGAAATAGGATCATTGTGGCTTCTAAATTCCCCACCATGGCTGAACTGATCACGGGGGCAATGATTCGAATTCAGCCACGCGGAAACCTCTGGTATGTTGGAAATGTCTTGCGAGATTTCCTGCCTAGTCTTGTCGTGGGCTCCCCGATAAGACATAGCCACATCTAATAGCGAAACGTGAGCGTCGCGGCGTGATACGTGGAGGGTCCCGTCCCTCCCTTCCTGCCATTGATAGTCTGGGGCTTGGGATACAAACATGTTGAGTAGGTCTGAAACCGTTCCACCCGGAAAATCCAAGACTATAGTCGGCTCCTCCTCGGGTTGAACAGCGTCCACACCGATGGCTACGTCTGCCTTTTGCGAAATCTCCGCCAGCGCATGATATGCCCCAAACTGTTCGATATGACAAGCCCCTATCTCCTTGCTTGAAACGCTTTTTGCGGTAGCCACAACATTGTCGATGATCGTGGCGGACGTCGGCACCTGCACCGTGACCGGAAGCTGTATATACACCCACCGCAAGGCACAGTTACTGCCCTGGCCCTCCAAGAACAATCCCTTCCCGTGGCCCTCGGTCAAACCCGGTGCCACGCCTTGCACTTTCTGCGTAGTCACTTGGGCAATGGGGGGATCGGTACTCCACCAGTCGGTGATCTCTCCGGAGACGTTGGTCTGGTCGCCCGAGCACACATTGGTCCCGTCGGCCTCCAGGGAGTCGAAGATATTGACCGGCAGGTCCACAAAAGTTGGGTTGAAAACCACATTGGTGGCACAGCAAGTAGGCCCAGGGGGTGAGGCCTGAAATCCCCAGGTGTGGTCCAGGGCCAGATTGCCTTGCATCAGACTCCCCGGAGAGGGATTGAGGTCTTGTAGATCGTAGGTGCCAGCGATCACGTCCACAGGCAGCACGTTGCCCTTGCGATCCGGCACGCGGTTGCGGATCAGATCCGCGAAGTTGACCCACATCTGATCGCCGGGTTGAATGGTCTGCTGCATCTCGTACTTCTTCTTCCCGTTATCATAATGCAGCGTCAGCAGGGCGTCGGTGGCGCGAATGCCTCCGTTGGTCACCGCCGCCAAAGCGTTGTGGGTAGCATCCACCTGCCATTCGCCACCCGCAAAGTGGCCGCCTAGATTGTCCGAGAAGGGCGTCTCCAAGTTGTAACGTCCGGTACGGTCATGGCTCGATACAACGGCGATCAGATCATCCGGCGACGCCGGGCTGGTCAGCGTGACCAGCGCCCAATGCGCGTCATCGGGAATGCCCAGTTGCTTCTGCATCGTACCAATCTGTAATTGCTGCGTAGCAAAAGGAGCCAGGTACAGTTCCGGCAATTTGGCCTGACCTCGGCCCGAGTCTCCACGCCAGCTTATTGTGATGCTGGCGGAAAGCTTCTTGGCTGTGGTGTTGCGTACAAAAATTGTTGGCTGCAACTTCGTTCGTGCTGGCAGACCCGCAGCCGGATCGGGAGTGCGCAAGGCCAGCATTGGCGCCCACATGGTCCATTGTTTGTTGCCCGCCCAGGTTCGCTCTTGCAAAGTCGCGCCCGGGTCGTGGCTGAACATCTTCAAAGACGCCGAGGACTTGGCAGTTTCATCGTACATCAAATGGACGCTGTCGAGTGCCCCCGCATTCGCCGGAACCTCGAACTGGATGCCGCCGTATTGCCCGCTCAGGCCGGCCGCGCCAACCAGCTCACGGACATTCAGGCGCCGCGTCTGATGTGCCGCCAGAGATAGCCGCTGGCTCCAGCGCTTGCCCGCCGCGTCCGACAGCCACAGGGTTCCCGCCAGAGTTCTGTCCGAGCTGTTGCTGAGGATCAGCACATCATTCTCGGCTTGACCAAGCTCGACCGGGCGAGGCTGCCACCAAATGCCTTCCCGGCTGCCCGCGAGGGCCGCACGCGGCCACGCCTCGGAGCCGGCTGCCGGGTAAGCGTTGATCTGAAACCCGATGGGCCCTCCATGCAGGGAGAGTACCGCCGACGCATATAGGTTCCTGGCATTGAACGACGTGAAGCGGAACGCAACCGATCCATACGATCCCGGCTGATTCAGCAACCCGGCCGAGTGCTTCAGCAGAGCTTCGTTCACCCACACCGAAACCGATGCATTCGAGGGAATGGTGACCGGATCGAGTGCAATTTCCTGCCCCGAGGCCAGACGCAGAACCGGCGTCACCGTGAGCGGTCCAGCCGCTAAATTGTTTTTCAGCTGCAGCTCCGTCTCCCAGCCCGCCTCGGCAGTCCAATAAGGCGCAAAAACTTCCTGCGGTTTGGACGCGGGCTTTGCGGCGTTGACCAGCGTGGGAATGAACAGGAGCGTGAGAACAAAAATCAGAGGGCTGCGGGAAACGAGCATGGGATTTCTCCCTCGAAGTATGCAATGGATTTAGGAACTTCCGTGGCCTGGGGCGGAGACTATCACCTTTTCGCGCGGTGTCAAATGAATTCCTCATGGTTCATCATCACTCTCGCATATCAGTAACATACGTTGAGCAGACTGTCTGAATCCTAGACACTTGTCTCCTGATTTAAGCCGAAAGTGCGGCGCACGGGCGGTTGGGGCTGAGCAAACCAAGGTACATCGAATGATGGTTCGTTAACTAGCCGTCCCGCGAAACTCCAACCAGTTGCGCGCTTCATCTTACGGACGCGACATCCGCTAGTCAACGAAGACGGCTGCGGCACGAGTGTGTCCGATCTAGAACCTTTGCCCTGTCCCGGGTTTACCGAAGAAGCCCGTGGGATAACTCCCGGATGGTCGGCAATCCGGAAGTTGGGAACTCCGGCCCGGAAATGCTGCTCGCTGTCCGACAACTGGCGACTCGTCGGCGCTGTCCGAAAGGTCGAGTTCAAGCTATCACAATAATGCGACCTTTCACTTAAGCCATATGCACTCAGACTGTCTTCGATTTCGGACGCAAAATCCCACAAACGGACGTTCTTAGGCTGAGTTCTGGTTTCTCGCGTCATAGACGCGATTGAAAAACAAGCAGTTACATTCTCGGCTGGATGGCATAACTCATGCCTGTTCTTCCAGGGCTATTTTTCCGTCGCGAAGGAGGAACCCTATGGGTCGAACCGAGCGTATCCGCCAGTCTGCATCCGGCCACCTTACGTGGGATGAAATTCAAAGGCTTCAAAATGAGGGTTGGACGCTGATTGCGCTCGAATGGGAACGAGATGTGCCCGAAAGCGAGAATACAGGAAAGCAGGCGCGCGACCACGAAGATCCGCCCTTTGGCCTGCGAGTGGCCAGCGATTCCCCAACTCTGGTGGAAGACCAAAGCGAAAATGAGACTCTGTTTGCGATGATGGAGCTCATCATCCACGACGGCCCGTATTCTTTCATTGCCGAAGAAATGAACAGGAGAGGATACCGGACACGGGAAGGGTTGAAGTGGAGTCCAGTATCGGTTTTCGAAATGTTGCCCAGGTTGATCGACGCCGGGCCCCGGATTCTCTCCAGTGAAAACTGGCACCGCCGAAGACAGGAATATCAACAGAGGATGCAACACCCAGTCGTCTGAAAAAAAGCTATAACAGCAACCAACCCGCTAGCGAGAACCGCTATCTAAGCAGTCCGGGGCTGTGCCAGGCCAGTCTGCCCTTCGTCTTTCTCACGATCGCTGAATCTTGTCAGTCCCGCAACGGCCGCAGGGAAGTATCCTTAACACTCCCCTCAGCCTTAGTCTTGGGAGGTTTCATGCGCAAAATCGTAATTATTGTTGGAATCGTGGTGGTCGTCATGGTCCTTGCGGTGGGCGTGTTCGTAGCCGCGTTCAACCCTAACGACTACCGAGGAACGATTCAGGCAAAGCTCGAGCAGCAGTTGGATCGCAAGGTCACGCTCGGCAACATGAGTTTGGGATTGTTCCCGCTGCGTTTTCGAGTGGCCAACCTCTCGATTTCCGACGATCCGAAGTTCAACACCAACCACGCGTTCGTCCAAACCCAGGAGCTGAGCGTATCCGTCAAGCTGCTTCCCTTGCTGAGCAAATCCGTGGAGGTGGATTCGCTCACTCTGGAACGTCCGAGCGTCGAGTTGATCAAGAATGCGCAGGGGGTTTGGAACTTCGCCACCATCGGGCAGAACGCGCCTGCTGCAGCGCCCTCTTCCAACCAGCAGCCATTCTCTCTCGGCGAACTGGCGATCAAGGACGGACAGGTAGCAATCACCGACGTGCAAGATCGCAGACCGCGAACTGTCTACGATCACATCAATCTTAAGCTTATGGACTTCGCCCCCGACGCGCCGTTCAACCTTGACGCTTCCGTCCACCTGCCCGGCTCGGGGAACCAGGAAGTGAGCTTAAAAGGCAAAGGTGGCCCCCTCTCTCACGCGAACCCCGTCAACACTCCATTCAAGGGCACACTGGACTTAAAAGGCGTCGGCATAGCGGGATTGCAGAAGTTCCTGCAGAGTCCGGCCCTGATCAATACCGATGGTGTGCTCTCGGGACACACGGAGATTGCCAGCGAGAACGGGAAGCTCTCGGCCAATGGGCAAATGAATCTGGATAAGCCGCGACTGCACGGCATCGAGGTGGGATATCCAATCAACGCGGACTACGATGTCAGCGACGACCTGCCAAATGACCTGCTCCAGATCAACAAGGGTACGATCAAGTTGGGGCCGACTCCCATTTTCGTCACCGGTACGATGAACCACAAGCCCACGCCGGCACAGCTCGACTTGAGCCTGAAAGCCAGCGATGTTTCGATCGCAGAAATCGCCCGTCTGGCAGCAGCTGCCGGAATAGCCTTCGCTCCCGGCACGACCGTCAATGGACGAATCAACGCCGATATAAAGGCGCAGGGATCTGCGGATAAGCCAGCATTGAACGGAACCTTGGCTGGACGCGACATCCAGATTTCAGGGAAAGAAATCGCCAAGCCGGTCGAAGTTAAGGCATTGAACATAGCCCTGACGCCCGCCGAAATCCACTCCGACAGCTTCAACATCACCTCCGGGGGAACTACGGCTGCGGTGCAATTCTCCCTGAAGCAGTACACGTCTAAGTCTCCCCAGGTGGATGCCACGCTGAAGGCTCCGCAAGCGGCGTTGCCCGATCTGCTCGCCATGGCTAAGGCCTACGGCGTAACCTCACTCGACAAGGTTACCGGCGCGGGAAACCTCAGCGTTGACATGCACGCCGCCGGTGCGGTGCAATCCCTCAGCGGGGACCAGCTCGTGAAGGCGCTGAACGGCACCATCAATGTCAATTTCAACAACGTGCGCTATTCCGGCGTTGATATTTCCCACCAAATCCTGTCTATGATTGGTTCTGGCCAAACGGCACAAAAAGACCAGGGCTTCACCAACATTCTGAAAATGACGGGCACCATCCCGGTGAAGAATGGAATCGCGCAGACGAACAATCTTCAAGCTACTCTTGACATCGGCAATGTGGGCGCGACCGGCACCGCCAACCTAGCCAGCCAGACACTTAACATGCAACTGACTGCGGTGCTGTCCAAAGCCTTCACCCAGAAGGTGGGTGGCGCGGGTGTTGGTGGCTCCATGAGTGCTGCGTTGGCGAATAGCCAGGGAGAACTTGTAGTACCGGCAACGGTCACCGGGACTTTCCAGAATCCGAAGGTTGCACCCGATATCCAGAAAATGGCCCAAATGAAACTGAAGGGCTTGATACCCACCGGGGACAATCCCCTGGGTGGCGCTTCCTCCATCTTAGGGGGACTCACTGGACAGAAAGGGCAGCCCGCCAAAGGACAGCCGCAGCAGGCGAATCCGGTGAATCAAATCCTGGGCGCGTTTGGCAGCAAGAAGAAGTAGTAGTTTCCAGCGACGCGGCTGGCGCTTCCGATGTTCGTTCCGGCGTCGCAGTTCTCAATATTGAGGCAGACCTCCAGACCGTCGTCGCACATGCAATTTGATCGTGCTGATAGTTTGTCCATCGGCTTGGGCGCGGCAAGCGATTTCGTCCACCTTGCCTTCAGCCGTTTTTGGCGAAGTTAGCGTGACAGTAACGGGCAACTGATCTCCAGCCCGTAGCATGTAACCCGCAATACCGCTTTGGGTGACCCATCCCTCGGGCGCGGTTAGCGACAACGCTATTTCTTTGGATGAGGTCATGTTGTTGCGCAGAAATAGAGGAATCTGCAATGTCGCGCCCGACGTTATCGCGATCTCCGGAACAGCAGCCCGCGGCAGGTGTTGCAGGGCGTGGGCACGCCTGAAAGTTTCATAGAAACCCCAAGGACCGGCAAGTTCCACAGAGAGGCCAGACGGCAGTTCCGGCGCTTCTTCTGCGCGGCGTGCGAATGCAACTTCCGCCGACGTGATCCCCTCGAAAACATCGCCCGTAACACTCCCTCCTACGTTCGACTTGCCGAAAGTCAGCTGCACTGGATCGGACCAGTTGTCCGCTCCTTCTTTCGCAAGCTGTTGCTCGTTCATCTTGCCCAAGCCTTCGATATAGCTGCGGTATTGGGTAAGATGAAATTCAAATGCCTCCAGTGCGATCCGCCAATAGGGCAGCTTACGCACGGGTGAAATCCCCGTGACCGGGTACAGCGGACCGCTGTTCTTGAACTGCTCTTGCTCCTGGGCGTCGGAGAAGTAGTAAATCTTCTTGGGTTGCCAGGGCCGCAAGCCTTCAAGCAGCGTTTCATTGATGCGGACAGGACCCGCGAGCTGAGCGGGGAAAACCGACGGATCGCCTGCTATATCAAACGCTTCTGTCGCCAATACACCAGCGGCTTGGTGATCTCCGTGGTTTTCGCCAATGAAAAATCCTGGCAACCAAGTCAGAATCACCTCGGGCCGCGTCAGGCGTACCATGCGAACCACTTCTTCCAAAGCCGCTCCATGGTGCCACTGCGCGAGCGATTGCAAAACATTCTGGCTGGGAGTGTCGCGGCCATCCAGAATCCAGACATTATCGATGCCAAATTTCGTCATGGCATGACGCAACTCCAGCTCGCGGACCGCCCCCAATGCCGTCGCCCGTTCCGGCCCCATATTGTTATGACCAGCTTCACCACGGGTCAGATAGACTGCGGCAACGCGTTTGTGTTGCTCCAGAAGCTGAGCTAGATAAGCTGACACCCCGGTTTCATCGTCAGGGTGTGCGACTACCAGGAGAACGTCGGCCTTCAGGCGATCGTCGGGCTCGGTTGCTGGCGAAGATTTGGGCGTTTGTGCTGCCAGCGTCGCCACGAAAAGTGTAAGTAAGCAGAACGAGTGTCGAAGTTTCACTGGTCTCCCGTTGGACATGGAATCCGGAAATTGAAAGACTCCGCATCTTAAAGTTACTTGCGAATATGATTAGACGTTCAAAGCCGCTAACAAGCACTATTACTTTTGCGCGACAACTCTGCCGCAGGAAGGCGGGGCTTTTGCAGAGCTTCAGGCGCTATAAGAGATTATGACCGCAGCCATCGAAGAGATTTTTTCGTCACTGAAGGACCGGTTCCGTGGGGATTTAGTGCGTCCGGGCGACGCTGAATATCCCACTGCGCGAGGCATTTGGAACGGTATGGCGGCGCGCGCGCCTGGCCTCATTGCCCGCTGCGCCGGCGTCCCGGATGTGCAGGCTGCGGTCCCGGCCGCTGCGGCCGAGGGTGTTCTCACCGCAGTGCGCTGCGGAGGCCATAGCCTGGCCGGCTTCAGCACTTGCGACGGCGGACTCGTGATCGACCTATCGAGAATGCGACCAGTATCTGTCGACCCCGAAGCTCGCCGAGGCCGGTTTGCCGGCGGCTGTCTGCTTGGTTCGATCGATGTCGCCACGCAGAAAGACGGACTTGTTTTTCCCTCAGGCGTAGTCTCGCACACGGGCGCTTCGGGGCTGATTCTGGGTGGCGGATTTGGCTGGCTGACCCGGCTGCATGGGCTCTCCTGCGACAACGTTGAAGGCTTCACTGTGGTAACTGCGGACGGTTCCATCGTGCATGCCAACGCGAAAGAAAACACCGAGTTATTTTGGGCCTTACGTGGAGGCGGCGGCAACTTCGGGGTGGTCACTGAGTTCGAAGTGAAACTACATCCGGTGACATCGGTGGTGCTGGGTGAAGGATTGTGCCTGGGCGATGACATCTGCGGCGTCCTGCGGCACTGGAGAGATTTCATGCCGGATGCGCCTGACAGATTGAAATGGAACCTGAATTTGCGTCTCGCTCCCAATACCGAACACGTGCCTGCACATGTCCGCGGACGTCCAGTCGCGAGTGAATCCGTGCTTTGGATCGGCGATCCTGAGGAGGGCCGCCAGTATCTGGACCACGTTTTCTCGCTTTGCAAGCCTGTGGCAGTGACCAGAAAGGTCATGTCATACCTCGACCTTCAGACCATGGCAGATGCCGAGTTTCCGCACGGCCGGCGCTACTACACCAAATCCGGCTACTTCAACTCTCTCGACGACGGCAGTATCGGGCAAATGGTGCAGGCCCTGGCCACAGTCCCGTCCCCGACAACTCAGATTGAGCTTGCGTATCTGGGCGGAGCTGCGGCGCGGATCGCATCCGCGGAAACGGCGTTCGGTGACCGCAGTTCCCCCTTCGTCGTCAACCTGCTGGCAAACTGGTCGGACGCGTCTGATGACGCCGCCAACGTCTCCTGGATTCGCCATCTGTTCAAGGCGCTTCGGCCGTCCATGACTCCGGGCGTTTATGTCAACTTCATGAGCGGCGACGAGAACGACCGCGTGCCCGAGGCCTATCGTGAGCGGTGGGACCGTCTGGTCGAGGTCAAGTCGCACTACGATCCCAACAACTTCTTTCGGCTGAATCAGAACATCCCACCGAAGAAAACAGCAGCCAAGAACTGCAAGGAATAATTTGGAGCCCTCCAACTTGGCCGCGCAGGCGTTAGGCTAACATCGCTTCGGGTCACTGCTGCTTCGCGAACTCCGCTTTGGCCTGCGTCAGAATGGGGATGCGGGGGTCAGCGTCCTTCCACAGCGCGAAAAACTCTTGATAGGTTGCGCGAGCTTTCGCTTTGTCGCCCGTCAGCGCAAGCGCCCTTGCCAGTCCCAGATGCGCCAGCGCGCCCGTCGAACAGTTCCACACGATTCCGCTATGGTCGAGGATTTTCTGGAATTCGGCCGCAGCGGCGCTGCCTTGTCCCGCGGCTAGATACGCCTCGCCTCGCACATATACGGGATAGAGACAGGAAATATTCAGGATGAACGGATTCTCGCCTAACTCCAGTGGTGCGGCCGCCTGCAAGCGCCCGATCGCGGAAGCTGGCTTGCCGCTGGCCAGCGCCAATTTAGCTTCGATGGCAGGGATCCAAAGCGATTGCACCTGGGTGTCCAGGGGAAAGCGCTTGTCTAAGTCGCGCGCGAGGGAGTCGGCTCGTACCTTGTCGCCCGCGATAGCGAGGGCCAGAGCTGCCTCAACCTCAACCCCTTGGCTCCTCGGAGCCAGCTTCAGGGCATCGCGTGCGGCCTGCCGCGCCTGTATCGCATTGCCAAAAGTGGCTTCCCGTAAAGCCGCATTGCATCGCCATATCGCCGCGGTTTCGGTGCTATCGGCACGCAACGCAGAGTCCACCGTCCGCTGTGTCAACTCCCGCGCTTTCCCCAAATGACCGGCGTACGCCTCGGTATCGGACGCGAGCGACAGCCCATAGTTTTCATATTCACGCCGGCCTTCGAACCATTTCAGTTGTTGCGCCATACCCCGGGAATCATTGGCGAGAAAAGCCACCGCATAGAGAGCATTTCGAAGGATGTAGTCGTCAAGTTTCGCCGACTGGGCTTGCTGGAGCGTTTGCTGGGCCTCATCCAAGTGTTGCCAGCCCAGGAGATCATTGGCGAGAGATTCATACCCAGCTACATTGTGGGGCGCGAGGCGAACATTCTGGCGATCCATTTCCACCGCTCGCTCGTATTGCCCCTGCTTGGCATACTCGTAAGACAAGTTGCCATGCGCACCGCTATCTCGGGGATAGCTCTCCAGGAGTTCCAGATAGGTCCGCACCGCTTTGTCCAGTTCCCCGGTTACGGTGTCGTAATAGTCAGCCGCGATCGCCAGCTTTTCGCGCTCGCTGGTATGCTCACGCAATTGGAACGCCTTGCCGTAATACTCGCTGGCGCGTCCGACTTCAGCCAGATTGGAATAGTTTGAGCCCATGGCGCGGTAGCCCATGGCAAAGTTGGGATCCAGTTGGATGGCGCGCTGGAAGTAAGGCAATGCCGCGGCGTTGCCTTTCTCTTGCCCCGCCTTGACTCCAAGGGTAAATGCCTTTAAAGCTTCCAGCGACGGAGTCGTGGCCTCCTGCAATGGAACATCGAATTTCCGCACCGTCGCCAGTGACTCGCCCAACTCGCTGCGCAGTTTGGCTGCAATATTCCCGAGCGCGTCCAACACTTTCTCCTTGGTTGCCGCCGTGGCCTGCTCCTGTGCCAGAGTGTCTCCCCTCTGACAATCCACCGCCCGCAAGCCGAGTACGTATTGGCTGCCCAAGGCCGCAATCGCACCGGAAATGTATGCCTTGCTTCCCGCGCGTTGGCAGACCTCGCGCGCCACCTCAGACGTGAGCGCCGCGTTATCCGGGCGAGTCATCCGCTTCAGGGTTTCGCTGACCTTGCTGTCGGGGAGAATGTTGAGAAAAGGCGACTGGCGCAGCGCGATGTTGAGCGCCTGCTTGAGGGTGTCATCAAAGACGGCCTCGCCGGTGGTGTTGGTGAAGTCGGCCAGCACTAGCGTGTCCTGCTCCGTCAACCGATGAGACTGCCGCAGCCGGAAATAGTTAATCCCCACCAGCACCGCGACCAGCAACACTGCCGCCAGTGCCAGCGCGTACCAGGACTTTATGCCCTGGCTTGCGCCTACCCGTTGACCTGCCGCGACCGCTTTCAAATCCGCCCGCATCTCCGCCGCTGATTGGTAACGCGCCCTGCGGTCCTTCTCCAGCGCCTTCTTGACGATGGCTTGCAGTCCGGGCGAAATTCCTCGATTCAGCTCCGTCATCGCTCTAGGCTGTCGATTCAGGATGGCGTCAAAAACCACGGCGGCCGTGTTTCCATCAAATGCCTGCTGGCGGGTTGCCATTTCGTAAAGGACGGCGCCGAAACTAAACAAGTCAGTGCGCACATCAAGTTCTTCGCCTCGCGCCTGCTCCGGTGACATGTAGGCTACTGTTCCGATCGCGGTGCCCGGACTGGTCAATTGCTCTTCAGAACTTGCTCCGCGCAGACTCGAAACTCCGGCCGCTGCTGCTGCCTTCTGGCCTTTTGGAGCCAGCTTAGCCAGTCCGAAATCCAGGATCTTGGCTTCCCCGCGCTGAGTAACAAAAATGTTTGCCGGCTTGATATCACGATGAACAATACCCTTTGCGTGCGCAGCGTCGAGGGCATCGGCAATCCCGATGGCCAGCGATAATAGCGTTTGCGCATCCAGCGGTCCTTCTCCGATGCGGTGCTTCAACGTCATTCCGTCCAAGAACTCCATGACGATGAACGACTGATCTTCGTACCTTGCAATTTGGTGTACGGTGCAGATGTTGGAGTGGTTGAGGGCAGATGCAGCGCGGGCTTCCCGACGAAACCGTTCCAGAGCCTGCGGGTCCCGCGCGAAGCGTTCGGGCAAGAACTTCAAAGCGACAAAACGTCCGAGCTCCGTGTCTCGCGCCTTGTAGACCAGACCCATCCCCCCACCACCCAATTTCTCGGTGATGAGGTAGTGCGAAATAGTTTGGCCCACCACAACCACGTCATGTTCATCCTGTAGACCCGCCTGCGCCTCGGCGAGGCGATGGGCCTGCATTTCCAGGGCAGGTGACTCTATGAAATCCTCCGCTTGTTTGTGATGGGCGAGCAGCGATTCGACCTCGCGGCGGAGTGTGTCGTCTCCCGCACACGCTTCATCGAGAAAAGAATCGCGATTGGCTTCTCCATGTTCGAGCGCCGCGTGATACAACTGCTCGATTTGGTGAAAGCGCTCAACCATTGCCCTTCTCTCCGCTCAGTTCGCGCAAGAGCCAGACTTTCGCAAATTTCCAGTCGCGCAGCACCGTTTCCCGGGAGACCTTCAGAACCTCGGCCGTTTCCTCAACGCTCAGTCCGCCAAAAAAGCGAAGCTCAACCACCTGGCCTTTTCTTGGGTCGAGCGCGGCCAGCTGGCCCAGGGCCTCGTCGAGGGCCACTATATCCGCGTCTTGCTTCGGAGACACGAGCAGAGCCTCGTCGAAGGTCACATGCAGCGCCGCGCCTCCTCGCTTCTGGAACTGCCGCGAGCGCGCGAAGTCGGTCAGGATGTGACGCATCATCCGCGCCGAAATGGCAAAAAAATGAGCCCGGTCTTGCCAGGTCATATCCTGAACGTTTATCAGCTTAAGGTAGACCTCGTTGACAAGAGCCGTTGTTTGCAAGGTATGGCCCGGCTTCTCGCGGGCCATGTATCTGTGCGCCAGGCGGTGCAGTTCGCTTTCCACCAGTGGAGTCAACTTGTCGAGCGCCCTGTCGTCCCCACTCCCCCAGGCTCTGAGCAGTTGGGTTACTTCAACCTTCGAGGCGACATTCTGCGAACCCTTCATGGGTTTGGCTCCTGGCTAACGTACGGAAAGTATCACACAGACACCGGAGGCATTCCACCCTGCACTGTTGGCAAACTTTTTTTGCGGACATGACACTTCCAGAGGCCAGCTCGCGCTATCTCAAGTGAGGGGGCTTCCGCCAAAGTCGATTTGGAAGCTCAACTTCGGGCTCGCTGAAACCAGGAATCTTACAGCAATAGTCCAAGACCCTCTGCTTCGAGTCTACAAAACAATTTCAAAACTTCTGTGAGGAGAAAAGAAAATGAAAACAAAGATGATCGTTGCGATACGTGTGTGTCTGACCCTTCTGTGTTGTGCTCTTCCCGGGTTTGCCCAGCAACCGGGAGCGGCAAAACCAACCCGCGGCGGGCCAACCCCTCAGCCGGTGCTGGATGGCACCGCCAAGCTGTCCGAGCATTACCATCCCGACCAAATGCTGCGCCTGGTCATCGGTCTGCAGTCGCCGCACCCGGATGCGCAAAAGAAATTCCTGCAAGAGTTGCAAGCCAAAGACTCCCCGAACTTCCAGCATTTCCTCAAGCCGGAAGAGTGGAACGCGCGTTTCGCTCCGTCAAAAAAGGCTGAGCAGTCCGTCGTGGACTGGGCCAAGAGCCAGGGCCTGACGATAACGCACCGTTATCCCAACCGCTTGCTGGTCGACGTGGAGGCTCCCGTGGCCACCATCGAGAAGGCGCTGAACGTCACCATCAACAGCTACAAGCTCGGCTCCAAATCTTTCTTTTCCAACGATCGGGATCCGGTCCTTCCCGCGAGCCTCCACAGCACGGTGCAAGCGGTAATCGGTCTCAATAATCTGAACCAGCTGCACCCATTCCACAAGGCCGCCAAGGAACCATCCTTCCCCGTATACACGGCAGGACCGGTGGTTGCCAAGGGCGCGTCCGGTGGTCGGGACGCTACCGCTAAGAAGCCAACCGAAAAGGCGGGGCTTGAGCACCATCGTAAGCACATCACGGGCGGCGCTTACGATCCGACTGACATCTACAGCTCGGAAGCCTACGATTTCAATGCGCTGTACGCTCAGGGTCACTGCTGCAATCCGCTCCACAATTCTGGCGGCACGCCCCCTGAATCCACTATCGCCATTGCCACGGCGGGCGCTCAGGATGGGAACGACTTCATCGGTTTCCACAACCAGTATCCTTATCTGGCTATGCACTGGTTCACCGTCAATATTGATGGGACGCCCGCTTGCTGCGATGGAGAAGGCACCATGGATTTCGAATGGTCGACCGCCATGTCCAACAGCTTCGGGTCTTATCAAGACACCTCCTCGGTCGTTATGTACGACGGCGTCGACCCTAGCTTCGTTACCTTCACCGACATCTACAACCAGATGCTGACCGACGGATATGCCCGCGTGTTCAGCACCAGTTGGGGATGCGCCGAGCTTACTTGCTTCGACCTTGGCACCATGTCCACGGAAGATGGCATTTTCTCGGCTATGGTCGGCCAGGGCTGGACTCTGGTCGCGGCCTCCGACGACCAGGGAGCCACGGCCTCCTGCGTCGCTCAGGATGGCGTGGAGTTTCCTGCCTCCGATCCCAATGTGGTCGGCGCGGGCGGCACCACTCTGTCTCTGGATAGCAGTTCCAACTACATCAGCGAAGTCGGCTGGACCGGCGGTCCTTACGGCTGCGGCTCTAACGACGGCGGCAGCGGCGGCGGTTGCAGCTCCGTTTTCTCTACTCCGTCTTATCAGACCAACGATGCCTGCTTTGGAGCCAGGAGCGTTCCTGATATCGCGCTTAATGCGGACTGGTACAACACTCCGCAGAACCTCTATTTTGGTGGAGGGCTCTCGGGGAACGGAGGCACCAGCATCGTGGCGCCCGAAATGGCCGGCTTCTTCGCCCAGGCAAACGCATACCTGGACTACGTGGCCACCATCAACGGCGGTTGCTATGGCACCAGCACCTGCGCACCTATTGGCAACGGAAACTGGTACCTGTACTGGTTCGGGACCAACCCGGGCTACGCGCCACACTATCCGTTCTATGACATTACTTCCGGCTGCAATAACAATGATGTGACTTCGTTCTACAGCCTGGGGTACTACTGCGCCGGCAGCGGATACGACATGGTCACGGGCTGGGGCTCGATCAACGCGTTGCAACTCGCCTGGGCCATCAACACCTACCGTGCGGCCGACTTCGGCGCGCCCGTTGCTACATTCACTGGGCCCACGACGAATCAGTGGTACAACACCGACCAGACCGTGAGCTGGACTCTGGCCGACACTGGTTCAAACGGCAATCCGCTCGTCGGAGTAGCTGGCTTCAGCCAGGCTTGGGATTCTGATCCGGGCGATGTCTTCAGCGAAGCCACACCGGGCGCAGGCAATTCCTTCTACTCAGGTCCGCAGTTTCCCAACGCCACCAGCGGGTACATGAACCTGTCCTGGGCTGGTCAGGGGTGCCACACGGCGAACCTCAGAGCGTGGGATAACACCGGCGTTCCGAGCGGGGATCAGACCTACGGTTCGGTTTGCTACGACACCATTGCGCCAGTCACCACGGCCACCTTGAGCGGAACCTTGAGCGGAGGCATTTATGTGTCTCCCGTAAAAGTCACACTCACCGCGACTGACAGTGGCAGCGGCGTCGCCAGCACCGTCTATCAGGTCGACGGCGGATCGCAACAGACGTACTCCGGGCCGTTTACCGTATCGACAACCGGCAGCCACATCGTGACCTTCCACAGCACGGACGTCGCCGGCAACGTGGAAGGAACCGAGAAGTCCACCTTCAC
Source organism: Terriglobales bacterium (assembly GCA_035601775.1). Classification (GTDB taxonomy): domain Bacteria; phylum Acidobacteriota; class Terriglobia; order Terriglobales; family Acidobacteriaceae; genus JABDBE01. The sequence goes on along the minus strand of DATNNO010000117.1, from coordinate 143,487 downwards.
CATCAAAGCGAAGACGACGACCTCGCTCGTCTCTTCCCTCAACCCGTCGCACAAGGGTCAAGCGGTGACCTTCACGGCGACGGTAACGGCTGCGTTCGGTGGACCAGCCAACGGCACGGTTACGTTCAAGAACGGAACCGTCGTCATGGGCACGGCGACGCTCAACACTACAACCCACAAGGCGAAATTCACCACCGCGAAGCTCACGGTGGGTAAGCATTCGATTACGGCTGTCTACAATGGGAATGGGCACTTCGTGGGCAGCGTCTCGCCGGTACTGAATCAGGTGGTGAAACCGTAGACTCCGCGAGAGCAGGTTAGAATCCCGACTCGCCAGGTACTTGAAACTTTGTTTCCTTGGCAGGCCGCGACCCGGCCTGCCTTTTTTCTTGCTGCCACCCTTTACCGGAAAAGCGGCAACACACTCATCGGCCCCGAACTGACCTCCGTCGCAGAACGCCTCTCGTGCGGCTTCTTATCTCTATCTCTGCGGAATTGCTGATGGCGCGGGAGGTTGCGGAGTTGGTTGGACTTTTCCGGAATTCGCAGCGGTCTTAATCTTCTTGACTGGTGCGAACCCTGGCTCTTTGGGATGAACTGGTTTCTTGTTTTTCATCACGACAGTTTCCCACAAGAAGTTACGCTTGGTCCAGCCTCTTGCAATTCGAGGAGTGGTGCGCGTGCCTTTCCCAAGTTGGGACGAGAGTTTACTGTTTAGTACCGGGTACCCCCCTCCCCCCTTCGCGTGCAAAATCTAGAAAACAAAGGATCTAATTTGCGACTATGTGCTAGATCTTTGAGTTTGCAGGGGTTACACGCAAAATCTAGAGAACATGGGAGTTACGGCTGGCAGGTCGAGGCCCGCGGTCCGTTTTGGAACTGCGGTTGGGACCGGACAACCAGCAAGTCGGCTGCGTCCGCCTTAGGGATACCTGGGCAAGCCCGGCATTGGAGTGCGGCCGAGAAGTCGCGCGAGGGTCAGATTGTCAAAGACCTATCATTATCTTGTGGATAATGTACTTTACAACAGGTTATCTGATTTGAAGCATGCAGTCAACGAGAAAGGGAGTGGGTCGCGGGTTGAGTTCAGGGTTGAGAGTCTCGCACCCGCCCCTCCTGCTTTCTCGCCTTCCACCCTTCCGCAAAAAAAAGAACGCGGAAGGATGGGGCACCATAACTTTATTTCATACGACGGAAGGCCGGGCCAGCCGCCGACTACAGCTCGGCGTTCGCGTAGGAATTGATTTCGCAGTTCAAGCTGATTTCTTCGAACTGGGGTGTGGTCCATTCCATGATTTCCTCCTTGCATACATTGCTGTCCACGGCTCATGCGGACAGGTTGGCGATGCGTTACCGATCAGTGCAGGCGCATGCCGCCGATTACCTCCTGCATGTCAACGCCGTTGCTGCTGTCCATCCACACGGCAAGGAAGTCCGGCCCCGCCCAGGTGTTGCCGGTGTAATCGCCCATCCAGTTGCCGCCGCTCCCGTTTGTGTCTGGGTTCGAGAAGGCCTTTGTGAGTTGCGTGTTAGGGAAGCTCCGTCCGCCATCGGTTGAGATGGCGGCGAATGCCTGATAGTCGATGTTGGCAGGGTCATTGCGACGGTCCAGCCAACTCACCCCCACTTTCCCCGTCGGGCTTACCGAAAGCGAGGGGAAGAACTGGTCATGGGTGTCGCTCGCCGGTGCGACAGGCACGGGCTTCGACCAGGTATTGCCGCCGTCGGCGGAGCGGATAACCTGGACGCACATGTGGGTCCCGGTCCAGTTGTACATCGCTACATATAAATCCCCGGCATGCGCCCCGTTGCTGTTATCCACGCCAATCACCGGGTAGTCGTAGACACGCTCACCCTTGGTGTTGGACAGTGTGCTGGGAGCGAATTGCGCTTTGGCCATCATGTGAGGCCGAGACCACGTGATGCCCCCGTCGGCGGACTTGGAAAACATCACATGGAAAGTGTCGTCGCCGCAAGACTCGTCGGGGCCAGCGCCAGGGCAGTGGATCCAGGTTAGGTACACCGTGCCATCCTTGCCGACGGCCATACGCGTAAAGCGGTCTTCTGCCGGATAAATTTGCACTGGGTCGACTGCGGCTTGCGTCCACGTGATACCGCCATCGCTCGAATGCGAGACCATTACTTGGTTATTAGAACCTTGATGCGACCACATGACCCCAGAAACATAGAGGCTGTTGACACGAGGACTGCCCGCACTCGTATCTACCGCGAAGGCGGTCTCAAACGGGAAGCTGAGGCCTGGTAGACGCAGCGCCACGGCGGGCTTGCTCCAGTGGGTTCCGTCGGTTGATTTTTGAAAGCCGATGAAGCCATACCCAAGAGCGTCATTATCAAAGTAAAGCCCAGCAACATAGGCGGTTCCGTTCCGGTCGTAACCCACCGACGGTTCATCGAGGGGCACGTACACGTGCTGCTTGGTATAGATGAACGGCATGCAGAGGACGCGGTTCCAATTAGAACCGCCATCTCGGGAAAGATGGAAACCCAAACCGGACGGGTAGCAGTTGCCGTCAAAACTGCCCAGCAGCAGTTCCTTCTGATTCAGGGGATTGGTCACGATGGGAGTATCGGTCACCATGCCCCCTCCCTCGGACGCTTGGGTTGGAGGAAGCACGCACGGGGTGGGCGAGCAGGTGAGGTTGGGATTCACCGGCCCCGGCGCTTCGGCAAGCGGGTCGAGCGACATCTGCCGCCAATGGAAAGGGAAGCCGGTTGAAGGCCGCAAGTTTTTTCCCGGCGCGATATCGGACATCGTCACCTCACCATAAGCGGGCGGTGTTTTCACCTGTGGCGCGCTTAGCGACGCGCTGAAAACCGTGCCATTTTCATAGACACCGCCCTCAGCCGTTGTCCCGTAGAAGTTCCCGTCCTTGGCTTGAATGAGCCCCCCGACAGGGTCGGCCCCGTCGGTACAGTTCTTCTGGGCGCAAAAACTGTGCAGTGTGGTGAGTTTGCCCCCGGGCGTGATGGCATATACCGTGCCCCAGTTGCTGGCTCCGCCTTTCGACGTTGTCCCGTAGAAGTTCCCGTCGGCGGCCTGGATTACTCCTGCGTAAGGGGAGGCCCCATCGGTGCAGTGCGTTTGGGAGCAAAAGCTGTACAGCGTGGTCAACTTCCCGCCTGCGGTGATTTCGAAGACCGTGCCCCGGCCGTGCGCCCCGCCTTGCCATGTCGTCCCATAGAAACTGCCATTTGCCGCTTGCACCAGTCCCAGGTATGGGTTAGCGCCATCGGCGCAGTGCGTTCGGGAACAAAAGCTGTACAGCGTGGTTAGCTTCCCGCCTGCGGTGATTTCGAAGACCGTGCCCCCACCCTTGGCCCCACCGTATAGCGTGGTCCCGTAGAAGTTCCCGTTCTTGGCCTGAATCAGCCCCGCGACCGGGCCAGCCCCGTCCGCATAGCGGAAACTGCGAAGCATGGTTAGTGTCCCGGCTGCCGTGATTTCATACACTGTGCCGTAGCCCTGGCTCCCTCCGTCAAACGTTGTTCCGTAGAAGTTTCCGTTGGCAGCTTGAACCAGCGGTCCAAACGGGTCGTCTCCATCCGCGCAGTTCGTTTGGGAGCAAAAGCTGTACAACAAGGTTACATCGCCGCCGGCAGTGGTTTTGAACACGGCACCCGCGCTGTTGGTCCCGCCTTGCCATGTCGTCCCATAGAAATTTCCATCGGTGGCTTGTATTAGCCCGGCGAAAGGGTGGCTCTCCTGATAACACGGGTTCTCGCCGAAATTGCACAGAAATGTCAAATCGCCACCTGCGGTAACTTTGAACACGGTACCCCAACCATCGACCCCGCCCTCGGGCGCTGTCCCGTAAAAGTTCCCGTCAGTGCCCTGAACAAGAGAGTCATACTGGGGGTTAGCGCCAGTTTGGAAAAAATCGAAACTTGCAAGGGTCTTGAAGGTCTGTGCGGAAGAGACAATCGTCGTCGCAGCACAGGACAACAAGACCCAACCCCACTTCTTGAGCCGAATCATTTTGAATCCTCCAAGCACCTGGCGGCCCGACAGGATGAGATAATCAGTAGAACGCGAGACCCAGGTTTCAACGTTATCTCCTTTCGGCTACGGCAGACACCCCGACCCCTGGCTACTGCACAGCCCAAATACATTGACTTCCCCAAGCGTTCCCATATACACCCTGCCCTGGAAGACAGTGGGGGTCGTGAAGGGTGCCTTGTAACTAGTCGTCGTGGTCACACCCCTGCTGCTGTAAAGCTCCACAAGACTGGTTGCGTCGAACGCGTGCAACGCCGCATGCAACCGGGTTCCAGCGCAATCCGGGCTTGAGCCTAAATTGTCTGAATTGCCATTCTCTATTCCCCACACGATGCCCGTTCCGGCCCCGGTGCCGTTGGGAGGATACCGTGGGCGTTGGTGACCTGGAGCAGAACAGGGTGCTTGAGCTGACGGTGGGCGTTTGAGAAGCGATGGGGCCGGAGGACCCTGTCGTCAGCAGTTGGTACCCGTTAATCGCCTTAGGGGCGACGGTCTTCTTCTCTGTCGTTGCGGAGTAGTAGAGCATGTAGTTGGTCGTGCTTCCGTTCGTATATTTCCAATAGGCGGGGCTGGCCCAGTAGCCCTGCCCCGGGTCGTTTTGGGGTATGGGCGGGGTAGTGATGGTCTGAATGTTGTTCCCGCCAGTTGGGTTAAACATTCCCAGGTTGTCCCGATTCGCGACGTACAGTTTCGATTCCTTGTCCGCGTTGACCACAAGGTTGGGATAGTCGCGGTTGTTCTGGTCAAAGTAGAAGGCGTCAGGGAACACCAAGACTCCTCCAGAACCGAAATCCACGTCGTTCTGGCAGCGTCCGTTTCCGTTTCCGTTGGACCCCGGGTATGAGAAAACGTCGCTGGGAGTGAAGTAATCAGTGACAGTGAAGCTGCCATTGAACGGATTGAGCTTAAGCAGGGTGTCGCCCATATCGACAGGTGGCCCCGTGCCCGGGTCGAAGTTGGTTCCGTTGCCGGTGACTGCGTAGATGTAGCTGCCGTCGGAAGCCAGCCCCGCCGCGCTTTGCCAGATGCCGCCCCCGGTGCCGTAAGGCGTGGTAGTAAAGACGGCGGACTGCGAAAAGGTGCTGCCGTTAAATGAGTATCCAAAAATCCAGCCATTTTTCGTCTCGCCGGTATCGCCACCGGGTGCGAACGGCACGTATATGTTGCCATTAGGCATGAGGAGTAGGGCGGACCGCTGGATGTGATCGTAATCGAAACTCACCTGACCTTGGGCGGGGTAGGTCGAGTGACATGGAGTAGAGGGAGCTTTGCCGCTGACGGTTCCGGCTATCTTGGTGGGTAGGTTGTTCAGCACTGTGCCCGACCTGATGTCGACGGCGAATATGTAATATCCGATGTTCTGGTTGGAGTCTTGGACCGCGCCCACAAGGTACAAAGTGTTGGTGGTGGTATCGATAACCGGTGTCCCGGTGTGGCCAATGTTCGAGCCGAGGACTTTCGGCGGGTCGCACGGTCCGAAGTGCACCCCCGGGAGCAAATTGCCACAGTCTACCGCGGTGCCGCCCGTCACCGAGGCCGCGAGGTTGACACTCCAGACCGGAGGAGTTTGCGGGCTCCCCGAGCTGAATGCGTAGAGCATGTCCTTCTCCGTCGCAATGAAGACGAGATTGCACGGCTGGCAGTTTGTATTATTGGTCTGCACTCCGGTCACAGCAAGCGGCTGGGCGAAAACAGCTCCGGTCACCTGCCACTGCCAAAGCAAACCGAAATTTGATTGGCTTACATGGCCTGTACCGGTGGCTGTCAGGGTCGTTTCATTCTGCTGCCGTCCAGTTCTGTTGATGTCATAGTGCCAAGTCGTTACGTTTTGGGCGTTCAACTGCGCCGAACCCAGGATTGCTAGTACACAAAGGGCCCAAACAACTGATTTTATCATGTCCTTATCCTCCGCTTACGGGTGCTTGTCCTTCTGAGTCTCCCGCTGAAAAAAAGTATTCAAGAAGGATCGGGGGCTGGCCTATGTCACGTGCGGCACTGGGTACTGCGCTTTCCACCAAATTCAAAGTCCACGAGTCTTGCGGTCACGGAAAGGCCTCTAAAGCCCCGCCCTCTCGCAAAGAACGCGAGAAGGGCAGGGCACCCGCTTTTGTGCACAGGAAAGCATGGGCCAGCCCCTGGTCACGCGTCCTGAGGATTGGACGTGGAGCAGTGCCCGGCACTTTGCCCGGCACTTTGCTACCGGGGAAGAATGCGGGGTCGAGATTGAATCTCGCCGGACAGCCCGTCGTCGCGAGGAGCTTGGCGTGTATCCGGTGGTCCGCCGCCGCGATGTCAGCTAAAAGCCCCGCCCTCTCGCAAAGAACGCGAGAAGGGCAGGGCACCCGCTTTTGTGTGTGGTGAAAGCATGGGCCAGCCCCCAGGGGCTGTTGCCCACGGCATTGCCCGGACGGGAGGAGATCCACGGTTCCGGGCCTTTCTCAGGTAATGCGGTAGGAATTGTATCTAATTCGGCAGTGAAGTCTAGTACGTTTATAGACACATGTAAGTGCTGTGTCCGGGCTGCCGGTTAGGGCAGAATTCCCAGCAGTCGCAGCGTGCTTACTCCCGTCATCAGCGTGACGAAGAGCATCACCACGTACTCGGCGATGTCCGCCAGCTGGCCGTGCGAGCCTGTTTTGCGTAGAAACTCAATCATGTTCTTTCTCCCCCCAGTAAGCGTTCCAAACTTGTTCTCGACTGGTACCAGATTGCGGCACGGGCCGCGGTTCAACAATGGCTCGTTGGTGGCGCATGGCCGAACAGTGGTAACCAGCGGGGGATAACGCAAGTCATGAAACCGAGGGAGAAAAGTGGCTGTCGCGAATAAGCGGGATAGTCGAGCCCCGCGCCTGAAGGCGGCCTACTCTTTCGCCCCGCTGGGGCTTGTATGTTTCTCATTTTTCCCCACGGCTTACGGCGTGGGCTGCATTCTTTACGCCGCTTCGCGGCTAACATGGTTTTGTTTCACCGTGACCCCAAAATCCTAGTTCTCGCGGACACACGTGAAGAGTAAATTCTCGAAAAACTTCAGCGACATCAATCTCTGCGGTGGCTGAACAGGCTGCTGAAAAACTCGACTTGGGTGAACCCTCACCTCGGGGGTTAAACCCCGTGATTCGCTACTCTTCAGACGGCAAGGGCGACTCGTGTTTGAACGCAGGCAAACCGCTGTAGTAAGAAACCGCATCTTCAAGTTTGCTGGCGAACACTGGGCGGGCTTCCGCCTGTTTTGAGGGCGTACGCCATGTAGAGCACGACTGCCACGTTGATGAGCAGAACGGATATGTGGAAGAGATTCTGCTGGTGAACCACTTTGTAGATTTCGAAGGGCAGGTAGAGGGTGCCGGAGATCAGGGCAATCCACTCCGCCCAGGCTTTGGCGTACCAGAGTCCGTAAGTCTCCACAAAGCGTAAGAGCGAATAAGCAACGGCGACGCCGGCAACTGCCCACACTTTTTTTTCAGTTAAGGAGTCGGCCCAATCGAGGAAGACTTGCGCAAAGTGGTGATCCGGGCTGATATGAAGCAGCCTGAGCAAACCGTCGGCGATATCCCAGGGATCTTCTCGGTGCACCATCAAAAGAATGCCGCAGGCTGCCAGCAGGACGATTAGCCCCTTGGTCAGTTCGAACGTGGCAACCGCCCGCAGGACCCGTAGGCTGGCTCCGTGCTCTGGCTCGGTCGGTGCGAGTTTGGTGTGCACGATAGAACTCATTACAACATTATCTCCCTGGCTGCAAACTTAATTGTTGCGCGGCGGTAAAAATCCGGTCCCGAATCAGCAACGTACTTACCAGCGAAGTTAGGCCGGAGGCGGCGAAAATCATGGCCAGCACCACGAATTGATAGATCGCTGCGTAGACCGGGCGGGCGCCGGAGAGCAGCATTCCGGCCATCAAGCCGGGAATCCACACGATGCCCAGCGAACGCAGGGAGTCGATGGCGGGAATCAGGCTGGCTTCGAAGGAAGCCTGCACGTAAGGGGAGACGCTGTTTTTCGCGTCTGCTCCCAGGGCAAGCGCGGTTTCAATTTCACCGACGTGAGCCAGCACGTCTGAGCGAAAACGGTTGAGGGCCAGTCCGTTCACGTTCATGGAGTTGGCGATCAGCATGCTGCCTACGGGGACCAGCGAGGTGATGGCTGTATCGATGACGCCGAGCCAGGTCATCAGCGCGATTACCGAGCCGGCGCCGAAGGCGATGGAACAGGCGGAGACGCGAAATGCATCGGGTATGCCCTTGGCGCGGCGCGCGGAGGTGGCGCCGGCAGCGATGATCATTCCGGCGAGAAGAAATCCACTGGTCCAACGGGGCCCGCGCAGCAAGAGCAAAAGGATGGACCCGACGGCGACGATCTGGATGATGCCTCGAACCATCGCGATCAGGGTTTCGCTTTCCAGGTGAATACCACGTTTGCGGGCGAGCAGGACGACCAGCATGGCGGCGCTCGCCGCGATCAGGGCCTGCTCCAAACCCAGATACAGTTGATTGCTGGAGAAATACTTAAGCATGCAACACCTCGTTGGTGCGGCCGAGACGCACGATGCGTCCGGCTGCAAGTACTAACACCCGTTCGGCCAGACGCGCTGCCTGCGCGGTGTCATGAGTAACGAGTACGCAGGTCAGTCCCTGGTCGTGCACGATCTTTTGAATGCACGATTCCACCTCCAGTTTCGATGTTTCGTCCAACGCGGACGTTGGCTCATCGAGCAGCAGGACCAGCGGCGAGTTGGCCAGAGTGCGGGCGACAGAGACGCGCTGGGCTTCGCCTCCGGAGAGATTGGCGATGTTGCGGGTGGCATAGCCTTTCAGACCGACACGAGCCAGCAAGTGCTCGATGGAGTCTTGCGATAAGGACTCGCCGCGCTGAAGGGGACCGAATCGCAGGTTCTGCTCCACCGTTCCAGGGAAGAGGTGGGGACGCTGGTTCACCATACCGAGTTTCCGGCGCAGATCACGGGGCGCGATTTGCCGGTAGTCGGTTGCTTCGACGTAGACCGTTCCGTTGGTGGGTTCATCGAGCCGGTTCAGCAGTCTGAGCAGCGAACTCTTCCCCGAGCCGCTGGGGCCGACGATGGCGAGGACTTCGCCGGTTCGCACTTCGAATGTGGCGTCTTCGACCAGGACTTTTTCTTTGACGATGCGGCCCAGGTGCTGGGTTCGCAGGATGGGGTCGGAAGTGGGAGGCGAAGTCACGGGGATGTCAACGGAGTTCTCATCTTGCTTTTCATTCGACTCGCCGACGGGTAGCATTTGTGAGGACGCCTTGCGAGGTCCATCTCAGCACCAGGCAGCCTAGGGGTTCTTCGACTCCGTGAGCCGCTCTGCGGCTCACTCCGCTCAGAATGACACTGATTGGTAGTGCAACGTCTAACGTCATTTTCCTTGAGCACGTACGGCGGCCCGCAACTCTTCCACAATTTCGCGGGCCGCTTTGCGCGCGGCTTCCTGCTGGGTAACTTCGAAAGAAATGGCTCCGACCCGGGCGTGCCCGCCGCCGCCGTAGCGCTCACAGATCTTGGCCAAGTTTACGACCGGTTCCGAGGGCGCCCAAGGATTGGATCCCACGGAAACCTTCACTCGGAAACTGCTCTTGCTCAAGCCCACGCTGTAGACGGATTCTGGATGCAGATAATAGGGAACGAATTTGTTGTAGCCCTCGAGTTCGTGGTCGGTGACATCGAAGAAAATCGTGCCATCTTTCGATTCGATGCGTTCGCCGAGGATGGCCATGGATCGTTGATGACGTTCCAGAAGCGGTGGCAAGAGCGATGCGACAAAAGGCTCCTCGATGATCTCGGCCAGAGACTTGCTGGCGAGAAGCGGGATAAGCCGCGGCACAAAATCGTGCGTTTGATTCGATTCGATCACCATGGTCAGCTTCATTGCCGGGGCTTGCATTTCGACCGCGGTACGGGCGTCGGGATACATTGCGCCGTCAATGATGTCGGTCCAGTGAACCAGATCGGCAACGGGCGCGGGATCGAAGCCAAAGCGCTGCTCGGCGATGGTGGCGATGAAGCTGGTACAGGATTTGAAATCCGGGTCGTAGAACTTGCGGTTGCTCTGATCCTGCTCGAAGTGGGCCGCATCCGCCGGGGACAGAAACGCGCTCTCATGATGGTCGAACCACCAGGTAATTTTGGGCGAACTGGAATACTTGAAGTCCACGATGGCATTTTCCTCGCCATCGAAATTGTTTTCATCAAAAAGAGCGCCGGCGCGATGGACCAAACCGGAGAAAACGAACTGGACGTCGTTGCGAATCCGTTCGCGGTAGAAACGGGAGAAAAGTGCTGCCGATGAGGCACCGTCAAAGCATTTGTCGTGATAGAACACCCGAACTTTCAAGCCGGTCTCCCTTTTTGGTTCGAATCAGACAGACTACCCGAAACGGAGCGCGAAACAAAAGTAAATAGGAATGCCATCCCGCGGAAGTTCTGTCAAGCGGATGTAGGCATGAAATTCTTTAGTAAGGAATTCTTCGGATGGCGGGACTGGATGCTGCGGCGCACATCCAGCACCGCCGCGAAGAGGGGCTGACCCCAATCGGACCGTCGAAGACGCTTCGGGCGGAGACTCCGGGAAGTGGCGACAAGAGGCGCTGGGAACCGTTCCGCCGCCGACTTCGCAGACTGGCAGATTTCTTGTGGTCGGACTAGGCGCCTGCCTGTTTCTCAGCCATGTCCCCGATTACCGGCAACTTGAACATCTGGCCCTGATTGGCCTTGAGCAGGAGAATGATCCAGACGGCAAACCCTCCCAGTCCGATGAGGAGGTGAAGAGGAAGGAGGATCAGTCCTATGAACGGGATAAACGTGAAAATCGAGAGCGCGACAGAAATCGCGATCAGCGCTACGCAGAAGAAGATGCTTTGGAACGCGTGGAAACGGACAAAGCGGCTCGTGTTGTACGGTTCGATCACTAGAAATATGATCGCCGGGATGACGGTCACATACGCGAGCATGCCAGCCACGTTGTCAGTCAGCCCGCCTGCCGTACCGGCAGCAGGTCGTGCTACCGGAGCTCCCGAGCGGCTACACGCCGGACAAATTGTGGAACCATCTGGTGTTTGAGCGCCACACACTGTGCAAAAGGCCATAGCCTTCCCCCTCAAGCATTCGTTTTGACCGCGACTCAGAGAACGGGCGCACGTTAGCAGAATTGCGGTCCCAAGGCAAATGAAATCGCACATAGGCGGGCTGACGCGGGTGCTCTAGGCCTTTTCCGCGAGGCTTCCGATCCAAGGCAGCCTTAAGGTTTCGCCCTGCAAGACCTTTACCAGCAGCACCAGCCAGAGAATCACCCATCCCAGTAGCGTCACCCCCGTGACCAGCCAGGCCAGTAGGAACCCCAGCACGGGAATCAGGACCAGCAGCGAATAGAGGATCCGCATGGCGATTGCCGCCAAAATTGTGGCAACCGCCAGGAAGATGGATTGGAAAGAATGAAATCGAACGAAGCGGTTGCGCTTAAATGGCCCGATGAGTACGAAGACTATGGCAGGGATGAATGTGATGTAGGCCAAGGCGGCGATCAGATTGTCCTTGGGCCGGACGGGCATGCTCGCGGCAGGTGTACTTGCGGCGGGCATGCTCACGGCAGAGGTGCTCACGGCAGAAGGGCGGGCAGCAGGCGGGCTGGTCGCAGGCTTACTTGTATCCTGGCCGGGGACCCACATTCTCCGGCCGCAGCCCGGACAAAAGGCAACATTGTCGGGCATTTCGGCGTGACATTGCGGACATGAGGTAGGCATGGTTTTCTTAGACTGGCCGGCGCGCAGTGTTCTTTTTGCGGCAGTCCTCGCAGACTCCATAAATCTGAAAGGTGTGGCGGGTGGTCGCGTAGTGGTATTTGTTTCCGATCTCCTGCTCCAGGCCGTCAACCTCGGGCGAGAAAAATTCCACCGAACTGCCGCAGCCGGTGCAGACCATATGATGGTGGCTACGGCGGTTGTATTGGTGCTCGTAGCGGGCGATGCCATCATGAAAAGCGACCTCGCTGGCTAAGCCGCATTCCGCCAGCAGCTTCAGAGTGCGGTAGACGGTGGTGAAACCGATGCGGGCATCTTTCTTTTGCACCAGCCGGTGCAGTTCGTTGGTGGAGAGGTGCTCGCGCGTTTCCAGGAAGGATCGCAGGATGGTGTCGCGCTGCGCCGTATGTTTCAGGCCGACACGCTTGAGATGCTGAAGCAGAATCTGCTGCGCCTCACGGACCATCTCGGGCGAGATGCTGGGCTGATCGTCGATGCGCTTTTGCAGCATGATGGTTTCGGCAAACCCCGGCGGCTTTATGAATAATACTGGCCTTTGGGAAACGAGCCAACCCTCTCGGGGCAATGCCCAAATAAGCGACAGCTTAAAAATTGAGGTAATTGGTCGCGAAGGTGAAGCGGCTAACGCAACGTCAAAATCGCTATCGACCTCTCGTAGGCTTTAGGTTGACGACTTGCGTCCCATGGGCATCAAGACTCACATGTTCGGCCTTGTCCTGGTTGCGATCAGCGAAATCGAGGGCGAAATATGCGTGATCCTCGCCTGGCGGAACGGCAAACAGCAAGTAGTCCCCCGGAATCGCTCCTACGATCTGGTACCGCCCAGCGGCATCGGTTTTTCCCGTGAGCGTGTAGCGCGGTATCCGCCGCAGCTCACGCGATTCCGGAATCAACACCACTACGAGCCCTCCTGCCGGCTTCTCGCCTTCTGTGACCTGTCCGCTGACCGAACCGGTGTCGTTCGCCAGTGCAATGTCGCAATCCAGTACTGTGCCCACCCCGAGTACCAGCGGTTGCGACGCGTAATCCTTCCCTGCGCAACGGGCTTTCTTGAGATATGTTAATTCTGCCGAACCTCTGCTGTTCATCGCTTCAAGTGTGTACTCGCCGGGCGGGACATTCCCGATATTAAACTCTCCGTCCGAGCCGATGTCGGAGGGGTGATACCGACTCCCGTTGGTTTGCAGAATGATCTGTTTCCCCGCCAAGGAGAGTCCCGCTGGACCCTCCACTCTACCCCGCACTTCGCTGTCGCGGCCGACCTCGATGTTTGAGCGGATATTGGAGTCCACGATCCGCACTGACGCATAGCCTTCGTCAACTTCCCTCCCATCATTGGTGGTCGTCATAGCAGTCAGCGTGTATTCGCCAGGCGAAAGCCCGGGGATCTCAAATGAGCCGTCAGGATCAATCGTGATCCCGCCTAGCCCGAACATCTGTTCCGCGTCACTCCGTTTCGTGAAATGGACCTCGGTTGGTTTGCGCTCCGCGCGTTTTCCACCGCTCACGACTTTGCCTGTGACGGTGTAGGTTTTTTCCGTTGTGACCGAGAACCGTATGCCACTGGCCTCCACTTCAGGACTCACCTCCAGCGGTGTAGCTTCATTCAGCACACTGGTTCCCGGATAGTACGTGTCGCGATACTGCAAACTCTCGCCGGGCCCTTGTTTCAAAGCCGCTTGCTTCATCGGATGTTCGATCAATCCGCCCGCCCGCACGTAGTAGAACCCCGGAGGGAGGTTTGCCATGCGAAAACTGCCTTGATCGTCCGTCACAACTCTCGATCTGTCGTAGATCTCCCGTCGACCGCCAGGCAGGAAATTGATGCGCAACGCGTAAACCTGAATGCCCTCCACCGGATCCTTGTCCTCGTCGGATATGTGGCCTGATATAACTCCGGCCGGATCCAGACGCAGAACTATGTCTTCCACTTTTTGTCCGGATTTGAGAGATAGCTGCCCGCAGTCCCGATTTGTTTGGCAGGAGAACGTCGCGTACCCGTTGCGCCAGACACCCAATGCGTAAGAGCCAGGTGGAAGATCAGAAAACACAAAGCTACCGTCTGTACCGGTGCGTACGATGCGATTACCCCCGGCAGCTTTCGCAGTGCTCTCATCTTGGGGATAGAGCGATACTTCTGCCTTGGGTACCGGCTCGCGCGTGTCCGAGCGAACAACCCGTCCCGAAACTTGCCCCGGCGATTGCTTTTCAATTTGCGCGAAATCGTTTGTCTGAGCGGCGACGGCTCCCGATGTCCGCGTCAGCCACGTGCAAACACAGAGCGTAGCAGCAGTGCAAACCGCGAACCGAATCCGGGCACGGGGCTTTGACTTCACCTTTGTGTGCTCCGCCGCAAATGATACATCTTCGGCGGCGGAGCGTGCATTCGGTTTGTTTTCTAGAGCGGCCAAGCCCTAGAATCGAGAGTCCTCTATGGCGACCACTACTACCCCAGTTTATCGCCGTCCACGTCTTCGAATTTTGCGTGTCGTTGCTTTCGTTCTGAGCGTGATATTGCTGGCCGCGCTAGGTATCTGCGCCTGGGTTTATTCCATGGCACGGTCTGCTCTGCCCCAACTGAACGGCAGGCTCCGGGTGGTGGGACTCTCGGCGCCAGTGACGGTCGTTCGCGATGGCCACGGCGTGCCCACAATCGATGCTGCCAACTTCGATGATCTCTTTTTCGCCCAGGGTTACGTGACGGCGCAGGACCGACTGTTCCAGATGGATGGAATGCGGCGTTTTGCAGCGGGAGAGCTGGCGGAAGTGTTCGGCAGCGATTACCTGGAGCATGACCGCCAGCAAAGAATCCTGGGGCTGAGGGCCGCTGCCCGGAAGACGATAGAGATTGCGTCGGCCGAGGATCGCTCTCATTTCGAGGCTTATGCTCGAGGCGTAAACGCGTACATCGAGGCGCATCGTGAGCGGTTGCCGCTGGAATTTCGCATTCTACGGTACTCGCCTCGGCTGTGGACGCCTGAGGACTCCGCGCTGATCGGGGCACAAATGGTGGAGGATCTGAGCACGAGTCCCAGACATGCGCTGGTGCGGGAGAAAATCCTGGCCAAGTTAGGCCCCGAGCTAACTGCGGATCTGTATGTGAACTCTTCCTGGCACGACCGGCCGCCGACGGTATCGCGGCCCAGTCTAGATCAGGAGATTAAAGGCAGTGATCAGGGCAGTGATCAGAACGACGACGGCGATGAAGACGATGATTCTGGCATGGATAGCTCGGTTACCGGCTTGACTCCCCCGGCAGAGGTCCCCGCGTTGCCACCGCTGCCGAAAATGTTTTTTGACGAGCGGCCCCTGGTGCTGGGGTCGAACAATTGGGTGGTCTCGGGGGCGCACACGGTTTCAGGCAAGCCGCTGTTGTCGAATGATATGCATCTGGGCCATCAGATGCCGAATCTCTGGTACGAAGCCCATCTTCGCTGTAAATCTGGCTGCGGCACCTTCGATGTGGCGGGTGTCACGCTGCCGGGATATCCCTATGTGATCGTCGGGCACAACCAGCGGATTGCCTGGGGATTCACTAATCTCGGTCCCACGGTCGAGGACTTATATGTTGAGACCTTCAACTCGGATGGACAATACCTGACGCCGGATGGATGGAAGCTGCCCGAGCATCGTCGCGAGGTGATCCATGCGAAAGACAAGCCAGATGTGGTGATGGACGTGCTGTTGACGCGCCACGGACCGATCATTACGGACATGGTCCCGGGCGAGACACGCAGGTTGGCCTTGCGTTGGACTTTGTACGATGGCGTCCGCAGTCCTTTCTTCGCGGTCGATTCTGCACAGAAGTGGGAGGAGTTCAGGCGCGCTCTTTCAGAGCTTGATGCGCCTGGCCAAAACGTTGTGTATGCCGACGTGGATGGCAATATCGGTTATCAGGCTACCGGAAAGATTCCCATCCGGGCCGCGGGCGATGGCAGCCTGCCAGAGAATGGCAGCGACAATGCTCATGAATGGGTGGGCTACGTTCCGTTTGAGAAGCTGCCCAGCATCTTCAATCCGTCCTCGGGGATCATCGCCACCGCGAACAGCCGGATCACGCCGGATGGGTATCGGTATTCCCTTAGCACGGAATGGGAGGCTCCCTGGCGATCGGCTCGCATTTACCGCGTGTTGGAGTCGGGCAAGAAGTTTTCCGCGGCCGACATGCTGGCGCTCGAAACCGACATCTATTCCGAACTGGATCGCTTTTTCGGGGAGCGGTTCGTGTATGCAGTGGACCATGCCAAGAACCCCTCTGCCCGGGCGAAGGCGGCGGCTGAGATCATGCGGCAGTGGGACGGAAGGATGATTGAGAACTCGGCAGCGCCGACGATCGCAGTCCGGGCACGGCAGGAGTTAGTGCGTTTGCTGCTCGAGCCAAAGCTGGGCGTCGCTCCTAAAGATCCGCAACAAGTCGAAACCGCTCTTAGTTGGAAAAGCTATCGTTGGATGATGAGCACCGTTTGGTTGGAGACCGTAGTCCAGCATCAGCCGAAGCGCTGGTTGCCCGAAGCTTATGCGAACTATGACGAACTTCTGACGGCGTCGGTCGAGGCTGCGGTCGATTCCAATTCAGGGCACGGTTCGGATGCGCCTCAAGACCTGAATTCTTGGAACTGGGGAGATTTTCATCCATTAGAAATACAGCATCCGATCTTTTCGAAGATTCCATTCCTGCGGCACTGGGCGGGGCCGGGATTGCAGCGGCAATCAGGCAGCGAATACACCGTGAAAGCAGTATCGCGGAGCCACGGACCGTCGGAGCGAATGACGGTTGATCTCGCTAATCTCGATCAATCCACCCTGAACCTGGTGACCGGCGAGGCGGGGAATCTGTTCAGCCCGTATTTCATGGACCAGTGGAGCGCGTGGTACGAGGGCTTCACTTTTGCCTGGCCGTTTTCGGGACCGGCGGTGGAAAAGGCGCGTGCGCATGAGTTGGTGCTGGAGCCGTGAAGTTAGGGAGGCTTCAGGCTTGGGGTACTGTCTAGCGCAGGTGAGCAGACAGGAACGAAACTGTGCGCTTATTGGAATCTTCCAGTGCGTCGCCGCTGAAGCCGTGTCCCTGATGAGGGTAAACTTTGATCTCGTGAGGGACAGCCTTCTTCTTAAGCAGTTTTTCCAAATCGTAGGCGTGGCTGACCGGAACAACGTCATCCTCTTCGCCGTGCAGGATTAACACCGGCGGCATGGTGGTGATGCGCTCTTCCGCAAAATCTGGCATGGCGCCGTAAAACTCGACCACAGCCTTGATTTCCGGTGAACGCAAAGGTGGAGGATGGCTGTGTTCCTCCTCCGCAAGAGCGAGCACCAGATACCCTCCCAGCGAGAAGCCGCCAACCCCAATTCCTTTGTTCCGGATTCCAGGCTGCGCCGCCATGTAACGAGAGGCGTCGTTCAAGGTCCTGATGTAAGCCAGGAACTTCTCCGGCTTATCCGAGGGACTCCATTTCCCAGCGCCATCGAAATAGTGAGGGACGAAGACAGAGTAGCCGGCCGTGGTGAGCGCTTCGAGAATTCCACCCTTTCTCCAATCCCCTTCTGGGCCGCCTCCGCCGTGCACCAGCATTACCGCCAGATGCGAACTTCCGGTCTTGGGATCAAATCGCTCAATGGTTATTGGTTGGTGATCGCTGCGAAATACCGTTGTCGTACCGACCGGGTGCTGGGCGTTTGCGCGCGGAGTTGTCAGGGCAACGAGAGCAGCCATCAGGCTGATGAGAATGCGCGAAGAAAAACTGGAAGGCCCCTCCCCGCGTACGTCAGCCGAGGATTCTGCCAGGTTTTCGTCGGGTTTCAATGTAGTATCCCGATTTGAGGACTGCTCCGTGCAGCGTGCTCTTTCAATCCACCAGCTTCACGTCGAACAGCTGACCAACGATATCCACCTGGCCGTTATTGTTTTGGTTGTTGGTGGGGCTCACCTGCAGCTTGTCTGTGGTGGTGTCGTAGATTCCAAGCCCGCCGTTCTGGACCACATAAACTACGGTGCGTCCGGTGATTGGCTGAATGCCGGTCACATCGCCGTTTTGCGGCGGAATCACTACGCTAGAGCGATTCGTATTGAAGATGGACAGACAGCCGCGAACCTCGCCCCCGGAGACGCTGACATTGGAGCAACCGCGAGCACCAACGAAGAGTTGCCCATCCTGGCTTATCTGCATGCGATCATGGTACCCGTCGGTGATGGTAGCCGAACCAGAAACGGCCATCGAAGCGGTGTCGATAACACTCAGCTTGCCGCAGGTAGTAGCCGCCGTGGCTGTTCCCGTACAAGTGTTCGTTCTCGCCGGGGTGGACGGCGGAGTTCCTGCCACGTACAGGGTGGAGCCGTTCAGCAAGCCATAGGTGGCTGCACTTACCTTAGTGGTGCTCATGATTGTAGAGGCGCCCACGTCGAGGACGCTAACCCCTGCCGCGGTGCCCCCGCATTGCGGACCGCAATTCAAAATGTAAGCAGTGGCGTTGTCGCTGAAGATGCCCCATACCGGGTGGTCAAAGCCGGTGATGGAACTCCGGGGATCAGTGTGGGTCCCGATGAGGATCGTAGTAATCACAGTGACCGTGTCGGAGTTATCGCTAAAGACCAAGATGTGGTTACCATCCGGGCTGGGGACAATGAAGTGCGCGCTCGGCACCGGGATGGACGCGGCGACGGAACCGGTCTGCAGGTTGAGCACCTCCACCGCACCCGGAGCCTGTCCAGTGATCGGGGCAGCCGGGACGGCGGCGTAGGCACTGGTGTTGGCGTTGCCGATAAACATGCTCTCGGTAAAACCCGGCAGGTTGATCGCCGGCACTGGCGTACTAGAAGTGCCGTTGGTGGTCTGCGCGATGGCCTCAGTCGAGTTATCGATGAGCGCGACAGAGTTCCCCGAAGGGCTGAAAATCATGGTGAACTTCAAGTTGGGAGAAACTGCCATAAGCCCGGGCTGCGCGCTGTTGCCGGCCAAAGAAATGAGGGACGGGGATAGCACGTCTTTCGAGGCATCCACAATGTTCAGCACCGGTGAATTCCCCGCGCCGCTCGGGAAAAGCGGATTCGAAACGAAGACGCGGAACTTGAGGCCGCTAACCGCGTGCGTAGTGCTGGAAGAGTTACTATTTCCGCAGGAAATAATGGTGACACTGGCAGTTACAAGCGCAAATATAGTGATTAAAGTTCTCTTCAAACTTGGGACTCCGAAGAGCGTGAAGGATAGAGATTTAGATGCAAGAAAGCGGATTATAACAGAGCGACTTCCAAGAATTTTGTCGGCTGGTGGCGTCCGCCTGCCGCCAAGGTGCAAAAGCCACAGTCCTCTTGTATTCTGAAGAGAATGGCTATTGACCTACTGACGCGGATAAAACAGTCTGCTGTCCTGTGCGACGGTGCGATGGGAACCCTGCTCTACGCCAAGGGGATCTTCATCAATCGCTGCTATGACGAGTTGAACGTCTCGCAGCCTGACCTGATTCGGGGCATCCACCACGAGTATCTGCAGGCGGGTGCGGAGATTATTGAAACCAATACTTTCGGTGGGAATTCGTTCCGCTTGGCTCGACATAGCATGGCCAGCCGCGTGCATGAGATCAACCTGGCGGGAGCACGGCTGGCGCGAGAAGCCGCCAAGAGCTTCGACGTCTGGGTTGCAGGGTCGGTCGGACCGCTCGGGGTCCAAATTGAGCCGCTGGGCAAGACCTCTTTCGAGGAGGCTCGCACGGCCTTTCGCGACCAGATCGCGGCCCTGGTGGAAGGCGGCGTCGATGTGCTGGTGCTGGAGACATTCGGCTACCTCGGAGAGATTCATCAAGCCATACTGGCCGCTCGCGACGTGAATCCGAAGATCCCGGTGGTGGCCCTCGTCACCATCGATGAGGACGGGAATTGTCTCGATGGTTCCACCCCGGAGACCTTCACCCCAAGGCTGGAAGAGTGGGGCGCGGACGTCATCGGCTGCAATTGCAGTGTGGGCCCGGTAGCAATGCTCGACGCGGTTGAGCGCATGCGAGCTGTCACTTCCCTGCCTCTGGCAGCGCAACCCAACGCCGGTATGCCGCGTTCCGTCGAGGGACGGAATATCTATCTTTGTTCACCGGAATACATGGCCAGCTATGCCCGCAAGTTCGTGGCGGCGGGCGTGCGGATCGTCGGCGGCTGCTGCGGCACCACTCCGGACCACATCCGGGTGATGAAATCCGCGCTGCGAGTGGGAGATGCGCGTGCGAAGGTAACCTCGGCGCAAGCCACGGGCCAAGCCAAGCCTGCTGCAACTCCGGCTGTACCCATTGAGAAGCGTTCCCGGCTAGGCGCAAAGCTTGCCGCAGGCGAATTCCTGACCATGGTTGAAATTGTTCCGCCCAAAGGAACGGACATTCGCAAGGAAATCGAAGGAGCACGTTTCGTCAAGTCGGTGGGCGTAGATGGAATCAACATTCCCGATAGTCCGCGGGCCTCGGCGCGCATGAGCAATCAGGCGCTGTCGCTGCTAGTCCAGCAGGAAGTGGGCATTGAAGCCATCCTGCACTACACCTGCCGCGACCGCAACGTGCTGGGCATTCAATCGGATCTGCTGGGAGCGGCCGCTACGGGCATTCGCAACCTGATCTGCATCACCGGCGATCCGCCGAAAATGGGCAGCTATCCCGATGCCACCGCGGTGTTTGACGTGGATGCGATCGGGTTGGTGAACATCGTTCACAACCTCAATCGCGGCCTCGACATTGGCGGCAACCCCATTGGCGCGGGCACGACCTTCGTGATCGGCATCGGTGCTAACCCTGGGCTGAACGATATGGACGAAGAAATCCGCCGCTTCGAGTACAAAGTGCAGGCGGGCGCCGAGTATGTTGTGACCCAGCCCGTCTTCGATCTCAGCTTGCTGGAGAGTTTCCTGCGCCGGATCGAGCACTGCCGGATTCCGGTAGTTGCCGGTATCTGGCCGCTGGTGAGCGTGCGCAATGCGGAATTCATGAAGAACGAACTGCGAGTCTCGGTCCCGGATTCCATTCTGGAGCGCATGACCGCAGCCAAAACCCCGGAGGCGGCGCGAGAAGAAGGGGTTGCCATCGCGCGCGAGATGTTGATCGCGGTACGCGAAATGGCGCAGGGAGCACAGATCAGCGCGCCCATGGGGCGGTATACCTTGGCGGTGGACGTGCTGGAAGCCTTGGGGACATCCCGTCCCACTTCGGTGTGACCTTTGTTAAATCTTCTTTAAAGTGCATTTTTCACTGGACACATTCCACCCCCAAGTGGATTAGAATAGCTGTCGGAGCAGAAACCCGTTGGCAAAATTTGAAGATTGCCTCCAGCGTCTGGAGAAGATTGTGCAGGAACTTGAAAAGGGAGAAGTCCCTTTGGAAAAATCTCTGACGCTTTTTGAGGAGGGCATGCAGCTTTCAGGCACTTGCCGCAAGGAACTGGAACAGGCCGAGGGCAAGGTGGAAATCCTGCTGAAGCAGAACGGAAAGCTCCAGGCTGAGTCGTTTGAGCCCTTGACCGAGACTGCGGCCGGGAAGAGGTAAGGGGCCGCATCGGTTGCTACGCCGCAGTATTAACGTCTGTGACAGCGTTCACCTCCCGTGCAACGCCGGCACAGCCCGGTCGCCGTGCCTAGCGGTAGAAGCCAGAGGAAAGTCATGCAGCCTCTCAATGTGGTACTCCTCCAGAGCGATTCGAGCGTAGCGCAGCTTATCGCTTCCGCCCTAGCCAACACTTTCAGTTCGGTCCGCCAGGTCCAATCCCTCGGAGAATTGCGAACCAGCATCGCCAAACACCGTGCTGGCATTGCCATCCTGGATATGGAAGCGGCCTCCATTTCCGATGTCGAGCACCTGTCGCGTGAGTTTCCGACAGCCTGCATCGTCTGCACCCATCGCCTGGCCGACGAAGACATGTGGACAGCGGCGGTGAACGCCGGCGCTGCCGACGTCTGTCCTCCGTCTGACACTCGGGGCATCCTCCGAACTGCACTGAGGAATGCTTCCATGACGCAGTCGGCAGCAGCATAAAAATAGCTGCCAACATTAAGGACGCCTGCGGGCGTCCTTTTTCATTTTGAAACAAAGCTCGTGTCCTCAAACGTCAAAGGCCGCTTGCTATACTCACCGTCATGCTCAAAGACACCCTGGGGACAGGCCGAGAGCTGACCGACGCGGCGCTGGAACGCCTGTTGCCGCCGGCCACACAGCATCCGGTTTCCATTCATCGAGCGATGCGCCACAGCGTTTTCGCCGGCGGCAAGCGTTTGCGCCCCATTCTGTGCATCGAAGCCGGACATATGGTCGCTGGTTCCCTTCCCGCCGGTATCGAAGAGTTGGGCGCCGCGCTGGAGATGCTGCACACCTATTCTCTGATCCACGACGACCTTCCGGCCCTGGACAACGACGACTTGCGCCGCGGCCGGCCGACTTGTCACAAAGTTTTTGGCGAGGCCATTGCGATTTTGGCGGGTGACGGACTGCAAACCCAGGCGTATGAAACGCTGGCGCGATTGCGCTGTCCGGCGGAAGCCCGGGTGCGGATCATCGAAGAAATTGCCCGCGGCACCGGCACCGTGGACGGCATGATTGGCGGCCAGGTGGTTGATCTGGAGGCCGAGCACAGCAAGCCCGATCTCCAGATGCTGGAGTACATCCATCACTCGAAAACTGCCGCTCTGATTACCGCCAGCGTGGTGAGCGGTGGACTCTATGCCGGAGCGAACGATGACGCTGTCGAGAAGCTGAGGACCTTCGGAAAATCCATCGGGCTTGCCTTTCAGATCGTGGATGACGTGCTCGATGTCACTCAGACTTCCGAGCAATTGGGGAAAACGGCGGGCAAAGATACAGCAGCCGAGAAGGCGACTTATCCGGCTCTCTTCGGAATCGACGAGTCGCTGAAGAAAGCGGACGTGCTGGTGGATAAAGCCTTGGGTTCGCTAGAAGCCTTCGGTTCGCGAGCGGATACGTTGAAGGCGCTAGCGAGATTCCTGGTGGAGCGAAAGAAGTAGCGCCGGCATCCCTTCGGCTTCGCTCAGGGCAGGCTTTGCCGGCTGTCCTGAGGGCATCCTGCCCTCAGTGCTGCGAACGGGAGCTAGCCTGTTACTGATCACAATCCCGCCGTGTTTCGCTGGGCGCGTTTTGGTATGATGACTGCGGCGATGGAGTTCGCCATAACCGCATGGGTCTCACTGGTAAGCTCAAACTGGTAAGCTCCGGCTGATAACTCCTACAAACTTTGTAGGGAGAACTCCATCGTGATCGATCTTCTCGTCATTTCCCTCGGCGCAATCGTCGGCGTCAATGCCCGCTATTTTCTGAGTCGCTATGCTGCCAAAGAACTTGGGCCCGTTTTCCCTTACGGGACGCTGTTCATCAACATCGCAGGCAGCCTGATCGTTGGCTTCTTCGTCGTCTGGACCACGGAACGCGTGCTGGCTGACCCGCGTTGGCGCCTTCTCGTCGTCGTGGGTTTCTGCGGTTCGTTTACTACCTTCTCCAGTTACGCGTTTGAAACCATGGCCTACTTCGAACAGGGGCAATGGCTTCTGATGTTCACCAACGTGCTCAGCAACAATTTGCTATGCCTCGGTGGAGCGCTGGCCGGCATGGCTCTGGCGCGGGTGCTGTAAAATGCCAGACGCGATGGCTGTTCAGGTCACGATCTATCTCAACGAAGCCGACCAGTGGCACCACCGGCCGTTGCACATGGAAATTCTTAACTACCTGCGGCGGGAAAACGTGTATGCCGCGACCGCAATTCATGCCGTGGCTGGGTTTCTCGGTCGGCACCGGGTTGAAACCAGCCATCTCGTAGACGCCGGGGGAAAGCTTCCCGTGATCATCATCTTCGTCGATACGGATGAGCACGTGAACCGCGTCCTGCCCACGTTGAAGGAGATGGCGGCCCACCGTTTGATCGTGCGCGAAAACGTGGTTCTGGAACAAGGGAGCCTCGACTGACATGTCCACTCTTTCCGCTTCCGCTGCGCCGCTCGATGTTTTGGCCATCGCTGCCCACCGCGACGACGTCGAACAGACCTGCGGGGGGACGCTCTTGAAAATGGCGCAGCGCGGACTGCGCACCGGCATCCTCGATCTCACTCAGGGAGAGATGGGAACGCGGGGCACGGCGGAAGACCGTGCGCGAGAGGCGGCGGATGCGGCGAAGATACTCCGCGTCTCATGGCGGGAGGCTCTCGACATTCCGGATGGGCGGGTCGAGAACACATGGGAGAACCGGCTGAAAGTGGCACGTGTAATCCGAGAGCAGCGTCCGCGAGTGGTGATCCTTCCCTACTGGAAGGGTCGCCATCCGGATCACTACACGGCGTCGACGCTGGGATATGAAGCCTGCTTTCTTGCAGGATTGGCAAAACTGGATGTTAGTGTGGCGCGGGCGCCCTCGCCCGCGAATTCCGAGGAGCCGCCCGCATCGCTGAGGGCGGGACGCCCTCAGGACAGCCGGCAGAATGCCGGCGCTACAAACATTCCGCCGCACCGGCCCTTCAAGATTATCTACGCCACGCTCTACTATGACGTGCGGCCGACGTTCGTCGTGGACATCACGGAACTATTTGAAACGCGTTTTCAGGCGCTTATGGCCTACAAATCGCAGTTCAGCGATCAGGATGCGGGCAAAGACCTGTTCCCTGCTCAGGCTGAGATTCGCGCGCGCATCGAAGCCATGGCACGCTTCTACGGCCTGCTGGGAGGCGTGACCTACGCCGAACCATTCCTGCAGAAAGAAGTGGGACTGGTGGAAGATCTGACTTTGATTCCGGTGAAGTCGATCTGACTTATCTCTTAACCGCCACCGCGACTCCATCCCTGATCGGTAAGATCGTCGTAAACAAATCCGGAGAAGCGTAGAGCAGCCGGTTGAACTCGAGGATGGCTTTAGTCGAAGCCTCCGTGGGATTCTTCTCGGCAACTCGACCGCTCCATAGAACATTGTCTGTAACGAACAGCCCGCCTTTTCGCAGACGGGGCAGAGCCAGCCGGAAGACGCGCGGATAGTCTTCTTTATCCACGTCGTTGAAGATGATGTCGAACTCTTGCTTCTGCTCGGAAAGAAGCTCCAGTGCGTCGCCAGTCATCATCTTGATTCGCGAGGCGACTCCAGCTCTATCGAAATATCCTCGCGCCTCATCGGCGTTCTTGCGATCCCCGTCGGTATAAAACACAAGTCCACCATCGCCGACAGCCCGCGCCCACCAGATGGTCGAGTAGCCGATCGCGGAGCCCATCTCGAAAACTGTTTTTGCTCCAATCATGAGCGCCAGTTGATGCAGGATGCGGGCGACGGCCGGGCCCACGATGGGGATCTTTCGCTTGGCAGCTTCTGCCTCCATCTCCGTGAGGACTTCATCTCGCGGCGGAAGCATGGAATAGAGATAGTCTTCGACGGGCCCGACGGTGATTCCGGACATCTGCCAGTCCGGCTTTGTAGGTTTTGACTTCGCCAATTTGGCTCCTCTTGACTGGAATTTGATTGGAATGCCGAGCTTCCCTCGGCCGGTCGGGCGGGGACGCCCATTCATAAACTTACGAAATTGTCTCGCCCGGCTTCATCTCCCTGACTTCCACGTCGGGCACTCGTTTCCGTAACTCGCTCGGCTTTCCCGTCAGCACCGGGAATGTTCCGAAATGCATGGGGATGACCGTTTTCGGCCTCAGCAGTTTACACGCGTAGGCAGCCTCGCGCGGGCCCATGGTGTAATGATCGCCAATAGGCAGCATAACGATCTCCGGCGTATAGAGCTCGCGGATAATCTGCATATCGCCGAATACGTTGGTGTCGCCCGCGTGGTAGATCTTCACCCCGTTGGAAAATTCGACGACAAAGCCGCACGCCTCTCCGCCGTAAATGAGCTGATCGCCATCCTGGATACCGCAGGAATGGTCGGCGTGAACCATCGTCACTTTAATGTCTCCGACGGTTTGCGTGCCGCCCTTGTTCATGGGCGAGGTTTTCTTGGCGCCCTTTTTCTCCATCCACCCGGCCAGTTCGGGTATGCCTACGACCACTGGGTTATGCTTCTTCGCGAGTTCTACCCCGTCGCCGATGTGGTCACCATGCCCGTGAGTGCAGAGCAGGACGTCAACTTTCTTGACGCTCTTTTCCTTCTCCGGACACATGGGGTTTCCCATGACCCAGGGATCGATCAAGATTATTTTGCCGCCGGGCGTTTCAATCCGAAACGTCGCGTGGCCTAACCAAGTGAGTTTGATGCCATTGAGATTCATAGTATTGAGCTAGATGCTAGCGTTTAGCATTTCGCACTTGACCCCTCAAGAGCCTGTCGTATCCAGAAAAGACGTTCGCCGGCTAAATGCTAAGTGCCAAATGCCAAGTGCTAGTTTAATATAGTTCGCCGTGACCGAACTCAAGGTTCTAATCTCGCGCGACCAGATCGCGCATCGTGTGGCCGCAATGGGCGCTGAAATCACTCGCGACTTTTCCGGCCAGGCAGTGATTTTGGTGGGCGTGCTGAAAGGCGCTGCCATTTTTCTCAGCGACCTGGCACGTCAGGTCCAACTCGACGCTACTTTCGATTTCATCGGAGTCTCCAGCTACGGCGACCGTCCCAGCCCCGCCCATGAATTGCAGTTCGGATGGGATTCGACCGGAGAAGTGCAGCTGACCAAGGATGTGGACCGATCGATGAAGGATCGAAATGTGATCCTGGTCGAAGACATCCTGGACACTGGCCTCACGCTCAACTATCTGCAGAGGATCATGCTGGGCCACGACCCGAAAACCCTCCGCATTGCCGCATTGCTGGACAAGCCTTCACGCCGAAAACAACCGATCAAGGCTGATTACATAGGCTTCAGCATTCCCGACGAGTTCGTGGTCGGATACGGCCTCGACTATGCAGAGAAGTACCGCAATCTGCCTGACATTTGCGTAGTGCCGAGAGAAGGCTGATCGCGCCCATTGCGGGCATCCCCCCTACGCAGGCTTGGCCGTCGCCACAGCACGCAAACCGCGGCTGATATCATAGGAAAGTGGAAATGACCGCTACCAAGACCGATTTTCAATCCAAAGTCGATCCGCTTCTGCTCGAAGTGGCGGATGTGGTCAACACCACGCTCGACTTGGACACCACGTTGCGCCGCGTGGCCGAACTGGTTCGCAAGGTTATTGATTACGAAATCTTTGGCATCTTGCTGCTGAACGAAAAGACCCAGGAATTACGCTTCCGATTTCAGGTGGGATACGCGCGGGAAATTGCTGAGCGGGTGCGGATCAAAGTCGGCGAGGGCGTCACCGGCATCGCAGCACAGCGACGGGAAGCGATTCTGGTGGATGATGTCTCCAAAGATTCTCGCTATATTTCCGCGGCGCACAACGTGCGCTCGGAGTTGGCCGTCCCGCTGATCATCAAAAACCGGCTCATCGGCGTTATTGATATTGAGTCGTCCCAGCCCAACCACTTCACCGAAGAGCACAAGCGGTTGCTGACTCTGATTGCTTCGCGGATGGCGGTTGGTATCGAGAATGCGCGTCTGTATACCCGTACCACGCGCCAGGCGCGGACCCTGGTTTTGCTGAATGAAATCGCGCGCGAGCTAACGTCTATTCTCAATGTCGACGAGTTGCTGAAGCGCATCGCGGAATTGCTTAGTCGGCTGATCGATTATCAGATGTTCAGCATCCTATTGCTCGATGCCGCTGGAGAGAAACTACAACACCGTTTCTCGCTGCGCTTCCAAGAAAACATTCAGCTCAAACACGAAATCCCATTGGGCAGGGGTATCGTGGGCTTCGCGGCGCAACATAAGCAAGCGGTATTGGTCCCCGACGTCAATCAAGACTCGCGGTACGTCCGGGGGAATCCTGAGACCCGCTCCGAACTAGCGGTACCGTTGGTCTACAAGGACAAAGTGATCGGAGTGCTGGACCTCGAGCACACGCGTCGCGGCTTCTTCACCGACGATCACAAACGAACCGTGACCACACTAGCGGCACAAGTTGCGATTGCAATTGAAAACGCACAGCTCTACGAACAGATTGCCCGCCAGGAAAAACGCCTTGAACGCGATCTGGGGATGGCGCGCGAGTTGCAGTTCCGGCTGCTTCCGCCGTCACTTCCGAAACTTGAGAATCTGGACATTGCGGCTAAGTTCGTGCCGGCACGGGCGATCGGCGGCGATCTCTACGATTTTGTCAATTATTCTTTGTCGCGCACCGCAATCATGATTGGAGATGTCAGTGGCAAAGGCGCACCGGCGGCGATTTATGCTGCGTTGGTCAGCGGAATTCTCCGCTCCCACGCACCCATCGAGCCGGGACCCGCGGAAATGCTTTCAGCGGTGAACTTTTCTTTGGGCGAACGGCGTATCGAGAGCCAGTTTGTTTCGCTGATCTACGCCGTGTGGGACGATCGGAATCGCACCTTGCAAGTGGCCAACTCCGGCCTGCCGCGCCCGATCTACTGCCACGACGGCAAGATCGAGGTCATCGAGGCTACCGGCTTGCCTTTGGGATTGTTCGACGATGCCGACTATGACGAGTTCACCTTCCAGGCCAAACCCGGGGACATGTTCGTATTCTTCAGCGACGGCATTCTGGATGCCACTAACAAAGCTGAAGAACTCTTTGGCCGCGAGCGGGTCGGGGAAATCGTCGCCGCGAACTCCACCGCTTCACCCGACGTCGTGGTTAAGTCGATCTTCCAAGCCGTGGCCGAGCATGCGTCTGGAGAGGAAGCGTTCGACGATCAAACTGTAGTTGCCATTCGAGTCAAAGGCACTCCCGGGAAGCGCAAGTGATACGCACGGGGAACCCGCGTCAAGGCCGTCCGCCAGGTTTTTCATACCGCAATGTCAGGAACAGCGATGTTTCAGGTCGCTCTACCCGTTCCATGCTTCATTGTGACCGGTTGTCCCTTGCTGGTTTAGCCGAGCGCTTCGGCACGCCGCTGTACGTTTATTCCGCGTCGACCATTCGTGAACGCATGCGCTCCTTCGATCGCGCCTTTCACAAGATTCCGCATACGGTCTGCTACTCGGTGAAGGCAAACTCGAACCTCGGCATTCTGCGTTTGCTTGCCGGCATGGGTTGCGGCTTCGATGTAGTCTCCGGAGGAGAACTGGAGCGAGTGCTGCGCGTCAGCCGGAGCGCCGCGAAAAAAGTCGTCTTCTCCGGCGTGGGCAAAACGCCGGACGAGATGCAAGCGGCGCTGAAGGCCGATGTTTTGCTGTTCAACGTGGAAAGCGAATCGGAATTATGGTCGCTCGCGGAATGCGCCGCACGGGCGAAAAAGAAGGCAAGGATTGCGCTACGCGTGAACCCCGACGTTTCTGCCCGGACCCATCCGTATATTTCCACAGGCTTGCATCAGCACAAATTCGGTATCCCCATTGAGGAAGTGCGCCGCTTGTACGCCCGAGCGTCCGAAATGAAGACCCTGGAAATTGCCGGCGTCAGCGTACACATCGGTTCCCAGATCACCGACGTGAAGCCGTTTGCGACAACCATGGAGCGACTGGCAGAGTTGACGCGGGCACTGCGGGCGGACGGTCATGCGATCAAGTACGTAGACGCGGGCGGCGGTCTTGGTATCGCTTATGAGAATCACAGCCTGCCCGACTTTGCCGAGTACGTTGCTTCCTACGCAGATGCCTTGACGACACCGCTTAAGGATCTAAAAGTGCATCTCCTGCTCGAGCCCGGCCGCTGCATCGTTGGAACAGCTGGAGCGCTGCTCACACGTTTGCTATACAAGAAGACCAACGGCAAAAAGAAATTCCTGGTCGTGGATGCGGCAATGAACGATTTGTTGCGACCCTCGCTGTACCACGCGTATCACGAGATCGTTCCCATCCTTGCGTCTGACAAATCATCGGAGCAAGGCTCGAGAGAGACCGTAGACGTCGTAGGACCAGTATGCGAGACGGGAGACTTCTTTGCCCGCGACCGCGAACTGCCGGTCATGCAGGAAGGGGATCTGCTGGCACTGCTCGATGCCGGCGCATACGGAATGGTGCTCGCCTCCAACTATAATTCCCGGCCGCGTCCCGCGGAGGTGCTAGTCGATGGAAAGTCGGTAAAGGTGATCCGCCGGCGCGAGACCATTGCGGACTTGACTCGCGGCGAACGCTAGGCTGCGTCAGGACCCACGCCTCTCGCAATGCCTGCGTGGGGAAAGCCGCCCTCGGCTGTCCGGCGGAGCGAAGCTCCGCAGCCGCGAGAAACTAAGAGGAGCCGGAATACCGAGCCGATAGCCAAAGCTGGCGAGCTTCGCTCGCCTGGACAGCCGGGGGCGGCTGTCCCCACGTTGGCTTTGACGGTTCTAGTTCGCCGTGGAGTACTGTTTCTT
The DNA here is from genome assembly GCA_035601775.1 of Terriglobales bacterium. Taxonomy (GTDB): domain Bacteria; phylum Acidobacteriota; class Terriglobia; order Terriglobales; family Acidobacteriaceae; genus JABDBE01. The sequence continues at coordinate 113,400 of DATNNO010000117.1, read as the reverse complement.
CCGGTCCTGGTCCCACACTACTTTTCCGCCGACAATCGTCTTCAACACCTTCACGTCCCGAATCTTTACCGGATCGATGGAAAAGATGTCGTCACTAAGCAGGACCATATCCGCGAGTTTGCCGGGCGTGATTGAACCTTTTTCCTTATCCTGGAATTCAGCGTATGCCGAGCCCGTCGTGTAGGCTTCGACGGCTTCCGCTACGGTGAGCTTCTGTTCGGGAAACCAGCCGTTGGGATTCTTCCCATCCAGAGTCGCACGCGTGACAGCCGCATAGACAGTCCATATCGGATTCAGTGGCGCGACATCCCAATCGGTACCGAAGGCCAGATGCACGCCATGATTTAGAAATGTACGAAAGGCGTAGGTCCGGCTGGCCCGGTCGTGGCCGATGCGCGCTTCGGCCCAGCGTCCGTCGTCGATAGCTTGATAGGGCTGGACGGATGCAATCACGTCCAACTGCGCGAAACGAGCGAAATCCTTCGCCGCCGTGTGCTGCGCATGCTCGATGCGGAAGCGGCGTTCCATGCCGTGGTGGACCCTGACCACATCCGTGTACAGATCGAGGATCGTGGAGATGGCCTGGTCTCCGATCGCATGGGTGCAAATTTGCAGGCCGGCGGCATCGGCTCTCATCATGCGGTCGCGCATCAAGGAGAGTGGTTGCATTCCTTCAGCGAGCAAGCCGTGATTGCCCGGTTCGTCGCTGAACGGTTCGAAGAAATATGCGGTGCGAGAACCAAGCGAGCCGTCGGCGAAAGCCTTGACCGCACCAATACGAAGGAATGGTCCACCAAAAGCGTGCCGAATGCCGATTTTCACCTGGTCGTCTACTTGATCGATCAGCGGGGCGGCGTAGATTCGCGTGGTCAGCTCACCGAATTGCAGCAGCTCGGAATACGCTGCGATGTCGGCGTAGTCCGGATCCATGTGCTGTACGCTAGTGACTCCCAACGAAGCGGCATAAGCAAGTGCTCGCCGCACCGCGCGCAGGCGCTGTTCATGCGAGAGCGGAGGAATCCCCTTGAACACGAGGTCCATCGCCGCGTCCTTCAGATCGCCGGTGGGATTGCCCTGTGCGTCACGGACGATGGCACCGCCAGGCGGGTCGGGTGTTTGGGATGTGACGCCCGCCAAGCGCAAAGCCGCGGAGTTCGCCAGAGCGGAGTGGCCGTCGTAGCGGCCGAGAAATACGGGATTGTCCGGCGTCACCGAGTCGATCAACTCTTTGGTGGGCAGGTTGGGCGGACTCCATTTCGTCTCGTCCCAATCGCCTCCTTGAATCCATTCTCCTTTCGGAGTTTTCCTCGCCTGCTCGCCGATTCGGCGGACGAATTCATCCGTGCTGGCAGCGTCATTGAGTTGCACAGCGTCGAGTTGTAAGCCGCCGCCCACGAAGTGTACGTGAGCATCGTTGAAGCCAGGCAGAAGCAGCTTGCCGCCCGCATCGATCACTTTGGTAGCGGGGCTGCGCAAGACTTCCACATCGGCGTTCGAGCCGACGGCAACAATTCGATCGCCTAGGACCGCGACAGCCTGAGCTGCGGGATCCGCCTTGTCCACCGTCCAGACCTTGGCGTTGGTGATGATGAGGTCGGCACTGGGTTTGGACTGGGCCAGCAAATTGCTTGCGAGAACACAGCTCAGAAGTACGGTTGCGAATTTCATTCTCATCCTCATGTCTGCGGGATTAGCGGCTTGCGGGTGGAACGAAAATGCACCAGCCATCCTCATCATCTCTGTCCCCACTTCAGTTTGGCGCGTAACACATCGAAGAATGTTCCCTGGATGCGCAGCAATTTGACCTGATGCTCCGACTTGCGGCAAGCGACGCGGTCTCCGTCGTACATGGGCATGCCAACCTGACCGTCGATGCTCAAGTAAGCTTCATCATGACCGGTGTTAACCACGATCTCGATTTTAGATGTGTCGGGCACCACAAGAGGCCGATGGGTCAGCGAGTGAGCCGCAACCGGCGTCACCACGAACGCGTCCACCGACGGCATCAGGATTGGCCCTCCGGCCGCCAGCGAGTAGGCAGTCGAGCCGGTGGGAGTGGAGACGATGAGACTGTCCGCTTTGTAGACGGAGACAAACGCCCCGTCAATGTAGACGTCGCAATGGTTGAGGCGAGAAATGGTCCCCTTGCCCACCACGATGTCGTTGAGCGCGTCATAGCTGGCGACCAGCGAATCTTTGCGAAGCACTTCGCAATGCACCATGGAACGCGTTTCGACGTTGCAACGCCCGTCTTCAATACCTTGCAGAGTGGGGTAGAGTTCCTCCAACGGCACTTCGGTCAAGAATCCGAGCGAACCCAAATTCACACCCAGCACGGGGATTCCGGCCTTGGCCATGGAACGAGCCGCGGAAAGTAAAGTTCCATCACCACCAAGCACGACCACGAAATTCAGCGGCCGGGAAATCATTTCGTCGCGGCTGAGCACCGCGACGCCAGCCGCGTATGGCGCTGTTTCCCGGTCTACCACAACCTGATACTGATGCTGACGAAACCACTCGAGGAGCCCGGGCACAATGCTTGACAGTTCCGGCTTCCCCGGCTTGGAGACGATGGCTGCAGCTTTGCCTTTCGCGGATGGAGTCTTCCCAATATCCATAGTGAAGTTTGAATTGTACAGAAATCGCCAGAAAAGATTTACTCGCGGAGCACCGGGAGAGAGACCAGAAGCGTCAGAAAAGTGAAAATAGCAGGAACTCGCGATTCCCTTCCGCGCCTAAAATCGGAGACTCGACCACATCCGTGTGCGTGCAATTCTGCGCCAGGAGCGCGAGACGCACCTTCTCCACCGCACCCAACTGTGCGGCCTCGTCGCGCACGATGCCTCCCTTCCCTACTTGTTCGCGGCCCGCCTCGAATTGCGGCTTCACCAGCACAACCATTTGCCGGCCACGACGCTCGACTGCAGAGTCGGGGAACGCCGCTGCAATGACCGCGGGGAGAACCAGGGTTGCAGAGATGAAAGAAACATCCATCGAGATGAAGTCAACGACTTCGCCGATCTGCTCCCGGGTCAGGTAGCGCGCATTGGTCTTTTCCAACAGGCGCACCCGCGCGTCCTGGCGTAGACGGAAATCAATCTGGCCGTGGCCGGTGTCAACGGCAATCACCCGCGCTGCCCCGTGTTGCAGCAAACAATCCGTGAACCCGCCTGTGGAAGCTCCCACGTCAAGGCAGACTCTACCCCTGACCTCGATGTGCCAATGCTCAAGCGCTCTTTCGAGCTTGAGGCCACCACGACCGACATACTTCAAGTCTTCGCCCAGAAGACGAATATCAGCTTCCGCGTCCACTCCCGTACCGGCTTTTTCTATTTTTTGCCCGCCAACCAAAACCTTGCCCGCCAGGATCAGCGCCTGCGCCCGTTCGCGCGAGCTTGCCAGGCCGCGCTCCAGCAGTACTTTGTCGAGCCTGATTTTCAAAACCGCTCTCCGGAGGCTTCTGCAACCTTCGAGCCTCCAACTTACCACCAACGTGCCAGCAACCAACTCAGTGCAAGGTGTAGAAGCATCTCTCTCTAAACTACTTACAAAGATACTTCCCTGCTTTTCCACAGCGTTTTCCACCAAGGTGTTGAAAACTGCCGCAGCGGATTTCTTCCTTCGTGGACCTTTGCGTCCTTTGTGGTTCACGCCTTCAACCGTAGCGCAAGAAAAAATAAAGCCGCCCCATGAGGCGGCTAATTTCCAGGATCGAAACGACTCTACCCGGCAACCTCTTCCAGCAATTTCTGATCGATATCGAAGTTGGAGTGTACGTTCTGCACATCGTCATGCTCTTCGAGCGCTTCCATCAGGCGAATCATCGTGCTGGCAGCGGGCCCTTCCACCTTGACGTAATTCTGCGGGATCATGGTTACGCTAGAGGACACGGGTTCAATGCCAGCCTTTTTCACCGCCTCAAGAACCGCCTCGTAGGCCGAAGTCTCGCACAAGACTTCCCAATTTTCGCCATCGTCGCGCAAATCCTCGGCGCCCGCATCCAGGACGATACTCATCAGATCGTCTTCCTTGGCCGCCGACTTCGGAATCACGATGTCACCCTTCTTGTGAAACATCCAGGAGACCGCCCCAGCGTCGGCCATATTGCCGCCGTTCTTCCCGAACACATGACGTATCTCGCTGACCGTGCGATTGCGGTTGTCGGTATTGATGTCGAGCAGCACTGCCACTCCGCCCGGACCGTAGCCTTCGAGGGCAAACTCTTCGAAGGTTACCCCTGGCAGTTCGCCCGTGCCTCGCTGGATGGCACGCTTGATGTTGTCCTGTGGCATGTTCTCGGCCTTGCCTGCAAGGATGGCGGTCCGCAGCCGCGGGTTAGTGTCCGGATCGCCGCCGCCATTCTTGGCGGCAATCGAAATTTCCTTGATCAGACGAGTGAAAATCTGGCCGCGCTTGGCGTCGAGCGCGCCCTTCTTATGCTTGATTGTGGCCCATTTTGAGTGGCCGGACATGGAAATACCTCGTGTTCAATGAACTTGGATTGAGCTGATCTTGATTTCGCTGACTCTAACTGTAAAGGACGCGCCCGTAGAGGAGATCACAGAATTACCCTCGGGATTGCCTCGAAAACAAATGCCGGCGACGGTGAAATTATAGCACGGGGCATGCCCCAATCCATTGTTTCCGAGCTGGGTGCCCCAGGTCTCGCGCCTTTCGAGACCTGGGTTCTCGCAGGCATCGGCCGCTTCCACGTGGCATCCCGCAACACATCACCTCGGTCGTGCCTCAGCTTCGGCCAGCCACCCACGGCGTAGCTTTTCCGACGCGATGCTGGACAGGTAGGGTTTGATATCTAGAATAGGCGTTCCATCCAGCATATCGACGCCCCGAACATGCAGCTCGATGCCTTCGCGGCGGCGCAGTTCGACGGTGGTCAGGCCAATCGGGTTCGGGCGCCGCGGAGATCGGGTCGCAAACACCCCATGCGGCCGATTGTCGGAGGGCGGTGTACCGAGCAATTCGAACCCATGTATCCCGAACTCAGGGGAGCGATCGAACTCCCAGATGACGAAGAGATGCGAGAAGCCCTCGATGTCGGTGAGCCCCGTCTCAAACTCGGGCAGTATCCTGAGCACACCGTCGGCCTCGTGTTTAGCGCCAAGACCCTTGGGAATCTCGCTTGCGTTCTTGTACGGACTACTCACAAATCCAATCGGCCGCGAGGTAAACATACGGGACAATACCTCTCTAAATCACATCACAAAAGTAGGATGCCCCATCCTTTCCGTGTTCTGTGCGGAAAGGGTGGGAGGCGAGAACGCATAAGCCACAAACGCCGCAGCTGTGGAAGTGTAGCAGCACTCGTCACCAACGGATTGTTATCCCCCTGCGGAACGTAGCCTTTAGGGTCCAGTGCACCAGTTTCGGTGCACAAATTCCCTCAAAAAAACGCTCAATTTCCCGCATAATCTAGAAAACAAAGGATCTGAATTTTTCTTGCCTGCTAGATCTATGGTTCTTAAGGTAGTTACAGGCAAAATATTCGAAACATTGGAGTTACGGTGCTCGACTACCGCCCGCGATTCGTTCTTGGAACGACAGACGAAGCTGGGAAGAGGTTCTCGTCTTTCACAAAGATGGGTCGGACTCAGCCGCTCGTATTGGGCGAACGCTGCGATCATATTAGATTGTCAAAGAACGCAGTTATCTTATAGATAACGTATGTGCTGTTATATTATCGCAAGTGAGAGAGCGCGATCAAGAAGAAAGTGGGCGGGGTCATGGCGGGTTCCCAAATTGGGAATCTAGCTTCCGCCTTCACAAAACGTCGCAGACCGCGCGCGGGGCATGTTCCTTCGAGGTATGGTAAGGCCCAGGTTAGCGACCAAAGAACGGACGCGAACCTGGGGCACCGGGCCGAGATGGCTTTGTGTGTTCAATCCACGCGAAAGGAGAACTTAGACTGAATCATTGTTGATTCGCCGCTGCTTCTGCTACCATGCCACTCCATGAAGCCCGTATTCTCGTTCCTGCTTATCGCGGTCTTGACGCTGACCGCCGTTAACGGCCTAAGCCAAACGAGCAAGGAAGGTTCTGCTGAGCCGATGGTGTCCTTCTATGGCCCCTCCGGTTCAGTCCTGCTCCGACAATGCCAAGTGGCAGCTAAAATTGCCGACGGAGAAAAACACACCCCGCAGGAGGCTGTCGATGCAACTTTCTGTCGCGGTTACTTGGCGGGTGCTGTGGACGAAATGGTCAGCCTGAGCGTCCAGACCTCAACCGTGTACTGCATCGCTTCGAACGTCGACAGTGACCAACTTCTTCGCGTCGTGCTGAAGTATCTCAACGACAACCCTGCGAAGCTGAACTATCCCGCGGGCGCATTGGTGGCCAATGCCATCGTCGCTGCGTTTCCTTGTATGTCGCCGCAACGGTAATGACCAGCACATCAGGGTGTATTCTAGGCACTATGCAGACAATGAGGCGCAGCCCACCGCTCAAGATTCAAAAAGAGCGTGTTGCGGATTTTTTCACGAAATACATTGATGGTTGGTTGTTGGGTGACATTCGCTATTGTGCTCAGCAAGAGAAGAATCTCTCATTCACGGTTGCAACCCTTGTCCTGAATGCGATTGATTTTTTTGCGAGTCTGTACGAAGGCAAGGATGGCAGGGGAGAAGCGTTCAGTCTCTTCCTGCACAAATACATGCCCTCGTATGTTGCCATTGATGCCGAAATCAAGATGTACAAAACCTTTCGGTGCGGGTTGGTCCATCAATATTTCCCGAAATATCATCACGGCATCACTTGGAACGCACCAGCGGAGCACCTAAAGAAAGTTGATGGTCGCTATAAGCTCAATGCTCAATCGTTAGCGACAGACCTTGAGCAAGCAATAGCAGCGTACAAAAGTGGCCTCGACCGCGATGATAGCTTACAGGTCAAGTTTGCGCTACGGATGCAAAGCGTAGTATCGGCCGATGACTCTGATGGGTTGCTGTTCGGTGATGGCAACGCCGGGCACTCTGCCACGGTGGAAGTGTTCCAAGACTTATTTTCAGAGCCCCCGAAAGCCCGGTGATCGTTGATTCAAAAGCCGGGGGCTGGCCCATGCTTTGGAGTGAACCTCAAAAATGAGACACGGAGTTAAGGGACTGAGTACATTGAATGGAGAGGGGCAATCGACTTGGCCCGAAGCGTGTACAGTCGTGATTTCAAACCATCGGTGATGCATGCCATGGATGCCGGCGAGAGTGGCGGCAGAGTCGCCCGGCGGTTGCAGATCAGCCCCAAGCTGATCGAGCGGTGGCGGGCGGAGTGGCGGGCGCGAGGCGAAGCATCGTTTCCCGGCGCGGGGCGGAGAGCGGGGCCGAAACTTCCGCCGCAAGAGTGCACGGTGGCGGAGTTGGAGCGCAAGATCGGGGGGCTGGCCCATGCTTTCACAACACACAAGACCGGGTGCCCTGCCCTTCTCGTTCTTTGCGAGAGGGCGGGGCTTTTAGCTCACATCGCGGCGGCGGGCCGCTGGATACACGCCAAGCTGCTCACGACGACGCGCTGTCCAGCGAGATTCAATCTCGACTGCACCGTCTTCCCCGGTAGCATAGTGCCGGGCACTGCTCCACGTCCAATCCTCAGGACGCGTGACCAGCCCGCGTTGCACTGGGTTGCGGTGCATGTAATCCAGCTTTTCGATCAGAAAGGCGTCTTAAAGCCCCGCCCTCTGGCAAAGAACGCGAGAAGGGCAGGGCAGCCGCTTTTAGTTGCAGCGGGAAAGCCTGGGCCAGCCCCCCGTTCAGCGGACACCCAACTTTACGGCCCGCCTTCCCAGCAACTTCCATGCTTCAAGATAGTTCAAATAGTCGTGACGATCCGAGCAATTGAATCCGCGTTGACCAATCGCGCAAGGAATCGGAGAGAACGACGTTCCCTCCGGAAATGTCTTCCATACTTTTGCCGGAAAAATAAAGAAGCCGATCGGAGAAACACCCAGGTGAAAGTCCGCGCGAACAACAGAACGTCTAAACACAAGATAGCGGTCTTTAGTCCTGATATAAACAATGTGCGCCCGCCATCCGTTGATGACAACAATTCCGTCCTCGAACCTCCATCCCGAACCAGTGTCGTACCTGCTTGGTGTCACCGTGTATCCATGCTCTTTGCATTTCGCGATCAGCTCACGATAGCCTTTTCGTTTGTGCCAAGCAGACATCCGTTTGTCCATTGCGTGTTGTTCCCGACGCTCGCGTCCTGTTGCCCTCCCAAGCTGCTGGGCGATCTGGCGTACTCTTTCCCGCGTGATTCCAACCCTTTCCCCTATATCGGCAAATGAGAGAGAGTCCCTGGACAGCAGGTTCTTAATTCTCCGGTAGTGGCGGTGGTAGACGGAAAGCCGATGGTCACGACGATTGCGGTCTGCACCTGGCAAACCGCATTCACATGTCATCAGCTTCCTCACTCGTTTCATTATTTTCTTCTTTTTCTTCGCCACGTTTATAAGCACCACGCGGAGTAAACTTCGCCACTACTGATGAAAAATTGGTCCTTCTCGGGATGATCTTAGCAGGATGCCGGGGCGATGAGACTTGTGCCAAATGGGAGACCTAGTATCCACCGGTTTTGGGTTTTCGACGTGTAGGGCGCTTGGCGGCGAACCCCGTTCCAGGCGAGGAAGAGATTACGCGGACCTCTTAGATCCCATTCATCAATTCTGAAACGCTAATCCGAATCCCTCGGAGTTCCTAGAGCCTCGAAAATAGCTCCGCTTCTCATCCCCTTTGGGGATGAGAAGCTCCGGTCGGGATGACAATCCGTGAGAACTGGGGGCTGGCCTACCTTTACGTTTTCTGTTGCGGTGGGGCAGTCACGTGAGGGTTTCCCGATCCGTTGCCATCCACGCTTTATAGGCGTACACGACGGCCAAGAGCGGCGGCGCGAGCAGCACACCCCAGAACGGAATCAGAACGCCCAGCACGATTGGAGTCAGCAGAGAAGCCCACATCGGCACCTTGGCCACGCGCTTCATAATATAAGGCTGCAACAGAAAGCCATCGACCACCACGATTCCCGCGTAGAGCATCAGAACGTAAAGTGGATGCTCCCAATCTCCCCAACGCAAAGTCGCGGCCAGGACGGGGCCAATCAATCCCAGCACCGGCCCCAGGTGCGGGACAATCTGCAAGCACGCGGCCAGCAGCGCCCAGAGCGGAGCCCACGGCACCTTGAGCGCATAGAGACCGATTAGCCACAACGCTCCGACTGCAATCGAATCCTGCGCCTGCGCGATCAGCCAGTTCTTAAGCGCGCCGCCGGTGATTCGAAAATGATCGCCCAAATTCATGCGTTATCGTTCATGCGTTATCGTTCACTCGTAACTTCATTCGTAACTTCATTCGTAACTATGATGCTTCGTGTTGATTCGAGGGACCACGAGCCCATGTTAGACTCAGAATATAACCGCTTCAACGAGGAAACCCGGATGAAATTCGGCGTCATCATTTTCCCCGGATCGAACTGCGATCACGACGCGTATTGGACCATCCAGCAGGTGGCCAAGCAGCCGGTCACATTCCTATGGCACGAGTCGCACGATCTCGAAAACTGTGACGCCGTCATCGTTCCCGGAGGCTTTGCCTATGGCGATTACCTGCGCACTGGCGCCATCGCAAAATTTTCGCCGGTGATGGAATCGGTAAGGAAGTTCGCCGATGGTGGCGGGCTGGTGCTGGGCATTTGCAATGGCTTTCAGATTCTGTGCGAGTCCGGACTGCTGCCCGGCGCCCTGATGCGCAATGTCGGCCTGAAGTACGTCTGCAAGCCGGTCCAGGTAAGAGTGGAGAGCGCCGATACTCCGTTCACCCATGCCTGCCGCGAGGGCGAAGTGCTTACCATCCCCATCGGTCACATGGAAGGCAACTACTTCTGCGACGAAGCCACTCTGGCCGAACTGCAGCGGGACCAGCGGATTGTATTTCGCTATTCAAGCCCGGAAGGCGAGATCACCACGGACGCAAATCCTAACGGTTCGCTGAACAATGTCGCGGGCATCTGCAGTCCAGGCCGAAACGTGCTGGGTATGATGCCGCATCCGGAGCGCTCGAGCGAACCAGAGCTTGGTGGTACCGACGGCTTCAAGATCTTCGAGTCTCTGGTCGGCGCTATGGCGGAGAAGTAATCCGAGCGGCAATTCGTACCTGTTTTCCTCAAGATTCGAGTCGCTACCCTCAATTAGCGCTTCCCTTTTGCATTTCTTTTTGCTAGGCTGCAATCCCCTTCGCTTCCCGGACTGCCCGGTCTCGCATTAGTGTCTTTTCTCCGGGAGGAGTCCGATGACAGCACGAGAGATGATCGACAGTCTCTCCGGCACCTTGTTGTGCGATGAGCGCATTCTCAGCGTGCCAGAGAGAGAGTTACTTGCCCGTTTGCTGCAGCGTACGACAACCCAGGTGAGCGCTCCGGAAAATGCGGTAGCCGAAGCAATCACCCGCACAGTTGGAGAAATCATCGCAGAACGAGCCCTCGGAGTTTTGGGGGAAAGCATGACCCAGCAGTTGCTCCAGCAGCAGTTGGCGTCGTCCTTGAGTTTTCCAAATCGAAGTCTGCCGGTGATCCGCGCCGGATCACCGCCTGTTACCCCGTCGAGCCCCTCGCCGGGGCAGAACCAGCCCCGCCCCCCGGGCACTAGTCCGCCGCCCATCTCATTCGCAACCACAACCTCGCAACCGAAGACAGGAGGGGTCGCCGTCCTGGAGGCCAACGATTACGTGTCCGCCCAATGTATGGTTCTCGACGAGTTCCTGACCTCGACTGAGTTGAACACGCTGAGGCAATACATTCTCGAACACGAAATGCAGTTTGAAATCAGCGAGGTACTTTCGCCGGGCATCACCGGCGGAGCTGTGGACTACGAACACCGCCGCTCGCGTGTACTGATGGATATGGGCGGGCATGAACGACTGATCGTGGATCGTCTTCTCACCTGCCTGCCTCGAATTCTCGAAAAATGGGGACGCGATCCGTTTCCGATTTCCCGCTTCGAGACCCAAACCACTGCCAGCAACCACGGCGACTTCTTTCACTGCCACATCGACAACGGGGCGGAGGCAGTCGCTGCTCGAGAAATTACCTTTGTCTATTTCTTCCATCGTGAGCCGAAAGAGTTCAGCGGCGGCGAGCTGCGCATCTACGACTCGCGACGGGAAAACGATAACTACGTCCCCACCGCAAACTATCGCACCATTGTGCCAGAGCAGAACCAGTTGGTCCTGTTCGCCAGTGGGCTCTCGCACGAAATCACCCCGGTCGAATGTCCGTCCGGGAAGTTCACCGACAGCCGTTTCACGGTCAACGGATGGATTCACAAATAAAAGACGCGGCTTGGCTGGCATGGATTGAGCAGCTCGCAGTAGCTCCCGCGGGCCATGGTCGGGGGAACGAACTTCCCCGATCGCTCTTCCACTGCCGGCTGGACGATCAGCCGGACCACCTGGTCCCAGCACGTCTCCTCCAACCAGAGCATTGGGAGGGTCTGTCTGATCGTCCGCTTTTTGTCAATCCCTGCTGCTTCTTGACCCCAGACGGAGAATTGCCGACAGCAGCCCCAACCGCCGGTTTCGCCAAACAGTGCCAGATGGCTTGGATCAGAGATCCCGGCAACGATGCTCTGCAACCGTTCTGGCTGGGTGCCGAACTCACCATGCTGGCCGGCGCGCAACCCGGCGATCCCGCCCCGGCGATGCTTTCGCCGCAAGCACGCCGCACTCTAATCATGGCAAACGTCCTGGTGCCGGACGATTACGCTTCCTACCGCCGCCAGCATTGGGATGAAATTGTTTCTGTCACCGGCGCGCAGTTCCAGCAGCAGGGCTACGCCCCCGTGGGCCGGCTCATTCATCCTTTTCACATTGCGGCCCTCCGACGCTATTACCGTCACCAACTCCGCACCGGAAAACTTCATCTCGGAGATGGCCAAAGCCCGCAACGCTACATCGCCTACAACGACACTGTCGCCCGCTTCTTTCATCAACAGTTAACCTCTGCTGTGACCGCATTCGCCGGCGAACCGGTCAAGCCATCCTACGTTTATTTGGCTTCTTACCAGCCGGGGGCCATTCTGGAGAAGCACACCGACCGCGAGCAGTGCGAATTCAGCGTTACCCTGTGCCTCGATTATTCACCCGAACCCCGCAACGCAACTCCGTGGCCGCTTCATCTTCATAAGAAATCAGGTAAGGTCACGGTCTTCCAGGCGATCGGGGATGCCCTGCTCTACCGCGGCTGCCAACTGCCGCACTCGCGCGACCCACTGCCCGAAGGACACACCTCCACTTCGATCTTCTTTCACTATGTGCGGGAAGACTTTACAGGCAGCCTGGATTAGACCGACACCGGTGCGCCGCCTGACGACCAAAACCTGGACCACCTTAGCTCAGTTGTTATCCTGAGCCCCTGCGTCGCGAAGGCGGAGGACCCCAGCAACTTGACGTCAACAACAGCTCCGCAAGGCATTCTCGCCGTACACTTCCACCCATCAGACTCACGTATAAGATTCCTTATGCGACTGACTCCGTCATGTTGGCGTCTGCCGCATGTACACCGTCGAACGTGACAAAGAAACGCTTTACCGTGAGCTCTGGGAAATTTGCTGTTACTAACTCCGCTGCGCGTTGCAACTCGTGCTGGTGATGGTCCGCTTCCCGCCTCCCGTCTCCGCCAAAAGCCGCGAGGCCACCGTAGGTGGCGCAATCGGAATGGCTCATCAGAAACATTTGCTTGGTCTGATGCAGTCGGATGGACATCCGCACTTGCTCCAGAATGAAGTCGCGCTCGAAGTCGTTGCGAGGCGAGGCCAATGTTTTCGCCCCGCCCGCGACCACGATCATGTCCGGCCGCAAAATCCCCTGACGCCTGAGAAACTTGTACGTCGCAAGGCGGATTCGTTGATCGAAGCAGCACAGCACCGCCGCATCCGCGACATAGGGCTCCGGCGGCGAATCAAAATGAAAAACTTTGTCCATGCAGGATCTCACCAGTGTAGGTAGATTTTACCCGACGCCGCTCCCCCTCAAGAGAGTTGTCATCCTGAGCGGAGTCGAAGGAGTCGTCTATCCCCCGGGTTGCTTGTCCCACGGTTTACTCCCTGCATGTTTACCTATGAGTTACTAGACCTCATGGCGGAGTTTACTGCACCGTACACGGTCTATACAAAAAAAACGCGTTTTCTTGCCAGATCTATGAAAACAAAGGCACTGTTTTAGAGATACCCTCGTAAAATATCCCTTCTAAAGGACTTACGGAGGGGATATCCCTGGCTTCTCTACTTCGTAAATATATGAAAACAAGTGGCGAATTGAGGATGCCCTCTAAAATATCCGACAGAATTTAAGAGAGCCCGATTTCAAAGCATAGAGCACTGTCGACGATTTGTTCTCTCGTCCCAAGTACGTGTTCCAGGCAATTTCGAATATCCGTCGTTCTCCGGGCCACTCGAGGTTGGCAGCGAATGGATCGCTGGGGAGATTGAGCATTCCGGCAAACAGCTGAGCCACGCGGAACGGTGGATTCTCTTTCGGAGCGGGCAGTTTGTTCACAATCTAGGTCTTGAGGAAATCCCGCAGCTAGGGGAACGCGTTCATGTACTCGAGATATTGGACACTGTAACAAGTGCATTGGAGTTTGCGGCTCGAATGGCGGACCAAAACGTTCTATCCCCACAGGCTGTGATTACGTTCGAGCTGCATGAAGTAGCTGGCTGCAGTTTAACTTGGCCGCAGGACTTCCTCGGTGACACAGATGCGGTTGAGCGAAACTGCTGGTGTCAAGAAGAAACCGTGAGCGCCGAGAGGCGCGTCACGACCGATGAACTCAAAGCACAAAGGCGCGAGCTTGCGCTCCAAGTTGCCTCGGAGATCTATGCCAAGTTTGGGTGGACCGAATTACCGATGCAGGATTTATGGAGGGAACAGAATAAACGGTTTGGTGCTGGTTAGCACATCGGGTCCGCCGGGTACCCCACCCTTTTCGCGCTGTTTGCGAAGGCCGGGGCTCTGCAGCGTCAGAGCTGGGTGCCCCACAGCCCTTGACCCCTGTTTCTTAAGCCAGGCTGGCGTGAATGCCAAGAGCTTCGGCGGCCTTACGGAGTCGCTTATCTCTTGTCCACAAAAGCGTGGACGGATTGATAAAGACAGAGGCTATTAGATGGGCGTCGGTCAGACCGATGCCCAGGCTGTACAAACGACGGGCCTCAATCATTAGCCGCACTTCGCTCAGCTGCGCCACTCGCATCTGGGGCAAAAGATCCAGCAGCGCAAGGGTCTTGGTGCGCTCCCGCAGCGAACCCAGGGCAAGTTCCGCAATAATGAACGGATGGATCACCATGTGCCGTTGGTCAAGATGCTTACGCATTTCTTTGTTACCCGAACGGAGGTGGTCGATCCAAAGAGACGTATCCGCGAGGATCAATTCGGCCGCCCCCTGCGGCGTGGAACATTCTTCAATTTTGGCATTGTGCCTCCCAGGGACGCCAATCTGCGAGCGCTCTCCCGCTCGATGAGGGCTTTGAGAGCTTCACGAATCAACGCCGTTTTCTCCGCTACTCCAGTGAACTCCTGGGCGATGCGTACGAGATCGTCATCAAGCGCAACGGTTGTTCTCATAGGATCTCCAGGCACTAATTATAGCATCAAATGATGTCGTCTGTTGTGCTTGCACGATATCTGAGCAGCATGCGATGCTGCCTGCCTCCACCTTACGCATGAGTGGCGGGCGGGCCCAGGCTATTCCAGGGCGAGAGCCATTTTGAGGGCCCGGTCCAACTCCTCAACCTTGGAGCGCGGCAGGGAGCCGACGAAGCGTGTCAGTTGCACCTTGCGGAGACTTACGAGGTTGTCGCATAGGATCCAGCTTTCCTGTTTCAAGCCTTCGTCGATGCCGACCGAAACCTGAGTTGAGAACCCGTGCCCGCGAGTGAGTATCGGTGCACAGACGACGGTGGGGAATCTGGAATCGACCAGGATCTGGCGGCTCACTACCACGAAGCTGCGGTAAAGTTTAGGATCGTCGCTGGGATGATGAACGCGATAAATTTCGCCTCGTCTCATCTCCTCATCTCCGCCGCCGGCTATGGCTGTGTCGCCTGATACCGGAGAACGTCTTCCACCTCTGCATTCAGCTCATCCGCGGCCTTATTGATGAGTTCGAGATCGCGAGCTTCAACCTGCGCCCGCACTTGCCTGCGCAGGTACTGAGCCAGCACGGCTTCAATAAATGCCGAACGCGATTGCTTCGATCCCGCAATCCGATCGATGCCGATGAGCACTTCTTTCGATAGTGTGATTGAGGTCTTCTCTTTCATACTACCATTGTACCATTCAACGTCTAGCAAGCTGCTGGACGTATAGATCTGGGCGCGCCATCCTTATCGCTGCGAAAGGGTGGGAGCAGGGCGCGACCCCGGACAGTATGGGACACTTCTGCTCAGCGCAAAAGCCGCTTCCAGAGCAGGGCGATCACAAGAACGACGATGCCAATCACCATTCCGATGGCCCGCGCTCTATTGGCCTTTTCCGTCATATCTTTCATTCAAGCGTCCACACACTGCCATAGGGGCACAAGGTCGAAGCTTGTCCTCCGCCCGGCGGACGAGGGCGTCCGCCCCACACAAGCCCTGCACAATCTATGCCCCTCTTTTCGTCTTGAGCTCCACCAGCAACTGCTCGATGCGGTCTTCTTTTTCGAGCGCGGCCAGGCGCTCTTCCATGTTGTCGGCGGCGATCTCGGACTTGGCCTGGCTGAGCGCTTCGCTGTGCGCGACCTTATGTTTCATGCGGTCGAAGGCAGCGGCGCTCGATCCGTTGCCCGCGGCCATCTTCGCGTCGCTGGCTTTGCCTACGGCCCGGGCGCGGCGATGTTGCGCGATTAGCAGATCGGCCTTGGCCTGGGCTTCGGTGAGTTTCTGCTCCAGTTGCCGCAACGCTGTCTTCAAATTCTCCACCTGCGCTTTCTGATCGATGATCTGCTGGGCAAATCCGTCGGTTAGCTCGCGGTAGCTTTCTACGCGTTCGAGAGCGGCGCGCGCCAGGTCGTCCTGCTTTTTGTCGACGGCCAGCTCCGCCTTGCGCATCCACTCCGCCGCTTTGTCTTCGTTCTCCTTGCGCCTCTTTTCCAGCAGATGCTGATCGGCGATAGCGATCGCCACCTGCGTCTTCACCTGCAGAAGCTGGTTGTGCATGTCGAGGATGACTTGCTTGATCATCTTTTCCGGGTGCTCGGCCCTGTCGACGAGGTCATTGAGGTTGGCCCGGACCAGTGTGGAAACTCTCTCTAGTAATGCCATGGGGACTCCTTTCAGTTCTAGCTTCTTGTCTGGCGCCCTGGCCGGGTCAAAGACCCGGCCCCACACGAGCGCGCTTTACTTGCCTGCTCCCGCACTGGGCGGAAGCGCATCGGGCTTCGCCGGTTTGTCGCCGACCGGTTTGTCGCCGATCAGGCGCACCTTCGACAGCAACTCGGTCATGCTCATTCCGGAGAGCGTTTCGAACAACGCCGGAACTTGGGCCGCCATCTTGGTGATGTCGCCGGTGATCTTGTTCAATCCCGCGGCATCGCCGTTGCCGGTAGAGATCACGGTGATTTTGTCCACATTCGCCAGCGGACTGGCCAATGCTTTAACGATCTCCGGCAAGCTAGTGAACAGCTTGTCGATCACCGCCGCCTGGTTGTACTCCTGATAAGCCTCGGCTTTGACGTTCATCGCCTTGGCTTCGGATTCGCCTTTCTTGAAAATGATCTCGGCTTCAGCCTCGCCCTGCGCGCGAATCGACGCCGCATGACCTTCGGCTTCTGCCGTCAGGCGCTGCTTCTCCGCCGCAGCCAGCGTTTCGATGCGTTGACGCTCAATCTCCGCGCCCTTCAACACAGTTGCAATCAGTTCCTTTTCGCGGCGGTTGATTTCGGCTTCCTGCACTTTGACCTGCTGCTCTTTCTCGACCTGCTGCACCTTCACCTGCTCCGCCACAACCTGCTGTTGCATGATGTTGGTTTGGATGTCATAAGCTTTGTCAGCTTGCGCCTGCTGCCGTTTCGTGATTTCCAGATACTGGGCTTTCTTGACTTCCAAATCACGCTGCGACTCAGCCTGCTTAGCCATGGAAAGCGTCTCTGCCAAGACTCGCTCCTGATCGGCTTGCGCCTTGGCAACAGCGGATTCCCGCTGCGCCAGCGCGCGTTTAATCGCGGTGTCGCGATCAGCCTCCGCCGCAGCCACATCCGCGTCACGTTTAATCCGCGCCACATCGGGACGGCCCATGTTGGTGATGTATTCGTTCTTGTCACGCACTTCTTTAATCGTGAACGAGATCACTTCCAGACCCATTTTGCTAATGTCATCGGCGCACGTTGAACGCATGCGGTCGGAGACCATTTCCGGCTGCTTCACAATCTCTTCCACCGTGAGTTGTCCGATGATGCCGCGCAGGTGTCCTTCCATCACCAGCCGGATCAGGCCTTCGCGCTGCTGATCGGTCTTGGTGAGGAATTGTTCTGACGCAGTAAGGATCGATTCGGTGTCGGACTTCACCTTGATCTGCGCTACGGCTTCGACCGTGACCGCAACACCTTGCTTGGTGTAGAGGTCCTGCTGCGGCGCAACGTCGAAGGACATCAACTCCAGCGAAAGGCCGCGGCAGTTCTCGATCATGGGAAAGATAATCGTGCCGTGTCCCTTCACCACGCGCGTGCCGCGGAAACCGTATACCACCAGCGCTTCGTGCGGCCCCGCTTTCCGGTAGAGCTTTGCCAACATGCTCATCAGGAGCATGAGGGCTAGAACCATCAGGCCCACAATTACCCAAATCTCTATTGCCATGCCGAACATATCGCCTCCTCTCAGAACTCAAGAAACTCTCAATGCGCAAACTGTTTCATTGCGTCCAAATCGTGAACAATGCGCTCCGGCTGGTTGTGTCCCAGGAAAACTTCGCCTTCGGTGGTCTGGATACGAACGCCCTGGTTGCACCAAACATAGGCGCGGCGATTTCCGATGCCGCGGATCCCGTAGCCGCGAAGCGGGCTCCAGCTTTCCACCGCGTACTGCCTGATGTCGACCCGCGGAATAGACCGCAAGCGAAAGCCCAAGGTGCGGATCTCCACTCCTGCGCCAGTAAAGAGGTAATGGAACCCTGTCCAGATATGGATGGCAATCACCGCGAACAGCAGGCCAACGAGAGTCGACGCGATGCGGACCGACGGAATCGGTATCGCAATGGCGGCCGAGAACTGCGCCAGCAGCAAAGCGATGAACACCAGGCTCCATGCTCGCGAGCCATGCGCCTCTTCCGCGATCACACCGGCAACCGGCAAGCTGTCGCCGCGTTTCGTGCTAAGGAAAACCGCAACCAAAGCGACGATCGCGACCGGAACCAGGACGATCCAAAAGTCTATCCGGAAAGGCTGGCCATCCAGGTTGTGCTGCACAACGCTGCTATTCAAGGCGTACGCGAAGCCGACCACCAGGTACAAAAAGCCCAGCAGCGCCCATGAAAAGGCGTCCGGGATGTGAGTCTTGTGGGCGAAATAGGACACGGTGGTGAAGATCGCGAGCGTAAATGCGGTCGTACCCAAAGCGAGCAAAAGAGCGGTTTCGGGCGGCATCCAGCCGTTGGGCTGCCCATTGATGTCGAAATGCGTCGCCATTCGAAGCGGTAAGCGATCCCATACTTGCCAGTATCGAAATGCCGTTATGGGCAGCGCCAGCCACATCAACCAAGTGAATGCCTGAAACACTTTGCGGTTCATCGGACGAAACCTCAGCGGCTCGAAGCCGTTGTCTTTCTCGGCAGAACTGCTCCAGCTAAGAACGCTGCGCAGCTTGCTCCGCCTGGACGGGCGTGACGCCCGTCCTCCATAAATCTCGAGCTCGCACAATCAGTGCTCCGTGGCCGAGTCGGCGGGTGGTTGTTCTCCCGTCATTTCGGTCCACAGGCGCACGTATGCTATTCCTTTTTCGTAGCGAGTCACGATTACCTCGGTTCCCTTCGCAATGGCCGAGTCATCTTCGGCTCGCGCTCCGCAGGTCTTGCGGGTTCCCGCTTGCGAGTAAATGATTTCTCCCGTGCCGCCCTGGCGGATGGGAACAGAAGTCCGTCCCAGGACGCCGGTCATCTCGTAGTCGGCGGGATCGAGATTCTCCTCTTCTGACATCAGCACCTTGCTGAGAAACAGGTAGATGATTCCTGCTCCAGTGACGCCGCTGAGCAGCGCTATTCCGAGCCCCATCACGAACCATATCGTCCAAAAGCGCGTGAGCAGATAACCAGTTCCCCCGAACCATGCCAAAAACGCGGCGAGGCTCACGAAGTTGAAGGGCGAGACGTGGCCGGTTTGCCCGTGTGCCCCACCTTTTAGCGTGGCTGGGCTTCCGTTCGCTGCTGAAGCGTGCCCGATAGGCCCGTGCATCGCGTGCGGTAAATGCGGCAGGTGCAAATGCCAGCGCACGCCTCCGGCGAAAGATGAAAGCAAGCTGAAAGCAAGTCCCACGGCAAAGCAAATGAGATAGAAGTTCGTCCAGGTCATTGCGCGCACCTCCCCCCGCTCACGCGATTCATCGCAACGCGCGCTGCTTGCGGTTTCAAGGCCTCGAGCAATCGGTCCGCGAGGCCTGGCGTATCGAGGATCGCGCCCAGCAAGATGAAACATTGCCGCGTGTCTTTTTCGCGCGCCGCTTTGATCATGACCTCACTCACTTCCGGATCGCTGGCGAAGCGCTCCGAACCCTGCAAGAGCCAAACGTCCAGCTTGCCTTCCGTAGTGCGCAGGTCGGAGACCAGTTCGGTGTGATAGCCCACAGGATCGTCGACCAGGAATCCGGGGTGGACTTTGAAAAACTTCGCCAATAAGGTGCGCGTGGATTGCGTCATGTGGGGGCGAGTTCCGCTTTCAATCTGGGACACATAAGACTGGCTGATGGTCTTGCCCAGTTGTTTGCGGATGGCGCGCACCAGTTCGAGTTGGGTCATGGGACGGTCGAAACCGCGCAGCGAGCCTTCCACTTCCCGCAAGTAGCGGATTTTCTCGCCCAGTTTCATATCACTAATCGACATATTTATATCGCAATATGTGATTTTATGTCAACAAATGAATCGGGCCTGTTTACATGCACTTAGGAGACTTCTAGCGAAGGTGAGCGGCGTAAGTAAGCAAGAGTCGATTTTCGCTCGACCGGACAGGTCGAGGACCCGTCCCCACACGGGCAACTTCAAGCTCCGCGGGCAGGGTGCCCGCGCCACACAGGCAGGGTGAAACTGCTCAGCGCGAGGGGCCCGCCAGAACTTCATAGTGGGTCACGCGCGGCCCGCGTTCCAGCAGGAACCTGTCGTCCTCGGGGTAGTAGACTGCGTTTTCGTATTCCGGACCGGCGAAGGCTTTGATTGCGTCCCAGGAATCCCAGAGCGAGATCAGGGTGAACTCGGACTTTCCGTCGTAGACACGCCGCAAGACCCACACACCCTGGTTGCCGGGGATGGACGCGTACTCCTTCAAACCCGTTTTCTGGAGATATTCGAAATACGTGTTTTTGTCAGCCTCGCGGGTGATGCCTCGCCAGATGCGTGCAATCATGGTTTCTCCTGAATGGTTCGGATTTGCAGAATTTGATGACTTAGAGGCCGGCTTCGATGCGCGAGCGCGGATCGAGGAAATCGCGCAGGGCGTCGCCGATGAAATTGAATGACAGCACGGCCAGCATCACCGCCATCGCAGGAAAGATCACGAGGTGGGGCGCGTCGAACAGGTGGGCCCGGCCATCGTTGAGCATGGCGCCCCAGCTCGCGGTGGGCGGAGGTACGCCCAGACCGAGAAAGCTCATGGTGGCCTCGGCGAGGATGGCGCCCGCCATGCCGATGGCCGCTTGCACAATCACTGGCTGAATAATGTTCGGTAAAATGTGGCGGACGATCACGCGCAGATCGCTTGCTCCCAATGCGCGTGCGGCTTCCACAAATTCACGCTCGCGGGCGGCGAGCACCTGAGCTCGCACCAAGCGCGCGTAGCCGACCCAGCCTCCGAGGGACAGTGCCAACACCAGATTAAAGATTCCCGGTCCGCGGAACGCCACGAACGCGATGGCTAGCAGAATTCCAGGGAAGGAGAGGAACGCATTCATCACGACGACGTTGACGAAGCGATCGATGCGGCCGCCATAGTAACCCGCGATTGATCCTACGATGAGGCCTAATGCCAAAGAAGCCGCAACTACGCAGCTGCCAACCAGCATGGAAATGCGCGATCCGTGAATGAGGCGGGAGAGGATGTCGCGTCCCAGTTCGTCCGTGCCGCACCAGTGGGCGGACGATGGACTTGCAAGACGAGTTGGCAGGTCGATGTGGGCAGGGTCTTGCGGGGCGATCCAAGGAGCGAAGAGGGCAAAGGTAACGAAGATGATGACCAGTACGACACCGATGGACGCCAGAACGTTGTGGCGTGCGGCGCGCTGGAACGAGATGGCGGCAGCGGACATTCGTTAAAAGCATTTGACAGCAAAGGGCGCAAAGGACAGAACGCGGAAGTGGCAGAGAAAAGCAAGTTCGCCACGCAAGATCACTTGAGGTGACCTGCAAACGAGAGCTTCCCCGTGTTCTTCTTCATTAAGGCCTTGAATCGCTTCACTGCGGCAATCTCCTGGCGGGCCACGCGCACGGCTTCCGTGCCCGACTTGACCGCGAGACCTTCCGCCGTCTTTTGTTTACCGAAGCTGCGCGAAGGGGTTTTCAATGCGTATGCCCGCGATCGTCTGTTGAGCATTCAGGTCTTCCGAAAGAATTCGTACAGCCCCGGCCTTGGCCGCAGAGGCCACCATCAGTGCGTCCCAGAAGCCGATCCGGGATTCGTCCTCGATGCGAAATGCGGTTGCAATTTCCGCCGGAGTAGTCTCGGTACACCAGATGCCGTAGCTGTTAACCACCAGGCGGGCGGCGGCTCTCGAAAGGGGAGTCGCAATCTTCCGGGTAACGTTCACATAAAATTCCTGCAGTACTTGCAGGCTGAGAACCCCCGTGCGCTGGCTCCAAAGGTCGCGCAGAACGGTTCGCGCCGTTTCATGTTTTGCCTTTGCATCAACGTCGTGGGCGTAGACTAAGACGTTGGTATCGACGAAAGTCCTATCGTTCATGCCATTCGTCCCGGGTGGCTCGAATCACCCCGCCTAGATGAAAGCCCTGATCGAGCAATGCTACGGCCTGCCTCTCGGCACGTTCGTACGCCTCTTCCTCACCAACCAGAATCTCGATTTGTTTGGCCAACAAACCACTAATTGAGGTTTCGCGCCGCGCCGCCAAGATTTTGGCCTTGCGAATTGTTTCGCGAGCTAGGCTGATTGTTACGTTCTGTTTAGCCATAGGGTTTGTGACCAACCAACATATCACGTATTGTACGTGTATCACGTTATATACGTGAAGTCAAGGTTAAGTTGATCGACACGCAGCGGCCCGTAGTTCATCGTTCCTTGCCGAAAATCGCACGTGTTTATCAATTCCTCGCGATTCTTGCTTCTAGCACGTCCCTTCGCAAAAGACACAAAGGAAACGCATCCAAGTGCCTCTTGACCCAGACAAGGCCGCTCGACCAGTCGTACCCGCGACCACATCGTTAAACAACTCTTGTGCTTCGTTCATCTCCGGTCTGGTGTTCACTGCCTGATCCTCGGGTTCGCCACCGAGTACAGCAAGTCCGTCAGGAAGTTTACTGCGATGTAGGTTAAGCCAATCGCTAGGATGCATCCCTGCACCAAATAGTAATCGCGGTTGCCGATGGCTTGGATGGTCAGGCGGCCGATTCCGGGCCAGGAGAAGATTGTTTCGGTGACGATGGCGCCGGCGAGCAGCGCGCCGAATTGCAATCCCAGGACCGTGATCACTGGGATCATGGCGTTGCGCAGGGCGTGGCGATAGACCACCGTGCGCTCGGGCAACCCTTTGGCGCGGGCGGTGCGGATGTAGTCCTGGCTTAGTTCTTCTAGCATTGAGGTGCGCACCATGCGGGTTAGGATGGCGGCGAGCGCTCCGCCCATGGTGATGGCTGGTAGAACAAGGTGGGCGAGTGTGCCCGAGCCTGAGACCGGCAGCAGTCCTAGTTTGATCGCGAAAAACAAGATCAGGATGGGGCCGAGGGCGAAATTCGGGAACGATAGTCCGAAGAGGCTAATCACGCTGAGCAGGCGGTCGTCCCAGCGATTGCGTCTTTGGGCGGAGCGCACGCCGGCTGGGATGGAGAGCAGCACGGCGACCAGCAACGCTGCCAGGGTCAACTGCAGAGTGTATGGATAACGCTGGGCAATCAGGTTGCTGACGCCCTGGTTGAAACGGAGCGACGGACCGAGGTCGCCGTGCAGCACGCCTTTCCAATAGTGGAGGTACTGCTGGCCCAGCGGGACATCGAGGCCGTAGGCGTGTCGAGTGGCTTGGACGTCGGTGGCGGGGGCTTCTTCTCCCAGCATCTGCAGGACCGGATCGCCGGGGACGAGGTGGATGAGAAGGAATACCAGCGAGACTACGAGCCAAACTACCGGCAGCGTGTACAGCACGCGGTGGGTGAGGTAGCGGAGCATTTAGTCGTTGGTCGTTCGTCGTTGGTCGTTGGTGGTTACGGTTGTCGTGAGATCGCCCGGCGTACACAACCGGTTGTCCGTTTCGGTTGTCAGTCCCCTGCCTTGCCGACTGGAGTGGGTTGCAGCTTCTCAATTTGTACCTTGGCGATGCGGTGAGCTTCCATTTCTTCGACGGTGAAGCGATGGCCTTCGTAGTCGAAGGTGTCCCCGACGCGGGGAATTTTCTGCAGCCGGGCCAGCACAAATCCCGCCAAAGTTTCGAACCCTCCGGCACGAGGCAGCGAGAGCTGATACTGCGATTCGAGATCGCGAATCCCGAACGAACCTTCGAGGACCAGCGCGAGCTTGCCTGGGAGCACGGGCTGCTCGGGCGGGGGAACGTCGAACTCATCCTCAATCTCGCCGACCAACTGTTCCAGAATGTCCTCGACGGTAATCACGCCGGCGGTTGAGCCGAACTCGTCCACCACCACCGCCAGGTGCCGTTTGCGATCCTTGAATTCTTCCAGCAGTTCGGTGAGCACCTTGGTCTCGGGCACCACGAGGACATCGTGCATGATCTGGCTGATTCGCGTGGCCGAGGTTCTGGCTGCGAGGGGCTGGGTAAGGCGGAGGCGAGTCCAACGCATCAGGTCCTTGGAATAGAGGACTCCGATGATGTGCTCGGGACCGCTCTGCGGGTCATAGACCGGGATGCGGGAATGCTGCTCTTCGACAACGCGCGCTAGAGCGTCGTCGAGCGAGAGGTCGCCGGGGAGCGAGAAAATGTCCGGCCGCGGCACCATTACCTCGCGCACCGTGATGCTCTCCAGTTCCAGGGCGTGGTGGATCATCTCTTCCTGGAACGGCGGGATTTGGCCGAATTGACGGCTGGCGGTAACGATGAGCTTGAGTTCGTCGGGAGAATGTATGGGACCGTGCCGGATCTTGCGCGAGCCGAATATTCGCAGCACGGAGCCGGCGGCCGCGCTCATCCCGAAAATAAAGGGTCGGGTCAGGGTGAGGAATACTTCCATGGGGGCAGCGACGGCCAGCGCTACCTGCTCCCCGCGCTGCAAGGCCAAAGACTTCGGAACCAGTTCGCCCAGGATTACGTGCAGGCAGGTAATCAGGACGAAGGCGATCCCTATGGCAATTCCATGGGCGTACAGGTTTACATGGGAAACCTGGCCGAGAAGCGCCTCCACCATGCGGGCCAGCAAGGGTTCGCCAACCCAGCCCAGAGTGAGGCTTACTACTGTGATTCCCAGCTGAACACCGTTGACCACCTCGTCGAGGTTGCGGTGCAACCTTTGGACAATGCGGGCACTGATACGGTGGGCTTCGATGAGTTGCTGGATGCGGGTTTCGCGAATGCTTACCAGGGCGAATTCGGCCGCGGCAAAGAACGCGTTGAGTGCGACCAAGAGCAGGATCAAAAACACCCGGATCAGCACGAAGGCGATCATGGATGGGTAATTCTAACATTTCAAAGGCAGTACTTGCATTTCCATGAGGGCAAAGGCGTTGTAAGATGGGCTGTAGCTGTGACTCGAGGTTTGTCTCTGGTTTCCATCTTCTCGGGAGTAGAAGTTTGGCAGCAAATCTCTGCTTTCATTTCTGAAGGTTTCCGGTCTAATGCAACGGGCGTGACCAATAGGGTCAAGGCCTAACCAGGCATTTGAGGAACAAAACCCTAACCACCTTCGTAATAACTGTAGAGGGCTGAAGAAACTGATCGAGCGATAGGAGGCGGATGTGAACGGCAACAGCAATGGCAAGAAGAAGCGGCGCAAGCGGATCATAATCATCGGCATCGTTGCAGCGGTTCTATTGGTGTTTGCAGGTGCGCTCTATGCATTTACGCGCGGCGGCACCAAGATCGATCCCTCGAAGCTGGCGAAGGTTGAGAAGGGCGATTTGGCCAAGAGCGTAGTGGCGACGGGCAAGGTCACTCCTATTACCAAGGTCGAGGTGAAGTCCAAAGCCAGCGGCATCGTAAAGAAGCTCCTGGTGGAGTACGGCGATACAGTGAAAAAAGGCCAGCTTCTGGCGCAGTTGGACAAGGTCGAGATCGAAGCGCAGGTCGACCAGTCTCGGGCCGCGATGCAGGCAGCCCAGGCCAATTATGCCAGTTCCCAAGCGGACTACGAGCGCGCCAAGGTCGATGCCGAAGGTCCCGATGTGCCCTTGTTGAAGCGGGCTTACGACCGCGCCATTGGGATGGCGAAGGACGGCGTAGTTTCCGAATCGGCTCTTGACGACGCTCAGAAGAACTACCAGATGGCGCTGAACAAGCAAAACGTCTCCAAGGCGCAAATGACGGTTCTGAAGGCGAAGATTGCGCAGGCCCAGGCAGAAATGGTGCGGGATCAGGCGAATCTGAAACAACTGGACGAGCAGCTTAGCTACACCGATATTGTCTCGCCGATCGATGGCATCGTTCTTTCGCGCGATGTCGAAATGGGGGATGCGGTCAGTTCCATCCTCGTGCTCGGCTCCTCCGCCACTCTGGTCATGACTTTGGGCGATACCAGCGAAGTTTACGTAAAAGGCAAAGTGGACGAGAGCGATATCGGGAAGGTCTACATGGGCCAACCAGCGCGGATCAAAGTGGAATCCTTCAAGGACAAGACCTTCAACGGAAAAGTAACCAAGATATCGCCCATGGGCGTTGAGAAAGATAACGTCACCACTTTTGAGGTGCGCGTATCCATCAATAACCCGGGCGGTGAATTGAAGGCGGAGATGACCGCTAACGCGGAAATCATCCTGGAAGAGCACAAGGGTGTGCTGCAGATTCCGGAAGGCGCGATTATCTACGACAAAGACAAGAAAGCATCCGTCGAGATCCCTGACCCTAAAGCCAAGGACGGAAAGACGAAACTCGCGGTCAACATTGGCATCTCCAATGGCGCCAAGACGGAGGTTCTCAGCGGCCTGAAGGAAGGCAATCAGGTCGTATTGCAGTAACCGTGAGTTGTCCTAAACCCCTAGGTTGGGGCTTGAATTCGACGGGCACGGATGAATCAACCATTCGTGCCCGTTGGTTTTTTGTACACTAAGCATCTACCACTTGGAATCCTAAAGTTGTATCCTCCTTCCCAGTATTCAATCGGGCCCCCGCAATCCATGAATTTTTTGGAGATTACTCGCCAAACGTTAGCCACGTTCAAAGCGCACAAAATGCGGATTTTCCTGACCATGTTTGGCATCGTTTGGGGGATCGCGTCGGTCATCCTGCTGGTTGGCCTGGGACGGGGCTTCAGCGTGGATCAGAAAAAGCGTATGGAAACGCTGGGCAAGGACCTGGTCATCGTTTGGGGTGGTCGGACCAGTTCTCAAGTAGGAGGGTTGGCGGCGGGACGCGAAATCACTCTGACGGTTGACGACGCCCGCCTGATCCGGGACGAGTGCTACCTAGTGAAAAATGTGAGCCCGGAACTGAGGCGCGCAGTCCCGGAGGTCAGCCAGTTCAACTCAGCAAACCGGGAAGTTGTGGGCATGTGGCCTGCCTTCCAGACTTTTCGGTCCCTGCGGCTCAGCGAAGGCCGGCTGATGACGGAGCAGGATGAGTCCGAGGGTCGTCGCGTCGTTATACTGGGCGACGCCGCCCGCAAGCAGCTGTTCAGCGGCAAACCTGCCTTGGGCGCGAGCCTCGAAATTAAGGGTGTTCCCTACACGGTGATTGGCGTCCTCGAAAAGAAGACCCAAAACTCGAATTACAGCGGACCTGATAATGACTTCTTGTTCGCACCCTATTCCGCCGTGGCCCGAGATTTCCCCCGGCCGGAAAAACCGGGAATCGTGCGCGGCTATTTGAACGATATCGTGTTCGAGGTCGGCAACCCCGACCAGCATGAAGAAACTGTCCAGCAGGTACGCAGCTCCTTGGGACGAGGCCACCACTTCGACGAGAAAGACAAGGACGCCCTTTTCATCTGGGACACGATGGACGGGGCCAAGCTGGTCGAGAATATTTTTACTGTCATTACGATCTTTTTCGGCTGTGTGGCCATCATTACCCTCTGCCTGGGTGGAATTGGCGTGATGAACATTATGCTGGTTTCGGTAACGGAACGGACGCGTGAGATTGGCGTGCGCAAAGCACTGGGGGCTACTCGCGGCGACATTCTGCGCCAGTTCTTTGCCGAGTCCGCGATTCTGACTGTGGTCAGCGGTGTTTTGGGGCTGACCGTCGGCTTAGCCCTGTGCGCAGCGATGGCGGCGCTTCCCCTGCCCGACTTTGTTCCTCACCCAATCGTTTCTGGCGCGTCTATTGTAGCGTCGGTGCTAACGCTTTCCGTGATTACGCTTACGGCCGGTATGTATCCCGCGCAACGCGCAGCCGAGATGACGCCGGTGGACTCGCTGCGCTATGAATGACGACAATTTTGGGAGGAATTCCATGTCTAGATCAAGTTCGTATAGATCAAAGTCTTATCGCTCAGTTAGGCGATCTCTTGCATTCCTTTTGTTCCTGTTGGCCGTAGCACGGTTGGATGCCGCGGCTTCGTCGGAAGGCTCGTTCCAGCGCACTCTGCAGGTGACAGGCCCGGTTAACCTCGACCTTACGACCGGCTCGGGGAGTGTCAATGTGCGCACGGGAAGTTCATCGGAGGTGCAGGTGACCGGGCGCATCAAGGTCACGAACTGGTTCGGAGGGGATGCCGAGGAGCGAGTCAAGCGAATTGAGGCCAATCCCCCCATCCAGCAGAGTGGCAATGACATTCGGATTGGACACATCGATGACACGGAACTGCTGCACAACATTTCCATCAGCTATGATCTGGTCGTCCCCGTGGAGACTCAGTTGCACTCTCACACGGGTTCGGGCAGTCAGAGCGTGGAAGGCCTTCGGAGACGGATCGAGATCGAGTCGGGATCGGGAAGTTTGAAAATCTCCGACATTGGTGATACGGTTCGCGCTGAGACCGGCTCAGGGGGAATTGACGTCGATCGGGTAAAGGGCAATGTGCGCACGAGAGCGGGGAGCGGCTCGATTCGCGCGACCGATATCGCGGGCGGATTCGAGGGCCATACCGGTAGCGGACACATTACCCTAGAGCAAACCGCGTCGGGCTCAGTGCGCGCCGACACTGGTTCCGGCGGTATGGAACTGCGAGGTGTGCATGGTTCGCTCGAGGCTGAAGCAGGAAGTGGCACCATCACCGCCGAGGGGAATCCCACAGGTTCATGGACCGTGCATTCCGGGTCTGGCAACATACACCTTAGATTGGCGTCCGACGCGGCTTTTGACCTTGATGCTCACACCAGTTCGGGATCCATCTCGGTGAGCCAACCGGTTACCGTGGAAGGCTCCATGGGACGCAAGCAATTGCGTGGAAAAGTTCATGGCGGCGGGGTTCCGGTGGAAGTGGAAACAGGATCGGGGAATATTGAGATTCAGTAATAGCTTAGCCCACGGAGATGCCACCCTGGAGAATTGTCGATTTTCAATTTCCAATTGACAATTGGAAACTCGGCGATTCAACTGGCTGCGTGTTCCTCAAAGAACTGATCTCACAAAGCTGGCAGGCGCTGATGCGCAACCGGCTTCGCTCGGTGCTCACCATGCTGGGCATTGTGTGGGGATTGGTGTCGGTGGTAATCCTGCTGGCCTACGGACAGGGGTTGGGCGGCAGTGTTCTACATGCATTCCTCAACATGGGCGATAACGTGATCGTGCTCTGGCCGGGACAGACAAGCATGCAGTCAGGCGGGCAGCGGGCGGGCAAGAAAATCAAGTTCCAATACGAGGACGTTCAGGCAGTCCGCGAGGAAGTGCCCATCGTGCGCGCGGTCAGCGCCGAAGTGAACCGGAACCTCCCTTTCAAATACGGGACCCGCGTGGTATCGCTCAAAGTGCGAGGAGTAGATCTACCCTACGGGCAGATGCGCAAGCTTGATATTGAAGACGGCCGCTACTTTAGCGATCGTGATTTCGTGGATCACAGCCGGGTAGTGATCCTCGGCCACATCGCGAACAAGAGGGTTTTCCAGGGCGCGCCTTCCGTGGGTCAGTCCGTGAGCATCGGCGGTCTGGATTTTGAAATGATCGGAGTCTTGCGCAACAAGATCCAGGACTCCTCCTACAACGGCCCGGATAATGACGACGGATTCGTCCCCTTCGAACTCTACCGTGATCTGAAGAACATCCGCGATCCCGACCTGATCATCGTCCAGCCTACCGCTCCAGAACTGAACAAGAAAGCGCTCGCTGCCGTGCGCGAAGTCATTGCGCGGCGGCATCACTTTGATCCGAAAGACGAAAAAGCGACCCCGGAGTGGGACACCATTGAAGACCGGGCCATGCTGGACGGGTTCTCCTTCGGCTTGCAAGCCGTGCTAGGACTGATTGGTGCAGTTACGTTGGGCGTCGGCGGCGTGGGCGTAATGAACATCATGCTGGTTTCGGTTACCGAACGAACCCGTGAGATTGGGTTGCGCAAGGCACTGGGGGCGCGAAGGTGGCAGGTGCTCGTGCAGTTTCTGCTGGAGGCGCTGGTGCTGACCTTCTCCGGCGGCCTGATCGGAATTGGAGTTGCTGTCTTTCTTACCTGGGTGATCCCACCCATGCCCCTTTACAGCAAGCTCTATGAGACCGCGAATCATGAGGGTGACATCTTCCTGCATGCTTCTTTCCTCGTGATCGCGGTTTCTTTTACCATCCTGTCGCTGGTGGGCGTAATCTCAGGGTTTTTCCCCGCGCTGAAAGCTTCTCGCCTGGATCCAGTGGAAGCGCTGCGCTACGAGTAGAGGCGTGAGGCGGCGTATTGGTTGGCCGATTACCTCCGTGCCTTGACGCCGCTTTCGCCGCAGGTTACTTTCGAGTCTTCGGGCAGAATCCTGATTGGGGTAAGGAAGAACATTGGCGAACCGTCCGCTCATCACTCTGACCACCGACTTCGGACTCAACGATCATTTCGTCGGGACTATCAAGGGCGTCATTCTGGATATTGTTCCGGAAGCTGAAATCGTGGACGTTTGCCACGCGGTGCAAGCTTTTGATGTCCTCGACGGCGCCCTGACCATCGCCCAGGCATACTCATACTTTCCCAACGGCACGGTCCATGTCGTGATCGTAGATCCGGGCGTGGGTACGGCACGGCGCCCAATCCTTTTGTCCACGGGACGACACTACTTTGTGGCGCCCGACAATGGTGTGCTTTCCCTGATCTACGGGCGCGAAGAACGCGTGCAGGTTCGCCACATCAACGCAGAGCACTACTACCGACAGCCGGTGAGTAACACTTTTCACGCTCGCGATATTTTCTCGCCGGTAGCGGCTTACCTTGCCAAGGGCGTGGAGGCTGCAAAATTTGGCGAGGAGATCACTGATTTCGTGCGCTTCAACGCACCCAAGCCCAAGCCGGTCGATGCGCAGACCCTGCGGGGCGTAGTCCTCAAGGTAGACCGTTTCGGCAATATCGTCACCAACATCACGCCGCAAGATGTTCCCGCGCTGTTCCAGCCAGCGCCTCCTGGATTCAAGATTCGTGTTGGTAAGCATGAGATCACCGAGATTCACACCAACTATGCTGAGGGCTCACCCAACGAAGTCTTCGGCATTCTGGGGAGCATGGGCTATTTGGAGATCGCCGCCAATCGCGCTGCGGCGGCGCAAATCATCGGAGCCGGCAAGGGCAGCGAAGTGAATGTCGTCTTGGAAGGCGCCGCAGCGGCCAGCAACGGGCAGTAAGCGGGCTCACGAGCTCTTCGGTTTGGGATGGACGTAGCGCTCCATTT
This sequence comes from Terriglobales bacterium, assembly GCA_035601775.1. Classification (GTDB taxonomy): domain Bacteria; phylum Acidobacteriota; class Terriglobia; order Terriglobales; family Acidobacteriaceae; genus JABDBE01. The sequence goes on along the minus strand of DATNNO010000117.1, from coordinate 82,115 downwards.
CCGCTGTCCATTTCAGAAAACGCCACAGATTCTTGCGCTCCCGCCAGGTAAATTCCCAGAATTCCAAGAGTCCGATCTGTTGCATCTTCACTCCGCAGTAAGTTTCGATTCGCCATAGCAGATAGGGACTGCGCCACGGAGCAAGGTGGTGTCCACGGGTCGCGTTCCACAGGAATCGGAGAATGTAGCGCATCGGATTATCTTAACCGATGTCCCAGTTGGTGGCCCCTCTGACATACAGTCGGGTGGAACGCTAGCTGCGCCGGATTAGCCATGCGGCGACAACCGTCAACAACGAAATGACCGTCACCAGCACCACAGCCGTGAGGAAAAGGGGAGCCCTGTAATACTCAGGCCGGCGCATAAATATCGCCAGCGATGCCGGAAACGTCAACAGAACGATCCCATTTACCGCCAGAACTCGCTTCGCCCACGTCCCGTTACGATTCTGGGCGGCGGCCGCGAGCCAGGTTGTGTAACCCAGAGGTAGGAGGAGAATTCCTACCAACACATGATTCAGTAGCGTCGGCCCCAAGGCTCGCTGGTACACCTCGGAAGAGCTTTCCCCCAACAACTGTGCAATAAAAGGCGTCGCCGCCAAATGGACGAATCCGAGAACGATCAGCAGCAGGCCGACGGCCCGCAGGAATCCCGCTGGAATTTCTTGTGAGCGCATCTTCGCTTTCCACAACCCCCGACAACTATACCGCGCTTAACCTGCAGCCGTCCGGCTAAACCGTACTGTAAACTCCCGCCTCGTCGTGCCCAACCAACACTGCGTGCTAGAATCCATTTTCTGCCTGAGGATTTCTGTTTTATGGCCGACGATGAAGCCCGCCAGAAAGCCGAAGACCACTACTACGCGGCTCTGGACCTGGTCGCTGAGGGTGAGCAGGAGCGCGCCGTGGTGGAGTATCGGAAGTCTTTGGAAGCGGATCCTACTTTCACGGAAGCGATGCACGGCATGGCACGGGCGCTGCAGGACCTCGGACGCCTGGATGAAGCCATCGCAGTAGCAAAGCGTATCTCGGAAATCGATCCGGATGACGTATTGGCCTATACCAGCTTGTCGGTTCTCTACCAGAAGAAGGGCATGATTCCCGAGGCGGAGGCTGAAGGCAATAAGGCCAGAGTGCTGGGGTGGAAGCAACAGTTGAAAAAAGGCAGTCATTAGTCGTTTGTCGATGGTCCCTTCACGCAAAATGACCAGCCTGATGTCATGGCAAGCCAACCGCTAACGACTAATGACCAACGGCCATCGACTAGATCTCGTACTTCTTCATCAGATGCCGGAACGACCGGTACGAGATTTTCAGCAAGTCTGCTGCCCGGGTCTGGACACCGTTCGATTGAGCCAGCGCGGTTAGCAGCAGCGACTTCTCAATGTCCGCAACATACTTCTCCATATCCATTCCCTCTGGCAGAGCGCCCATATTCCCTGGCATTCCCGCGCCCGGGAGGCCCACCCCGGCGGCCGCGGCTCGAGCCTTGGATTTTTCCGCGGGTAGCTCGACGCGGAGTTCATCCCCGGTTTCCAAAGCGACAGCGCGCTCGATGGTATTTTCCAGCTGGCGGACATTGCCGGGCCATTCATAGCCTGCCAGCGCTTCCAGCGATTGGGCATTCACTCTCTGGATACTCTTCCCTGCTCCGGGCGCGTACTTCTTGAGGAAGTGGTTGACCAGGAGCGGAATGTCTTCGCGGCGTTGGCGCAAGGGCGGCACGGACACCGGAATCACGCTGAGCCGGTAGTAAAGATCTTCGCGAAAAGTATTGTCGGCCACCTGCTTGTCGAGATCGCGGTTGGTCGCGGCTATGACGCGTACGTCAATGGGAATTTCGTTCGTTCCCCCCACCGGACGCACCGAGCGCTCCTGCAACACCCGCAGCAGTTTGACCTGCATGGTCAGGCTCATCTCGCTGATCTCGTCGAGAAAAATCGTTCCCTGGTCCGCTACCTCGAACAAGCCGCGTTTGTTCTGGTTCGCGCCGGTAAATGCGCCTTTCACATAGCCAAAGAGTTCGCTCTCCAGCAGGGTTTCGGGAAAGGCTCCGCAGTTGATGGAAACAAATGGCTCGGCGGCGCGCGGAGAGCACACGTGCAAGGCTCGGGCCACAAGTTCCTTGCCGGTTCCGCTCTCGCCGTAGATTAAGACTGTGCTTTGGGTGGAAGCGACGGTGCGAATCGTCTGCTTCAGTTTCTCCATGGCGGGACTGACGCCGACTATGTTGTCGAGCGAGTTGCGGGTGGCGGCATCGCGTTTGAAAGCGAAATTCTGGCGGCTCAGAGCCACTTTCTCCAGAGCTCGATTGATCGCCAGCTTGATTTCATCGACCAGGCCAGGAGACTTGCGGATGTAATCCGTCGCGCCGCCGGCTTTGACGGCTTGGACCGCAGCCTCGTAGTCATCGACGGCCGTCATCAGAATGACCGCAGAGTCGGGAGAAACCTGGTGGGCGTGCCGCAGCACCTCGATACCGTCGATCTTCGGCATCTTAATGTCGGTCACGATGACGTCGTACAAGGCACCGTCAAGTTTTCTCTTCGCGGCCTCACCCGAGTTTGCGGTCTCAACCTTGTGACCTTCGCGGCGCAGGGCGATGTCCAGCATCTCGCAGATAGAGCGCTCGTCATCGCAAACCAGAATGTTACCCATGCGCTCCTCCTGCCTTGGCCGCCGCAACGACCATGGTGGTGTCGAGCAGCGCCGCCGGGGACTGAGTTGCGGAGCCTGCCAGTGGAGCAGCCAGAGTCTCTCCCGCCGCGAAGCGACGCAACCGAAGCACGAACACGCTGCCCTTGCCCAGATTGGAGCGCGCCCAAACCTTACCTTCGTGGGCTTGGACGATCTGGTAGACAATAGCCAAACCCAGACCGGTGCCACCTTCGAATTGCGACTGGAACGGCTCGAACACTTTCTCGATTAGCTGTGGGCTCATTCCCGGACCGGTATCGGCGAAATTGATCTGCCAGTCTTCTCCACTGGACTCCAGCGAGACGGTGAGGGTGCCTCCCGAGGTCATGGCACGCACAGCGTTTTCGCAGAAATTCCAGAAGACTTGCTTGAGTTTGTCTCCATCGGCCGAAGTCCATGCTTCTTTCACGCCGTATTTTCGTGCGATCCGGATGCCAGCATTTTGCGCAGCCAGGCGATGTTCCAGCAGGGTAAAAGTGTCTTCCAGAAGCGGCAGCAGATCCACCTTCGCGAAGCGGTACTGGCGGCCCCGCGAATAGGCCAGGAAATCAGTGATGATAGTGTTCAACCGCTCCGACTCCCGCGTGACAATCTGCAGCAGTTGCCGGTGTTCATCGCCCAAATCCGGGATTCCTGAAAGCATACTTACGGATCCTGCGATCGAGGTCAATGGATTGCGGATCTCGTGCGCGATGGCAGCCGCTAGCCGTCCGACAGCAGCCAGACGGTCCTGCATGCGGACTTCGCGCTCCAGTCGCCGGATTTCCGTCAGATCGTCAAAGGTGTATACCAAACCCAGCGTGCCACGCTCCGGGACCGCCAGCGCGGAAACCAGCACACGGAAGGTCTTCCGGTAGCCATTGGGCGCAACCCATCGGACCTCGCCGTGAGCCGGTTCAGAATCAACGTGGGGCAGAGGATCCAGAAAAAGCTGATTGACGGGCTGAGCCAGCAGATCGTCTTCCGAACGCTCCAGCAGTTTCTGTGCCGCGGTGTTGACCAGCGTAATGTGTCCGTCCAGCCCGGTGGTGATCAGTCCTCCGGTGATGGACTGGATAATGTTCTCGTGCAGGGCCTGCAGATTCTCCAGCGCTCCGCTGGTGTGTTTCAACTTTACGTCTACCTGTCGCAGCTTGTTTGCCATCAACCCAGCAAGATAGGAAACCGCCAGGTAGCCGAACAGGTTGACGAAAATAATGGCTTGCAATGCCTTGAGTTCCGGATGGGTGGTCGAGTAGGAAGGAATGATTGCGAAATAGGTCAGCTCCAGAACCGTTCCAAACAGAATGAACGCCAGTGCGGCAGTCAGGTAAGCCCAGACCCGCGGCAAGAGAATGCAGGCCACGATGATAACCAGTGGGTAAAGAAAATTGAGTGAGCTGTCAACGCCTCCAGTGGCATAGACAACCAGGCTGACGAGAATCAGATCGGTGAGCACTTGGAGCACCGCCTGAACGCGGTACTCCTGCCAAAAAGAAAGCAGCAAAACGTAAAAGATTGAAATCGCGTACCACAGCAGGATGGCGTTGACGAATAGCCGTAGGGACAGCGGAGTAGGAGTAAGCCGCGAGATAGCCAGCTCAATTCCCAAGAGAAATGTCAGGATGAGGATGCGAACCTTGACCAGCCAGGCCAACCACAGCCGCTCATCAAACATGGATTGCATGGCTCATCCCAATTCCCGTGCCCTTTCCCTCGGGAATGCGGTTGCGACCACACCTGCAATCCGTACCCCTTGGCAGAAGAGCTTTTCCATTGGGCAGGATCCGCTGGCTTGTCGTTCGCCAGCCCGGAATTCTGCCCACGATTTTTCGTGCTTAGCCGGCCAGCTTGGCGATCATCGAGAACAGTGGCATATACAACGAAATGACGATGCCGCCGACTGCTACACCCAAGAAGGCGATCAAGACTGGTTCCAGCATGGCCAGCATGTCCTTGGTCGCCGTATCGACTTCGTCTTCGTAGAAATCGGCGATCTTTTGCAGCATGGCATCCATGGCGCCGGTGGCTTCGCCAACGCCGATCATCTGAGTGACCATGCTGGGAAAGACTCCAGATTCGCGCAATGGATCGACGATCGTGCGGCCCTCTTCAATTGCCTTGCGCACCTTCATCAAGGCTTCTTCAAGCACGGCGTTCCCCGAGGTTCTAGCCGTGATGCTCAGACCTTCAAGAATGGGCACGCCGGAGGTGATTAGCGTACCCAGAGTTCGGGTAAAGCGCGCGACCGCGATCTTGCGCAGCAGCAGGCCAACGATCGGCATTTTTAGCATTCCATAGTCCAGGTAGTAGCGGCCTTTAGGATTCTTACGGATCTGCTTGACGGCAAAAACCAGGGCTACAGTGCCGACGATGAAGAACCACCAGAACTGACCCACAAACGCGCTCAACCCCATGACCACGCGGGTGGGCAATGGCAGAGCCACTCCCAATCCCGCGAAGAGGTTGGCGAAGATGGGAACCACCCATTTCAGCAGCGCACCCACGATCAGGACCGCCAGACTGATGACCGAGACGGGGTAGATCAAAGCGGATTTCACCGCTCCCCGCAGTTTCACCGCTTTTTCGACGTACTGCGCCAAGCGCTGCAGAATGATGTCCAGAATACCGCCGGTCTCACCGGCTTCGATCATGTTGGTGGACAGGTCGTCGAAGACCTTAGGAAACTGCCGCATGGCGTTGGCCAGGGTTGAGCCACCTTCCACCGTGGTCCGCACGCCCGTGAGCGTCTTTTGGAATGCCTGGTTCTCCTGGTTTGCGGCCAAGATCTCCAGACACTGCACCAAGGGCAAGCCAGCATCGATCATGACCGAGAACTGACGGAAGAAGATAGCGATCTCCTTGGTCTTGACCTTGCCCGAGCCGAAGGTCGGCATGGCAAACTCTTTGCCTTTTTCCCGAATGGCTGCTGCGTTAATACGCTCCTTGCGCAACTGAGCGGCCAACGCTTGTTTATTGGGCGCAGCCCTCTCGCCGGTGACTTTCTCTCCGTTTTCGCTTTTCCCAGAAAATGTAAAAACTGGCATGGTGGACCTCTCCTTGATTCTCTTAGCGTTCCCTCCCGGTGCGCCAGTTCGTTCGCGCTCCGGACTACCACCTCAAAAACCGCCTGCTGCGACCGGAACAACTACACGATCGTTCGAAAATCGCCTTAACGCTTTCCAGTCGCTGCACCCTTGGCCGTGGTAGCGGATTGGTTGCGGTTCAACAATCCCGCGCCACGGTTGATCATCTCCTGCAGCTCGTCCGTGTTGCTGGAGCGCGCCATGGCGACGTCCAGCGTGATCTGCTTCTGGAAGTAAAGTGTCGCCAGCGCCTGATTGAATGTCTGCATGCCAAACTTGTCCTGACCGGACTGCATGGAAGAATAAATCTGATGGATTTTGTCCTCGCGAATCAGGTTGCGAACGGCTGCGTTCGGTACCAGGATCTCCATACCCATGGCCCGGCCCTTCCCGTCCGCGCTGGGCAACAAGCTTTGGCACATGATGCCTTCCAGCACCAGCGACAATTGCGCCCGAATCTGCGGCTGCTGGTGCGCCGGGAAGACATCGATAATTCGGTTAATGGTGGACGATGCGGAGTTGGTGTGCAGCGTGCCGAACGTGAGGTGACCGGTTTCAGCGATACGCAGCGCCGATTCAATGGTCTCCAAGTCGCGCATTTCGCCGATCAACACCACGTCGGGATCTTCACGGAGGGCGGCTCGCAGCGCGTCCGTAAAGCTTTTTGTGTCGGCATGCAATTCGCGCTGATTGACCACGCAATTCTTGTTCATGTGCACGAATTCGATTGGGTCCTCGATGGTGAGGATGTGGTCATGCCGCTCGGTATTGATTTTGTCAATCATGGCGGCGAGCGTGGTGGATTTGCCTGATCCGGTCGGGCCGGTGACCAGCACCAAACCGCGAGGTTTGTCGCACATCTTGCTGACCACGGCTGGAAGTCCCAACTGGTTAAAGGACTTGATCTCGAAGGGAATCAGACGGAAGACGGCCGAAGTCGCGCCCCGCTGATTAAATACGTTGGCGCGGAAACGGGCCAGACCTTTCAATCCAAAAGAGAAGTCTAACTCCAGGCTCTCTTCGAAACGGTGTTTCTGCGAGTCGGTCATGACGCTGTACGCCAGTTGTTTGGTTTCAGCCGGCGTCATCTGCGGCAGATCCAGCGGTACCAGGTGCCCGTGTACGCGGATCTGCGGCGGCGAATTCGTAGTGAGGTGAAGATCGCTTCCCGACATCTCCAACATTCTTTTCAGCAGATCACTTAATGCGAGCGACATCTTTTATTCCCTTTCTTTCTTGGTTGCGAGTTCTAGTGAATCGTCTCGCGCGCCACTTCCTCGAGCGTGGTCATGCCGGCCGCAACTTTGATGAGCCCGCTGCGGCGTAACGTAATCATGCCTCGCTCGATCGCTTTCTTCTTCAGCTCCACTGCGGAAGCGCCCACCAGAACCAGTTCCCTGATTTCGTCATCCACCTCCATGACTTCATACAAACCGCAGCGGCCTTTGTAGCCGGTGTTATTGCAGACGCCGCACCCTTTGCCCTTTTGGATCTTTACTGTCTTGGCTTCCTCTGGGCTGTACCCTTCTTCGATCAGGGTTTGATGGGGAACATCGACGATTTCCGTGCATTCCTTGCATATGCGCCGGACCAGCCGCTGAGCGCAGATCAGGTGGACCGAGGTCGCCACCAGGAAGGGTTCAATGCCCATGTTCATGAGCCGCGTAATGGTTTCTGGTGCGCCGTTGGTGTGCAGCGTGGAGAGCACCAGGTGTCCGGTAAGAGCAGCCTTAATCGCGATTTCCGCGGTTTCAAAGTCTCGGATTTCGCCGACCAGAATGATGTTTGGGTCTTGCCGCAGAAAGGCGCGCAAGGCAGTGGCGAAATTCAACCCGATCTGCTCCTTCATCTGCACCTGGTTGACGCCCGCCAGCTGGAACTCGACCGGGTCTTCCGCGGTCATGATGTTGGTATCCGGCTGGTTCAAGCGAGAGATCGAGGAGTACAGGGTATTGGTCTTGCCCGATCCGGTTGGTCCGGTTACCAGAACCATGCCATAGGGCTTTAGAATGGCTTTCTCGAACTTGACCAGCGACTCCGGCTCGAAGCCCAGCTTGGTCATATCCAAGCGGAGGTTCTCTTTATCGAGCAGCCGGAGCACGATTTTTTCTCCCCACAGCGTGGGCAGCGTACTGACACGGAAATCGAGCTGCTTCTTGCGGCCGCCAATGTTCATCTTCAGCATGATGCGGCCGTCTTGCGGCAGCCGCTTCTCGCTGATATCCAGCTTCGACATGATTTTCAGGCGCGAAATGATGGCATCCTTCAACTTGAGCGGGGGCGTCATGATGCTCTGCAGCACACCGTCAATACGGAAGCGCACCCGGAATTCTCTTTCGTACGGCTCCATGTGAATGTCGCTAGCCCCTCGCTTGACGGCGTCGGTCAACACCAAGTTGACCAACTTGACGATAGGAGCTTCATCGGCGGCCCTCTCCAAGTCCGCCAGTCCCAATTCCGCCTGATCGGCTTGCAGTTCGACGTCGGCTTCATCCATCTCCGTCATCGAAAGCATCACCTGCTCGAGGTCTTCCTCTTTGGTGGCGCCGTATGCTTTATCGATGCCTTCGAGAATCGAGCTTTCCGAAGCGACCACAGGCTCGATATTGAAGCCGGTCATGAACTTGATATCGTCCATGGCGAACACGTTTGTCGGGTCCACCATCGCGATCGTCAGGGAAGCGCCGACTCGGCTCAGAGGCAGGATTTGATAGCGTTTGGCGGTTTCAAACGGAATCAGCTTGACCACCGAAGGATCAATTTCGAAATAGGAAAGATTGATCGCGGGAACGCCGTACTGCCGGGAAAGGAAGTTGGTGACGTCTTCATCGCTCAGAAATCCCAGCTTCACCAGGGCGGCGCCCAGGCGAACGTTGGTTTCCTTCTGAGTCTTCGTTGCTTGTTCCAACTGCTCTGGAGTTATGACCTTCTCTTTCACAAGAAGATCACCCAGCCGTTGAGACATACCTCGATCTCCTATCTGAGCGGCAGAGGGATGACGTCGACTTCACTTTGCTCGCGCGATCCTGCTGCTTTCTTGGGGAAGAAGTTGCAGCCTATCGCGTTGACACAAATTGTCACAGCAGATGCGTTACTTCACCAGTAACTTTGGTACTTGTACTGCGCGATGGGACACGCATAACGCGTTTGCTACTCGTGAAATGCCCGTCAAATATGCTTTTGCAGCGCGAGGGAGTTTAGAAGGGCATGAACTTCGGTAACTCTGACGGTCAAGCGGTCAACCCGTTTCTGAGTATGGAGTTCCTTAAGCTTAGAAGGTTCCGACTTGCATTCCTTTACACTGGACGCCGTAGCCATGACTCCTGCCGCCAGCAAAGAACAAATCCGTGCGTATTACGACGCGCTGTACGATGCCTGGGGACCTCAGCACTGGTGGCCAGCTCGCACCCGCTTTGAAGTTATCGTTGGCGCCTATCTCACGCAGAATACGTCATGGAAAAATGTCGGGATTGCTTTGCGCCGTTTGCGCACCGCGGGTCTACTGAATCTCGCCGCCATCCGAACCATACCTCTGGGGGAACTTGAGGCGATGATTCGGCCAGCCGGATACTTTCGACAGAAAGCCGATCGGATAAAGACTTTCGTAGCATTTGTCGACCAACGCCACGGGGGCTCGCTCCGTCGCCTGTTCGCGCAACCTACCCAGAAACTGCGACAGGAATTGCTTTCACTGAACGGCGTTGGTCCTGAGACCGCGGATTCAATCCTGCTTTACGCCGGACAGCATCCGGTTTTCGTGGTGGACGCCTACACCCGCCGCATCCTGGAGCGCCACAGGATTGCTGCTGCGAACGCAAAGTACGAAGAGTTGCGCGAACTTTTTGAGCAGGCCTTGGCCAGTGTGGCGCGGCCGCCTGCGAAATCGAGAACTGAGAACCAGGAACTTGAAACCCGGTTTCGTCCCGTTCCCCATTCTCCCTCTCCCATGAGTCTTGCCCAACGCTCACCGCTTGCCCAGGTTTACAACGAGATGCATGGGTTGATTGTCGGCGTGGGGAAACACTACTGTCTCAAGTCAGAACCTCGCTGCGAACACTGTCCATTGCGAAAATTCCTGCCCTAAGACCGGAGCAACAGGTGCGCTGCCGGTGCATCTTGGCAAAAGCGAAAGCGCTCTTAACTCCTGGTCATGGAAGGTTGGTCGGCGGACTGTCCCCCTTCAAGCACGCGTCCGCTTATAATGAGGCGGACAAGCCTGCTAATTCTCATATGAGAATTACGGCCTGGTCGTGAAAGTGTCTGCTCCCAATCCAACTCGACCGGATCGAATACCTTCCAGCCGGAAGAAGGTTATCATCCCGCTCGCGGTGGGGATCGCGCTGCTTTTTGCGGTCCTTCTTTCGTTGACCTCTTTTGATCTACCGCTAAATCCAAACACTAACCAGCAGCTGCTTTTCTTCGCTTCCCTCTCTGCACTGATCTTTCTTCTGTTCGTGGCGCTGACGTTCGTCCTGGCCCGCAATCTCCTGAAGCTTTTTGCCGAACGGAGACTCGGTGTTCTGGGATCGAAATTCCGAACGCGTCTAGTGGTCGGGAGTCTTTTGCTTTCGTTTCTCCCAGTAATCGGCATGTTCTTCTTTGCCTATGTGCTGATGAACCGGTCGATTGACAAGTGGTTTTCCACCCCGGTGGAGGAAGTGCGGCGGGATACGGCGACCATGGCCTCGCTGCTTTCCAACTATGCTGCACAAAACACGCGAGCCGAAGCCGAAGCCATAGCAGCTTCGCCGCAGACGCAATCTGCTTTTGCGAGCCACAGCTTTTCCGCTGTGACGAACGAGTTCGAGCGTCACGCACCCACGCTGCAGGGCGGATTTGCTCTAGCGATTGTTGACGGGGACGCCGAGGTTAGCTTTGGCACGCCCGCTCCCTGGCCGCAACTAAAATCCAAGCTTCCTCTGCGGCGACTGAAGTCGGAGGCTCCAACTCCTTTCACTTGGGAGCAAACCGATTACATTCTGGGCAGTGCGACGGTTGGCGATCATGGTTTGATCCTGGTGGGCATGCCCTTGCCAAAACAATTCTCTGAAACTGTGAAGCAGGTTGAGGCGAGCCAGCAGCGTTATCTCGACCTCGCCCAGCAACGAAGACTGGTTCGGCGAACTTACATGGAAGTGCTGCTTCTGCTCACGGTGGTGGTACTTTTCGCTACCACGTGGTTCGCCTTGTTTCTGTCCAAGCTGGTTACGCGCCCGGTGGTTGCACTTGCCGAAGCGACGCAGGAGATTTCTCGCGGGCGGCTCGACTATCGGGTGGAAGTGCGTGCCGCCGATGAAATCGGTGATCTGGTGCACTCGTTCAACCGCATGGCTGAGGAATTGGAATCCAGCCGCCGCCAGATTGAGGCCTCCAGCCGTGATCTTGGCGCCGCCAATGTTGCCTTGGAGCAGCGCCGTCGCCACATCGAAACCATCCTGGAAAGCATCCCCAATGGCGTGCTTTCACTGAACGCGGGCCGGCAAATCACACATGTAAACCATGCTCTACTTCGCTTGTTCCATCCTGTGGGTGCGGAATCTGGCAAGCCGGGCGCATTGATCGGCGCGGAGTTGAGAGATGTCTTCGCTCCCGAGGTCCTCGAAGATCTTGAACCGTTGCTGCGGCGTGCCGACCGCATGGGAACCACGACCACTCAGATGGAAATGGGTGTACAGCGGGCCACCCTAAACGTTGCGGTTACGGTGGCCACACTCAAGCACGACGGACAGGGGCTGGGATATGTCCTCGTATTCGAAGACCTCTCTGAACTGCTGAAGGCACAGAAACAGGCGGCCTGGCGCGAGGTGGCGCGGCGCGTAGCTCACGAAATCAAGAATCCGCTCACCCCGATTGCACTTTCCGCGGAGCGCATCCGCCGGCACCTGCAGCGCGGCAAAACTCCCGACGCAGCTTCGCTGCAAGTACTCCATAGCTGTGCTGACACCATTGCCGGAGCCGTCGAAACGGTTCGCACCCTGGTGGATGAGTTCTCCACCCTGGCCCGTTTCCCCACGGCGCGGCCACAGTCGGCGAACATCAATTCCATCGTGGAGAGCACTCTGGCTATGTTCAATGAGCGCTTGGACAACATCCGCGTGCGCACCTTTCTGGCGCCGGAGTTGCCCAACGTGATGGCCGATCCCGAAGCCATCAAGCGGGCGCTCGCCAACCTGGTGGACAACGCTGCGGAAGCGATGCAGGATGCCCTCTTTCGCGAGATTCAGATTTCCACCGCACTGGTGGCCAGCCGCGACGTAGTGGAGATCACCGTTGCCGATACCGGCCACGGCGTTACCCGGGAATTGAAAGAACGGCTGTTCCTGCCATACTTCTCCACCAAGAAGCGCGGAACCGGCCTTGGGCTTGCCATCGTAAACCGCATTGTTGAAGATCACCACGGCTCCATTCGTGTAGAAGAGAATCAGCCCGTCGGCGCCCGGTTTGTGGTTGAGCTGCCGATTGTGTCGGACGCGGTCGTCGCACCCTCCATCAACCAGCATGCATAACATTCTCATCGTTGACGATGAACCCACGATCCGTCAGTCGCTCAAGGGCGTGTTGGAAGATGAGGGATTCAAAGCGTCCATGGCTGAAAGCGGCGAAGCCGGCCTGGAGATCCTCACCAAACATGCATTCGACGTAGTGCTGCTGGACGTGTGGTTGCCAGGGATCGACGGCCTGGAGACCCTGGAAAAGATCCGAGAGAGAGAAAACGCTCCCGAGGTCATCATGATCTCAGGACACGGCACCATTGAAACTGCGGTTCGCGCGACCAAACTAGGCGCTTACGACTTTCTGGAAAAACCGCTCTCGATTGATAAGACCCTCATTCTGATCAAGAACGCGATTGATGCCAAGCGATTGCGGGCGGAGAACCGGGAACTCAAGAAGCAACTCATACCCAAAAGCGTAATCGTGGGCGACAGCATCCCTATGAAGGCGCTGCGCCAGCAAATCCAGATTATGGCGCCCACCAACGGCCGCGTTCTCATTTACGGAGAGTCGGGGACGGGCAAGGAATTAGTGGCCCATGCCATTCACGCCCAGGGTCTGCGCAAGGATGAGATGTTCGTCGAAGTGAACTGTGCGGCGATTCCCGAGGATCTGATCGAGAGCGAACTCTTTGGTCATCGTAAAGGATCCTTCCCCGGGGCAACGGGAGACAAGGAAGGAACATTCCAAAAAGCTCATGGCGGTACGCTGTTTCTCGATGAGATTGGCGACATGAGCCTGAAGACACAGTCGAAGGTTCTGCGGACACTCGACGAACAGCGGTTTGTCCCCGTGGGCAGCGACGAGCCCGTGACCGTCGATGCCCGGGTGATTGCTTCGACCAACAAGGATTTGGAGGAGGAAATCTCCAGAGGAAACTTTCGCGAGGATCTGTTTTACCGTCTCAACGTCATCCCTTTTTCGGTGCCGCCGCTGCGGGAGCGCAAGGAGGATATTCCTCTGCTGGGGCGTCACTTCCTGAAGGAGTTTTCTGCGACCTATGGCCGCCGCCTTCGCGAGATCACCGACGATGCTATCGATACGCTGATGCGCTATTCCTGGCCAGGCAATGTGCGGGAACTACGGAACGTAATCGAACGGATCGTCATCATGAATCCCACGACCATTCGATTCGAACGCAAGCATCTGCCCCCGCTGGTTCATCGCGATGGCACCCGCCGCGCTGCTGGCAGTGACTTCTCTACCCTGCACCAGGCCCGCGCTGCCTACGAACGCGACTATATCCTGAAAAAACTGGACGAGAATCACGGGAACGTCACCCGCACAGCCGAGGTTCTGGGGCTGGAACGCAGCCATCTTTACCGCAAGATGAAAACGTTGGGAATCGCTGCCAAGGAGTAGGCGGATTCTGGTGCGGTCTTTGGTTGAAAGCTTTCACCGCTTGATCATGTGGATCTCAGTGCCGTTCTTCAGGAACTTCACCTCGTCCATAAGCTGAGTGATCAGATAAACGCCACGACCGTGGCCAGAGTAGATGTTTTCCGCTAGCACCGGGCTGGGGATTGCCGCGGGATCGAAGCCCTCTCCCGGATCGCGCACCACGATCAGCAGGCTCCGGTTTTGGTCGCAGGCCACATCACATTCGACGACTTTCGAAGCATCAGACTTGGCTCCATGCACGACCGCGTTGGCGAGCGCCTCCGAAAGTGCCAGCTCAATTGCTTGTTCCTTTCCACCGGCACAGTCTTTCTCGCGGATGGACTCCATGATTCGCTGCACCACCGAATCCACCGCTGCTTTATCGGCAGACAGCGTAACCTGGAGCTTGAAAAGTAACTTCTCGGCCAGGAAGTCGAAAGCTGGTTGGGAATCGGTGGACATTGATCAGGCTCCGTCGGCTTCGCTCGATTTCAACCTTGGCGCTTGCGGTTCTACAAACCTAATGCGCGCTCGGCAATGTGAAAACGTTCGCACGGAATCTCGCTTTCAGCGTCAATCTCAAACCTTTCCTGGACGAGCCAACAACTCCAGTTGCCGGCGCCAATCCAGTTCTTCGATAAACGTGTGCGACTCGCGCCAGTCTGGACTTACTTTCACGAAAAGCTCCAGAAATACACGAGTACCAACCATCTTTTCGATCTGCAGGCGGGCGGCGGCGCCGATTTTCTTCAACATCTGCGCCTGCTTGCCGATCAGGATCCTCTTCTGCCCTTCCCGCTCGCAATAGATCGCCGCAGCAATTCGCGTGAGTTTCGCGCCTTCCTCGAACTGTTCGACCAACACCGTGGTCGCGTATGGAACTTCTTCACTGGTCTCCAGCAACACTTGTTCCCGAATAATCTCGGCAACCATGAAGCGCGTGGGTTGATCGGTTACCTGGTCTTCAGGAAAGTAGTGCGGGCCCTCCGGCAAAATCTTGATCACGCTCTCCAGCAAGATGTCTAACCCTTCGGGTTTGCGGGCCGAGAGCGGAATGATTTCCTTGAAAGCGTGAAGCTTGTGGTATCCATCGATGATGGGCAGCAGCTTGTCTTTCTGATTTCGTAGCAAGTCGATCTTGTTCAGCAGAAGGAAAACCGGAGTCCCTGACTTCTTAACCATTTCAAGTACGGACTCGTCACCCTGACCAAACTTGCGGGTTACATCGACAATCAACAGAAGCAGGTCACAACCTTCCAGCGCTTCGCGCACCTCTGACATCATCTTGCGGCCAAGTGAACTGTCCGGCTTGTGTACGCCCGGGGTATCGATAAGTACAATCTGCCCGCCCACCTTTTTCTTTTGCTTGGGAATCTGGACGATCCCCAGGATGCGGTTGCGCGTGGTCTGCGGCTTGGGACTAACGATCGCCAGTTTCTCGCCCACGAGCGCGTTCAGCAAGGTGGACTTGCCGGCGTTGGGACGGCCAAGAATGCAAACGAATCCGGAGTGAAAGGCCATAAGGCTCGGTGCGTGTGGGGACAGGCGACTCGCCCGTCCAGGCCAAGCGAGGCTCCGTGGTTCCAAACCTTGCGACCATTCGCGGGCGAGGGCGCCCGCGCCACACAACACAATGACTATAACAGGCGCATCTGTTTTGGCTGCACCACCGAAATTCGAACTCGCTCAACTCGCCGCTCGGTTGACTCCAGCACTTCGAAGCGCAGGCCGTCTTCTTCTATCACCTCGCCCTTCTGTGGGATTCGGCCAGCCAGTTCACTCACCAATCCCGCCACAGTGGCGGATTCTTTGCCTTCGGGACGCGTGCCCAGCAACTCATCGAGCCGGTCGACGTCCATATTTCCGGGAACGATATAGGAGTGATCGCTCTCGCGCACGACTTCGGCTTTCTCGTGTTCGTCGTCAATTTCACCGACAATTTCCTCGATCAGGTCCTCGATCGTGACCAGTCCCGCCACTCCGCCGTACTCGTCAACCACGATCGCCATGCGGATATTGTTCTTCTGCATCTCGCGCAGAAGTTCGCTTCCCAGCTTGCTTTCGGGCACGAAATACACATCTTTGCGCATCAGCGTGTCCACCGTCCGGGTGTGAGCCTCAATGTCGGGGACCTGCAGTACGTCTTGAGCGTAAACGATCCCTTTGATGTTGTGGATGGTGCCTTCGAAAACCGGGACCCGGGAGAACGGTTTCATGCGCAGCAACTCAATGAACTGCTCGACCGTAGTATCGGTGGGAACCGCGACGATTTCCGGCCGCGGCTTCATCGCCTCCCGCACCGTCTTCTCGCCGAATTCCACCACCGACTGGATCATGTCCCGATTGCTTTCGTCCAGAATGCCCTCTTCCTGACCTGCTTCGATCAGCGCGTCCACGGCTTCCGCCTGGGTTTCCGGCTGCTCATCCGAATGCTCTTTGGTCAGAGCCGCCACCGACTGCAAGAAACCCAACACCAGGGTTACCGGCAACACCAGGTAGATGAGAATTCGCAAGAAAAGCGTCCAGCGGATCAGCCATTGCCCCTTGGTGCGCGAGAAAAAAACGAAGGGCAAGAACCGGTTGCAGACGATCACGATCAGGATCAGGCTCAGCGTGGCCTGCAGAATCTCGTAAATGCTCCAGGCGCGGTCACGGAATACGGTGAAGCCCACTAACATGGCAATCGCTGCCGTGGTCATTTGCGTGAGCACCGCCATGGACAGCGCCGCGCGGGTGCGGGTGACATGCAGCCGCGGCTCCACGTTGTGCTCGAAAGCGTCAATATTGTCCTGGAACTCGCGGGAAAGGAACTTGCCAATCTCGGTGTAGAGACGGTCCACGTAGGAGACCAGGGTCAGCAGCACCAGCAACATCACGAACACGACAGCGATGACAAAGTTCATCGTGATGCCCGTGTGGCGCGGGAGGTCATGCCAGCTTTGGCGCGTGCGGAAACAACGGCCGTTCGAACCTGATCGCTCGACTTGAACCTGCTCTTCCTCTTTGCGCCCAAGCCTTTTCCGCGCTCCGCTCGTCCACTTCTCTCAATCAATCCCGCTGGCAATCCGAGCGACTTCCGCAAACGCGCTTCCTTGCGCTCCATTTCCCCGTCATCGAGTTCGTGATCGTACCCGGCCAGGTGAAGCACCGCATGCAAAGTGAGAATTCTGATTTCCTCAGCTACTGTGTGCCCAAGTCGAAGTGCGTTACGGGCCGCAATCTCCGCCGAAATGGCCACATCCCCCGCGAAGCCCTGCATCAACCCTGGCATCGCGGGAAACGATAGCACATCCGTTGGCTTATTCTTTCCCCGGAAACGACGATTCAATCCTTGCAATTCCCGGCTGCTGGTCACCAGTACACTGACAGCCCCTCGAAGCCCGACCATCCCCCGCGCGCGCGTCACAAACTTGGCGAGTGCGGCTTCACTCAATCCAAGCACTCGTTCTTGAATGATGACCAAGCTTTTTCTCCGCGCTGTTGTGACTCTCGTGGTTGGAAATGCACGCAAATAAACAGGAGGGCCATAAACCGCAGCCCTCCAACCCAATCGCACTCGCCTTATTCTTTCGCGTCTGCCTCCGCAGGCATCGCAAGATTCTTCTGCGGCGGAGCGCTGTCTGCTCCGTTGGTCTTGCCGTTCACACCCTTCGGTTCGAGCACCGACACTTGCTGCTCCGCAAGCCTGGTCTTGTGCTCATCGTAAGCGCGAATGATGCGCTGCACCAGGTGGTGCCGGACCACATCGCCTTCATCGAAGTAAACGAACGTCAATCCTTCGACGCGCTTCAGGATGTCCACTGCTTCCAGCAGTCCGCTGCGGCGAGCATTGGGCAGGTCGATCTGGGTGACGTCTCCAGTGATCACCGCCTTGGAGTTGAACCCCAGACGGGTGACGAACATCTTCATCTGCTCCGAGGTCGTGTTCTGCGCTTCATCCAGAATCACAAATGAATCGTTCAACGTGCGCCCGCGCATGAATGCAATGGGCGCAATCTCGATGACGTTCTTCTCCAGGTAGCGATCCACCTTTTCGGGATCAAGCATGTCGTGGAGCGCGTCGTAAAGCGGTCGCAGATACGGATCGATCTTGTCCTGCAATGTCCCCGGAAGAAATCCAAGGCGTTCGCCCGCTTCGACCGCCGGACGCGCCAGAATGATCCGGTTCACCCTTTTCGCCAACAGTGCCGAGATGGCCATCGCCACAGCCAGGTAGGTCTTGCCCGTACCCGCGGGACCGATACCGAATACCATGTCGTGATTCTCGATAGCTTCCACGTATCGTTTCTGATTCAGGCTCTTGGGCTGCACCGTGCGCCGTCCGAACGAGCGCTGCCGCCCAGCTTCCGCTAACCCGCGCAGGGTAGCTTTTGGGTCCGCGATCAGCACGCGCAGCATGCTGTTCAGGTCGCCGTTGTTGAAGGTGTGTCCGGAGCGCTGCAGATGGTTGTAGTCGGCAAAGACTTGCTCGGCTCGGGCAACATCGCGGGCTGCCCCTTCCAATTCAATGGAGTTGGATCGCAGGTCGATGTTGATGTTCAGGCCGTCTTCCAGCACGTGCAGGTTTTCGTCCCTGGTACCGAACAGGGCTTCAATGTGAGGAGTAATCTCGATGCTCTTCTTCATGCAGTCTTTGCGAATCCCTCCCTGCGCCTGCGTTTTGCTTTTCACACGCTGGCGCTTAGATTGCATCGTCGCGACTTAGGCACACCCGTGCCTGTCCGAGCGACAACAAAATTGTTCTCTCTGCAGGTGGAACCAGCCGGAATGCTCGCTCCCGAGGTGCAAGCAACTACCATTGAGGTAAGGGTACGCCGGGGTCGGATGGGAGTCAATGGTAGCGAGACAACTGCGCCGCGGCACGCGAGGCTTAAGCACCCTCGCCTTTTACATCCGCTACCGAAGCCGGAACCGCACGCGCTCGTGCCCAGTCTCTAAGTTCCTGAATCTCCTCCGCCCTAGTTGTCGAAAGCGGCACTGTCTTCGCCAGCGAATCAACCAGGGACGACGTTGTCAGCGGTTGCTTACTGGAGAATGAGGCATAGAGCCCTGTCTGCACTGCGGCGTGAATCTCCGCTCCTGAGTGTCCTCGCGCGGCGGCTGCGACTTGATCCAGATTGAAGTCCTCCGGATGTCGATTCCGCCGCGCCAATTCAAGAGCAAATATCTGCTTTCGTTCTGCCTGGTTCGGCAGGTCGACAAAAAACAACTCGTCAAACCTCCCTTTGCGAATCAGTTCGGGAGGCAGCGCGGAGACGTTGTTGCACGTGGCCGCGACGAAAACCGGAGTTTTACGCTCCTGCATCCAGGAAAGAAACGCCGCCAGCAGACGGGATGAAACGCCCGCATCCGCCGACGCCGAGTCCGACCCGCTCCCAGCAAAGACCTTCTCCAATTCATCGATCCAGAGCACACAGGGCGCCAGTTCTTCGGCCACCTGAAACACTTTCTGGATTCGTTTCTCGGTCTCGCCGACGTATTTGTCGAAGATCGCAGCCGTATCGAATTTGACCAGCGGCAATTCCCATTCACCCGCAATCGCTTGAGCACACATACTCTTCCCGCAACCCTGCACGCCCAGAATAACCACGCCCCGCGGCGGTTCCAGGCCGAACGCTCGCGCCCGTTCTTCCCAGGTTCCGCGTCGCTGCGCCAGCCAGCTCTTCAGATTTTCAAGGCCTCCGACGTTGGCCATGGTGTCGGAGATGTCGACGAAATCCAGCATCTCCGAACGCCGCAGCATCTCCTTCTTGGCTTGCAAAACATCGGTGACAATCTCGGCGGTTAGCCCGTACCTCGTCACAATCGCTTGTGATACGGCCCGCTCCGCCTGCTCTTCCGTCAATCCGCGCAGATTGCCGGCCATCACCTCGAACCCGTTGGCGTCCAACGAGCGACGCAATGTTCGCGTCTTTCCTACCCGAACGATCATCTCATCGATGATCTGCCGTAGGCGCTGCTTGTCTGGAAGAGGCAGTTCCAGATACTCCACTAAGCTGGCCAATTCCGGCGGCATCTTGATCGATGGAGCGATAAGGACGACAGTTCGGCGATTCTTTGAGAATTTCTGGCCCACATCGCGAAGACGTCGCACTACGACCGGGTCTTCCATGTGACGGTGGAAATCTTTGAGGATGAACGCAGCCTCGACGGAGATGCCTTCCAGAACGCCCAGCACTTGAGCGGGTTCACGGCTGTTGTAAATCGCTTGCGCGGCAATATCGGTGGCATCCTGACCGGAGCCAGCAGCGGGAAACCTGCCTTCCACCACGGGTTCGCTGCCTTCGTTTCCGCAACGAGCCAACCCGCTGGCTATGCTCCATTCGAACGTGGCCAGGTTCAGCGACGCGCACGCCACGCGCACCAACCGAACGGCGCGCACCTCTTCTACGGTTTCCATCACCACGATGGGCGCGGAGGAATCGATGAGCACCTTTAGGGTGCCGAGTGCGTCCGCTAATGGTTTGACCAGTCGCAAGTGGCTGCCGTAGAATAGTTTATTAGGCAGTGAGCAGAATATCTCGATAAGAGAACCCCCACAGAAACGAAGGTAACGCGACTAGATGGCAAATCATTTTTCGGCGCTGAAACGCGCCCGTCAGACTGAGAAACGCACGGTTCGCAACCGCGCCAACACTTCCCGCCTGCGCAGCACTCTGCGCGAACTGCGTGAGTCGCTCGCCAAAGGCGACAAGCAGAGCGCCGATCAGGTTTTTCGGCAGACTGTCTCCGCCCTCGACAAAGCAGTCCAGAAGGGTGTGCTTCACGAAAACACCGCCTCGCGCTACAAGTCCCGTTTGAGCGCTCGCTTGAACGCGGTTGCCAAGAAGTAGCAATCAGCATGTTTGGGCTTCGAAGACGGCCGGCGCGTGAGCCTGCCGTTGCTATTTAGTGCCTCGGACCGCAGACCGCCCTGCGAGAATAAATCGTGCAGTCTCAGGTGAGAAACAAACCTCTCAGCGTTCTCTGCGCAAATCTCCGCCACTGCTGCGGTTTAAGATTTTCAGAGCACAATCTCGAAGTATTCCTTCAGGACTGCCCGCCACTCCGAGTCCGATGCGAGCAACCGTTCTTCTCTGATCCCATTGCGCGTGAGGATCAGGTTCCGCTCCGCCACGGTAATTCTTCCGTCAGCTGTAGCCCTGGAACATACACTTTTCCGGGTGAACGGAGATTCTGGTGATGTCTGATGGTAGTGGCACATGGCGGCAAAGTCGTTGAGGCTTCGGGGCGTCAAGGTGAAAGAATACTGTTGCTTCCAAGCCCCATCGCGCTCCGCTCTCTCCATGTGCAGCGAGTTCCCGTAATCCACCACTCGATACGTCCGACCGTCATGCGACTGCTCGGCACCGGACCGCAACTCGAGCGGGTCAAGAAAGGAGTCACCGAATCCCACGTCCGCAAGCCACGGCTCGTCCAGATCGACTCTTAGCGCGAGATGATCGAACTCCGGACCGTCGCTGCCATCTTCGCGGGGCACCCGAGCCGAGAGCAAAGTGACCTGAAACCCGATGGCACGTAGCAAGCCTGCAAACGCTCCATTCAGTTCATAGCAGAAGCCGCCGCGTCGCCGCTCCACGATCTTGCGGATGAAGGCGGCTTCGTCGCACACGATCTTTCGGCCCAGAGCAATGTCGAGGTTCTCAAAGGGGACGCTGAACAGATGAGCCCGATGCAGGTTGCGCAGCACCTCCGGCGTGGGCGCTATTGGTCCGTCATACGCGATGCGGTCGAGATAGGCGGGGACATTGAGCATGGCGGGTCTGCCGAGCGTCGCTCGGCCGGACAGCCGGGGGAAGCTGTCCCCACGTGATCATCGGCACCGGATACAACTGGCGATTACACCGGCAGCTCTTCCTGCATCCAGCCAGCTTCTGGCTTGGGCTCGGATGTCAGATCCATCACCAACTTCTCCAGCACCATTCGTTTGCTCGGAGGATTGGAACGCAAGGCCAGATCCGTTTTCGCCACCAGCCGAATGGCGCGCGTCAACTCTCGTTTCGACTTGTAGCGGCGCGCCTGTTTGATGATGTCGTCGGCGGCAAACGGAGGCACACGGAAGCCCTGCCACAGCGCTGCCCATAGCATGCGCTGGTCGCGCACATTTCGCTCCAGGATCACCAGCATCTGGCGAAAAGTTTTGGCCAGCATGTAGAGATGTCCAATGGCCGCCTCGTCTCCTTCGCCCGTGGTCAGAATTGCATCCAGCATTTCGAGCGCCCGCACCCGATCTTTTGCGGAAATCGCATCGGTCAGCTCATACAACGACCTTTGTTTTGCGGCCAACACCATGGTCTCGACATCGCCCAGCGTGATGCGTTTCTTTTCACCCACGTACAGAATCAGCTTCTCCAGTTCGTTGGAGACCATCATCATGTCACTGCCTAGCGCGTCCACCAGTTCACGGGAGGCATCAGCATCAATCTTCACGTCCCGGGTGGCACAGTATTCGCCAATCCAGCGGACTGCCTCGCTTTCTTCCACTCGCGCCAGTTCGACGATGGCGCAGAACTGTCCCAGTGTCTCGCGGATACGCTCGTAGCGTTCTTTGTCAGTTAAGTCCATGCGGCGGGCGTCCGCGGGAATGTTGATGTGATCAGCAACAAAAATCAATACCGCGGCGGGATTAGGATCTTTGCAGTACGCCTCGATGGCCGCCAGTTTCTCCTCATTGGACCCGCGTCCGAACAGGTTCTTGACGCCTCGAACAAAGAAAACTTGAAAGGGCGCCATCAACGAAGGCGTACGCGCACGATCAAGAACCTCGGCTAGTCCAGTCTCCGCGAGATCAAAGTCAAAAAGGCTGAAGTCCCGCAAGTCGGGGGTGACCAGGTGTTCGAGAATAGCTTCACGACAACGTTTGCGAAAGAAGACCTCGGCTCCCACGAACACGTAGGCCGGACGCAGCTTGCGGGCTTGTACCTCGGATACAAAGCGGTCGGTCTGGGCGAAGGCTCGCATCAGAAGCCCTCCAGGATATTCGACACCAGGGTTTGCGCAAAGTCGCGCGATAGGCGTTGGAATGCCGGGGAGTCTTCCTCGAAAAAGCTGTTCAGATCGCGCGAAACCTCGTACTGCTCGCGAAACAAATACGAGGGATTCTGGTAGAGAACCTTGCCCTGCTTGTCGAGCAGCGACACTTTCATGGAGATCACAACCAGCACGCTCGCGGCGCGTCCCGTCTTCGAATCATAAGTGAGTGGCGTGGTATAGGTGGAAACCACGGTCCCGTGCAGCGTCGCATCAGCATCGTCATTCACTTGGTTGACGATGTGGTAATGGGTTCGCGTGACTAACTCTCTTACCACGGCAGCGGTCAGCATCTGCTCGATCTTAAAAGTTTGAGTTTGGTTCACGAATGCCGGGATTGCAATGGTTCGGACGTTATAGGGAATGGTGACCGTGTGCCCTGCCGCGTGATAACCGCATCCTGCGCTGAAGAAGCAGCCAAGCGCAGCAAGCACTGCCAGTCGCCTCATTGGATTTTACCTCGAGGCCGGGTTGCTGCCATGGTTTCCGCGCACTCCACTGCAGTCGCTGCGGCAATGCGCAGATTGTCGGACGCGGCCCACAGCCAAAACCCATTCGGCTGACTGGCATCGGCCGCGATCGACACCTGAATATCAGCCTGTCCCGCCGCATTCACGTTGGTGGGAGCGTCCTCGGCTCCATGCGTAAGGTTCACATGCTCACCCGCCAGTGCCCGCGAAATGCTGTCGACATCCGCCACCTGTCCGAGTTCGAGGTGAATCGCAAAGGCGTGACCGTGAAAGATGGGAGCCTGCACCACCAGCAGCGATGGCGGTGGAGCTTCCTTGCCAGCTATTCGCTGAAAATGCTTCAGCACCCGGCTCTCCACTGAAGTCAGCGAAGGTACTGAGTGTTCACCGTAGCGAGCTACCATGTTGAAGGCCACTTGCGTATCGAAAATGTTTTTCGGCAACTGCTGGAACGAGAGCAGGTTCACGGTCTGCTCGTGCAACTCGTCCATGCCCTTCTGGCCGTGTTCGGAGGCGGGCTCAAACACCGTGGCCACCGCCCGCTTCACTTGTCCAGCTTTCTGCACGCGCAATAAGAGCAGGGCGAGCACGACGGCTGCGGGATGCGCCACCACCGCTGGGCCAGGCTGCAACTCTGGAATCAAAGCCTGCCCCAGTTGGCGCTCGATCCACGGCGAGCGTATTGCCGCGTCTGGCTCATCTTCCAGAGCGGAAGAAAGGTCAACGATCGCGCTGCCCGCATTGCGCGCTGTCTTCCAGTTCTTGCGCGTGGACTCGGGGTCGGAAGCAAAGAAAGTAAAATCTATATTCTGGAACTGTTCGGTGCGGACATTCTGGATGAACGTGACCTCGCCCCCCACTGCTTCCAGTTTCCCGAGTGACTCATCGTCATCCAACAACTTGACATCCATTGACGGGAAATTGCGGTCGTTGAGAACATCTGCAACTTCCTTGCCCTTGAGCGTGCCTGCGCCGACGATGGCAAGGCGGTAGAAATTGCCTCCGCGTACAGGTTCGGCGTGTGACCCCGGAGCGGACTTGACATTCGAACTCATGAAGTCTGCGAGGCCTCCTTGTACGTGGGAGGAGGCGGGTTCCGCTTCCGCCGGAAAATCCACTGTAAGCGCCAGAACACGCCCGAAAACATGTAAGCCAGTGCGATAACGAACAGCACCCACTGCGAGAAAAACCAGATAGCTGCAAACAGCAGGCCCAGCAAGATAACGAGTTGGAATGGTTGCCGGGAGCGGAAATCAATGTCCTTAAAACTGTAAAAGCGCCAGGTGCTCACCATCAGATATCCCGTCGCCACAATGATGAGCATCCAGGTGATGCAACTCCATAACGAGGAAATCGGGTCCCCAACGGAAAAATGCACCACAGCGGCGATTACTCCAGCGCCCGCTGGAATGGGCATTCCCACAAAGTACTTTTTTCCTGGCCGCCCCGGGTTTGACGGTTGTGGATTCGACACTATGTTGAAGCGCGCCAGGCGGCTGGCGCCAGCCATCAGAAATAGAAAGCTCGCGATGGAGCCTAGTTGAATCATCTTGCCGGTCAATTCGCTGGAACCCAGGAATACCGGCAGCTGGCGGAATCCCCACATCCATGCCAGCAGCGCGGGAGCGACGCCGAATGTGATGACGTCGGCCAGCGAATCCAACTCCCGGCCAAAGTCACTGCTGGTATGCGTCACGCGGGCGATGCGCCCGTCCAAACCATCAAACAAAACGGCAAACCCGATCGCTTTGGCCGCAAAATCAAAATGCCAGGGTTCCGCGACCGTGGCGTGCGTGACCTGCAAGATGGCGTAATAGCCCATGGCCATGTTCGCCGCGGTGAAAAGCGAAGGCAAAATATACAAGCCCTTGCGCAACCGTCCCGACGGCCGGTCTTCCCTGCGCCGCTTGGGGTTTTCTGGGATTCCGGAATCCTTCATGGTGCTCCTAGCCGAGCATGTCCGGCGCTGCCCGCCGCCAGTGGACGTTCAACCTTCAGGTAGGCCAGCACGCTCGATCCGCCTTTCACACGATCCCCGACTTTAACTTCGAGGTCCGCAGAGGCGTCCAGCAAAACATCCACGCGCGAGCCGAATTTGATCAAGCCGACGCGCTCCCCCCGTTCCACGCGATCGCCGACCTTCTTGTTGAATACGATCCTACGTGCCAAAAGACCTGCAATCTGCTTGAACACCACGCTCTGGCCTTCACCTTCAACAGTTACTACATTCTGCTCGTTTTGCTCAGCCGAAGCCGCATTCATGGCATTGACGAACTTTCCCCTTTGATACTGGACCTCGCAAATGATGCCGCCGATAGGAGAGCGGTTCACGTGCACGTCAAAGACATTCAAAAATATGCTGATTCGAAGGCGCGAGGCGCCGTTGGAAATCACGGGGGAGATATCGGTGACCTTCCCGTCGCCCGGTGATACGAGCGCACCTGCCTCATCCGGGATAACTCGGTCGGGATCGCGGAAAAACCAGAGAAAGAATGCAGCCAGGAGCAGAGCAGGCAAAGCCCAAAGCGGGCTGGTGAGCCAACCGATCAGGGCCGCAGCAACCAGAAGCGGGAATGCGTAGTAGTAAGCGTCACGAACCATTTTGGGAGATACAGAGAATTATAGTGCAGGCTTGGGGCACCGCTCAGCCTTTCATGTTAAATGCAAATAAAAAAGGCGCTTACGAGCGCCCTGCGTGGAGACGGATAATCCCTGCCTACGGCTGAGCCGCACAAGATTGGAGCTGGATTAGGCGACCTGGTTCTGCTGTGGCTGCTGCCGGTGCTGCCGCTCAATACTCTCCATCTGATCCTTAAGACGGAGTTTCAGCTTTTTGAGTCGCACTTCTTCCAATTTTTCGTCGTCGGTGAGATAGCGTTTTTCGGTGAGTGAATCAAGACGTTTTTCGTAGAGTGTGTGCTCCTGCGCCAGCTTTCGGAATTCATCGTGATTGGCGAAGAGCTGGTCCCTAGAAGTTAGCATCCAGCAGACCTCCTAACCGGGTTTCAGGTTCAAAGTTACCACACGACCTAGCCTGCTTCAATGCGAAAGGTAATAATCGCGCCATCTACGTCAAGGGATACCTACCTCCGGAGATCTCCTCGCGGTATCTCTCTGATTTATCAGCAGCTTCTAACGAATTGCACGAAGCCTGATGCAATATCAGGCAAACCCAATCTGGTAAACGATGGCATCCTCTTCCGGCTCGCGATAATAACGCTTGCGCCGGCCGCTCTCCACAAAAGCCCACTTCTCGTAAAGTCGTCGTGCCGGCAGGTTCGACTCCCGGACTTCCAGGAAGACCGTGTCTGCACCTCGGGCTCGAGCTAAGTCCAGAAACTCTGCGAGCAGACGCGTGCCCAACCCCCGGCGCCGCGCGGGCTCTGCCACGGCGATGTTCTCGATTTCCCACTCTTCGCCCAGCGCCCTGGCAGTGATAAATCCCTGCACGCCGTCTTGTTCAACGATCAGTACCACGCGGGATGGCGCTTCGCTAGAGAACGCGGTTTCATGCTGCTCCGTCGACCAGTGCGCCGCCGTAGCGGCGTGCTTCTCCAGTGCCATCAGGGCGGGGATGTCTGCGGTGGTGGCAAGACGAATACGCATTTGTAGCGCCGGCGTCTCGCCGGCTTCACGCCGATTGGTGAAGCTAGCTACGCTTCACGAAAAGCTCGGCCTCCGAGCGCCCAATGTAGTTCGCTTCCAGCGCCTCCGAGGAAACGGTTTCTCCGGATACAATCTTTCGCCATCCGAGCTGCGCGATTGCATCGCTCCGCGGCCGCTCCACCTCTACCACGTGCAACCCCTTCGCCCCGGCCGCTTCCGCGAGGGTGTTGTCGGGCGTCACGATCACTGCATCAACGGCTGACTCCAACCATTCGTCGCGGGTAAGCAAGCGCTCACGAATCATATGCGTTACCGCGCTGTCAACCTCATACTCACCCAGGAAAACCTCATTCCGTCCGGCATCGAGCGCAGCCATAACTCTTCCTCGCGAATGACCAGCACTTGCCAGAGCTTCCAACAGCGACACGGCGGCAATCGGTTTCGCAAGCGCCTCCGCGAGTGCCTTGATGACCGCCAAGCCGATACGCAGCCCAGTGAAGGATCCCGGCCCGGAAACCACGGCAAAGGCACCGATGTCCGCCTTGCTGAATCCGTGTTTGTCGAGCAGGGCTGCAATTTGCGGAACCAGTTCGGCGGAAAATGTTCCTCCCGGGAGCGGGGCCACCTCGATGACGTCGCAAGCATCCTCCGGCCCGCAGTGCGCGAGTGCGATGCTGCCGTGCTTGCCGGAAGTGTCAACAGCCAGAAGAAGCATGAATTCAGAATTGCTGGTGATGCAGATCCGCCGCCATGTGCGAAAATTCGTGGCCGCCTTGAATCAGTGTCCGGCCTCTACCAGCTCCAGCAGCACTCCTCCCGCGCTCGAAGGATGCACGAACACATATCGATGGCCGCCTGCGCCAATCTTGATTTCGTTCGAGACCAGCCTCACACCGTCCTTCTTCAGGCGTTCGACCACCGCAGTCAAATCAGGCACTCGCAGGCAAACGTGATGCAGGCCTTCGCCGTGTTTGGCAATGAATTTCGCAACCGCAGAGTTTTCTGATGTCGCCTCCAGCAGCTCCAAACGGCTCTCTCCCACCGGCACCATCACCAGCCGCACCTGCTCGCCTTCGACCACCTCTTCCGCAGACGCAGCCAGCCCCAGCTTCTCGTAGATAGCCTTCGCCGCCGCCAGCGACTTCACCGCAATGCCGAGATGATCAATGGTGAACATCGGATTTTCGTAACATCGATACTTTCGTCCCGACCGCTAGCCCTTCCCTATCCTGCCCACAATTTCTTCCACCAGCGTATATGGATCGCGCTTGTGCTCGGCGACTTCCGCGGCGTAGCGCGCGACATTGCCATCTTCCATCTGTTCCCGAGCTTTTTCCAGCAGCGCGTCGCGCAGCATCTCGATCAACCGCTCCTGCCAGTTTTCAATGTGGTGCTGCAGGACCAGGTTCTCTTTTTGCAGATACGCCTCGTATTCCGCAATGGCCGCGACCAATTCACTGATTCCAGTGCCGTCGCTGGCCACGGTCTTCACAATCGACGGAGTCCAATGATCGCTGCGAATCGCCAGCGATTGCAGGGCGCGAATCTCACGCTCCACCCGCTCGGCGCCCTCGCGGTCGCTCTTGTTGATTACAAAAATGTCGGCAATCTCCATGATGCCGGCCTTGATAATTTGCACATCGTCGCCCATCCCAGGCACTAGGATTACGACCGTGACGTCCGCCAGCCGCACGATATCAACTTCATCCTGCCCGACCCCGACAGTTTCGATCATGATCAGGTCGCGTCCGGAAGCATCCATCACCGTGGCCACATCGGCCGTGGTTCGCGCCAATCCGCCCAGCGATCCCCGCGTCGCCATGCTGCGAATGTAAATGCCTGGGTCAGAAAAATGATCCTGCATGCGGATGCGATCCCCCAGAATCGCCCCGCCCGTATATGGACTCGTGGGATCGACCGCGATGATCCCTACCGTGCGGTCCTGCTTGCGATAGTGCTTGGCCAGTTGATCGACTAGCGTGCTCTTGCCCGCACCGGGCGGCCCAGTGAGGCCTAGAATCCGCGCCCGCCCAGTTTGCGGGAACAACGCTTTCAGCAGCTCCGCCCAGCCTGGCGAGCGGTTCTCGACAATGCTGATAGCCCGCGCCAAAGTGCGGGGATCGCCGGAGCGGAGTTGCGTGATGAATGCTTGGAAGTCGAAGCTCAACCTGTCAGTGTAAAGCACGCGATCAAAAAAACACTATAATCCGAGAGGAGTGCGAGCCAGTGATGGATTTCTTCGCGGTGCCGGACGGACTAGACGAGATCAGAGATGAAATGTCGAAGATCGTTGACATCATCGTCCGTACTACAAGATGGGTTCATCCCGACGCCTTCAACGCGCTGCCCGTTTGGTACCCCGAGACAGCTCGAAAACTTCCGCTCTATGACGCGAAATGGGAAACCGTTTACAAGAACACCAATAAGCTAACGGCTCTGGTTTCAGACAAAGTCGAGCCGAATATCAAGGCAGGAAAGGCATTCATCGCAGCGCTTGGTGCTAGGAAAACAGACAATTGGACTGTTTGCCATATATGGGGAGTCGATGATCCCAGGTTTCAGCGAAACAACAGCGTGGTGTGTGATCGAAGATACTATTCCTGCATAGCTAACATGGTATGGTTGCCGACGCCCCTGAAGGGATTCACGGATTGTGTGCCCGATATCAAGCGCATGCTGCGAACATGCTGCTTTTATCTATACAACTGGCGTGCGAGCATGATGACGTGAGGGAACAGGCAGCCGAAATACGCGGCAGATTAATCCCGAATGGTTACCCGAAGGAATGGCCGGCGCCGGGCCGACCCTGTTTGCCGCCGGGAACGGCGCCGTTTACTGCCGGGGTTGAGAAAGCAATAAAGAAGCGCAAGGATGAACTCCGGCACATGCTCGCTGACAAATCTCTCGCTAACTTCCCACGCGAGAAAGTGCTGGAAGTTCTTAAATTCTGGGAGATCGAGCTATAGACAGAATGATTTACTCAGTCCTTCAACAATTGCCGTGCAATCACCAACCGCTGCACCTCACTGGTCCCTTCGCCAATCGTGCACAGCTTCACGTCGCGATAGAACTTCTCCGCAGGATAATCCTTGATGAATCCATATCCGCCGTGAATCTGCACGCCCTCGTTGGCGCAACGCACAGCCACTTCGCTGGCATACAGCTTCGCCATGGACGACTCCAGCGTGCTCTTCGATCCGGCATCTTTCAGGGACGACGCCCGGAACGTCAGCAGTTTTGCTGCTTCGATCTCCGTCGCCATATCAGCCAGCTTCCACTGGATCGCCTGAAATTCGCTGATCGCTTTGCCGAACTGCTTGCGCTGTTTGGAATACTTCAGAGCCGCTTCGTACGCTCCTTCAGCCATGCCTAGGGACAACGCCGCAATCGAAATGCGCCCACCATCCAGCACGCGCATGGCATCGATGAATCCGCCGCCCTCCTTACCGAGAAGATTCTCGGCGGGAATGACGCAGTCTTCGAAGATCAGCTCCGCCGTATCGCTTGCCCGCAGCCCCAGCTTATTTTCTTTCTTTCCCGGACGGAATCCTTTGGCGCCCTTCTCCACAATGAATGCCGAGAGCCCGTGAGTGTGCGCCGCGCGGTCGGTCACCGCGATCACCACTAACACGTCGGCATAGTGTCCATTGGTGCAGAATGTCTTGGTGCCGTTCAGCACCCAAGTGTTTCCCTTGCGCACCGCCGTCATACGCGCGCTGCCCGCATCCGATCCAGCGGACGGTTCCGTGAGCCCCCACGCACCGATGTGCTCGCCGGTGGCCAGCTTACTGACGTATTTCTTCGTCTGCTCCACGGTGCCAGCGAGAAAAATATGGTTCGAGCACAGCGACGTGTGGGCCGCCACGATGATGCCCACCGAACCGTCCACGCGAGAGAGTTCCTCGATCGCGGTGACGTATTCGATGTACCCCATCCCCGCCCCGCCGTATTCGGTGGGAAAGACTATGCCAAGCAATCCCAGCTTGCCGAGTTCCTTAATAATGGCCAGCGGGAACTCGCCCGCCTCATCCCATTTCATGACATTGGGGAGGATCTCGCGTTCGGCAAACTCGCGCACGCTCTTCTTCAGGTGGAGCTGTTCTTCATTCAGTAAAAAATCCACGGTTCCTCCGGTCGGATGTGCGCGGCATTACGGCAGAATTCAATCCGCTTGCGGCTTATGCAAAACATTCGATTAGAACACAACGAAGAGAAACCGCTCAAACACTTCGTTGGAAAGAAGCCGGCCGTGCGGCGTGAGACGAATCACGTCTCCTTGTCTCTCCATGAATCCAGTCCGCACGAAATCGGCAATGGTTTCGGAAAAACCTAGGATCGCGTCTTCCCCGAACTCTGCCGCAACCTGCCGCAAATTAACCCCACGAGTCAGCCGAAGACCGAGAAAGAACGTCTCCTCGAGCGCGGCACCTGGTGAAACGTGGGTGCGATTCGGCGGGCCTCCAGCAACATACGCCTCCAGTGAATCCGCAGTAGAAAATCGTACCGCTTCCGCTCCGCTCTCTGAACCCCGCAGCATCGAGTGCGCATCCACGCCAAATCCCAGATACGGCTGCCGTGTCCAATATTTTAGATTGTGCCGCGACGCGTATCCCTGGCGCGCGAAGTTGGAGATCTCGTACTGCCGCACTCCCGCCGCTTCCAGTCGCTCACAGGCCATCAGGTACAAATCCGCTGTGACATCTTCATCCGGCACAAAGTGAGCGTGGTATCTGGCACCGCCAGCAATCAGTTCGCGGCCGAGACGGGAATCTTCGTCCACTTCGAGCATATAGACGCTGGCATGCGGCGCTTGACTCGCAATCGTCCGCTCCACGGAAAACGCCCAGCTATCGACTGTCTGGTGCGGCAGCCCGGCGATAAGGTCGATGTTGATGTTTGTGATCCCGGAGGCACGCAGGCTGGCGATGTCATCGAGAACTGTCTTCCGATTATGCAGACGCCCGACCGAGGCCGCTTCCGGATCGACGAACGATTGCACGCCCAGACTCACGCGGTTCACACCGCAACGCTGGAGGGCTTCAATCACAGCCGGAGTCAGCGTGCCGGGAGCGCATTCGACCGTTATTTCTGAGTCGGGACGGACCTCAAAATTTTGCGAAATTGTGACAAACAGCCGTTGCAGTTGCGCAATATCCAGTATAGTGGGACTTCCGCCGCCCAAGTAGATGGAGTCGACAACCCGCTCAATGCGTCCGCCCATCTGTGCTAGAGTCTCGGTGGCACGTTCCATGTCAGCGCATACCCGGTCCACATAGCGCTGGAAAATGGAGCGGGAGAAAACGTCGGAAGCAAAGTTGCAATAGCTGCACTTGGTGCGACAGAACGGCACGGAGATGTACAAGCCGAGAGGCATTTCGACAATTATCCCACTTTGGCGGGATGCCGTAACCGAGGCCGCATCTGAACCACAGCTCTCGATAAGGCTCTTGCAACTTACCTGCGATAGTTGGGTTATCTTGAGTTGGAGTAGGAACTACAAACTGATGACGCTTCCGCGCGTGGTTATCACCGGAATGGGCGTGGTCAGCCCCAACGGAATCGGGAAGGAAGCGTTCTGCCTTGCCATTCTCGCGGGAAAATCCGGAGTGAAACGCATTTCGCGCTTTGATCCGTCCGATCTGCCCGTACACATCGCCGGCGAGATTCCCGAGTTCGACGAACTTGCCTGGGTGGAGGCTCGCGAGCGCAAGCACGTTTCCCGAGTTGTGCCCTTGGCCATAGCCGCATCGAGCGAGGCCATCCGAGACGCCGGGCTAGACCCGGCGGCAATGTCCATGGACGAGAAGCGCGAAATCGGCGTGATCCTGGGCACGGGCGGCGGCGCACAAGAGTTCTCTGAAGAACAGTACAGGCTCTGGCATTCCGGAAACGTCAAGCAGGTCAGCCTGTTCTGTATTCCGAGCGGAACCACGGGCACAATTCCCAGCGAAATCAGTATGCGCTTCGGCTTTCGCGGCTACAGTCACGTAGTCACCGCTGGTTGCACTTCATCCACGGACGCCGTCGGTTATGCGTACCAGCATATTCAGGCGGGAGTGCAACCGATGTTTCTGGTCGGGGGCGTGGATTCGACAATCACTCCCGGCATCATCAAGGGCTACACTCTGTTGCGCGCGCTCACTCAGTCCTGGAACCATGCTCCGGAGCGCGCCTCGCGACCGTTCTCCGCTGATCGCGATGGGTTTGTGATTGGCGAGGGTTCCTGGATGTTTATCCTCGAGGACTACGAACACGCCCGCGCGCGGGGCGCTCGCATTTATGCCGAAATCACCGGGTACGCTTCTACCTGTGAGGCCTTCCACCGGGTTCGAATGAGCGACTCGCCGGAAGAGCCCGCCCGCGCAATTACTTTGGCGCTCGAAGAAGCAGGCATCGCAGCCGAGGACGTCCACTACGTGAACCTTCATGGGACTTCCACGGAAATGAATGATCGTGTGGAGACCCGTGCCCTGAAACTCGCTCTGGGAGCGCACGCGGGCCGGATTCCGATGTCCGGACTGAAGTCACAGATCGGACACGCCCAGGGCGCTTGCGGCTCGGCTAGCCTCGCCGCAACCGTGATCGCAATGGAGCACGGAAAGATTCCCCCAACCATTAACCTCGACGTCTCCGACCCTGAGTGCGACCTGGATTATGTGCCCGACGCAGGCCGCAAAACTCAAGTCGAGCACGCCATCTGCAACTGCGTAGGATTTGGATCGAAGAACTCGGCGCTGGTGATAAAGAAGATCGCATAGGAATGGGTATTCTCACCTGCCGCTCCTACTGTAGAGACGTAGCTAGCTACGTCTCAGGATGCCGCTAGACCCGCGCGTTTGTCAGCTTCCTCAGACGTAACAAGTTAAGTCGCTACAGAAACCGCCCGCGGCTTTATTCCAAAACCTTTTCCATCCTCGCCCGCTTCTTTCCCATCTATCTAAGGTATCTTTAACTAGCATCCGATGGTCCACCAGGACGAAGAGGTACTCGGCAAAGCGTATGACAGCCGGCTGATGAAGCGGCTGCTCACCTACCTGCGTCCCTATAAGTGGCAGGTCGGAATCTCCCTCATCTCCATTCTTCTTAAAGCTGGGGCCGATGTGCTGGGGCCTTATCTCACCAAGGTCGTAGTTGACAAATATCTGGCGCCCGTCGCAGGTACGCATACCCCGTTCGATTTTTTTTTGAGTCGCAAACCTCTCGTCGGCATAGCGCAAATCGCAGCCATAGGTGCGGGTCTGCTGGTCTTCAGCTTCGTGCTTGAGTATCTGCAAACGTATTTCATGCAGTGGGCGGGACAGAAGGTGATGTTTGATCTGCGCGCCCAAATCTTCCGCCTTCTACAGCGCATGCATATTGCTTTCTATGATAAGAACCCCGTGGGCCGTCTGGTGACGCGCGTCACGACTGACGTGGACGCGGTGAACGAAATGTTCACCTCCGGCGTGGTCTCGATTTTCGAAGACATCTTCGTGTTGGCCGGCATCGTAGCCATCATGTTGCTGATGAACTGGAAGCTGGCTCTGATCACCTTCGCTGTGCTGCCACTGATCGGCATTGCGACCAGGGTCTTCCGCGACAAGGTCCGCGAATCGTATCGTCGCATCCGTGTTGCCATAGCCAGAATCAACGCATATCTACAAGAGCACGTCAGTGGCATGGTAGTGCTGCAACTCTTCAATCGTGAAGAACGCGCCTTTGACAAGTTCTCCGACGTGAATGCCGTTCACATGGACGCGTTCAAAGACGCAATCATGGCTCACGCCGTGTATTACCCCGTGGTGGAAGTGCTCTCCGCGATAGCGATTGCCTGCGTTATCTGGTTCGGCGGCAACAACGTGCTCCATAATGTGACCGCGCTCAGCTTGACCATCGAGTTCGCGCACAAGAAGATGCTGTTCCATTTCGTACGCAACCCGACCACTCTGGGCGTCCTGGTTGCGTTTATCCAGTATGCGCAGCGCTTCTTCCGGCCCATCCAGGATCTCAGCGAAAAGTACAACATCCTGCAATCGGCTATGGCTTCCAGCGAGCGCATCTTCAAGCTGCTCGACACGCCGGTTGAGATCACGTCACCTGCCGTCACGAAGACACGAGAAGGTCCCGGCCGCATCGAGTTCGATCACGTGTGGTTCGCCTATCGCTCGGTACCAGCCAATGATCACGTGGGGACGGCCGCCTCTGGCCGTCCGCTCGAGCAAAGCTCGACTAGCTCCGGCCCCGATTGGGTCCTCCGCGATGTCAGCTTTGCTATCGAGCCCGGGGAAACCGCCGCCATTGTCGGCCACACCGGAGCTGGCAAGACCACGATCATCTCGCTTCTGATGCGCTTCTACGACGTGCAGAAGGGAGCGATCAAGCTCGATGGAGTGGACGTCAAAGAAATGGACCTCGTCGATCTCCGCCGCCGATTTGGCGTGGTATTGCAAGACCCCTTTCTGTTCAGCGGAACGGTTGCCAGCAACATTCGCCTGGGCACGGACGGGATCGACGACGAAGACGTAGAAAAAGCCGCCGAAGACGTAAACCTCGCTGACTTCATCCGCACTCTCCCGAATGGCTTCAAGGAAGAAGTCCGTGAGCGCGGCAGCACGCTCTCTACTGGACAAAAGCAGCTCATCTCGTTTGCCCGCGCGCTGGCGCACAATCCCAAGATTCTGGTCCTGGACGAAGCCACATCCAGCGTGGACACGGAAACTGAATTCCGCGTGCGCGATGCCCTGAGCCGCATGGTTGAAGGTCGCACCTCGGTAATCATCGCCCACAGGCTTTCGACCATCCAGCGCGCCGACAAAATCATCGTGATGCACAAAGGCCAGGTTCGCGAAATGGGCTCCCACCAGCAACTGCTTGCCCAGCGCGGCATCTACTTCAAGCTCTATCAACTGCAATACAAAGATCAGGAGCTTGCCGCCGACGGTCCCCAGGTGACAGCCAGCGCAGACGACTAGGGCTCACGGCATAGATGGCACGCCGCTTAGTTCCCCTTCGGACTTGTCTTGTAGCCTTTGCCAGGCGGCGCAGGCATCGACGGCTCCGCCTTTCGTAACTCTTCCCA
The DNA here is from genome assembly GCA_035601775.1 of Terriglobales bacterium. GTDB lineage: Bacteria > Acidobacteriota > Terriglobia > Terriglobales > Acidobacteriaceae > JABDBE01. The sequence continues at coordinate 46,318 of DATNNO010000117.1, read as the reverse complement.
CGTTCCTCCGCAGGCTAAAATCCATAAAGGTTGCAGGAGAATGGTCGGATGGCGTGAATCAGCAGGAATTCCAAGAGGTAAACCAGAACAGCCCCGAGGCGATTCCGACCCAGATGCGCCGGATCGAAGGCCGTGAATGGTGGCTGTGGGGGTTCGCCGTTGCGGTAACACTGGCATTGACGTTGGGCATCATCTCGTTCACTTTTCCTTGGTTTAACAAGGAGACCGACGTTTCGTATTGGTTTGATCTCAGGGAATGGGTACGCGGGCTGGCAGCTCTCGTGTTGCTTTTCGACTTTTACGCGATTTATCAGCACCTGCAACTGCACCGCATTCGGCGCCAGCTGGCTGAGCGAGATCAGCTCTTTCAACTCATCAGTGAAAACGCCGCCGATATGATCGCGCTGGTCGACAACGATGGCCGCCGGCTGTACAACAGCCCCGCCTATCAAAAAGTCCTCGGGTATTCTCCCGAGGACCTGAAAGCCACTTCGTCGATCGAGCAAATTCATCCCGACGATCGCCCGCGCGTGCTGAAAGCCGCAGAAAAAGCGCGCCTGAGCGGCCGTGGAGAACGGATGGAATACCGGATACGCCACAAAGATGGGTCCTGGCGTACTCTGGAATCGACCGCGAGCCCGATCCGAAATGCAAGCGGGCAGACCGACAAACTGGTAATCGTGAACCGTGACATCACCGAGCGGAAGCGTGCCGAGGAAATGCTCGCCCACAATGCATTCCACGACGGACTCACCAACCTGCCCAACCGCGCTCTCTTCCTGGACCGGCTGCAGCACGCTCTAACCCTCTCCAAAAGACACGCAAACTACAAATTCGCGGTGCTACTCATTGATGTCGACGAATTCAAAATCATCAATGACAGCCTGGGACACGCCGCCGGGGATGAGTTGCTGATTCAAATCGCGCAAAGATTACAGGACTCGGTGCGGCGAGCCGACACGGTCTCGCGTCCGCGCATGAGCGGCGTACCTGACCGGCCTGCCAATGACGATACGTTGGCCAGACTCGGTGGCGATGAATTCACGATCCTTCTGGACGACATCCGAGACCCCATTGAGGCCGTTCGGGTTGCGGAACGAATTCAAGCGGAACTCGCGTCCCCCTTTGTAGTAAACCAACAGGAGATAGTAATTTCGGCCAGCATTGGAATCGCCGCAAGCACTAGCCCTCACACTCACGCGGAAGATCTGGTGCGCGACGCGGATATAGCCATGTACCGCGCGAAGCGGGCCGGAAAGGCCCGGTGTGAAGTGTCCGACACTGCCATGCACGCCAGCGCAGTGAAGCGGTTGAGGCTGGAGACGGACCTGCGCAAGGCCCTCGACCAGGGAGAATTCCGTGTTTACTACCAACCCATTGTGTCGTTGCAGGCCGGCAAGATCACGGGCTTCGAGGCGCTGACGAGGTGGCAACGTCCGGAGGGCATACTTTCACCGATTGAGTTCATCACGGTTGCAGAGGAGACCGGTCTCATCATCCCGATGAATCGGCAGCTGTTGCGCGAAGCCTGCCAACAACTCCTCTGCTGGCAGACTGAATTTCCTTCAATCCCGCCCCTGACCATGAGTGTGAACATCACCTCCAAAGAATTCGCCCAACCCGATCTGGCCAGCGAGATCGGCAAGACCCTTGCGCAGATCGGCCTTGATCCCGGCTGCTTGCAGCTCGAAATCATAGAAACGATCGCCATGGGAGATGCGGAAAAATCCGGTCACGTCCTCGCGCAATTGAAGGCACTCGGCGTGCGCTTGAGCATCGATGATTTTGGTACGGGGTATTCCTCGCTCAGCCGCCTGCGCCGGATTCCAGTGGACACCTTGAAAATCGATCGTGCCTTCATCATGAACATGGACACCGACCCGGAAAGCCGCGAGATCGTGCGGGCCATCATTATGCTTGCCCACACGCTCGGTTTGAAAGTCGTCGCCGAAGGGACCGAAACAGAAGAGCACATCAAGCTGCTCAAACAACTCAATTGCGAGATGGCACAGGGATACTTTTTCTCGCGGCCCGCCGACGACAAGGCTATGTTGAAACTGCTGGCAACCATCCACAGTGCCAGCGCCGCGTCCGCCGGACGTTAGAAGCGTGCCGCCCTGCGTGCGGGCGGGACGCCCCACGACAGCCGCCGAGACGGCGGCGCTACAAGAACCAGCGGGCGCTCAGTTTATATCCCCATTACAATGCTCTCGTGCGAATTCTCATCTCCGCTGGCGAGGCTTCCGGTGAAATGTATGGGGCGCAACTCATTGAAGCTCTTCGCCGGCGCGATCCGTCTTTGGAATTCTTTGGTGTGGGTGGGGATCGCATGCGCGCCGCCGGGTGTGACACCGTGGTGGACGCGAAAGATCTCGCGGTCGTGGGCATCTCCGAAATCGTCAGCCATCTTCCCAAAATCTACGGTTTGTTTCATAAGCTGATTGCAGAGGCTGATCGACGCCGTCCCGGTCTCGCCATCGTCATTGATTCGCCCGCTTTCAACTGGCGTGTGGCTCGCCAGATGCGCAAGCGCGGCGTTCCCGTCGTGTACTACGTTTGCCCGCAATTCTGGGCGTGGCGGCAAGGGCGGGTCCGATTGCTGCGCAAATACATCGACAAAGCGCTGGTGATTTTCCCCTTCGAAGAAAAGTTCTACCGCGACCGTGGCGTGGATGCGACCTTCGTCGGCCACCCGCTCGCCGATCTTTCTCCGCCTTCAACCGATCGCGAAGCCTACGCCACGACCTACAAGCTCGATGCCGCGAAGCCCTGGATCACACTCATGCCGGGCAGCCGGATGAAAGAAGTACGGATGAATTTGCCCACGATCTTGGACTCGGCCTCGAAGCTGGGTTCGCGATACGAATTCCTGCTTCCGGTCGCGCCCACACTGGATCATAGCTTTCTCGAATCTCTGATTGGCCCCGGCAATCGCATCCGATTGGTCACCGATGCGTTGCCCGCGCTGGCACACTCCCGCGCCGGCATCATTGCCAGCGGCACGGCTACGGTGGAGGCCGCGATGATGGGCACGCCGTTCGTGATGGTCTATCGCGTATCTCCGCTGACGTATTTCCTTGGACGGTCGCGGGTCAAAGTATCGCACTTTGCCATGGTGAACTTGATCGCGGGAAAAGAGGTTATTCCCGAGTTGGTGCAGCATGACTTCACCGCGGAAAAAGTGGTGGCGCGGCTCAAGGAATCGCTCCCCGAAGGCGAAGCCCGCACGCGGATGATCGCCGGCCTGGCGACGGTGAAAGCCTTGCTGTGCGGCCCTGATTCCAGCCAAATGCCGGCGGCGGAGCGCGCCGCCCAGATCATCCTGTCGCTTCTCCACTCAGGCCGAGAGAAATGCCGGATGAGCTGACAGGAAAGCAGGGCGGCCAGGTAGCGGCTCCGGGCAATTATCCCCGGACGGCGAGCGAAGCTGCAGCAAAACACGTTGTCGCGGCGCAACCCTGTGGTCACAGAGTGCAAAATCTTTCATCTTGACGGTCACCTCCGCACGCCTGAAAATGGTCGCCCTTGGCCGCGTGCATCCGCAGCCGCCGCCCAGCCCGAGCCGTAGCCAGTCTCTCGCGTGAACTGCCCGACGGAGGTTGGCAAACTATTTCGCTTTCCAGGAGGATCTTCGATGCACGTTTCCGTGAACCTCAAGCTGTACTCCGCACTGGTAGTCGTTTTCTTGGCCCTCACACTGTCAGCAATCGCGCAGAATCCAACTGCGAGTTCAACGTCGCCCTCTGCGGTTGCGCAGGTGCCGCGATTGATCCGGTTCACGGGCGTTGCCAAGGACGAGTCCGGCAAGCCTATGACGGGCACGGTGGGAGTTACCTTCTCGCTCTATAAGGATGCACAAGGCGGAGCACCGTTGTGGCTTGAAACGCAGAACGTGCAGGCCGATGCGACGGGCCACTATACGGCACTGCTGGGATCAGCGAGCGCGGAAGGAGTGCCACTGGCGAGTTTTACCTCGGCGGAAGCGCAATGGGTGGCGGCCCGTATTTCCGGCCAGGCTGAGCAGGCGCGGGTGTTGCTGATGAGCGTGCCCTATGCGCTGAAGGCGGCGGATGCGCAAACCCTTGGCGGCTTGCCCGCGTCGGCGTTCATGCCTGCAAATTTAGCGGCAACGTCCGGCAAGGCAGGCGCGCCGCCGACTGCTCCGGCGGGTAGTTTGCCGCCTGCGGGCGTGACCGGCAAGGGCACCAAGGACTTCGTTCCTCTCTGGACCAGTGGCACCGGGCTGGGCAATTCCCTGATTTTCCAGACGGGCGGCAACCTGGGTGTGGGCACGAAAACTCCCAAGGCCAATCTTGATCTTGTGGGTACCGGTAAGATCGGGATCCGGGCAACAGTGCCCGGCACGCAGGCCGCTATCTCAGGCGTCGCAACCGCTACCTCTGGCGGCACGACGGGAGTGGCCGGAATCAGCGCCGACCCGAACGGCAATGGGGTATTCGGAATTAACAACGCCAAGAAAGACGGCGCCGGCGTGATCGGGAGTGCCAACGCCACCAGCGGTCAGCCGGTTGGCGTGTTTGGAGTGGCCAAGAGCACGACCGCGGGCTCCGCCGGCGTCATCGGTAGCGAAACGGCGAAGACTGGGCAAGTTTACGGCGTGGGTGGATTTGCGGCCAGCACGAGCACCGGCGCGACCGGCGTCACCGGCTTTGAAAGCGCTACCACGGGCCAGGTATTTGGCGTGGCCGGGAGCACCAACAGCACCACCGATTTCTCCGTTGGAGTGAGCGGGATCGAGGGCGCTACCACTGGCGCGGTTTTTGGGGTTTCAGGCGAAACCCCGAGCACCACGGATGGCGCGACCGGGGTGAGCGGCTTCGAGAGCGCGGCTAGCGGTGCGGTTATCGGCGTCGGCGGCTCAACATCAAGCACGTCGGGAACCGGAGTATTTGGTAACGCCACCGCCACCAGCGGGCCGACCATTGGGGTCCGCGGCGTGGCGTTTAGTCCGGCCGGGGCAGCAGGAGTATTCCTCAACCTGAGTGGCGGGGCGAGCCAGGTTCTGGTCGGTCAGGGTGCCAACGGGGTTCAGGTTTTTGCCGTGGACGCCAGCGGCAACGGGTCCTACGCCGGCAACCTCAACATCACCGGCAAGCTGACCAAGGGCAGCGGCTCTTTCAAGATTGACCATCCGCTCGACCCGGCCAACAAATACCTGTCGCATTCGTTCGTTGAGTCGCCGGACATGATGAACGTTTACAACGGCAACATCACTACGGACAAGCACGGAATGGCCACGGTGGCCCTGCCCAGCTACTTTGAAGCTCTGAATGCCGATTTCCGCTATCAGCTCACCGTGATTGGCCAGTTCGCGCAAGCTATTGTGCAGCAGGAAATCAAAAGCAATCAGTTCACCATCAAGACCAACAAACCGGGGGTGAAGGTCTCCTGGCAAGTGACTGGCATCCGCCACGACGCCTACGCCGACGCCAACCGCATCCCAGTGGAGGAAGATAAACCGGCGGCCGAGCAAGGCTACTACCTGCACCCGGAGGTATTCGGGCAGCCAGCCTCGAAGAGCGTTCAAGCCGCCGGTCAGAAACCGGCCTCCGGCCCGGTGCTGGCCGAGGCGCAGCAACAGTAAGCAGTAACCATAAAGTGTGGGGCGGATACTCCTGTCCGCCCCGGTTTGTCAGTACGGAGTCTATGTACTGAAATGGCTGGATTCTCGGAACCGCCCTCGCTTCCGACTTGAGAGTTTGCTCCGCCCCTTGTCCTACCAGCATCTTTTGCGTAACAATCTTCATCAGACAGATTAGAGACCTGCGGGATTTCCCGGGAGACGTTCCTGAATGTTCTTTCAACCTCGGCGCCAGCGTCGGGCCCTTACAAACTTTCTTGTCCTGTTGCTTCTGTTAGTTTCGCTACCCGCCTGGGCGGCCGAGAGGACGCGGCTGCGGGTGGACGACTATCAGATCGACGCGGAGCTCACGCCGCACACCCATAAAATCTCCGCCCGCGCGAAGGTGAAGTTTACCGCCCTGGAAGACGTCAGCGCCGCCACGTTTGAACTGCATAACGGCTTGCGAGTCAGCAAAGTGACCGATGACACCGGCCAGTCGCTATCCGCGGAGCGCATCAGTCAGGATTTCACCGTCCGGGTGCAGTTGTCCAAGCCGCTCAACAAAGACAGTTCAACAACCCTGACGTTCGAATACGATGGCACGCTCGACTCCGCCGACGACAGTCCCGTACAGGGGCTGAAGGTGGCCTCGATCACCGATGAGACTAGTTACCTGCTCTACGCCGGGCGCTGGTTCCCGGTAAATGCGTACGGCATCAACCGCTTCACAGCCACGATGAACATCACCGTGCCTGCCCACATGGTGGTGATTGGCAGCGGGAGGGAGACGGTCGGCAATACTTCTCCCTCAAAGAAAGCGGGCGCGGGAGCGTTACCCACCAAGACCTACACTTTCGTCTGGGACAAACCGAGTTTCCCGGGGAGCATCGTTGCCGGAACATTTCAAGAGTTCAAGAGTGACGAAGCAGGTGTCGACCTGCACGTCTTTTTCAAACCGGTTCACCAGAATCTGGGCGCGATGTACGCGGAAACCGCGATCAAAGAGTTTACTTACTACGTGACCCTTTACGGCTCCGCGCCTTCAACAACCCTGAGGGTCGTCGAAATTCCGGATGACACCGTGCCCTCCGCCTGGGCTCCGGAGATGGCAGCCATCGCAAGCCGCGCGGTGACCGATAAGGTGAATTATCGGTTGCTGGCAAACACCATCTCGCACCAGTGGTGGGGAGTTTCCGTGAGTCCCAGTTCCATCGACGACTGGTGGCTGTGCGACGGCTTTGCCCGGTACTCCGAAGCTCGCTACGTGGAAAACGCTGCCGGAACCGCCGGTCTCGAAGAAGCCATAAAAGACATGTCGGTCGGAGCGCTGGCTTACGACGCGGTGCCGCTTGCGACCATAGGCAAGCTGGATATGTTCTCTCCTGAGTTCCAGTCGCTCGCCACCGACAAGGGCGCAATGATTTTGCACATGCTGCGCTGGGTGGAAGGAGATCAGAAGTTTGACCAAACGATGCGCACATTTGCCTCGAAATACGCGGGTAAGTCAGCGTCGCTGGACGATTTCAGCGGCATCGCTGAACAGACTTACGGCGATAAACTCACCTGGTTTTTCACCCAGTGGCTCAATTCCACTGGCGCTCCTGAATTTAAGACCAAGTACACGGTTTACCGGTTGGGAAATAAATGCCCCGCTGCCGATCGCTGTCCGGGGTTCCGCGTCGTGGGGCAGATCACGCAGGATCTCGATCTCTTCCGCATGCCGGTCGAGCTGAAAGTTGACACCGACGGCAAGACGGAAGAAAAGCGCATTGACGTGGTGGGAACCGATTCGGCGTTCACGTTGGAAACCTTCGGCAAGCCACGCCGGATTTCGATTGATCCGGACAACCGTGTGTTGAAAAACTCCCCTGACGTAAAGCTTCGGGCGTCCATTCAGCGGGGACAGGCATTGATTCAACAAGGCGATTTCGCCGGGGCGCTCTCGGAATTCAACAAGGCCCTCGACGTCAACAAGAACAGTTCGCTCGCGCACTATCGCGTGGCAGAAGTGTTCTTCATGCAAAAGAATTATCAGGCGTCCGCCAACGCTTACCGTGACTCGCTCAACGGCGATGGCGACCCGCGCTGGACCGAGGTTTGGAGCCACATCCAGTTAGGCAAGATCTTTGACATCACCGGGCAGCGCGAACGCGCCACCAACGAGTATCGCCAGGCCTTGCAAACCAACGACAACACCCAGGGTGCGTTAGAGGAAGCGCGGAAGTATCTGCAAAAACCCTTCGAGCAGAAAAAGAGCAACGGATAGCATGGTCAATCCACGGCCGAACTAATACGCCCACCGCAACAACGTAGCGCCCACCGTGAATCCTGCGCCCACGGACGCCAGCAGCACCAAGTCACCCTTCTTGAGCTTGCCTTCCTGGCGCGCCGTCTCCATAGCGAGTGGAATCGTGGCTGCTGTGGTATTTCCGTAGCGGGCGATATTGACGATTACGTGTTCCGGGTTCATCGCCAGCCGCTCGGCCGTCGCCGTGATGATCCGTTGGTTGGCTTGGTGAGGAATGAATGCATCCACGTCGCTGCCCTTCAATCCATTTCGCTCCAGGATTCTCGCGCAGACTTCCGCCATCTTGCGCACGGCGTACTTGAACACCGCGCCGCCATCCTGGTGAACGAAGTGCATCTTTTGATCCACGGTTTCATGGGTCGAGGGATTGAGGCTGCCGCCGCCGGGCATGTACAGAGAACATCCCCCGGAACCGTCCACCTCGTGGATGAAGTCGATCATTCCCAGCGAGTCACTGTCGGCTGGTTCGAGGATGACGGCGCCCGCTCCGTCGCCAAAAATGATGCAAGTGGCGCGGTCAGTATAGTCAATAATCGAAGACATGGCGTCGGCCCCAATGACCATTACTTTTTTGTGAGCGCCGGTCGCGATAAACTGCGCTCCCGCCTGCAGCGCATACACGAACGCCGAACAGGCAGCGGAAACATCGAATCCCCAAACGTTCTTTGCTCCCAGTTTGTGCTGTACCAGGCACGCGGTCGAGGGGAAAAACATGTCCGGAGTGACCGTGCCCACGATGATCGCTTCCATATCGGAGGGCGCGAGGCCACGCACAGCAAGGGCCTTCTTTGCGGCTTCCACTGCCAAATCGCTGGTGGCTACGCCCTTGTCCACGATGTGCCGCTCGCGGATCCCAGTGCGTTCCATGATCCATTGATCTGTGGTTTCCACCATCTTCTCCAAGTCGGTATTGGTCAACAGGCGGGGCGGGACATAAGTCCCAAGAGCGCTAATTTTTACGCGCACAAGTTGGCTCACTCTATGAGTTCTCCAGGATGGAATGTAAACGACGAAGTATAAACGATGAAATATAAACTCGCCATTCTGACGCACAGAGCTGGCAATGTCCAACTTTATGAGCACGAAGGGCAGCTGCACGAATCCGAACTACACTGCCTGCCGCTGAACGGGTGTCGGCCGAAAACGAGAAAGCCAGACACCGGCGACCCACTGCACACGCAAGAGCCCGTTACCGTTGCTTCCTTCCGGACCTGGCGGGGTTGGCGGGAGTGCGTCGCGCGGGACCGATGCCTGACCTTTTCGATTCTAACATTCCGATCATACCCTTCCCTTTCCGGACGGAATCGCCAACAATGGGGAAGTCGATAATTATGGCGCCGGCCCCTAGCCTGCAATCCGAGATCGCTCCACTGCCCACGGCGGTCCAGGGTTACTTTGAAGTCGCGCTGTATCTGCTCGTGGTGAGTGGCTTCGCAACCCTGGTTTCGACCGGGAGCCTGGACCTGCCTGCGGTTCTGCTCGTGAGCGTGGCTATTCTGTTTCGCGGATACCTCCTGGCCAGGCGTCGCACCCTGCCTATTCCCGAGACCTGGACCACCGCACTCACCCTCGGTTACGTGGCCTTCTATCTCGCGGATTACTTCGTGTTTTCGGGTGTATTCGTGACTGCCACGGTACATCTCGTGCTTTTCGTGATGGTCGTACGCCTGTTCTCCACCAAGCGCGACCGCGATTACTATTTCCTTGCAGTCATCTCTTTCTTGATGGTGCTTGCCGCCGCAGTGCTTACGGTGAATAGCGCTTTTCTGCTGGCATTTGCCGTGTTTATGTTGATGGCGGTCGTGACCTGCATCCTGATGGAGATGCGGCGCGCTTCCGCCAAGGCCACCGTTCGAGCCAACTCCTCGAGTGATGACTTGGCCTACCGGCAAATGGCCTTTTCTCTGGCTGGCGCCTCGCCCGTGCTTGCGTTCTTGATTTTGCTGGGCGCCGCGGCGATTTTCTTCGTTCTGCCACGCATATCAAGCGGGTACCTCAGCGGCTTTGCTCGCAGCAACCAAATCAGTACCGGCTTTAGCGATCGCGTGCAACTCGGTCAGATCGGCGAGATACAGCAATCCAACTCGCTGGTGATGCATATCCAGATCGACGGCGATCGGCATGGCGCTTACGACTTGAAGTGGCGCGGAGTGACTCTGAACCTCTTCGATGGCAAGACCTGGTTCAACCCGCACGCACAGCACGTTGTGGCGACCTTGGGCAGCGGACGTTTTCTCTTATCACCAGCGGGCGCACGTTGGGGAAAGGTTCAGCCTGTAGGGTCGGTGCAACTCATTCACTATCACGTGCTGATGGAGCCTTTGGTCAGCAACGTTTTCTTCCTGGCACCGACACCCACCCTGCTGCAGGGCAACTACCTCCTGGTGTCCATGGACAACGGAGACGCTGTTTTCAATCTCGACCCCGAGCACCCCATCAGCCGCTACGAGGCTACTTCAGATATTGCCCAACCCAGCCCCAGTCAGTTGCGTACCGTCCCTGATGCGTATCCGCCTGACATCCTGTTGAACTATCTACAACTGCCCCGGCTGGATGCTCGCGTTGCGCCTCTAGCCCGACAGATCTCAGCATCCGCCGATAACAATTATGACAAGGCATCTGCGATCGAGACCTACCTCCGCACGAAATTCGGGTACACGCTGCAGCTTCCACGCACCATTCCGCGCGATCCCGTGGCCAATTTCCTCTTCGAACGCAAGCAGGGACACTGCGAGTATTTCGCTTCCTCCATGGCTATCATGCTACGCACGCTAGGTATTCCATCGCGGGTGGTGAACGGCTTCCGCACCGGCGAGTTTAACGACCTTACTTCCCAGTACCTGGTTCGCGCCAGCAGTGCGCACTCGTGGGTAGAAGCGTATTTTCCGGGCTATGGATGGATTGGTTTTGACCCCACTCCGGCAGCGCCCGCTCAGATGCGTACCGGATGGGGCAGAAGCATGTTGTACCTGGACGCCTTGGCATCATTCTGGCGGGAATGGGTTATTAACTACGACGCCGGCCATCAATACAATCTGGGCCGCGAGGCCACACGCAATGGCCTGGAATGGTTTCAGCGGATGCGAAACTGGGCGCGCCGCCACCATGAAGCGTTGCTGACCGCAGCTCGTCGAACCCAGCGGATGGTGTCCGATTCCCCCGTCAGGTGGAGCCTCGCGGGAGTGGTCATTGCGGCACTACTTCTTTTAGCCGCCAACGCACGGCGGCTGTGGCAAGCACTTCGCAGCCGTCAGCTGGCGGCTCGTCCGGAGAAGTCTCCGCGCCTGGCCGCAACCATTTGGTATGAGCGTATGACGCGAATGCTTGCGAGGAAGGGCTGGCGCAAGCCCCCAGCGCATACTCCGAAAGAATTCCTCACCTGCATTCAAGATGAGGCCATGCGAGAGTCGGTGACGAAGTTTACCCAGCACTACGAATCTGCCCGCTTCGGAGGTTCGGCTCAGGATGCCCAGCGTCTGCCCGAGCTATACGAAGAGGTCTCGAACATCGCGGGACGATAAAACAGCCCGCTGCACCAAAATGACTTCTGGCTGCACAAGTTCAGGGCGACGTTCGCTTAGGCGTATCTGATTCGGTGGTCCATCAGTTACAATCTGCTACGGAGTAGATCAAATGCGACATTTACTCTTTGTGGTTTGTCTTCTTCCGGCAGTCGCGGGTGTTCTCAGCGCACAGCACGGCACGGCCCCGAACGGCTATTTCCCGATGGGATATAACGGAGACACGTGGACAGGAGAGGTGAGCGCGGTAAATGATACCGATCGCGAGATTACGCTCGTAGACACCACAAGTAAGAAAACCGAGACGTTCGTCGGAGTTTTGCAGCGGGGATACAAGGTGAAGCTCAAAAACGGCAACCTTGCCGAACTGACAGTCTCGACGATCCCAACTGGGACGCGGCTGAGGGTCTATTACATGGCTAAAGACCGGAAGATCAACGGCCAAAAGGAAAAATTCTACGAAATCTTCCGGATGGAGTTCCCACCCCACTGAGAGCACAAATCTCGACAAAGTAGTATCAGCTCTAGTGTTACCATCCAATAACTCTTTTATTTTCAGCATTCTAGCGGAGAGAATAGGCTTCTCGAAAGTCCGCGAGTCTCTTGATTCCAAGTCCCGACCAGATTCCACCGGGCGGTTATATTGGCGCCCGGGTGTGGGCCTTGCGCCCCCTCAGCGTTCTCGTCGATATTCTGCGAGTAAAGACTTTCCCTGCAGTTCGCAAGGCATTTTCTGAGGCGCGGGCAGGCATTGAATCCTGCTACCGAATGCTAGAATAGAAGGATTCCATGCCTCACGAAAAGCCCACTGTAGCCATCGAGAACGCACCTGAAGACGCCACGCCTGCCTCCCGGCCAAAGGTCGGTTTTGTCAGCCTGGGCTGCCCTAAGAATCTGGTGGATAGTGAAGTCATGATGGGCATGCTGGCGCAAGCGGGAGCCGAGTTGATCCCGCGCGCCGAGGACGCCGATGTCATTGTGGTCAATACCTGTTCGTTCATTGCCAGCGCCCAGCAGGAATCCGTGAACACCATTCTGGAAATGGCGCGCTACAAGACCGACGGTCGTGCTCGGAAACTGGTCGTTGCCGGATGCCTAGTCGAACGTTTCCGCGACGACATTCGCAAGAACATTCCAGAGGTCGATGCGGTCGTGGGCACAGGTGAACTTGAAAAGATTCTCGCAGCGGCGGGAGTTGCGCCAGCACCGGCTAACCATTCCCCGTTCCATATCCTCACGTCACGCCCCGAGGGCGACGCTCGCGAAGCGCAAGGGCGCTTCTCGCGCGAGTCATGGGACGGGGCCATCGCGGATCTGCCCAACTACCTTTATGACGAGGCAACGCCTCGCGTCCTGGCCACGCCGCGGTACACCGCGTACATCAAGATTGCTGAGGGTTGCGATCATCCCTGTAGCTTCTGTATTATTCCGCAGCTGCGCGGCAAGTTTCGCTCTCGTCGATTTGAATCCGTGGTTGCCGAGGCCGAACGCCTGGCCCGCTCCGGAGTGCGTGAGATCACGCTCATCGGACAAGATACGACGTGCTACGGCGAGGATTTTGGCCTCAAAGATGGGCTCGCGCTCCTGCTGGAAAAACTGGCTGGCATCGAGGATTTGCGTTGGATCCGTTTCCTCTATGCGTATCCCAACAAGATTACGGGTCGGCTGCTCGAAACCATCGCAGCTCACGAGAAGATTTGCGCTTATGTCGATGTGCCTCTGCAGCACGCATCAGCGGCGGTTCTGAAGCGCATGAAACGTGGCGGAGGCGCCGACGTGTTCCTGCGTTCGATCGAGAAGATGAGGCGCACGATTCCAGACGTCACCTTGCGAACATCCTTCATCGTCGGCTTCCCCGGCGAAACCGAAAACGAATTCGAGCAACTCTGTGAATTCGTCCGCGAGGCTGAATTTGATTGGATGGGAGCATTCGGTTACTCCGATCAGGAAGGCGCACACGCTTTTGGCGCTTTTCCGATGGACGAGAAGCTCCCTGTGCGCGAGATCGAGCGGCGGCGCAAACATCTTATGCAGATTCAGCGCCGCATCAGCAAGAAGAGAAAGAAATCACTGGTCGGCCAGGAACTCGACCTGTTGCTGGAAGGAGTGTCCGAAGAAAGCGACCTGCTGCTCGAAGGACGCACTTCCATGCACGCTCCTGAAATCGATGGCAAGGTCTTTGTGAACGACGTTCCCGAAGGACTCCAGCCGCTGCCCGGCGAGTTCTACCGCTGCCAGATTACCGAAGCCCATGACTATGATCTGGTCGCTAAGATCATTTAGGGATCTATGGCTCGCAAGCGCACGCTAAACCTGCGGTGCCCCATCTGCAAGAAGCCGGTAAAGAGCAAAGATGCGGAGTTCCCATTCTGCAGCGACCGCTGCCGCGTGATCGATCTCGGCAAATGGGCCAGCGGCGCCTACGTGATCGCGTCGCCAGTGGACGACATATCGGACAGCATTTCAGGTGCGGTGCCAGACGATTCCGATGAAGACTGAGTCGGACCAAAAAACGCAACCCGACTCCAATATCTCCCCCCCTCCGTCGGCCCGGGCCCGCGCACCGCTCTGGGCCAAGCTGGTTGCTACTTTCTTTGGCACAGGCCTCCTCCGCCCGGGCCCTGGAAGCTGGGGTTCAGCGGCCACGGTCTTACTCTGGTGGCTGCTAAGCGGCTGGATCAGCCCGCATTGGCAGCCCACAGCCACGATCTTGCTGGCGGCCGCGGCCATACTCGCTGGCATTCCCGCAGCCACTCATATGGCTCGTGCGAGTGGCTTGAAAGACCCTCAGTTCGTGGTGATCGACGAAGTTGCCGGCCAGCTCATCACTCTGATTGCCGTGCCGGTCTCATGGAAATCTCTGCTGCTGGGCTTTATACTTTTCCGGGGGTTCGATATCGTGAAACCTCCGCCGGTGCGTCAGCTAGAGCACCTTCCGGAGGGAATCGGCATCGTACTAGATGATGTCGGGGCTGGGCTCTACGCTTTGGTCATCATGCAACTCGCGCTGCATTTCGGCCTCCTGCCGCGATAGCTTTTCGCTGGACGCACGACGCAAGGAAGTTCAAGTCCATGGGAATTTCTGACCGCTTGCTGGGTAAGACGAACGTTAACGGAAAGCCGCACATCGAAGCCGTAGTTCCGGCTGCTGCTCTGCCAGGCGGCGAAGTACGAATTACCGGCCACGGCTTACGTCCACCGGACCTGCGACGGCCTCGGGTTCGCTTTGGCGAAATCGAGGGCGCGGTGGTCATCAGTTCCGATGAATTCCTGGTGGCTCGCGTACCACCAGGAGCATCGTCCGGACCCATCGTAGTCTCGACCAATGGACACTCCAGCAATCCCCACCAGATCAAAGTCGCCGTCCCCATTGCCGAGAATCTGCACCCGGTGACCAACCCCGCGCTCGACGCTGAGGGCAACATCTACGTCAGTTTTTCCGGAAGCCGCGGACAGAAGGTTCCAGTCGCCGTCTACAAGATCGATACCAACTACAACGTCAAACCTTTCCTCGCGGACCTGATGAACGCCACGTCCATCGCCTTTGACCGGGCTGGTCAAATGTACGTTTCCTCGCGCTTTGATGGAACGGTATACCGCGTCGCTCCGAACGGGACCATGTCCTCCTATGCCGAGGGTATGGGCGTCGCCACCGGCATTGCGTTCGACCGCGCCCAAAATCTTTATGTCGGCGACCGCAGCGGTACAATTTTCAAGATCGGTTCCGACCGCCAGATCTTCGTCTTCGCAACTCTCGAGGCCAGCATTTCTGCTTACCATCTGGCTTTCGGCCCCCATGGAGACCTGTTCGTGACGGGGCCAACCACGTCCAGTTTTGATTGCATTTACAAAGTCACTCCTCAAGGCAACGTGTCGACTTTTTTCCGTGGTTTGGGACGTCCCCAAGGCATCGCCTTCGATGTGGAAGGCAATCTCTACGTGGCCGCTTCCCTCTCGGGCAAACGCGGCATCGTCAAGATCACCCCCTCCAGCGAGGCATCGTTGGCAGTTGCGGGCGCGGGTCTGGTTGGTCTCGCCTTCGCCCCGGGCCGCTCTGCCGTTCTAGCCACCAACAGCGCTGTTCATCATCTCGCATGGAACATCCAGGGATCACCGTTAGCCGACTTCCCTTCCTGAACCGAACAACCAGCGTTCAGCACCCAGCATTCAGTAGGACCCTCCGAGAAAATCCGTGGCGATCTTGCATTGCCTCCCAATCATTTACACTTTTACTCGTGAACGCCGAGATCATCGCCATTGGCTCCGAACTGCTGACTCCCTTCCGGCAGGACACGAACTCGCTTTATCTGACCGAGAAGCTCAACCAACTTGGCGTTGAGGTAATCTTCAAGACCATCGTCGGCGATAGCCACGAGCGTCTCACGGGAGCAGCCAGCCTTGCGGTATCGCGCGCCGACCTCGTCATCTTCATGGGTGGCCTCGGCCCTACCGAAGACGACCTTACACGAGAAGCAGTGGCCGACGCGCTGGGACTTGAACTTCGACGCGATCCGGCGATTGTCACCAGCTTGGAACAACGCTTCGCGGCACGCGGCTGGAAGATGGCGGCCAACAACATCAAGCAAGCTGATGTCCTCGCAGGTGCGACTCTTTTGCCTAACGCCAATGGCAGTGCTCCCGGACAGTGGATGAGTGGCAAATATGATGGCCGCGAAAGAATCATCATGCTGCTTCCAGGGCCTCCGCACGAATTGAAGGCCCTCTTCGAGGAGCAATGTCTGGCTCGCCTGCGGGCCAAGCTGCCGCCGCAATTCATCGCAACCCGCGAACTGAAAATTACGGGACTGGGCGAGTCGCAGTGCGATGCCCGGGTTGCGCCCATCTACAAGCTCTATGCCGACGTGCAAACGACCATCCTGGCTGGAGCTGGCGAAATCCAGCTGCATCTGAAGACTCGCGCCGCCTCTCTCGAAGCCGCGCAGGCGCGAGTGGATCAATTGGTCGAGAAAATAGAAGAAGAACTCGGAGATAGCGTCTTCTCCGACAACGGCGATTCCATGGAACAGATCGTCGGCTACTATTTGCAGATGCGCAACGCAACCTTGGCAGTCGCGGAATCCTGTACTGGTGGCCTGTTGGCCGAGCGCATCACTTCCGTCAGCGGAAGCTCGCGTTACTTTGTTGGCGGCGCAGTGGTTTATTCGAATCAATTGAAGACCGTGTTCGCCGATGTTCCTGCGGAACTGATCGAGAACCACGGCGCAGTGAGCCGCGAAGTAGCCGCCGCTCTCGCGGAAGGAATTCGCCGGCGCAGTGACGCTACTCTGGGCTTGGGTATTACAGGCGTTGCAGGTCCGACCGGCGGGACTGACGCGAAACCGGTGGGATTGGTTTTCCATTCTCTAGCCAGTGACGCAGGAACCGAAGTCGTAGAACGTAAATTTCCGGGAGATCGCAAACGCATCTGCTGGTTCGCCAGCCAGCAGGCGCTGGATATGGTGAGAAAGAAGCTGATGTAGACCAGCACTTAGCAGTTAGCACTTGGCATTTAGCTATTTCACTGGACCAGCATCAACATCGGTGAGGCTAAGTGCCAAATGCTAAGTGCTAAATGCGGATATTCATCGCCCTCGACATCGACGACGCCATCCGCCAGCGCATTCAGCGCTTCATGGAAGGCGTGAGCGGCTTCGCGCCGGATGCGCGCTGGGTTCGTCCCGAATCGCTGCACCTCACTTTGAAGTTCATTGGCGAGAAGCCCACCGAGACTGTGGAGGAAATCAAGCGCGCCCTATCCGGCATCCGAAGCGAGGCCATCGAGATCACATTCCGCGGCTACGGCTTCTTCCCCACCCCAAAAGCTGCCCGCGTTTTTTGGGTCGGAATCGAATCCGGACCGCAACTCCCATCCCTCGCGAAAGCGGTCGATGAGGCCACTTGCGCTCGGGGGATCCCGAAAGAAGATCATCCCTTCGCTCCCCACCTCACGCTGGCGCGCGGCGGACGCTCCGGTGCGCCCCGCTGGCACAAAGACGACGCTCCGAACAAGAATTTCCAGCGCTTGCAGGAAAGATTGGCCGCTCTGCCTACTCCTGACTTTGGTACCATGGCGGCCCACGAGTTTTTTCTGTACCAGAGTCAACTCTCGCGAGGAGGTTCACGCTACACAAAGATCGCAGGCTTTGCGCTAGAGTCTCTCATGTAGCGCCGGCATCCTGCCCTCGCCGGAGTGGCAGGAACGTCTCACCGCCCGACGTCGGCGAGGCAGGGCGCTAGTACAAAGAAATTCAAATGACCGCGTTCCTTCTCACCTCCGCGTACAGCTACCTGCTGGGCTCGATCCCCTTCGGCTATCTCCTAGTTCGCGTTTTTCGCGGACAGGACGTTCGCCAAACCGGCAGCGGCAACATTGGCGCAACCAACGTCTCTCGCACTTCCCCTGCATTAGGCGCGCTTACCCTGATTCTCGATGCACTGAAGGGACTCGCCGCTGTGGCCATGACGCGCATAATCTTCCCCGGCCACAACACGGTGCTCGGCGCGGCGGCACTCTTCGCGATCCTGGGGCACATGTTCCCGGTATGGCTGCGTTTCAGAGGCGGCAAAGGAGTAGCTACGGGATTGGGCTCCTTTGTCCTCCTCACGCCTAAAACCATTCTGGTGATGGTTGCTATCTTCGTCGTGATCTTTCTGGCGTTCCGTTACGTGTCTCTTGCCTCGATCCTCACCGTGGCTCTGTTCCCGCTCCTAGCCTGGTTTCTTGAGCCTTACCGTGAGGCTCCTCAAATGCTCGCCTTCATCACGGCGGCTTCTCTTCTCATCATTGCCAAGCACTACGAAAACATCCGCCGTCTGCTCGGCCACACCGAATCCCGCTTCCAGTGGAGCCGCCGATGAGCGAAATCACCGTCGTCGGTGCCGGCGCCTGGGGCACAAGCCTTTCCATCGTCTTCGGACGGAAGGGCACACACCGGGTACGCCTGTGGGCCCACGAAAAAGGAGTGCGCGATTCCATTTCATCGCGCCGGGTCAATGAACTCTTTCTTCCGGAACACGCCATTCCCGACTGCGTTTCCGCTACAGGCAGTTTTGAGGAAGCTCTTCAGGGTGCCGAAATTGTTGTGAGCGTCATGCCTTCGCAACATTGCCGCGCTCTTTTCCAGAAAATGCGCCCATTTCTCAGGCCCGGCATGCTCTTCGTAAGTGCCACGAAAGGTCTGGAGGGAACGACTCTTCTCCGCATGACGGAAGTGATCTCGCTCGTTGTCGGGTCAGACGGAGGCTTCCAGCCCCGCGTCGGCGCGCTGAGTGGACCAACCTTTGCCAAAGAAGTCGCACGCGGCGATCCAACCGCCATCACCATCGCGTCACGCGACGTCGGACTGGCGGAAACCATCCAGCGAGAGTTCAGTGATACCTCCTTCCGGGTTTACACCAACAGTGATGTGACTGGAGTGGAACTCGGCGGCGCCTTGAAGAACATCATTGCCATCGCCGCCGGTGTTTGCGACGGCCTCGGGCTCGGACACAACTCGATCGCAGCCCTGATCACCCGCGGCCTGGCGGAGATTACCCGTTTGGTCGTGGCCTGTGGCGGCCGTCAGGATACGATGTCTGGACTGGCGGGCTTGGGCGATCTCGTCCTCACTTGTACTGGTGGCCTTTCGCGCAACCGCAGCGTGGGAGTCGAGCTCGGCCGCGGACGCAAGCTTCCGGAGATCATCGCCGCGATGCATGGCATGGTGGCCGAAGGCGTCTTCACCACCCACGCTGCCGTCGAACTTGCGCGCGCTCGTCAAGTTGAAATGCCCATCACTGCGCAGATAGATGCCATCCTGCACCACGGCAAGTCGCCCCGGGACGCGATTCACGATCTGATGACTCGCAGCGCCAAGAGCGAATCGGGTTCCATGTAAGCGGCTCCTCTTGATCGCGAGCCCTATTTGTTCAAAACTCTCACGAACCTTCCGATCTCACGTTCGCTTTCCGTCATCTCCTGGCACTTCTGATCGAGATCCATGTACTTGGCGAGATGCTGCTTCCGGAATTCGTCATGAGCCTTTTCCGACGTCCAGAAGTCCAGCGTCACATAGGTCCGCTCGCCCTTGTCATGCATTAACTCTGTTCCGATATATGACTCATCCTGCCTGAAGAATCGCGCCCAGTCGCCCTTCGCTCCATACACCTGCTCGAAGCGCTTCTCCATTCCTGTGCGGACCTGAAACTCCCACATAATCAAGTATCCCCATTCGCCGCGCTTCCGGTTCGCAGGCCTGATCCCGCCTCGGCCCTTAGCCTTTAACCCACGAGGCGTATGACGCTGAATTGGAGCCATGTCATCTCCTCGTTTCGGTCCATCGCGGTTCGGTCAGTGTTCGGTGTTCGGTCAATCATGCCCGGTCAATCACGTACGGCAAAAAAAACTTGCAGTGAGAGGCTTCCCAGGGCAGCCACTATCTTGCCAAACCGCCCGAAGGGTGCCGCTTTTCGGGGTACTTTCGTAACAATTCCCGGCTGCAATATCACGCTACAATTTTAGAGTATCGGCTGAACTCTTGACCGAGTCGAACGCGGCGCGAAGGGCCACTTGTCGCTGAAATTGCCATCGCCATCTCGTCTACCCATTCTCTACGTCATCCTAAGTGTGCTCATACTGATCAGCGTCGTTCCCATGTACTTTTACTCGGCGCAGGTGGAATCCATCAACCGCGACCGCCTGATCACCAACGAAAGGCTGCTGCAGAACACGGTCACGCGTTCCCTGGCGGATGATATTTCGCAGCACCAGGAATCCCTGCGCATGATGCAGGCGAATCTGTCCTCCGCACTGCAGGTCGCCAGCGGCGGGGACATCACTTCGGAACACGTGGAAGCACCCGAGTTGCGTGCCCTGCTGGAGAATTTTGTTTCCTCCTCCGATGACCTGGCCTATGCCACCTTGTTAAATTCGGACGCCAAGGGGATTTCCGCTGGACGAATCGCTCCCGACGCCTTCCTGCAGCGCGAACTGGAGCGTGCTTATGCCGCCGCCCGCGAAGGTCGAGTCTATAACGGCCAAGCTCTGGTAGTGGGCACCGGTAAGTCTTCCCGCACGGTCATGCTGGTTAGCACTCCCGTGATGTACGGTGGCAGCTTCCTGGGCATGATTGGTTCCGTCGTGGACCTGCAGTTCCTGATACGCCGACTGCAGGAAGTCAACCGAGGCGGCCTTACCCCGTATGTAGTGGATAGCCAGGGACGGCTGGTCGCCGGCGCCACCTCCGACTATGCCACCGGTCAGGACATGTCCAACCTGGAAATCGTGCGGAACTTCGTCGAGGCAGGCACCAAGGTGCAACTGGTAGCCGCGACCAGGGAATTCAACCTCCGAAACGGCAACACGAACATAAGAATGCTGGGCACCTACAGTCCCGTGACCAACCTGGACTGGGCCGTGGTCGTGCAAAAGCCGCGCGCAGAGGCTTATCGCGGCGTGTATGAGATGCAGCGCAACGCCCGCAATCTGGCCATAATGGCCATCGCCCTCAGTATCGGCATCAGTATTTTCGCCGCCCGACGGATTACGAACCCGCTGGAAGTCCTCACTCATTTCAGCCGAGCTATTGCGGGTGGGGATTTCTCTCAGCGTGTCCACGTCAAGAGCCGCACCGAAATCGGCGAACTAGCCGAAACTTTCAACGTCATGTCCGAGGAGCTCGAGCATTTCGTGCTCGACCTCAAACGCGCCGCCAATGAGAACCTTGAGTTATTCATGGGTTCCATTCAGATGCTCGCCGGCGCCGTCGACGAAAAGGATCCTTATACTCGCGGCCACTCCGACCGCGTCACTCGCTATTCCCTGATGATTGCCAAAGAACTGGGCGTGTCCGAAGACTTCATAGAAACCGTGCGCATCTCCGCCCAGCTGCACGATGTCGGCAAAATTGGAATCGAGGACCGCATCCTGAAGAAGCCGGGCGCACTCACTCCAGAAGAATTCGACATCATGAAGACGCATACTACCAAGGGCGCCAACATCCTGCGCCCGGTGGCGCAACTGAAGGACATGATTCCGGGGATCGAGCTGCACCATGAATCGCTCGATGGCCGCGGCTACCCTCACGGCTTGCAGGGAGACGAAATCCCGCTTCTGCCCCGGATCATCGCCGTCGCCGACACCTTCGATGCGCTCACCACCAACCGTCCCTACCAGCATGCGCATGATCCCAAGGACGCGCTGAAGATCATTCATAATCTTTCCGGCAAGCGCCTCGATCCCACCGCCGTTGCGGCCCTTACCGCAATCTACGAGCGCGGCGAGATTCGCATCCCGCGCCAAACCGTGCCCGCACCCATCCCGGTTACGTCCGCCGCGCCAGTCCCCACGCCCCCTCCAACTCCGACGCCGGCCGTCTCGGAAGCGCCGGCGCAGACAGCGGCGCTCGTCCAAGCCACTAGCTAGCCGCGCCGCGAAACGTCCGCTTCCCATCCAAATCAGCACCGACCGCTATAATTGATGTTTGGCGCGCGCCTCCCAACATTTATGATTCAAACCCTTTTTGGCAGCCTGGACGAAGAGCAGAAGCCGGGCCTCTTCGATCGCATGAAAGAGGCGGTAACGCGTACCCGCGAAAACCTCAGCCAGCGCATCGAGGAAGTCGTTTCCTTCGGCAAGGAGATTGACCGCGCCACCCTGGACGACTTGGAAGCCACCCTCATTGGCGCCGATCTGGGCAACACGACCACCCGTGAAGTGCTGGACAAGCTTCGAGAAAAAGCCGACCGCAAGCAGATCAAGAATGTGGACGAACTCAAGCGCCTGCTGAAAGACGAACTGCTCACCATCCTGAATGCCGCCAACACGCGTCCCATCCAGAAAGTAGACGGCACGCCTGAAGTGATCCTGGTGGTCGGCGTCAATGGCACTGGAAAGACGACAACCATTGGCAAGCTGTCTCAGGTCTTTCGTTCGCAAGGCAAAACGGTGTTGCTGTGCGCCGCCGACACTTTCCGTGCCGCCGCCATCGAGCAACTGGAAATCTGGGGACAACGCACCGGAACCGAAGTCATCCGAACCAAGCCCGGCGGCGACCCCGCAGCCGTGCTCTACGACGCTCTGCAAGCCGCGTCCGCGCGCCACAGCGATTACGTGATCGTAGACACGGCCGGCCGGCTCCACACCAAAACCAACCTCATGGCTGAACTGGAAAAGATGCGGCGCACGGCACAAAGGATTATTCCCGGCGCGCCCCACGAGACTTTGCTGGTGATGGATGCCACCACCGGCCAGAACGGTCTGCAACAGGCGCGTCAGTTCACGGAGGCGGCCGGCGTAACTGGGATCGTGCTCACCAAGCTCGACGGCACCGCAAAGGGCGGAGTAGTGGTTGCCATTTCTCGAGAGCTGGGCCTGCCGGTGCGCTACGTCGGCGTCGGCGAGAAAGCCGGAGATCTGCTGCCCTTCAATTCCAAGGATTTTGTGGATTCATTGTTTGCATGATTCTCTTTTGAGGGGCATAGAATCAGGTTTATGAGCGATTCGCAAAGTCAGCGGACAGCACTGCAAGTGCTGCTGGACTTGTGGCATCGTATCCGCCGCAAGCCACACGACGTACACTCCGTATACATCCGAGGCACTCCGCCGACAGATCCCTATGCCTACAGGTTGGTTCCAGTCCGGCGTGGCCCTAAAGGTCGCAGCGGCGCGGCAGTCGCCGAACCCGAGGACGACTCCTACCGATCGTTTCCGCCGCGAAGAACGTAAAGCGTTACTTCTCTGTGCCTCCGTGTCTCCATGGTGAAATAATGCTTCTGCCGTGACTACATCCCGCGACACTGACGAAGTCTTCCTCCGCCGAGCCCTCGACCTGGCCCGCCAAGGTATCGGTTTGACGTCGCCCAATCCATGCGTGGGTGCCGTTATTGTGAACGCGAAAGGCACAATCGTCGGCTCTGGAAGCCACACCTACGACGGCCTGAAGCATGCAGAAGTCCTTGCCATCGAGCAAGCCGGAGAAAAAGCTCGCGGCGCAACTCTCTATGTCAACCTGGAACCCTGTTCCCATCAGGGCCGCACCGCGCCTTGTGCTGATGCCGTGATCGCTGCCGGCATTGGCCGCGTGGTTGCCTGCATGCAGGATCCGAATCCGCAAGTCAGCGGCCAGGGATTCGCCAAACTTCACAGCGCCGGGATCGCCATTTCCTCCGGCATACTGGAAGAGCAAGCAAAGGCGCTGAACGAGTCCTTTGCCAAATACATCCGCCACCTTACACCGCTGGTCACGCTGAAGGCGGCCATGACCCTCGACGGCAAAATCGCGCCGCCTCCGAACCAATCGCCCAATGCCGCGGCCCGCGCGGCAGAAAACTCAACTCGCGCCGACTGGATCACCGGTGAATCCGCACGCGCCCACGTGCAGGAACTTCGTCATCAGCATGACGCGATTCTGGTCGGTGTTGGCACCGTCATTGCCGATGATCCGCTGCTCACCGACCGCAGTGGCCGTCCTCGCCGCCGCCCACTCCTACGCGTGGTTCTCGATTCGCGTTTGCGCCTGCCCATCGACTCCCGCGCGGCCAAGACCGCCCAGGACGATGTTCTAGTGCTCTGCTCTTTCGCCGAAGAGAAAAAGAAAAAGCAGCTGTTGAAGCTCGGCATTCGC
Organism: Terriglobales bacterium; assembly: GCA_035601775.1. Taxonomy (GTDB): domain Bacteria; phylum Acidobacteriota; class Terriglobia; order Terriglobales; family Acidobacteriaceae; genus JABDBE01. Next base: position 22,303 of record DATNNO010000117.1, on the reverse strand, counting down.
GTGCAGCAGTTGCCTACGGCCACCTCGGATGGCCACCCCGACATGGCCGCCGTCATCCAATTCCTCGGCCAAATGGAGATTGCTAGCCTGATGATTGAAGGTGGCGCCATGGTCAACGGGGCCGCGCTGGCCTCGGGCATCGTGGACAAGGTCTTTCTCTATTACGCACCCAGAATTCTCGCGGGCACAGCTTCCGTGCCGTTCGCCGGAGGCGCTGGGTTTGCAAGCATCGCAGACGCGGCCCAACTAAAATCCATACGCCTGCACCGCTTTGGCGAAGATTTCGCAGTCGAGGGATACTTGAGGGATCCATATGGCGATTGAAGGACGTTCACCACAGAGGCACAGAGCCACAGAGAAACCCAAGATTTGTTTCTATAGCATTTCATGTTGCCGTCTCTGTGGCTCTGTGTCTCTGCGGTGAGATTAACCCGTTTCTGCTCGGAGGGCCCCATGTTCACCGGCATCATTGAAGAAGTTGGGCGCGTCACCAGCATCGCCAACGAAAACGGCAACCGCCGCCTCACCGTCTCCGCTTCTCACCTCGTCAAGGAGTTGAAGAAGGGCGACAGCATCGCGGTCAGCGGTGTCTGCCTCACCGCTGTAGACATCACACCCAAGTCGTTCGGCGCCGATCTGGCTGAGGAGACCTGGACTCGCACTTCGTTCTCCCGCATCAAACCAGGCGCGCCGGTAAATCTCGAACTCCCCATGCGCGCCGACGGACGCTTCGGCGGACACATCGTTCAGGGCCACGTGGACGGCACGGGCAAGTTCATCGCACTCGACGAAATCTCAGGCGCGGACAACTATTGGCTGCGCATCGAGATTCCCCCAGAACTGGCGCGGTACGTCATCTCCAAGGGGTCGCTGTCGATTGAAGGCATCAGCCTCACGGTCGCGAAGGTGGAAGGAACGCAAGTGACGGTTGCCGTCATCCCGCACACCACCGAGATGACCAATCTGAAATTTCTCAAGTCCGGCGATCCCGTGAACCTGGAAGTGGACATGATCGCCAAGTACGTGGAGAAAATGATGCGAGGTGATTCAACCGATAGTTCCATCACGGTAAAAAGGCTTGTACGCGAGGGTTTCTGAAGGATTACAATCCTCTTATTCTAAGGGCCCACTCTCGACGTAGCAGAGTTATGCAGAGATTTCTTTCGCAAAACTGGGGCAACATCGCAAGTGTAGCGGGCCTTCTGTTCAGTTTTCTCGCTTTTATTTTCTCCAGGAGAGCCTCGAGAGCAGCCAAACAAGCGCAAGATTTTGCATTAACGCGATCCCTAGGCGAGGACATGAATAACGCGAGTAAAGCGGCATCTGAGATTACTGCATATGTTCGGTCTGAGAAGGCTGAAATGGCAACAAATACGCATCGGTGAGTTGATCGGCGCTACCAGCTATATAATTGCCAGGTGGGATGCGAAACTTTCCGAGTTATCGAAGAATCGTCTGCTTAAGATTAGGGAGCAGCTCCATTTGGTCCACGACTTGCTTGGCAAAGCACCGATGGGTGAACTGAGTCCCAGAGACAAGACGGCTGTGGCTAGATTCTGCAGGGAAGTTCCAACCGCATTCGTGGAAGAGTTCCGAAAGGAGATCCTGAACCTGCTCATCGACTTTGAAGGCCTGCCGCCGGGCTGCCTCATATAACTCCTGAAGCGCCTCCAGTTTTACGCCTTCGATTTCGCTCGTCACGCGCAAAAGCTCGCGATCGGATGAGTCTTTGACAGTCAGACTCGGTCCACCTCGCTCGTTCCCCCAGGAATCCGTGGTTGTGTAAGGCACGAGGAGAAGACTGCGCTTGCCCTTAATTGCAGCAAGTAGGGTATCAGAGCCGAGTGGCTCCCAAGGAATTCGTCCTTCCTTAGGTCCTAACTAGAATCTCATTGAACAGAGCTAGAGCTTGGTCGTTTTCCATGTTCTATACCTTCTTATCCACTTCCCGTAATGCGACGCCGTTTAAGGAGCTTGTAGAATAACTCGTGGCGCCCGGACTACACTTCCAAGGTCAACTTATCCAGTTCCAGGAACTCCTGCACAATTGGCTCCTCGCATTTCTCCATCTCTGGATACGTGCCGAAAAAAAGTACCTTGGCCTCGTGCAGAAATACGATCCGGTTCGCCAGCTTCTCGGCCAAGCGCATGTCGTGGGTCACGACCACGCTGGTCAGGTGCAACTGGGTCTTAAGCCGCTTGATCAAATCGCCCAGCAATTGCGCCATCAGCGGATCGACCATGGTCGTGGGTTCGTCATAAAGAACGCACTCCGGTTGGGCTGCCAACGCACGCGCGATCGCCACCGATCGCTTCATTCCCGTGGATAAATCCGAGGGAAGCTGGTCGCGCATTTCTTTCACTCCCACCATCTCAAGCATTCCATCGACGATCTGGAAGATCTGCTCTTCCTTGAGATCGCGGCGCTCGCGCAGCGGGAATGCCACATTCTCACCCACGGTCAGCGAGTCGAACAGCGCTCCGTTCTGGAATACCATGGTGACTTTCTTTCGGATACGCTGTAGTTCGAGCTCGGGATAATCGGTGATGTCTTCCCCAGCCACGATCACCCGGCCGGCGTCGGGCTTTAGAAAACCCATAATGTTTTGCAGCGTGACCGATTTGCCCACACCGCTTCGTCCCAGGATGCACACCGTTTCTCCCGGCATGACATCGAAGCTGACATGATCGAGCACGTGGTTCTCGCCAAAGGCCTTGGAGACCTCCCTGAACTCGATATACGGCCCCGCTTGTCCGTCGCTGCCCATGGCAGTCTTTCAGGTCTCCTTAGACGTTCTTTCCGATGATAGCTGATGGTGCCAATGAATCGTGTGGGGACGGTCGACTCGCGAGCCTGCCCTGAGCGAAGTCGAAGGGTCCAGCCCAGCCCTAGCTCAACCGCTCCGCCCAGAACGCAACCTCTTCGCCTTTTCCAACTCCTCCGGCGTGTTCAGATTGCGAAACATCCCAGCCGAAAAACCTGCCCGCACCAACTCATCCTCCTCGATCACTCTGGTCTCAACTGTCGCGAACAGCGAGTCAATCTTGTTTTTTCCTTCGCGCAATGACTGTTCCGCAACTTCCGAAAATCGGCGCCAATAAACTGCGCAAAGCGGCTGCAAGCCTCCGCCCGCGCGCGGAACCGTGACCATCGCACCCGATTCCCGCGCCCGCGAAAGCAGATACTCCAGAAACTCCGGCCCCACGAAAGGCAGATCGACCGCCAGCATCAGATTCAACTCTGTCGCCGAGCTGGAGAGCGCCGCATGAATCCCGCCCAGCGGTCCCCGGTCGCGATACACATCTTCAATCACCCGGCCAAAGGCTGCGAACTTCTTGGCGTCCCCTACAATCCATACCTCTCCCGTCACGGCACCCGCCACCTTCAATGCTCGTGATAGAAGAGTCTCGTCTCCCAACTGGAGGAAGGCCTTATCGCTGCCCATGCGAGCGCTTTTGCCGCCCGCCAGAACGAAAGCGGTGACGCCCAACTCGGCCCCATCGTTCACGCGCTAATCATACACGCCACCTGCGACCCTGAAAGATCCGAAAAACACGCGGCAACGTGATCCATCAAGAAACAAATTCAGAGCAGTACCAACGTGATTCCCTTGTTCGCGCGCCCCACATCGCTGTCCAATAGCAACTCCGGAGCTTTCGCAAACAGCACCTTGCTTCGCGCGTCGAAGCTGGACCAACTCTCTCCATTGACGAACGCTGCAATCTCGCCTTTCTCTTTTCGCTGACGCAAGAAGCCCCGAATCGCAAACCGCAACACCCCGCCCGCGCCCGTCGAGCCATACCCATGAATCACTTTCAGCACGGCAATGCCGTCTTTTCGCGCGCGGACCAGCGCAGCTTCGAGCTTTTGGTAAGCCTGATCGCGAGTTGGGAACCCCTCTTCGAGATTGATGACCCGTATCCTTGCGGACATAACTCTTTCCGTATTTAGGCGTACACGCGCTCCATACCACTTTACCGCGTTGCGTGGCTAAAAGCGGAACGCGAGAAACGTCTGGCCCCTGTGGTTTAACTGCTTATCGAATCAGCATGACGCGCATAACACGAAAGTAACCTACACAAAATTACGCCGCCGTTAGATGATGTCTTTTCCGGCGATCCCGCCCGGAAAGACGAACATGCCACAGAAGTTATTGGACGTTCTTATGTTAGGCCGTTGCTCCCACGAGTTTTCCTGGCCCCGGCGGGCTGCTGATGGCCACTACTATCAGGTTTGCCTCCTTTGCGCCGTCGAATACAGCTATGACTGGACCACCATGCGACGTACCCAGCGCGTGGATCGCAGCCAGTCTCCCAGCACCGCGGAGGGTACCGCCGCACGCCGCAGCCGCAGCCGTGCTCGCAAGCCTACCTGGGTTCCTCGCGCCCGGCGCCTCAAGCTGGACACTCCGGTCCGTTACCGCGTGAAGAATCTCGGGAGCTGGTATGAAGGTATTATCGAGAACCTCAGCCAGTCCGGCGTGCTTTTGCAGGGCCCGCAGCACCTCCCTGACAACACATTAGTGGAGATGGTTTTCGAGATGCCGGAGGAGATCTCTGGCCAGAAAAACAGCACCGTGCTCTGCCAGGGACGCATTACTCGAACCAAAGACGCGCAGGAAAAAGCGGAAAGCTCGGGAATCGCAGCCAGCATCCTCGATTACAAATTCCTGCACCAGAGTTAACGGGTTTGCTGGAATGTTCGGCCGCCCCAATGGTTTCTCGAACCGCATGAATTCTTGACCGCCGTAGCTTTGCAACTCCAATGACTAAAGTGCTTCCAGCAATATTTTTTTCCTGAAACTTCGGCCATTTGTGCATCTAAACTATTTACATCGGACTTACATCACTAGGAGTGATCTTATGAAGACGAGGCTTTCTTTCTACTTCAGCGCGGTCGTCCTGCTCACCATCTTGGTAGCGGCGGTAGGCTGCTCCAAGGCGCTGACGGATGCCCAGATTGCCAGCGATATTCAGAACAAACTGAACACCGATTCCGGTCTTCAGGGCAAGCAACTCATTGTGCAGACCGCCAACGGAAGCGTGACGCTTTCCGGCCAGGTGGACAATGATGCCCAGCGCGACGCGGCCGCCCGCTATGCGTCCGGTGAACCGGGCGTGAAGCAGGTGGTAAACAATTTGCAGGTCGCCCCGCCGCCTGCACAAGCCCAAGCCGCGCCGGAGCCTGCCAAACCTTCCCCGTCCGCAAAGCATCGCCGCAGAGAATCCAGAGACCAGAGCGATTCTTCTAGCGCTCCGGCCGAGGTAGCGCAAGCAGCGCCGGCCGCAGAACCTGCCCCGGCACCAGCTCCCGCACCGCCTCCGCCTCCACCTCCGCCGCAGAAAGTCACCATTCCCTCGGGCACAACCTTGGCCGTGAGACTGGTGGACCCGATTGACTCAGAAACCGCGACCCAGGGCCAGACCTTCCATGCCACGCTGAACTCGCCTCTCGCCGTGGATGGTGACACAGCGATTCCTGCCGGCTACAACATCGAAGGCCATATCGTAACCGTGCAGAGCGCCGGCAAATTCGCCGGACAATCGTTGCTGGTACTTCAACTGGATCGCATTTCGGCGGCTGGAAAGAACTACAACATCCAAACAGATCAATTCAAGAAGCAGGGTAGCTCGCGGGGCAAGAACACGGTCGAGAAGGTGGGAGCCGGCGCCGGAATCGGAGCAATCATTGGTGCCATCGCCGGTGGCGGCAAGGGAGCAGCCATCGGAGCCGCGGCCGGCGGCGGCTTAGGTGCCGGGGCGCAGGCCGTTACCCATGGTCAGCAAATCAAGTTGCCCTCGGAAACCGTGCTGAACTTCACCCTGCAAGCGCCTTTAACCGTGATTCCGACCACGCAAGGGCCCGACGCAGGACGTCCGGCATTAAACACGCAACAGTAGATCAGGCCGTCAACCATCGGCGGCGAAAACCGGGCGCGGAGAATCTCCGCGCCCTTTGTTTTTTCCGAATCACTCGGCTACGCTCGCCGCGACGGGCGTTGCGCACGCTCACCACTTCCACCCTTGACACTGTGGGGTGTTCGTCCGTCCGGCGGAGCGAATCTTCGCGACATCGCTGAAGACCCATCCCGGCCCTGGTTCCTTGACTTCATGCCGGACCAATCGCACAATCTGAATGTCCAGATGGTCGGACCGACAAAAACGCCGCAGAATCTATATCATCCAGCGAATCAGTGGCGAACCGCTTGACAGTCCTGCCGCATAGGACTAGGGTCGTAATTGAGGTAGTTACCACCTTCTCCTCTTTCAGGTCCCCTGAACTAAGTCAGCTCATCTGAAGTTCTCTTTCTTAGCACCTTCAACCCTAGGAGGTTGCCATGTTTTCACGCCATGTCTCGATTCATCTTAAATCCAATATGCTTTCCGATTACACCCGCACATTTGAAAACGACGTCCTGCCTTTGCTTCGTAAACAGAATGGTTTTAAGGACGAAATCACATTCGCTGGTCCCGGCGGAGTTGATGTAACCGCGATCAGTATGTGGGAAAACAAAACCGATGCCGAAGCTTACAACACCAATACCTATCCGCAAGTGTTGAAGACCTTGGCAAGATTCATCGAGGGAACGCCCAAGGTTCAGACCTCTGACGTTGTCACCTCGACCTTCCACAAGACCGCTGTTCACTTAGCTGCGTAGAACTGTGAGCTGTTCGCACGAGAAGGCGGTCAACTCCGCCTTCCCGGCTTACAGAGTGCCGGCATTAGAATTCGGAGGTTTCTTCATCATGGGCACAAATTCTGTGAGCGGTGGACTGTGACGTCATACCTTTTCCATTGCCGTGGTTGCCTGAAGCCTTTCACGAAACAGTTGAGTCTTCGCGATTGCGAACAGGGTGGTGTCGTCTGCCCATTCTGCGGGAGCAGTGACGTGGCACAGCAACGATCCCTTTTCTATCCCGCGCGTTCAAAGAAGAGCGCTTGATCGCGGCGCTGTTTTGCGGCCACTGATCGAAGAGAATAGTTGAGCCACTATGCGAATCGAAGGAGGATCACATTTTGCGAACATCTGAACTGAAAGAATCGCCCACGCACCTGCACAAACATACACTCTCGTCTAACGAGGGAGTACGTTGGAAGTGCTCTCAATGCGGGTGGGATTCTGCGCCGATGTATTTTGGTGAGGTCTTCAAGCCTGCGCACTTGTGCCCAAATGAATCCTGCGGGTGCGGTCATCGCCGGCTGGAACACGAGCACGGCTTCTGCACGGGAGCTGGAATTACCGGTGAAGACGGGAGTATTAACCACACGCAAGAGTTCTGTAGCTGTAAGAGCTTTGAGCCTGCGCTCAGCATGGCTGCTCCCCGTTCCAACCACTAACTTCGACCCCAAGCTGCCAATGTAGACGCGGGCGTCCCCGCCCGTGCGGCCCCCAGTTGAAACTCATACTCAATCGGAGTCTCCCATACCAGGTATTTGCCTTCGCAACCCATGGCACGGACCCGTCGCAATATTCCCGGTTGCGGTGTTAAGTCTCCGCCCGGCGCCATCAGATGCCAAGCCTCGCGGTAAGACTCGAAGCGACCACTGCCCTGCCGGCATCCTGAAGGATAGAAGCACAGAGCGGTTGAGGCTGCTACATATTTCACGGGGATTACATACCAAATGTCTCGTGGCGCGATATAAGCTACGACGAAGTCAATTTCTCTGGCCTTGTAAGGTTTGGTACCGACTCCGTGGCCGTGGCTGCTTGAAGTCTGGTAGAGGTGACCGTGGACTTTGCAGATTGTCTTCACCTGAACCCGCCACAAGCGTTCGCCCGAGTCGAGGATGAAGTCGTAGCGTTCGTTGTCTCCATGGGGCTTGGCCACGCCAAATCCGAGGCTTGACGCTTTGTGCACGAAGGCGAGTTCTCCCAATTCACCCTTGGCTTTGGAGTTTAGCGGTCCGCGGACCAGAGGAGCGACTTGCCGCTGCTGTTTGCGTGATGTCTTCGCTTCTTTTTTCAACTTGGCTCCAATAAAAAAGGCGCGAGCCGGATTTCCCGGTCGCGCCGTTTGTTTTTGCTTCTATTTCAAGACTACCAAATCCGAGGGGGTAAACCCGCCAAATTTCGCAATTTTTATTTCCATCTGAATCAGCAGCTTGCGAGGAAATGGACGGTTTAGGGGGCTTGACAAGATTTGGGTGAGGATGCGTTTTTTCGGGTTTTCGGCTCTACTTCATTCGGGGCATTTCTGCGCCCCCTCGCCGACTCCGCGCAGGTGCTGCAAGACTATAGATGCCCTCCAATAGCGTATTTTTCACGTGCAACACGAAATCCAACTCATCTTCGATGCTCCCGTAGTTCTTTTGGAGCACGATTGCACCGTCTTCAGTGATCTGAATCGGGTGGATTGCTCCGCTCCTCGAATCCTCGAAATAAAACGACAGAGTTGAAATATCTCCTTCGTTCGTCGCGTCACGGTATTCGGGCGTGTCTTGTATCTGTTGGCCCATGTACGCCTTTGCTCGAATGTACCCAGCGCGAAACCGGAACCACGCACCTCGGACCTCAGGCAGCCTCTCCTGTAGTTGCTTCATGTCGATCTGCATCGTCCGGAGCTTAATATGTGGGAAGTCTTCGGTCTTCTTGCAAAAATCCAGAATATCGGCCTTCTTGCCGCATAGAAGCAGTATCCGCTCACTCTTACTGTGGTATGCCCGAATCTCGCTACGCGCAATAAATTTGCTGAAGGACTTTTCGTCGTCGTACAGTCGACCCCACATGTGCACGTCGTATTCATGTTGGATGTCATAGGGCTGAAAATCGCGGAAGGTTATGTTGGCGTATGAACGATGAATCTGTGTTTGCGGCCCTGGCTTCGTTCCCTCAATCTGCATTTGTAGCTCGAACGCGAACGGTTTTTCGCCGAAGGCGCTGTCGTCAAACTTATCGGCAAAAGTGACCTTATAAGACTTAGCCATGCGGCATTACTGCCGCTGTCACAGGTGCCTCCCTTGCAATGGGGTGTCTGTAAGTGGCTTTGTTTGCAGCACCAAAAAAGGCGTTATTTGTGCCACTAAATCAGTCAGACCACGGCGGGTCTAACCGGCATCCTTAAGGAAGGGCGCGTCCGGTGCCCAAATCTCCGCCCAATCACGCACGCAATTCTCTATCGCTGCTTTCAGTCCCGCAATCTTGAATCGTTCGTCCTGAATCTCCAGACTCATTAGGAGACAATTGTGTGCCATCCTGAGGGCATCGTCGGCCAATTTCGGTTGAGACTCCCGATGGAAGCTCAAGAGCCCATCATTGTTTTTCATCCTGTCCGTCATTGCCGCAAAGGTGCTGTGAGCATGACGCAGTGGTAAGAAATACCCCGGAACAAGGACCGTACCAAGCACGCCACTCTTCTTAGCCATCGCAGCAAAATGCAGCTTGCTCCACGTGTGATTGACTTTCTTGGTGCCACACTTCTTACAGTCCGTCACCATGAATTGCTCCTTCACTTCCTCATACTTCCGTTTCACCTCCGCTATGGTTTCCGGTGGCAACGCATCGGCACCGAAGGTGTCTAGGATTGGCTGCATCAGCTTGTACTCCTGGACGCGGTTATATTCTATGAACGCCCCAACCTCATCAGGGTGGTCGTGAAGATAGCGGAGTGTGACCGTGTGCTCATACATGGAACGCAACAGCTTCGTTGCTGCAGCCCCGTAGCCATTCACAGCCACAAGATAAATCTCCATGAAGTCTTCAGCCACAAGCGTGCCGTAGAAGTACACAAACTTCTCTTCGGGAGTGGTGGTCGGCTGAATCCGAGTGAATGCCAAATCTATGGCAGCGGCAAGGCGGGACATTCGCGCCCGGTATAACGGATGACGCTGGTCAAACTTAATCACTTCATCCGCGAAGCCAAAGGCAGAGACAGTGGTGTTGGTGCCGCTAGGGTTTTCCATGATATAGATTCTACCGCTACTCTCGAACGGACCAAAAACTGTGCTAATTTGTGCTACGCCCTGAGACTTTGTGCCTTTCTCGCCTATTGTGCCTATTGACGAATCTGTAACTTCCATGGAATCAATCGGAAGTCTTGTACCTTTAGTACCTGGGTCCCACGCTGCGAGGCACCGTATAATCGAGGCGAAACCAGCGTAAATCTGGCAAGGGTGGGCAAAGCACACGGTGGACCCTGTATTGGCATTGGCGATTTTCGCGCTAGGGCTGGCATTCGGCAGCTTCTTGAATGTGTGTATCTATCGCCTGCCCCGTGATTTGTCGGTGGTTCATCCCGGCTCGGCTTGCCCCAAGTGCGCCCAGCCAATCCGCTTTTATGACAACGTTCCCGTCCTGAGCTGGCTGATTCTCCGGGGACGCTGCCGCCACTGCAAGGCTCCCATCTCGCCGCGTTATCTGGTGGTCGAGCTGCTCACGGGCGCGCTGTTTCTGGCCTGCTACGCGTATTTCGGATTCACTCTGGCCACGCTGAAATACTGTACGTTCGGATTCCTGCTCGTGGGCTTGATCTTCACCGACGCCGAGACTCAGCTCTTGCCCGACAAAATGACCCTGCCGGGACTTGTCCTGGGATTGCTGTCCAGCCTGGTGGTTCCGGTCAACGATCTGCTTTCGCGAATGCTGTTCGGCCTGATCTACCAGCCCGCGGCCAGCGCTTCCAGCCCCTGGCTCTCATTGCTGCAAGCGCTGATGGGAGCTGCGGCCGGAGCTTCGTTTATCTACGGCGCGGGAGCGATTTATCTGCGCGCGCGCGGAGTCGAGGGAATGGGCTTCGGCGACGTCAAGCTCATGGCGATGGTGGGCGCGTTCCTCGGAATCCGCCTGACCATCTTCACCCTGTTCAGCGCGTCGGTCGTGGGATCCGTTGTTGGACTGTCGACAGTGCTGATGGTGTGGATCAAGCGCACCCGGCGACGCATGGTCCGCCATCATGAATCGGCGAGCCTGGCCCGGCGTCATGGATGGGAGTCGGCCAGCATTGCCCTGCGGCGGTTTCCCATGCCGTTCGGCGTGTTTCTGGGCAGCATGGCGATAATTGCTTCGTTCTTTGGCGACCAGTTTTTTCGCTGGTACTGGAGGTTGCTGTGAAGCTGCTCAGCAACCCCATCGTGGTTCGCATGGCGGTCGTGCTGTTTGTCTCAGGCTTTGGGTTTTGGGTGGCCACCCTGCTGCTGCGGCGCATGCGTCGCATCCTCACGGAGGATTCTTTCATGGTTGACACTGCTCCCGAGCTCGAGCAGTTCCCCATGCACACCTATAACGCCGTGATTCAGCAACTGAAACAGCAGAAACACGAACTGCTGAGCGTTCAGCAGGTGGAGCGGCGCAGGGCAAAGACCTCGGAAAACATCAGTGCCGCGGTGCTGTCGAATCTTTCGAGTGGAGTGTTGTTCCTGACTACGAACGGCTTGGTCCGTAACGCCAATACCGCAGCCAAGAGCATTCTCGGATTTGCTTCACCGGTAGGAATGAGTGTCGGTGAAATATTTCGAGAGGCGAGACTGAGTTCGCCTTCGTCTGCAGGCTCGCAGGAAACACTGGCAGCCGCCGTGCAAGCCAGTGTGCGGGAGCGGAGCGCTTCACGAAGAGCGGAAGCGGACTACGTCACTCCCGCGGGCGAGCAACGCTTTTTGGAGATCACGATCTCTCCGGTGTACACGCCCTCGGGTGAGACATTGGGCGCGGCTTGCCTGATCACGGATAAAACCGAATTTGCGTCGATTCAGAGGCTGCAGGAATTACGTGGCGACATTTCGGGCGAGATGGCGCTTGCGCTGCGGAATTCAGTGGCCACCATTTCCAGCTACGCGCAGCAACTCGCCGTCAGTCGCGATCCGACGATGGTGCGGCAGTTGGCCGTCGATATCGTCTCGGAAGCAGCCGACCTGGATCACACCATTGGCGGTTTTCTCGCGGGTGCGAAAGCCGCGAAGGCTGCGGGAGCTTGAGTTCAATTAACGCCGCTGGGCCTGTGAAGCTGGGCGGGCCGCGGCACGGAGGATGAAACAACGATGAAACGCATCGCATATGTCTGGATTGCAGGAATGATTCTGGCGGGAATGATGGCGTCCTTCGCCAGCCCCCAGAGTTCGACTCCCCAAGAACAACCGTTGGGAGACTATGCCCGCGCCGTGCGCAAGGACAAGAAACCGGCATCGGCTAAGCAGTTTGACAATGATAATCTGCCAGCGCAGGACAAGCTCAGCGTCGTCGGCAACGCAGTTGCGGCGGGCGACGAAAAGTCGCAGACCGCGGCAAACGGTGGGCAGGACACAGGCTCGTCCGACAAGAAAGCCGAGGACAAGCCACCCGCGATACAGCCGGGCGAATCGAAAGAAGATCGGCAGAAGACCTACGACGATTGGAAGGACAGGCTGGCGGCGGAGAAAGCGAAAACGGACCTGCTTGCGCGCGAATTAGACGTGGAGCAACGCGAATATCAACTGCGCGCGGCCGCGATGTACGCCGACGCCGGCAACCGCATGCGGAATTCGAGCACGTGGGACAAGGAAGACGCTGATTACAAGCAAAAGATCGATCAGAAGAAGAAAGCAGTGGAGGACGCCAAGAAGGAATTGGAAGACATGCAAGAAGACGCTCGCAAAGCCGGTGTTCCCTCTTCGGTCCGGGAGTAGCGCGGTCGGGTCTCCGCTACGAACGCCTAGGAAGGAACCTTCCGACGAAAGACACTGCGACTCAGGCTTGCCGCCGCCGGGCAAACGCGTAGAAAATCGGTATGCCAGCCAGAATTACGAGGCAGCCCAGGGCGGAATTCCAGAGGTTATCGGTAAAGGTGTAGAAGAGAAGCAGGGCGGAAGACAGCACGAACAGGGCAGGAACGAGTGGATAGCCCCAGACGCGATACGGCCGCGGGGCTTGCGGATCGCGTCGCCGGAAGATGAACACCGTGCTGGCGGCGATCATGTAAAACAGCCACTCGGCGAAAATCGCCAGCGAAAAGAATTGCCGGAAGCTTCCCCCGAAAAGCAGCAAGAGGATGGAGAGAGCCGCCTGCACGCCGATGGCGGCCGAAGGCGTATGGAAGCGAGGATGAACCTCGGCCAAAGCGGAGAAAAAGTAGCGGTCGCGCGCCAGCGCGAAGGGGACGCGGGCGCCGCTCATGATGGTGCCGTTCAATGTGGCCAGCATGGAAACAGCCATGGCAGCCGAAACAAGGCTGGCGCCAAGGGTGCCCCACACCAAGGCGATGGCGTCCGAGGCGGGTCGAGGGGAAGCCGCAATCAAGCCAGCGGGCAGGACGAACTGCACCGCCGCATTCACCAGCATATAAAGCGCGCCCACCGTCGCTACACCTGCGATCAGCGCGATTGGAATGTTGCGCTCGGGTTGGCGGATTTCTCCAGCCACCATATTCAGATCGTTCCATCCGTCATAAGCCCACAGTGCGGCTACCAGGGCAGCCATGAACCCCGCAATCCCACCTCGGGCTCCGGAGTAAGCGCCGGCGAAGTGGCTCCAGCTTCCGGCGCTGAAGCTGAAGCCAATGAAAACGATGCCCAGAATAATCGCCACTTTCAAGAGGGTGAAAACCAGTTGGAATTCCCCGGCTTTCTTAACCCCGATGTAGTTGAGAAGAGAAATCAGCCCCGTAGCGGCGATGGCAACCAGTTGTCCGTAAGAAATGGGGAACGGTCGGCTGATGACAGAGTTGGAGAAGAACGCAAAGTCCGGAAACGTTTCCAGGATTCGAACTAGGCCGGTAGTGATGGTGGCGATCGACGCGGGTTTGGCGATGAGGAACCAGGTCCAGGCATAGAGAAATCCGGCCAGTGGACCGTAGCCGTCGCGAACGTACACGTATTCGCCGCCCGCTTGCGGTTTCATCGCCCCCAGTTCCGCGTAGGTGAGCGCTCCGAAGAACGAGAGCAGTCCGCCGACCAGCCACGCCAGATAAACCAATTTGGCCGAGCCGACGGCCTGCATCATCTCGGCGGGAACAAGAAAAATCCCGCTGCCGATGATGGTGCCGACCACAATCGCGCCCGCATGGCTCACCCCGAGATCGCGTGCGAGTTCGGGACGGGGTTTTACGGCTTGGGTGTCTGTCGGCATTCTGCGGAGTGGAAAGTATAAGCGAAAACCTTAAATCGCAGAGGTCGCCGAGGTCTCGCAGAGATCGCCAGAGAAAGCGTCTGCGACCTCCGCGGCCGTTCTCATCGTTCTCTGCGACTTAAGGTTTTGCCTCTTCTCGCTGGAGCACAACGCTCGCTGCGTATCCCACGCTGAACGTCACCACCGTTCCAATCGCCACATACCACGTCCAAGGCACGCGCGTTCCCAGCCAGATATAGAGTTCGGTGACGAAGCCGCAGAGCATTCCCACCATAGCGCCGCTCTGATTTGCCCGCCGGGTCAGCACTCCGAGCAGGAACACGCCCAGCAACGCCCCGTAGGCAACCGACGCGATCTGCAGTCCGACTTCGATGACGCGTCCTACTTTGTGCAGCGACAGCACCGCCAGCGAGAACAGCACCAGCGCCCAAACGAATGTTGCCATGCGGGAGAGCTGCACCCGGCGGCGTTCGTCGGTTTGGGGTTTGCGCTGAAGATAAAAGTCAATGATAGAAGTCGACGATAGCGAGTTGAGCGCCGCGCTCAAGTTCGACATCGCCGCTGCCAGGATGGCGGCAATCAGCAGGCCGGAAATCCCATGCGGCATCTGGCTGACAATGAACTTTGGATAGATTCTGTCAGGCGTTCCGAAGGTCGCCGAAGGGACCCGGTAATACGCAAACAGCATCACGCCGACCATCAGGAACAGAGCAAACTGGAACAGGATGGCGCCTCCGCTGGAGAGCAACGCGATCACGGACTGGCGCTGGCTGCGGGCCGCCAATAATCGCTGCACGATGAGTTGATCGGTGCCGTGGCTGGCGGTGGTCAGGAAGGTTCCGCCCACGAGACCTGCCCAGAATGTGTACGGCATCCAGAAGTCGGGCGTGAAGTCGAAAATCCGCAGCTTGCCCGCACTCTCGGCAACGCTGTGAATGGTGGCCCATCCTCCGGGAACAAGGTTAAGGATGGTAAACAGCCCGACCAGTGTTCCGCCCACGTAGATAATGGTCTGCACTACGTCGGTCCAAATCACCGCCGCCAGGCCACCTTCAAAGGTATAGATCAAGGTCAATATGGTAATGATGGCGATCGAGGCAATCTCACCGGTGCCCAGCGCGATGGCCACGACGATGGAGACGGCATAGACGCGCACTCCTTCGGCCGCGGCTCGGGTCACCAGAAAGAGGCCCGCCGTCAGGGATCGCAGCCCGCGGCCAAAGCGGCGCTCGATCAGTTCATAGGCAGTATAGAGATCGCCGCGAAAGTAGTGGGGCAGCAGAACAAAACTGATGATGACGCGTCCGATAAGATATCCGAGCACAACCTGGAGAAACGTGAGATTGGTATCGTAGGCAAGACCGGGAATGCTGATGATGGTGAGCGTACTGGTTTCGGCGGCGACAATCGAAAGCGCAATCGCCCACCAAGGGATGGTACGGTCGGCCAGGAAGTAATCGCGCAACGTGCGCTGGCGCTTGCGGAACCGCAAGCCAAACAGGGTGATCCCCACGAGATAAAGCGCGATAATGGCGAGATCGAGTTTGTCCAAACCCATGTGTTTGTGTGGCGCGGGCGCCACCGCCCGCGACTGTGGGGCACGCCTTCAAGAGTACCGGGCTTTGCGTCTCAAAACTCGGCAATCTGCGGGGAAGGTATCTAGCTTGTAAGACCAAGTAACGGCGGGCGCTGGCACGTCGAGGGGTTGAAAAAAGCCTTGAACCGAAGAGAACACCAGGAAACTTTGACGAAGCATGAATTTCAAGTGGGACCGGCACGGGCGTGGACGCCCGCGCCTACATTAGGAGCGCCTATGATAGAACTACGTTCGTGAGCACCTTCCTTGGAATTGACGGGGGCGGCAGCAAGACTTCGTGTGTTATCGGCGATGAGAATTCGCTGCTGGGCACGGGGACATCCGCCGGCAGTAACGTGGTTCGGGTTGGAGAGCGCCAGGCGCGAGAGAGTCTGGGCGCTGCCATACGGCAAGCCTGTACCGCGGCCAACATCACTCCGGCACAGATCGAAAGAACCTGTGTGGGAATTGCGGGTGGGGCACGCCCTGAAATCGCCGGGGTGGTGCGCCGGCTGCTCTCCGAGTTTGTTTCCGGCGAAATTGAAGTTGTGGGTGACATGGTGATCGCCATGGAAGCGGCATTTGGCAGCGGCCCGGGCGTGATCGTCATTGCCGGCACTGGGTCCATTGCTTACGGGCGGAATTCCAAAGGTCAAGCTGCGCGCGCTGGGGGCTGGGGATTCGCCATTTCCGATGAAGGCTCCGGGCACTGGATTGGGCGGTCCGCCGTGGCGGCGTCTATGCGTGCCTATGACGAAGCGGGAATCGGACGCACGAGCGTATTGCTCGAAAGCATCATGAAGTCATGGGGCGTGGCCACGCGCGAGCAGGTGGTCGTGGCTGCCAATGCGGCGCTTAATGTGGACGCCACCCCTGACTTCGCGGCCTTGCTGCCGGCAGTGTTGTCCGCAGCCGACGCGGGCGATGAGACAGCTCGCACCATCCTGACTCAAGCAGGGATGGAGCTGGCAATTCTGGCCAAGATCGTGATCGGCCGACTCTTTGGTCATGCCGAAGCCATACCGGTGGCCACGTCGGGAGGCGTCTTTTGCAATTGCGCGCTGGTTCAGCAGGTCTTCTACAATAATTTGCGCGCCGCGAATCCCCAAGTTTTGCCCAACGCGACTTTAGTTGACCCGGCGAAGGGTGCATTGGATCTTGCGCGCAAGGGCGCGCGGCCGTAGCAGGATACCGAACCCCATGACCAGCAAAGAACTCGAGGAGCACCTCATCGCGAAGGAGATGGATATTGTCGCCGCCCAAAAGCGCCGCGACTTTTCCGCTGTTGAAGCTTTACTCGCGGACGGGTTGCACGAAATTGGCAGCAGTGGCAGATTGTTTTCGAAATCAGAGATCCTGGACGCAATCCAAGAGGTACAGATCATCGATTGCTCGTTCGACCGTTTCAAAATCCTGCCCATCGATAAAGGATGCGTGATCGTGACCTATGTGGCCACGGCAAAGCGTAGTCATAAGGGGCACGAACATTGGAATCGGGCCTATCGGAGTTCGATCTGGATGGAGCGGGAAGGCTCATGGCGCGTAGTTTTTCACCAAGCCACTCCGTTGCCGCCAGTTCCATAATTCATGCGCTCAGATTCAAGCGCTCAGATTCGTGCGCTCATTTCGCCGCGGACATGCTTTCCTTCTCCTCCGCGCCGCGGTGATGCAGCAACTCTACCAACGCCTGGTTCAAACGGGCGCGGATCGCGGACCGCTCCTGGGCCCGCGCGATGTAGCGGACATGCACCTCCACGCCCGCGGCGGTTGGGCGCAAGTTGACCGCTGGCGCGGCTGAGACAGCGCGCACCTTGTACTGGCTGGCGGTATTTTTCCACTCTTCTTCGGCCGCGACGGCGGTGGTTTCAGTTTCTTTCGCCACGGTTTTCTGAATGGCATCGAGCAGCGGGTATGGGTCCTGATTCGGCGGCACCGTAATCTGCAGTTCGTCCCACAACCACTGACCATTGGTAGTGAAGTTGAAGAAGTGGCCCTCGATGGCATAGCTGTTCACGAATGCGACCTTGCGGCCGGTGGGATGGCCGGTATCGGTCCAGTTGCCGGTTTCGAGCAAGACGGTGCGCAGCAAATTGATCTCGACCACCTCGCCGGCTACGCCGTTGATCTCGACCCAGTCGCCCACTCGCAGGCCGTTTTTTCCCATCAACACGAACCAGCCGAAGAAAGCGACGATGAAATCCTTCAGCGCCACAGTGAGTCCGGCGCCGGCCAGGCCGAGGAAAGTTGTCATCTGCTGGGGAGCGCCAAAGATCACAAACAGAATAAGTAAGACGCCCACGGCCTGCAGCGCAAAACGAATCACGGCGCGAAGAGTATGGAGGCGCGTGCGCTCCGATCCTGCCTCAGTGAGGTATCGGTCGATCGCACGGTCGGCCAGATACACCGTCAGCAAGATGAGGATGATCCAGAGCGCCGACTGGATCATGCCGTGCAACGCGGCGCGCTGGTGAGAGTGGATCACCGCGATCCAACCGGCGTAACAGTTAGCCAATTCCTGCTCGTCTTGAATGCGCTTGTCCAGATCCAGCACGTTCTTTTGATCATCGGAAAGACGATGCAACGATTTGACCGCAGTGCTAGCCGTGGGGACCGCGGAGTTTTGCTGGCCTCCCGCTCGGCCGGAATTGGACTGGCTGCTGGCTGGCGGGTTGTCCCGCTGAGTGGCCTTAGCGGCCTTGACTTGCTTGTCCAAGGCTGCATGCTTCTGAACCAGCGCGGCGGCTGTCTGGCGAGCTTCGTCCCGCGCTTGCTGTAATGGGATTGCTTGGCCGCGCAAGGCGCGCCAGGCGACGAATTGGGCATAGAGGCTGCCGCCGTGGTAATTGATCTCCGGGTTGTTGGCGGCCGCGGCAGGTTTTTCATCGGCCGCGTGTTCGGCTTCCTGATGCTGGTCGAACTGGCGTTGGATCAGACTCCCGGGATCGGCACCAGACTGGATCAGTTCTTCCTTGGCGTCATTGGCCTCATCCTGATCGAGTTCCAGTTGAGCCTGGGTCACGTCAAGCTGTTCCTGCAGACCGTCCGGATGAGAGCCGCTGGAGGCAAGCTGTTTCTTCAGTTGGTCAACCCGGTCCTGGTCTGCTTTGACCTGCGCCTCGGACTGACTTGCATGTTCATAGATTTCGCGGTTTTGAGGCGTGAGTTGGACGGGATGGCTCGCGGCATCCCGCGAAGCATCGTGAAAGGCCAGATCCACTTCGTTGTCGGCCAACCGCTTGGCCTGCTCCGCGAATCGATGTTCGTCTTCGCCGGAAGCCAGCTTGGCCATCGCGCGGGCCGTTAGCAACGGACTCTCGTCCACCAGCGGAGTTTGCTGGGTTGCTGTTCCCGAGGCCGTGGGCGACTGCAGTGGGCCCAGATCGCGAGTCAGGATCAACCCACTGACAGCAGCCAATACCAGGACCACCAGCCCGACTGTGATCAACCACTGGCGAGATTTCATCAGAGATTCCATTTGCGCGAAGGGTTATTATACGGCGCGCGACGCGAGGACCGGTTCCCGGAAGGGCAATCGAAAGTCCGAGACCTTCTGCTGGCGAATCATTGAGATTCCGAAGCCGAAGGGCAAGTTGTACCGATGCGATTCGAATGTACCTCGACTACGGCGCCCAGTCGGCGATGAAGATATTAGTCTCGTGCGGTGCTTTGGCATTGCGATTCGATGCCCACACCAGTTTCTTGCCGTCCGCGCTGAACATGGGGAATCCGTCGAAGCCCGGGCTGTAGGTGATCTGCTCCAGGTTCTTGCCATTCACGTTGATGGCGTAAAGCTCGAAGTTGCCCATCCCGCCGGTCGAGCCTTGATTCGACGAGAAAATAATCCGTTTGCCACTGGGAAAGAACGAAGGAGCAAAGCTGGCTGCGCCCAGATTTGTAATCTGGCGCTTGTGGCCCCCGTTGGCTTTCATGATCCAAATCTCAAGCGAAGTCGGGCGGATCAGGCTCTGCGCCAGCAGATCTTTGTACTCGGTAATTTCCTTTTCGCTGGTGGGATGATACGCGCGATAAACGATCCGCTTTCTATCCGGCGAGAAGAATGGCCCACCATCGTATCCCAGCTCGTGGGTGAGCTGCTTTACGTGCTTGCCGCCGGCATCCATGCTGTAGATGTCGAGATCGCCGTTGCGCAGCGAAGTGAACACGATTCGCTTACCGTCTTCCGAGATCGTGGCCTCGGCATCGTAGCCCGGCGTCGTGGTGAGTTGCATGAGACCGGAGCCATCCGGATTGGCGGCGAAGATATCGAATCCCGGATACACCGCCCACGTGTATCCCTTGGAGTAGTCCGGCCGGGGCGGGCATTGCGCGTCGGCCAAATACGTGGACGAATAGAGAATGGTTTTGCCGTCCGGATAGAAATATGAACAGGTGGTGCGTCCCTTGCCGCTCGAGACCATGTGAACGTTGGAGCCGTCCACGTTCATAGTGAAGATCTGGTCGCATTGGAGGTTGTCCCGCGTAGATTGGAAGATGAGCTTTTGGCCGTCCGCCGAGAAGTAGGCTTCGGCATTCTGGCCTCCGAACGTAAGCTGGCGCACGTTGCGGAGATGTTTTTCTTGCGGAGTAGCCAGGTTTGAAGAGGCAAGGTTCGGAGCGTCCGAGTTTTGTGGCGCCGCTGCGCATGGCAGCAAGAGGCCGCCGCCGAGAGTTAAAACGAACAGGAGCGTTGCTTTCATGGGGCGAACCGCTAGTTTAGCAGGAAGGTTGTATGTCAGTTCTTGCTCGCCGTTGACCTTGCCGCTCGGGTAAAATTGTCACGGCTTTTCCACGGAGGCTTCATGAAATCGCTGTTGCCAGCTCTCGCCGTCACACTTTTCGTCGCGGTCGTCTTCTTCTCAAATGCGCACTCATCAGCTTCGGCAGCCGCCAAGGCCGACGCGGACACGTTGCGCCAACTCGAAGCCGACTTCATGAAGGCTGCGGCTGACAGAGGCGCGCAGGGGTATATGTCTTACTACGCCGAAGATGCCGCCGAACTGCCCAACGGAGAGGATATGCTTCAGGGCAAGGAAAATATCGCCAAGACCATGGGTTTCCTGGATCAGAAAGACAACCATCTGACCTGGACTCCGGTTCACGCCGACATGGCCGCCTCGGGCGACTTGGGTTACACCTACGGAACCTACGAGTTTCGGTCCAAGGACAAAGACGGCAAACCGACGGTTGAGTACGGCAAATACGCCAGCATCTGGAAGAAGCAGAAGGATGGGAGCTGGAAAGTCGCGATGGACATGGGCAACTCCTCGCCCAGCCCAAAACCTTAAAACGCAGAGGCCGCAAGAGATGCCGCGAAGGTCGCAGAGGAAACCATGAACTACGGCTCCGACTCCTCTGCGCACTCCGCGAAAGTCTCCGCGATTCACGATTCTTACTTCCGAAAGTGTTCCAGGATCGCTTCCGCCTGGGCGCGCGTGACTACGGAGAACAGTGCCGCTGAATCGGCCTGCTTCACCGCCTGTACGCTTCCGAAATGTTCCAGCAATCGGCGAGTCGTCCGCGCGCCCACGCCAGGGA
The DNA here is from genome assembly GCA_035601775.1 of Terriglobales bacterium. Lineage (GTDB taxonomy): Bacteria > Acidobacteriota > Terriglobia > Terriglobales > Acidobacteriaceae > JABDBE01. The sequence goes on along the minus strand of DATNNO010000117.1, from coordinate 1,159 downwards.
TCTCCAACAATTCGGTAGAGCGATCGCGCATCTGGCGGCGCTTGCGATGAAAAGTTACCGCAAACCGATGGGCCTCATCGCGGATCAATTGAATCAGGTGCAGCACTGGAGAATGGTGGTCGAGCACGACCGGTTCATTTTCCTGTCCGAGCACGTAGACAATCTCTTCGCGCTTGGCAATCGCTGCCAGAGGCTGATTGATGATCTCGAGCGATGCGAGCGCCTCGGCAGCAGCGTGCAATTGACCGAGCCCGCCGTCGATCAGCGCCAGGCTCGGCATCGGCTTCTTTTCTTCCTGCAGACGTTTGTAACGACGCGCCACCACCTCACGCATGGAAGCGAAGTCATCCACACCATCGACGCTGCGGATAATGAACTTGCGGTAGTCGGATTTTTTCATGCGGCCGTCTTCCCAGACCACCATGGAAGCCACCGTCTCGGCGCCCTGAATGTGCGAGATATCAAAACACTCGATGCGGCGTGGCAGTTCCGGCATTGCCAGCGCGTCTTGCAGCGCTTCCTGAATCGCCTTGGTGTTCGGCTTCATGACCCGGAAGCGCTGGTCGTAGGATTGTTTGGCGTTGTTCCCCGCCAGGTCTAGAAGAGAGCGTTTCTCGCCGCGCTGCGGTACCAGGATGTGGATCCGCGCTTGATGAGAACTGTCACCCGCGATCTGTTCTGAGAGCACTTCCTCGAGCGTTTGGCGATCCTCGAAGTCTACTGGGACGTAGATATTTCGTGGGACGTAGGGTTGCCCAATGTAGAGCTGCTTCAGCAGGGCAGAGAAGAATTCGCCGGGAACAAATTCCGGTAAATCTTCCCAAAAGAACTCCCTCCGGTCGACCATTTTTCCGCCACGCATATGGAATAGATTTACCGCCAGCATTCCATTCTCGTAGTGATAGCCGAAGACGTCGGCATCGTCGCCTTCAGCAGCGGCAATTCGCTGACGTTCCTGCAACTGTTCGACCGTTGAAATTAAATCGCGATAGCGCGCCGCGCGCTCGTACTCCTGAGCGGCGGCGGCTTGTTCCATTCGGGTAAGCAGCGAACGGCTTAGATCCGTTGGACGGCCTTCCAAGAACAGCTTCACGTCCCGCACGGCTTCCTGGTAGGCGTCTGGCGTGGTCAGTTCCTGGACGCATGGGCCGAGGCAGCG
>DATNNO010000116.1:0-2523 GCA_035601775.1 Terriglobales bacterium | reverse complement strand
CTAGTATTACAACGTTAAGTACTAGGGATGACAGAAGCTCCCTGCGGAGGACCCGCAGTATGCGCAATAACCTGTCCAGGTGAACAGTACATACTGGATTTCACGTCGCGTCCGTGGCAGGGTCCACCCAGAAGTTTTTTTTGGTGCGGAGGCTTTCGAGAGTCAGGAATGAGTGCGCCACCATGACCATGCTGATGTGGTGGTGCCAACCGGCCCAGTTCCGCCCCTCATAGTGATCGAGCCCCAACTCGTCTTTGAGCTGTAGATAGTCCTGTTCAATCTTCCACCTTGATTTCGCGATTCGCACCAAACGGCGCAGAGTGTGTGCGGGCGACAAATCGCAAAGGAAATATCGAGTGGGCTCCTTTTCGCCTTCCGGCCATTGCACCAGCAGCCAAACCTCTTTATGTGGGGCCTTGCCATCTACGAACCCGTTCGAAGGTTGCACCCGCACGGCAAGAAACCGCGATTCCAGCCAGCCCTTAGATCCTTCGCGCCAACGGACCTTCTTCCAGCCTTTGGCTTGGAGCGCCATATCCCGAACCGAACTTGGCCTCTGTTTCCCGTATTGATATCGCGTAGCCGGTTGACCTCGTCCGCTGTACTCGGGAATGGAGATCTTGGGCGGCTTGGCCCAAACTCCTACCTGGGACGAGATACCCAGCGCATAAGAAAGCCGCCGTGTTTCCAAAGCATCCCGAAACTCGGTCGCGTCTCCGTAGCCCGCATCCGCCACCACGATTCGATCGGCCAAGCCCCACTCGCGAATCTCGTCAATCATCTCCAGAGCTAGCTGCCACTTCTTCTTGAATTCAACTTCGTCGGGAATACCCGCTTCTGCTCGACGCGCAGGATCTCCGATCCAGCTTTCCGGTAAATACAACCGCCAGTTTAGCGCCGCACTACCCTGCGCTCCCACATGGTGAAGGCTAACGGCCACCTGGCAATTGCCCGTCTTTCCCAAAGTGCCGGAGTATTGCCGCTCGACTCCGACTGAATGATCTCCTTGTTTCGGGAAGCCGGTGTCATCCAGTGCCCAAGCCGCCTCTGGCTCCAACTCCGCTGTCATTCGCCGGCTCAGGCGCTCCCAGATCGGCTTCCAGTCCCAGGGACTCTGCCCGACGAACTGCTGCATGGCCTGCACATTCCCATCCGGCAAACGCAATGCCATCGGTTCAACTGACTTGCGCTCGCCGTCCAGCAATAAGCCGCGAACATAGACAGCACCCCAATGGCGCCGTTCGCTGCGGCCAACCGGTTCCAGCAGATCGACCAGAAACCGTTCTAAACGTTCGTGGCACTTTCTGATTTGGGCATCGGTCATGCCAGAGGTTAACATGACTCAGGCCACATGGTCAATACTTAACGTTGTAATACTAGGAGCCTGTCCGAGTATTGCTCGAAACGCTTGAACGTCGCGCGCTTGCGTAGCGCGAAATCTTGGCTTCCCGGCCAGGTTTGACATCGCTGGCGCCGATTTTGCTCCAGGACTGTTGGGAAGTGCAATTCTGAGCGAAAATCATTCCTTGATGCCCCTCATCAGTACTGCATCGCCGCGTGGAGCCGTAAAATGTTATGCGTCAGGCACAGCAGCGCCCACTCGCCTTTCACTTTCTCTTTTCCGCGTAGCAAGAATTGGCGGAATCCGCGCGCCTGCTTGATCTGCCCGAACACCGGTTCCACCACGCACTTGCGCGCCGCGTAGACCGCCTTGCCCACCTTGGTCTTCAGCTTCTGCTTCATCCGGTCCACGCTGGTCGCGCCTTTCGGCAGCGGACCGCGCTTGGCCGGGAGGCGATGCTCGCCATGCTTCTGCTTCCCCGTCGCGATGAACCCCTCGATTCTGCGCTCCGGTTGAGCGGCCGATTCCAGGTGCTCCAGGTTCTCCGCCGAACAATACCCGTTGTCGGCCAGAATCGCGTCCGGACGTTGCCCTGACTGTTGTTCGATGAGTTCCACCATCGGCTTCAGTTGTTCTTTATCATTAGCCGCTTCGGTCACCGACTGCCCGACGATCAGCAGCAAAGTCGGCTCCACCGCGGCTTGCGCATTGTAGCCTTGCACCATCCCGTCGGCGCCTTTCATGATGCGCGACTCCGGGTCGGTGAAGTTGTATTGATCCTTGTCGCCAGGCTTGGCCTCTTCGGCGTTCTTGCCCTCCTCGGCGGCCTTATCGCGCGCCCGTTGCTCGAGGACTTGCTTGGCCTCCTTGATCCTGGACAGCCGAGTCTCGCGCCGCCGCAGCTCCTCTGGCAACTCGTCGCCCCGCTGGCTGCCGTACTGGCGATCCTCTTCCTCATCGGCGGCCCCGGCCGCTGCCAGCAACTGCTTCACTTCTTCCTTGAGTTGCTGTTGCTTCTCCTTCATCCGCCCGTAGCTCATCGCCTTGTGCTTGCTGGCGTTGGCCTTCAACTTCGTCCCGTCCAGCGATACCCGGCCCAGTTTGATCGACCCGCACTCCAGCGCCATCGCCAAGACCTGCTCGAACAGGTTCTGTAGCGTTTCGATGTGGATCTTGCGAAA
>DATNNO010000115.1:0-7530 GCA_035601775.1 Terriglobales bacterium | reverse complement strand
GTAACGTGTTCCTTTTGCGGGTCGTCGTGTTCGCGCCACGGAAGCATCGCGCCTTGGCCTTTGTCAGCGAGTCCAAGATGCTTCGAATACCATTCGCGCATCTGATCACGATTAGCGGATTTGAAGAAGACACCGCCGATTCCAAGAATGCGCCCGCGCTGCTCCATTTTGACAGGCGGCTTCGACTTTTCAGGTTGCGGAGATTGCACTTCCTGTCCTCCTATTGAGCGGGCCGAGATGAGCAACAGCGAGCCGAGCGCAATTGTGCTCCAGGGTATTCCTTGCATCGGCGGATTATACATAAGTTTCGATTCGAATGGAGAAAACGGTTCGCTCTTCGCTCTTCGATCAAGGTTCGCCGCGATTCACCCATTCTAGATCGAGCATGAGGTCTCGAACTGGCTTGGCACCGCCCGTAGAGAACCAGGCTTGCGGGATCGCAAAGTATCCCAGATTGCGTGTTCATCGGCACGAGGTGACTCCTGCAAAACGCCGTAGGCATCCGCAAAATAGTGCCATCCTCGTCGCCCTACTAGCCGTTGCGTAAAGGACCGCTTGCGGGGGGGGCGGCGACGCCGCGCGAACGCGAACGTCAAATAGCGCCGAAGAAAGCCCGTCATTTTTCTCTGAAGATCACACATTCGCGCCGATCAAGCGTCAGTTTCGACCGGTCGCTGCCGTGTGAAAGCACACCCGAAATTATGGTTCATTAACAGTCCACGAACTGTTTCCGAAGGTCATTAAAACGTTTCTGTAGCACCATCCCTGCCGCGTGTTTCCAGTTGGTTACGGTCGAGGTTTTCGCTGTCACGGCAGAGGCCGCGGGTTCGAGTCCTGTCGTCCCCGCCATACTCCTTAGTAAGATACGGGGAAATGGAAATTACGAAAGGGCGCAACTAGGGCGCAACCAAATTGGCTTCGCAAAGTGCTGTAATTGCACCTAAGAGTTTCGGCGGAAGATGGACGATGCCGTACCGCTTTAGGACCCCCCGCCAGTGTTTCGCGTTCATCCCGTTCGACCATCTCACCCACACCCTCTGCAATCTCCTGTGCGTACACTCCCAAGCTCACCGTCAGCGTCTTGTGACCCAGACTTGCTTTCATGTTGTATGCCGTCCGATCTTCTTCGCGACCTTTTAGTTTGTCCATGGGCCTATCCTCCTCCCAATCGGCGCTGGAAAAGCGCTCAGACATTTAGGAGTTGGCTTGTAGCGTTCTTTCGGCAGCTTGGAGGGGGAACGCCACGCGGGCAGGTGGCATGCGATTAGCGCGAGCTCGTACGAAGACCCGCATATAAGATTGCGCTACCCGGTCCCAGACCATGTGGCGTGCATACAGGTAAGCACGTTTTCGCATCGCCTGGCGGGCCGCATCATTGTCTAAAAGTTCAATTGCTGTATCTGCGATAGCGGCTGGGTCCTCGAAGGGAACCAGCGCCCCGCGCCCATCGTCCAAGAGTTCGGCGGCGTGCCAGTAAGGAGTCGAGATGATCGCCTTGCCGGCGCCTAAGGCATACGCAAGTGTTCCGGATACGGCCTGGGCCTCGTGGCGGTACGGCGTGACGTAAATGTCGGCTGAAGCAACCAGCGAAGCCATTTCTTCAGGGCTGACGAACCGGTTGTGGAAGACCACGTTCTCCTCAACTCCCAGCTCCTTGGCCAAGGCTTGCAACTGGAGCCGATATCGATCACCCTCGCGGCGTCTGACATGCGGGTGAGTAGCACCTGCGATTATGTAGACAACGTTGCTGTGCCGAGACAAGATGCGCGGCAGGGCTTGAATCACGCTTTCGAATCCCTTGTTTGGAGACAACAATCCGAAAGTGAGTAATACAGTCTTTCCTTCGGTCGAAAACGAATGTTTGTAAAAAGCCGGTTCGGCAAAGGGCAAGTCGGGGATGCCATGAGGAATCAGGTCAATCTTTTCGCCTGGAACTCTAAATACGTCTTGCAGAAGCTGAGAAGAGTGCTCGCTCATCACAATAAGACGATCGGAGAGCGCGGCGATTTCTTGCATGACGATTAGTTGGTTGACGTCTGGCTCACGAAGGACCGTATGCAGAGTTGTCACCACTGGTATTTTGAGATGCTGCAGCAGCCGCAAGATATGGCTCCCGGACTTCCCACCAAAAATTCCATACTCGTGCTGCAAACACACGAGATCGATATTGCTGGAATTAAGAAAGTCGGCGGCTGCTTGATAGGATGAGAGGTCGCCCTCGGTGAGCTGGAATCGCACCCGCGCAGGGTAGCTGTACCGCGATTGCGGGTCATTCACGGCTACCACCAACACTTCAGCGGCTCCGTACTCAACCGCAATAGCATCACACAAATCCGTGGTGAAGGTCGCAATTCCACACTGTCGAGGAAGGTGGTTCCCGATAACCGCTACCCGCACTGGAAGCGAGAGGCTGGGTATCACCTGCAAGGATGATAGTGACTTCTTTTCGAACCCAAGAGGACGCGCTTGGCACCGCATCGGGGTGTTCGGTTTCAAACTCACGGAGAGGTCAGGCGCGGACATTGCAGGCTCCTTAACGGTATGGTCCGGTTGAAAGGGGACCGAACAGAGGGTCAAGGCGCCAGGAGGCTACACTGCGGCCTCCTGGTGCCAGGGCTCGGACTGCCTTTCTTCAAACCGCACTTCGGCGTCCGCTCAGTAAGTTAATGACCAGAACCACCAAGCCCACAACCAGCAGCAAGTGGATCAGGCCTCCGCCCACGTGCAAACTGAAACCCAGAAGCCACATAATTAGAAGAACAACGAAAATCGTCCAAAGCATATCAACCTCCTCTGCTCATTTGCGAGCACTCGAATGTGAATCTCATCCAACGTCCGCGAGAGAACAGCTTCGCACGAACGGAACAAGAGGGTAGATGTTGGGGGCTGTGGCGCCACTTGAACATACAACGTCGGCTGAATGACAAACAGCGACAGCCCATTTCTGCAAGTCCTACTTCTTATCTTTCTCTTTGGCTTCGGCTTTCGCTTCAGCTTTCCCTTGGGCTACTGCTTGAGCTTTTGCTCCACGAATTTCCGCAAGGAACGGCTGGGCTGCGGATGGAGCCGGCACCGTGCCCAACAGCAAAGCCCGAGTTGTGACCTTGCGTCCATAAATCGCGTGCCGGGAATCATTGTCTTGGCGGATCGATGCACCTTCCAACGTGAGCCCAGCAAACACACCCTTGGCACGGGAGTAGGTCAGGATCTCCGTATCCATCTTCCAGTTCGTACCGGCCTCGGCATGGCGTCCCACTGGACCCGCTGCGGCCGAAGCGTCCGCACCAACGTGGAAATTACTCGAGAGCAGCTTTTGCATCCCTTTTTCATTCTGAATGATCATGACCAGGTCCACAGCTTCTACACCGATCTGCAGCCCCCAGTTTCCGCCCGAAATCGTGATGAACGCCGGCGCACTCCAGCCATCCGCGGTGCGGCAGGTGGCTACGCCTTTGCCTCCTTTACCTCCGAAGATAAAGCCGCCTTTGACCATGTGCGGTACAACGGCTACGCACTTTGCGTGCTCCAACACCTCTTCCGGGATTCCGTTGTCTGGCATTCCCATAATTTCGTGTAACACATTGGTGGCGTTGCCTAATCGGTCGGTGGCATCTTCCCGCGCCGACCCTGCCCAGCACAGCGTGCCGAGACTCAACATCGCAAGTAAGAACATCGCTTTTTTCATTGGGACAACCTCATTTCTGTCACACCCCGGGCGACCGGGCATAGGCCGTCTGGTGTGGCGGGCAAACTGCCATTTTTGAGACACCAATAGACTCGCTCACTTGCTCTAGAAATACTGTGCAGAATCGCTCATGTTGTGAGCTATCAGACACAGTCTTATCCAGCGCATGGCGGGCTGTGGTTTGGTAGGTGGTGCAGTTTGAATTTAGGCGCTCTTGGCTTTGGCCCTGCGCTTGCGCAGCAGGATGCGCATAACGGATGGCGGCATTTTGCGGCCCATGACTTCCCTGAAGATGCGTTGGATAGGAGTTTCGCGCTGAGGTTTATACGGCATACGACCCTTGCAAGGCGGACGATTAAATAATACTCCTCAAGGGCAAGGGGCACGAAACGTGCCGGGCGGGGTACAAAGCGACGTTGACTTTTCTGAGGTTTTTGGATATTTACCGCTGTCCAGGAAAGTCGTATGATAAGCGAGCTGGTGTCTATAGAGACGGGGGTGTGCCTAGTAAGGAGGTTCCTGTGTCTCCTGCTCGCCAACCCAACGGTTCTTCACAAAGAAGCAAGCTCGCCCGCCAAGCCCCAATCGGCCCGACGTTTCAAACAGAGCGTAGTGCCATAAGTCCACGTGTAGCGGCCAAGAAGAGGCGCGATTTCGATCCCCATGCATTCCTCGCAACCATCGGCGAAGGCAGGAAAGTTGTGCTTTTCCCGAAGAAACAAAGAATCTTTGCGCAAGGGGATATTGCTGATGCGGTATTTTATGTCCAGACGGGCAAGGTAAAACTCACCGTGGTCTCGAAGACTGGCAAGGAAGCTATGATCGCCATATTAGGTGACGGAGACTTTTTCGGTGAAGGTTCGCTTGCGGGCCAAGCTCTCCGTATTGGTTCTGCAACCGCACTGACGGAGTGCTCAGTACTGCGAATCGACAGGAAAGCCATGATGGAAGCGCTTCATCGGGAACACGAATTTTCCGACATGTTCGTAGCCTATTTGTTGGCGCGGAACATCCGTTACGAAGAAGATCTGGTTGATCAGCTTTTCAATTCGAGCGAAAAGAGGCTGGCCCGGATCCTTCTGCTGCTCGCCCATTTTGGCAAGGAAGGCAAGCCCGAAAGTGTAGTTCCCAAGATCAGTCAGGAGATGCTGGCGGAAATGATCGGCACAACCCGCTCGCGGGTCAGCTTCTTCATGAACCGGTTCAGAAAATTGGGCTTTATTCACTACAACGGCGGGCTGCAAGTCCATAGCTCGCTGCTGAACGTTGTTCTCCACGACTAGCCTTTGCATCTTCCAGAAGAGTAGACATACCCATGCAGAGGCGTTCTCGCAGGTGCCGGCTCGATAACTCTGGGGACTTGTTCTGTCCGGCTGAAACGCGCGGCTCGTAGCGTGTTGCTACGAGCCGTCTAGAAGCCGTCGGTTCGCTACTGGGGTGGCCGCTCTTCAGGGTGAGCCGGTTTCTCCGGCTGAGGGGTATTCTGTGGATGGGGTTCAGCCTGCGGTTTGGGAGCAGCCTCCGGACGACCCTGGCCTTGAGGACGCGGCGCATTTTCCGGTCGAGGCGCTGCTTCTGGATGAGGGGTTGCCTCCCGAGGCGTGGCCGCAGGTGTGGCCTCCGGCCGAATCGCGGCTCCCGGATGTGGGGGGTTTTCTGGAGGAGGCATGTTTTCATGCTGAGCTGCGTTCTCTACGGGACGAGACGTGTTCTCCGGGCGAGGAGGACTCGCCTTCTCAGACGCGCTCGGCGGACGAGGCACGTCATTGCGCGTTGCCGGAGTGCTGCGCTCGGCAGAGTCGGGTCGAGGAGCGCTCTTCTCTGGCTGCGCGGCCGGCGTATTGGCCCGTGGCTGAGTTGCGGCACGATTGCCCGCGGGGGTATAAGGCGCTCCTGCCTCTTTGGCCGGTACGACTGCGCGGTCGTTAAATGCTCCAGGCTTAGGAGTAGCTGCGATTGCCGGCTTGCCGTGGTTCACCGAGGCCCGTAGTTCTGGGTTAGCGCGGGCAGCCTGCACGTGTTGAGTTTGAACTGCTACTGGCGGGATATGTTTCTCGTGCGCCGCAGCCTCTTCTTCAGGCTTCGGACGCGCAGTGATCCCACCATTGCCGCCGTTGTAGCTGACCCGGTTCACCGTCGTATTGTTGATCACCGTGGTGTTGTAAACGTTGTGAATGTTGGTGACGTTCACGTTGTTCACCGAACGGTTGTAGTAAAACTGTCCGTTCTGCCAACGTCCGCCTTCATAGCCCTCACCAAAGTATCCGTAGCCGTAACTGATCCCGCCATAGAACCCTACGTGCGGACCCCAGTAGCCATCATTGAAAGCATATCTATCGTTGTCCCAACCCCAATAGCCTGGGGTCCAGAGGAAACCGACTTCCGGAGCCATGACCCATGTACCCGGAACCCAGTAGTAATCGTCCTCGGCGTAAGCCCAGTACCCAGGTGTCCAGATATAACCCTCGCCGGGGACCGGCGGCTGCTCGTACACGGGGAGCGCAGGCGGGGCGATCGTAATGGATATACCGATTTGCGCGAACGATGCCGCCGACATGGCCAGCACTACGAGCGCCAACAACAACGAACGAATTGTGGGGGTAATACGCATGTTGCTTCCTCCCGCCCGATCATCCTTCGCTACCCGGTGCTGCTTTGCTGCTGCGGGCTGCGTGGATTGAAGGGCACGACTTCCGAACGAAACGGACTGAAGAATCCGTCTCGCTTGCAAATGATTCTGGCAGAAACTTTCTCATTTCGGAGATTCTGCTGATGACCTCCCGGGATGCTCATGTTTCTGAGCGTTGTGTACGTGTTACTTCTGGCAGGTGTCACTGACCATGGTCAAATCTGTGACCGTCATATGACCTCGTTCGGTGGCGTTTTTATCCATGCCGTGCTCTTTCATCTCCGACTTCGCGTCTTCCTTCATCCCGTGCGCTGTGGCATTTGACACTACGCCCATAATCTTAACCGTATGCCCGACATGATCGTCGAGTTTGACGCTGTCGCTTTTGAGTTCCCAGGTGCCACCGTCCTTCGAGGTAAAATTGTACTCATTGGCATCATCGCCTTTCTGAAGACAGCCCGTGAGCGTCCGCGTTTTCTTGTGGGTGGTTTTTGTTGTGTCCTGTGCCGTAGCCAGCCCGACCGCGCCTGCAAACATGAACAACGCAATAATTCCCGTCACGATCTTGAGATTCATTATTAGCCTCCAAAAGTTGGGACTTGCCTCACAGTGGGATGATACGACTTGTGCATAATGGCGCGACTGGTCAAAGTTGCACACTTTTGAAAATAATCCAGGGAGCAAGAAAGAAGAAGCTGGCTCGCCTCTAAGAGGCTGAGATTCGCGGAAACCGCATGAAAATCCGACCGGGCCTCGTATTCTTGTTTGCTGATTGTCTTGAGGAACGCCAGACGGCCTCTGGTTGGCTCCGCTCACGCAACTGTTCCGAACAGTGACCCGACGCCTGCGGTCAGCGCCATGGCGAGCGCACCCCAGAACGTGACGCGTATTGCGCCCATCGTCACTCCTGCGCCACCCGCGCGTGCAGCCAACCCGCCTAGAAGCGCGAGGAACACCAGTGAAGTTCCAGAGACAAGAGGGATCAAACCCGCCGCCGGGGCCATGGCAGTGACCAAGAGAGGCATGGCTGCTCCGACAGCGAAGCTGCCCGCCGAGGCCAACGCAGCCTGAATCGGACGCGCACGAAGGGTCTCTGAGATGCCAAGTTCGTCGCGGGCATGCGCGCCTATTGCGTCATGTGCCATGAGTTGGTCAGCGACTTGTCTCGCTAGCGAAGGATCCAGGCCGCGACCTACGTAGATCGCTGTCAGTTCCT
>DATNNO010000114.1:0-24286 GCA_035601775.1 Terriglobales bacterium | reverse complement strand
GCAAATGACGCATGCCGCAACTCGATGCTCGGCCAATCCGTTTCGCCGGAGCCCGAAGGCCGAAGCCTGGAGCCCGCCACTTCCAGCGCCTTCGGATCTTTATCGAAGCCAATCAAATGACCCGGTGCGCCGAGGCGTTTTGCGATTTCTAAGCTGTGTCCGCCCAAGCCCACCGTCGCGTCGATATAGGTTCCGCCACGCCGTACGCCTAAAAAGTCGATCGCTTCTTTTAAAAGAACTGGAACGTGTCCAATTTCCCCACGTCCAACCCCCTGAGGGGTATCTGTTAGACCCTCGGCCACTAGATGCCCAATTCGTCGAGCGTCTTCTCATCCTCAGGCGTGAACTCTTGCTCCTCGATTTCTTTGCGGTACGCTTCGAGGTTGCGAACTTCCAAGTACGTCAGGTTCCCCGTCACTGCCACGTCGCCCGTGATCTGCGCCGCATCGCGCAGCAGTTGCGGCATTAGCAGCCGGCCCTGGCCGTCCATCTCGACCACCTGCCCCCAGTAGTTCACCCGGCTCAAGAACTTCTTCTTCGTAGGATTGAAGGTGGAGAGGGCTGCTAACTTCTGCTCGATTCGTTCCCATTCCTCGAAGGGATACACTTGAGCAACCTTGCCATCCAAGCTGGTGATGTAAAATTGGGTGCCGTACTTCTCGTCGATCACGCGCTTGAATTCCGAGGGGACCTTGAGCCGTCCCTTTTCGTCGACGCGGGTTGGGTGATTGCCGCGAAACATGTGTTCGGCCCTTTGCCGGGGCGGAAAGTCTGTGAGCAACGACTGCCACAGCTATGAGGGAGGTAAAAGCGGTCAAAATGCTGGTCGATTGCGGTTCGTTAGGGCTGTTTTTGGGGGTGTCAGCTTCAAGTTCCACTGGCGCCTCTCAGTTTTCCAGTCTTGCCCACGACCTCTACTGCTACGACCACTTTATACCACTTTCACCCACATCCTACGCCTAAACTGTTTGTTGTCAATAAGAAAGTTTTAGGTATGGATAGAGGCAAGAGCCGCTCAAGAGAAAGCGCGATAAATTGTGGCTAACTGACGAGGTGACCCCAAGGGATGGGGTTTTGACCTTGGATTCCTTCGATAATTCTTCGCCCATAAACTCTAGTCGTGAATGAGCTTAGGCTAAAAACTCCTGTGGAAATCCTCCCCGGACCTTCGAGGACCGGCCAAAGGCGTTGGAAAGTTGCTGCGGCTAAGCCCTTCCAGCTAGGCGCATCTCTAACGGGTTTCACAACTCTACGGCCCTTTGGTGGTACACTCCCCGCGTCGTTTTCGACTCCTGTTTTAAATCTCACTGTTAGAGGTGGTCCATGGCTGTGAATCGGGGCCGTGTATTTCTCGGAGGCTTAGCTGGAGGCGTGGTCTGGTTGATCTGGAGTTTCCTGGTCGGGCATTTCATTATTGGGGATGCACGCTACGTAGTGGCGCAGAATGCCGGCCTGTTTCTGAAGGAGTCGCGCTACCCCTTCTTTTTGGGCCAGTGGATTGTGATCCTGTTCGTGCTGGCCATCATTGTGGCGCATTTGTACGCCTGGGCACGCCAGACTCTCGGCGCAGGTCCGGGGACTGCGCTGAAGATTGGATTCCTCGTAGGATTCGCCGCGGGCTTCCCGGGGAACTTCGCACAAGCCTGTTGGTCGCCAGTGGATCGCATGTTCCCCCTGGGCTGGATGCTGGATCTGTGGGTAGGCTCAATTCTGGCCACGCTGGTCGCAGGATGGCTCTACAAGGATTGAGACAGAGAGCATGTGTGGAGGCGGGAGACGTGTGGCGGCGGGCGACTCGCCCGGCTATTTCATTGGCTCGACAACCACCGCTGTCCCATAAGCCAGCACTTCGGTGACGCCTTGCATGATCTCCGTGGCGTCGTAGCGAGCGCCTACGACGGCGTTTCCGCCCAGTTCGGCGGCGTGTTGCAGCATCAGGTCAAAGGCGTCGGCGCGAGTCTTTTCGCAGAGATTGGTCAGCAGCGTGATATTACCGCCCAGGATGGTTTGCAATCCTGCTCCGATTGTGCCGAAGATGGAGCGCGAGCGAACCACGATGCCGCGCACCACTCCTAGACTGCGAACCACGCGAAATCCATCCAGCTCGAATTGCGTGGTCACCATGCTGTGGGCGACCATGCGGCCGGGTGCACTGTAGCTGATGCCCATTGCGTTCGTCCTTTCTTCCCGAGTCAACTGCGCGACTCAACCGCAGATGCTCTTCCCGCAATACGCTATTCCAATTCCGCCGTAATCACAAATTCCCGCTCGCCCGGGTGGTACTCGACGCGAAGCAGGTTCGGTTTGCAACAGACCTGGCAATCTTCTATATAGGACTGGCGGCGGCCAGCCGACTCATCCACCGTCGTTTGGTTGGACTCGCCGCATCCGGCACATTGGAATCTGGCCTCCACGTTACCATTCTAGGACGGAAGTGCGCGTTGGTCCGCTGCATCCGGCCAAGACACGGCTTTGCCAGCCAACTGTGCGGGGAGCGAGAGCTCTCCGCTTCCTATTGCGGCCGACGCGGAAAACCGAAGCAAACCACTATAATGTCCGGCTTACCAGATTTTCCTGGAGGCCGCATGATTTCCAGACGCCGTTTTGTGCAACTGGGCACGATGTCTGGCGCCGTGCTAGGCGCAAGTACCCTGGCGCGAGCCGATGCTGAAGAAACGCATTCCCCGCTGCCGCCATCCATCGCCGGTTTGAAGTCGATGAAGGAGCAAGCGAAACCCATCACGCTGGAGGAACGGCGTGAGCGTCAGCAGAAGGCACGCCGTCTGATGGAAGCCAATCGCATGGATGCCCTGCTGCTGATGGAAGGAACTTCCCTCAACTATTTCACCGGCATTCGCTGGTGGGGAGGCGAGCGGCTGTTCGCGATGGTGCTGCCCGCCAGAGGCGCGGCGTTCTACGTCTGCCCGGCCTTCGAGGAAGGGCGCGCGCGTGAGCAGATCGCGAGGGCTCCGGAGGGTGAACCGGCGGATGTGCGCATCTGGCAGGAAGATGACAATCCGTATCAGCGCTTGGCACAAGGCCTAAAGGACCGCGGTATTTCCGCGGGCACGTTGGGCATGGAAGAAACGGTGCGTTTCCTTTTCAGCAATGGAATTGCCCCGGCCGCGCCGCAAGTGAACATCGTCAGTGGCACGCCAGTAACCGCCGGTTGTCGCATGGTGAAGAGCAATCATGAAATCGAGTTGATGCGGCTTGCGAACAAAGTTACGCTGACTGCCTACGAAGCCGCTTACCGCGCATTAAGAGAAGGCATGACGCAGACTGAACTTGAGGATCTGATCGCCGCGGCTTACGCCGAGTTGGGTTTCCCCGCTGAAGCCAGCGTGCAAGTCGGGGAATATTCTGCGCTCCCGCACGGTTCCGCAACGCCCCAAGTGATTCGTGAAAACACGATCGTGATGGTGGACGACGGCTGTACCGTCGAAGGCTACAAATCTGACATCACGCGCACGTTCGTCTTAGGCAAGGCATCCGACAAGATGAAAAAAGTGTTCGACATCGTGCACCAAGCGCAAACTGCAGCGTTGAAGACGGCGCGTCCGGGACTGGAGTGCCAGACTGTCGATACCGGCAGCGCGAAAAGCAATTACCGACGCCGGATATGGACCGGACTACAAATATTTCACTCATCGTGTGGGGCACGGCATCGGCATGGACGGCCACGAGTGGCCTTACCTGGTGCGAGGCAACACTACGACGATGGCGGCGAACATGACCTTCAGTGATGAGCCAGGAATCTACATTCGCGGCGAGTTCGGCATTCGCCTGGAGGACGACATGCACATCACGGAAAACGGTGCGGAGTTATTTACCGCACAGAGTCCATCGTTGGAAAGTCCTTTTGGGACCGCGTGATCAAAACATGATCCAACGGATTGCGTTTGCACTACTGCTCGCTGCCGCCTTCGCTCTGCCCGGTTTCGCCGCTGAGGCCCCCTCAGCAGCCGCCTACGGGGTCCGCACGGAAAACGCCTGGATCCCGATGAAGGATGGCGTGCGTCTCTCCGCCACGTTGTACATGCCGGACCGCGCTAAACCAGGCGAGAAATTCCCCGCCATCCTCGAGTACCAGCCCTACCGAAAAGATGACGCCATGGCGGCGCGCGACTACGGAATCTACACCTACTTCGCGCGCCGCGGTTACGTCTGCGCTCGCGTGGATATTCGCGGTTTCGGTACAAGCGAGGGATCTCCCACCGACCGCGAGTATTCCGAGCAGGAGCGGGCCGACGGCTTGCAGGTAATTTCCTGGCTGGCTCGACAGGCTTGGTCGAACGGCAATGTCGGGATGATGGGTATTTCCTGGAGCGGATTCAATTCGCTGCAGATGGCGATGCTTCATCCTCCGGAGCTAAAAGCGATTCTCGCCGTGGATGCGACCGCGGAATTGTTTCACGATGACATTCACTACATCGATGGCATGGTCCACATCGATGAGTTCGAACTGAATATGGACATGGCTCCGGGGATGACGGGCGCACCCGACTACACACTTGACGAAAAAGTTCTAGGCCCACGCTTCGAAGCCGCGCCCTGGTCGCTGCTCTACCTCGAACATCAACTCGACGGCCCGTTCTGGCGCAGTCCGGTCCGTCCGCTGAGCGAGATTACGATTCCCAGCTTCCTGATTGGCGGTTTGCAGGATGGTTATCGCGACAGCATTCCGGCCATGCTCGAACAAACCAAGGCGCCGATCAACGCGATCGTCGGACCGTGGAACCACAGCTTTCCGCACGACGCCGACTTTGGCCCGCGTATCGAGTGGCGCGATGAAGCGGTGCGTTGGTGGGATTATTGGCTTAAAGGCCGCGACACCGGTGTGTCGCAAGATCCAAAGCTGGTGATTTACATGCAGCACTGGCATCCCCCCGATCCGACTCTGCAAGCCGTGCCCGGTGAATGGCGCCGCGAAGAAAGTTGGCCACCGCGTGATCTCACGCCGACAAAACTATTTCTGCACCCCAATCACGCGCTCGCGAATGCGGTCGCCGCAAAAGACGTTCATCAGCTCAAGTACATTCCGTCAATCGGAGTGGAAGCGGGTTTCTGGTGGGGTGATTTGCTGGTTGATCCGCGTCCGGTGGACGCCTTCAGCCTCGTCTATGATTCGGCGCCGTTACAAGACGAGTTGGCAATCCTTGGCCGACCGCACGCACTCCTGTGGGCCTCTGCCACTGCGCCTTTGGCGGATTGGTTCGCCAGGCTCTCCGATGTGGCTCCGGACGGCACCGTCACGCAAATTACCGGTGCAGGATTGAATGGCGCGCAACGCGAATCGATGAGCCAGCCGCGCGATCTCGAACCCGGCAGGGTGTATCCACTCGATATTGAAATGCACCTGACTTCGTGGGTTTTCCCCAAGGGCCATCGCATCCGCGTCGCAATTTCGAACGCGCTCTGGCCAATGGTTCTGCCGACTCCGTACCCGATGACCACATCGCTGGAACTTGGCGGAAGCGATGGATCGCGATTGGTGCTTCCCGTCGTGCCGCTGCATGGTGCTGCTCCTCCAGCTTTCCAGCCGCCGCAACTGTCCGAGGAACGAACCGACATCCATACCGCTGGCGAACTCTTACCGGGCGAGTGGACGACAACCCGCGATGAAATCAATCACAAAACCACAATCCATTGGCATGGAAAGTCAGAGACTAATTATCCTTGGGGTAAAGAGACTGACTACGAGAGCCTGACCTACGAAGCCGATGACATGCACCCTGAGATCAGTGCCGTTCAAGGCGACGCGAAAAGTGTTTTTGAGTTGAAGGACCGCGTGCTGACTTGGCAGGGGCACTTGTCAGTTACCACTGATCAGAAGAACTTCTATTACAAGTACACCCGAGAGTTGTCGAAGGATGGCGAGATGATCAAAACCAAGACCTGGCAGGAGACGATTCCGCGCGACCACCAGTAGAGACGTTGCTTGCAACGTCTCCCTCCCTGATGTAGGGCACAACCCCGAACTTCAGAAAAAGCAACGGCTGAAGCCGGATTGATTTTGAGTGCACTTGCGATATGGCTGAAGCCATATCCTGATACGAATCAAGCTTTTCAGCAGCGTCGAGATGTTGCTTGCGGCGTCTTTATCGAGTTTAATCCGCTGCTGCCGCCGTCTCTCTCAGTCCGGCCTTCAGATCCGCCGCCAGCAGCCGATGGAATAGATGCTCACCGGCCTCGCGCCGTACTGAAAGTCTTCCCGCGCCGTATGCGCGAGATTTCAATCCACGCTGCACGGCCTCGCAGATTCCCAAGTCTTCCTCCTGAACTCCAGCCCCCACCGCAACACTCTGCTGGTTATAGTCGCGATGCGCCTCGCTCACGTCGGCAAAATAGAAGTCGAAAATCACGCGGCAGTGATCGACGTCCACGGGCAGCACCAGATTCGTATCCATGTAGCCTTCATAGCAATTGATCATCAGATTGGGATACTGCCAGAAATACCAGGCGCGATCGCCTTTGCGGGTTGCTCCCGTCGCCGCGTCCTCACTCGAAGCCACCATCGGGCTCGACTGGAGACAATACCGGTCCTCGTTCTCGATGGTGTACTCCTTGTAATCGAGCACCGAGTTCAGGCCCTTGTGCAGATGGGGCACGTGATATCCGCCATCGAGATAATTGTCGACAAACACCTTCCAGTTGCAGTCAATGTCATAAACGCGGTTATCGAAGTAATGCAGCTTGCTCACGCTTAGCGGCGCCATTCGCTTCACTAACCCGCCAAGAAAATCTCGCAGCGGCACCGCTTCTGGATCGAGATTCACGAACACGAATTTTTCCCATGTCTCGGCCTTTACCGGCGCTAGACCATTCTGTTGGCGGTCGAAGTTCTTCACCCCGTCGAACTCGGGCATCCCTTTCAGCGAACCGTCCAGTCCATAATTCCAGCCGTGATAAGGGCAATGCAAGATCGAGGCCTGCCCACAAGGTTCGGTAACCACGGCGGCCGCATGGTGGCGGCACACGTTGTAGAACCCGCGCAATACGCGATCATTGCCGCGCACCACGACGACAGGCTCTCCCGCCACATTCGCCGTTACGAACTGTCCCGGCCCCTCCACCTGCTCCACGCGTCCGACCATCTGCCAGGTCTTGCTCAAGACTGCCCTGGTTTCGAGCTGTGCAATGCGGGAATCCACGTACCAAGGCGCGGGGATGGTCGAGGCTTCCGCAAGCGGCGCATTAACGTCGTATGTCGCGAGAATGTTTTCCATCAACTTTGATGTGATCATCGGGCGTCCCCGTAGCACCGGCGTCTCACCGGCTGTCGCGAGCGAACTAGCTCTCGCGATCAGAGGCTGAATTTCATTTCTGTGGCTAGGTACCGATTGCTCTTCTCAACACATCCAAAAACTGCGTGATTCGTGCCTCTTTCTTCTCCGCCGGATCGCCCTGGCGCCGAAACAGTCCAGGATCGAGTTCCTCGATGAGCAGAGCGTCCTGGAATCTTTCTGCAACCCAATCGAGAATGGAAACGACCATCTCAACATCAAGGTCTCGGCGCAGCTCGCCGCGTTCGAGGCCGAAGCGCACGAAGTCCACCCGTCCGTAGGGATCTTCGGCGATCAGAAAGCGGTTAATTTCTCGTCTTAAGGCCAGGTCCGTTCCGTACTGCCCTAGCAGATAGACGCGGTAGGGAATCCAGTCTTCGCGCAGCATGTGCTCGGTCCGCACCAGCCAGTAGTGCAGCACTCCGAAGAAACCGAGTTCCCGGACATCGGCGGGTACTTTCAAATAAGGAGAAAACGAATAAACCGCTTTCTTGTAGGCCTCGAAAAACAAGCCATCCTTGCTGCCGAAGTGCTGGAAAATCGAGCCCTTGGCGATGCCCAGGCCCGCGGCAATATCCCCCACCCGTGCCGCGTGGTAGCCCTGCTCGGCAAAATGGCGCATGGCCGCATCGATAATCTTTGCTCGCTTGTCTTCGGAGCGGGGCCGCGGAGGCAGGTTTCGATATCGAGGTGGAGAGATAAGGCTGCTGCTGATCCCACTCATAGTTTGACCTCAAGTCATGGCACTGTACCCAATAACTGTTCGAAATTCAACTTTATTCTTCCTGCGTCGGACGCTGCTTCGTTTACCCCACGTGAGACATCCATGACCAACGGTCGTACCCCTGCATTCAAACACTCCTGCGGCTGCGTTCGGGCCGTGTCGAAAAATGACTGGGAATTTCTGCAGAGAGAACAACCACAGAAATAGGAGGGGCGAAGAAAACAAAACTACCCCCGAGGGGCTATCGACCGGTCTCGCTCAGGTTACCTAGGAAAATAATATTGGAGGTCCCGGGACCTCCTGCCGGGAACGGGCCAGCAGCGGATCACCCGTTCGCGTTTGCAACATCCTAATGCAGGGCGAAATGGCAATTGTCAAAGCAGCATCACGAAATTGTCATTTTCTTGTTACTTGGAGTGGGATACGGTCGCTGGCGAGGCGTTACGTCGTTGCGCGGCTGAGAAATGGCCCTGTTTAGCGCTCAGTGTCGTTCGTAGCTCGGACTATCCGGAAGTGGCGGCGGGTAATCGCGCCCGTACATGTTTTGGTGGCCCTGCGGCATACTCGTGGCTGGTAGACGCATGGCTCCCAGACTGGAGGCATCCTCGGAAATGGTGACCTCCCGAGTCAAGTTGTTCAATTCCTCAGGCAGCGTCTCTTCGTACCAGATCCGGAGCGTATAGCGGCCAGGGGGCACGTGGGGAATGGTCACTCGGCCGCGCGCGTCTGAAATCGCGTAGTAAGGGCTGCTCACCGCAATTACTACCGCGCTCATTTCGGAATGGATGTTGCAGAAGATGTAAGAAATGCCGGGCTTGTCAAAAACAACATTGCGCGTGCTCCCGGCCTCGTATAGTCCGAGATCAAAGCGTTTGCCCTCAAAAAGCGAAAATACGTTGTGAAAAAATGGATCCCGGTTGGGAAACTCCACCGATGAACCCACCGGCACTACCAAGACGTGGGGCTCGAAACTCTTGTTCCTCTGAACCAGACGCGGCCGATTGGAGTCTTGAGGGGTGGGCAAACTCGAAAGCGGCGCGCTCCCCGCCGGAGCAAGCCAGAGCACTACGTTGCCCGCTCCACGTGCCTTGCTCTTTTTCCCGCTGTTCATTAACGCTACATCTGCGGTTACTGTAACTTCCTGCCCACAGGCCAAACCGCCGCAAACTATCAGCACGCAGAGGCAGTAGATGATTGCTGTTTTCATGATCAAAACAAAATTCCCATGATCAAATTGAACTGGTCGGCGCTATTGCTAACATCGTTGAGTTGAAATGATCGTAAGTGCCGGTATTCCGCGGAAAATAACAGGCTCGAACGCGGACGAAATACAAAGTTCACCAGAGCCCCGCGGTTTTGAACTAATAGCGGATTACCAGCGGCGCGCACTTCCGCAGTCGTCGGATTGTCGAGTCCGACAGCCGCGTTAAGCTCCAGCGTATTGGTGGCCTCGAATTTTAACTGCGACCAGCCGCCGATCGTATCGAGGCCACGCACTGGGGTGGCAGGATTCGTAGGATCGCCGTCATATACCACACTCTGGCTAATGCCGCCGCCAATCCCACCAATCGCCCGCCCACGATAGAACTCACCTGTGAAAATCACGCGCGGGGCTAGCGGAATCTCCCAGTCAGCCATGCCCGCCCAACCGTCGACGTAGTGGTTGTAGGACCAATCCTGGCGGCTGTAATAGCCGGCCGCACCGAAGCTCAGAGGCTGGCCAAATACAGTGCGCGTCCATGCCGTCCGGATCGCATAAGCGGGCTGACGCGTGAGTTCCCCAGCACCAGGCATGCGAAAGTACGGGTCTGCGGGGAACTCTCCAGTGAGATTATCGAGAATTCCACCTTGGATCATGATGTTCTGGTCCCCGGAAATCTCGAATCGATGCTCCACCCGCACCTGCGGAGTCCATGCCCACAGGTTCCCCGCATAATTAAGCGCGGGGACTGCAAGAGACGCGAACGAGGTTGGGGAAAGTGGCGAAAAGAATGCGTTATCCTGCCCCACGACGACCGAAGTGTTTCTCCAATCGATCCGCATGCTGGCAGTACGCAACCGGAAAATGCCTGAGTTGAGTCCGTTCCAGGTACTGGGAAATCCGCCGGCAAAGTCGGCTTGCAAGCTTCCGGATGTCTTCGCACCCGCCAAGGTGGGCCCGAACACTTCCAGGCCAATTTCGGACTGCCGCATGGTCGCGCCGAAATTTCCTGTACCTGTGCTCGGCCCGCTCACGAAGCTCGGGAAATCCTGGTTGTCGGTCTGCCCGTGACTGTTAAAAAGGTTCAAGAGCACGAGGCCGGAGAGCCGGACGCGATACTTGGACGCGCTCTCGACCTTGGTCTGATATTGATCGTCGACCTTACTATTCACCAGTTGCGACGACTCTTCGAGCGAGGCCACACGTTCTTCCAGCGACCCCGTCCGGTTTGCTCTCGGCGGGGAGGGTTGAGGGCGCGGGGGATCAGCATTGGCCGACGGCGTCAATTGGTACGAGTCCCTTGCCGGTGGTACGACTGTCGCTGCTGACGGGCTGCGCACGGTCTGCAACTCATGGCGCAGTGCTGCATTCTCGGCGCGGTATTGCTCAGTTTCCGAGCGCATTTCTGCCATCGCCGAGCGTAGTTCGTTGACTTGTTGTTGAAGTTCGTGAATCGCGGCCGATGTCGAATCGCTCTGGGACGAGGGCACGGCCGGGCTTGACTCTTGTGACCACCCGAAGACAGTGCCCAGCAGCAGAAGCAACCCGGATAAGCCAGGTTTCCGCATCCAATCAGGCAAACCATTCCCATGCTTCACAAGTCGCCCTCCCCAAAAAACTGTGGAAGTCCGTGAACGATATTTCGTGAATCTGCGAGACGGTCTAGGATTAAGTTGCGCGCGCACTTCCTGAACGGGGAAATCTTACTCCGACTCCACCCTTTTTGCTCGGGCGAGCGGTGGGAGCTCTGGCTTCCCCTCCCCACCGCTGTCAGTATTAGACGATGAAATGATGGGAAGGGTTATGCGGAAAACCGTCCCTTCCTCGGACGTCTTTTCCACAATGACGTCGCCTCCGTGATCCTGGATGATCTTCTGCACCACGGTTAACCCCAGGCCAGTTCCGTTTTCCTTGCCATAGCTGATGAAAGGCTCAAAAAGCTTGCTGCGGATCGACTCCGGGATGCCACGACCATTGTCCGAAACCCGAATCTGCAGTCCCCCTGAGACTTCGCGCAAGTCAACGTTGATTCGCCCATCCTCTCCACCTCCGGCGCTGGCCTCACATGCGTTTAACAGCAGGTTGTAAAGCACGCGCTCCAGCTTTTTGGTGTCGAACCAGCCGGTGCTATTGCCTTCCTGCCGGACCGCAATCCGCACCGTGTGGAAGCGGGGATGAGTACGTACGGCCTGCACCACGCGGTCGACCGACTCCTTTACGCTTCCATACGTCCGCCGCAGGGATTCCCGGGTTCGCGAGAACTCGAGCAAAGAATCGATCAGCTCGGTCATTTGGTTTACCGCGATCCGAATTTCCTGGTAAAGCTCCTCGCGTTGATCCGTCGACAGGCGGCTTTCACAAAGGAATTCGGCATTTGCGACGATGGCCGCCAGCGAATGCCGCAGGTCGTGCGAGACTGAACTGGCCATTCGCCCGATCGTAGCTAGTCGCTCCGCATCGATCAACTCCTGCTGCGTTTTCAGCAGGCTGTCCCGCATTCGGTTGAACGCCCCGGTTACCTCGGCAACTTCATCGCCACCACGGGCGTCCAGGTGATAATGGAAATCGCCTCTTCCCAAAGCCCGCACACCAGCGACCAGGTTTCCTAGGGGCCGGGTGAAGGTGTGCGAAATGAAAAACACCAGTGCGCTCCCGCCCAGCACGGCGGTCAGTCCCAGGGCCAGCAGCAGGCGATTCAGACTGTCGAGAAAAGCCGTGGCCTGATCGTAGGACTTGAGTACGCTCAAACGAACCGAAGGGGCCTTGTCGGCCGCAAGTTCCAAGGAGGTGCTCAAGAAACGTTCGTCGCCCAGTTGCACCTGTTCCGGCTCGGGAACGCCAAGAGCGGAATGCACGACCGGATGCCGCGAAAGCTCAGCTTCGTGCGCGGGGTCCAGGGTGCTCCTCACGATTGTGTCGCCGTAGTAGAAAGCCACCTGGCTAGCAGCGATGCGGCTCACCTGCGAGGCCACCGTATCGTCAATTTCGTAACCGATTACCATGAATCCCAGCAAATTATTTGCCGCCGCCGGACCAGCATAGATTGGCTTGAGAAAGACCTGGTATAGATGCTGAGCGCCGAACCACCACTGACCTGAACCTTCTTGATTAAACGGACGGTTCAGCGACTGCTGCGCCATCTCCCGCGAAAAACCCGGCGTGGCCGTGTGCAAGGCAACCACTTTGCCGGTTCGGTCCGCCAGCACAAACAGGTCGCTGCCCCCGAGCCGCCACAAATCGGTAGACGCGTCCTGGATGGTAGCTTCATGCCGAGTGGTCATGAGAGCCCGCAAGTTTGGCAGGTCCGCGAGTAACTCAGCAAGGTGGGTTAGCGTAAGCTCGCGTTCCCGATGGAAGTTCTGGTAGGTGCTGACCGAGTTATGAAGGTCCGCGAAGATGCTCTTCCTGACCTGCGCTTGAACGCTGCGACGCACCAGCAGCAGGCTGGTCCAGGTAAGGCCGGCGGAGATCAATAGCATGGAGAGCAGAAACTTGGTCCGCATCCGAAGTTTCATCACGCTCACCTCTCCCCGAGCCCAAACACTTCGCAGTCCTGGGAGTTAACGCACAAACTTGTAACCCATGCCATGAACAGTCCGGAAATGTATCGGATTGGTCGGGTCTTTCTCCAGCTTCTGCCGAAGCTTCAAAATATGATTGTCCACCGTGCGGGTGGATGGATAATTCTGGTAACCCCATACCTCATTCAGTAACTCGTCCCGCGAGATCACCCGCTCCGCATTCTGTATCAAGAACTTCAACGTCTTGAATTCCTGCGCCGTGAGCACGACCTGCTCCCCGTTGCGGTTGACTTCCATCTTGGTGAAGTCCACCGAGATTCCAGCGAAGGTGACCACATCCCCGATTCCCGTCCGAACCGTGCGCCGCAATGCGGCCCGCACCCGAGCCAGCAGTTCCCGCGGGCTGAAAGGCTTGGTCACGTAATCGTCCGCCCCGAGCTCCAAAAGCAGCACCTT
Source organism: Terriglobales bacterium (assembly GCA_035601775.1). Taxonomy (GTDB): domain Bacteria; phylum Acidobacteriota; class Terriglobia; order Terriglobales; family Acidobacteriaceae; genus JABDBE01. The sequence goes on along the minus strand of DATNNO010000114.1, from coordinate 11,098 downwards.
GTCCGAAACATCGCTGGCGGCGCTCAAAACAATAATAGGAACCGTGGGCGCCTGTTGTTTGATTTCCCGGCAAACATCCCGGCCAGACATAATCGGCAACCGCAAATCGAGCACAATCGCAGCTGGCGCGGCCCTGCGGAAGGCTTCCAGCGCCGACTTGCCGTCACCACTGATTTCAATTTCGAATCCTTCCGTCTCAAACAAACGCTTCAGAGCCTTCTGTACGGCATGATCATCTTCTACGACCAGAATTCGCTCCATCGTGTTCGCCCCCAGACTAAGGTACGGTAACGCTTTCTGCAGGGTGCCTGGGGCACGCTGTAAAATCGGATCTCGGGTTGTCTCTACTCGCATCATAGCTGCTCCTGAATTGCCAATTCATCGCGTCAATACTGCACAAGCTTACTACCACTACGTCACCAACCAGCATCGGGGACGAACTGTTGACAATGTTTTTACAATATCCAGACAATTGCGGCGTTCCAGCTACGCCCCGGAGCGAATTGACACTTTTTGACACTTTATTCGGGATTGGTCCTGTAGGACCACGAGACCTCCCCGCTGTCGGCGTTTGTCATCACCCGAGCACTTTCAATCAAGTGATGCTTGGGCGCTAGTATACAGACTGGATCCGTTGCGCTGGCATCGCCAGTGAGCAGAAACGCCTGGCAGCGGCAGCCGCCGAAGTCCTCAGCCCTGCGCTCGCAGCTTCGACACGGTTCGGGCATCCATTGCTCTCCGCGAAAGCGCTGGAAGGCCGCGGACTCTCGCCATATCCATTCCAGAGAATGCTCGCGGACGTTGTCAAAGCTCATGCCCGGAATCACTCCTGCAGCATGGCAAGGAAGCGCCTGTCCCGATGGATCAAGCAAGATCAGACGCCGACCCCATCCACCCATGCATGCCTTGGGATACCGCGCGTAATAATCCGGAACCACGCAATCAATTCTCATTCGCCCCGAATGCCGCTCTTGCGCTGCTTCCACAATGAGCAGGCAGTTTTCAAGCTGCTCTCGAGTAGGCATCAGTGTGTCCCGATTCTTCAGGGCCCAACCGTAATACTGGGCGTGGGCAATTTCCAGGCGATCCGGCTTCAGCTGTTCCGCAAACCCGATCATCTCCTCGAGATGATCGAGATTCTGACGATGTACAACTAGGTTCATGGTGAACGCGATACGGAACCGGCGAATCACCTCTGAAAGAGCGACTTTGTGCGCATGCGCCTTTGTGCCCGCAATCCAGTTGGCGGGTTCGTCTCGTGAATCCTGGAAACTGAGTTGAATGTGGTCGAGCCCTGCATCCACCAGCGTGGCCAGTCGCTCTTCGGGCAAGCCAATCCCCGATGTGATCAGGTTGGTATAGAGCCCGGCGGCATGCGCGCCTTCGACCAGATCCTTCAAATCAGCTCGCGCCGCAGGCTCCCCGCCGGTTAAGTGGAGATGGAGAATTCCCAAGCCTCGGGCTTCCTGAAACACGCGGACCCAGTCCTGGGTCGAAAGTTCCGCCTTCGCTCCAATCATGTGCAGCGGATTCGAGCAATAGACGCAATGCAAGGGACAGCGATGCGTGATCTCGGCAATCAACGCTAGTGGGTTCGGAATCATCAGTAGTCGGGCTAATAATCGACGATGCGCTTCCGCAGCAGGGCTTCCAGAAAACTGCCAACGTCTTCCCGAATCTTTGCCGGATCGGCGCCGCTGAACGTCGCTGATAACTCCGTCACGATCTCCCCCACCGTGCGTTGCCCGTCGCAAAGCTCCAGGATGATCTGCCCAGTCCCTTGCACCCGAATCATGCCTTCGGGAAAGAGCACGACTCGTTCCTCGCCCTCAGTGTCCCACCGGCAACCAGGGGCGAAACGTGGCTGGCTGGAATCAGAAGGACCAGGCACGCTCAAGACTCCTGAATCCGAAACGCGCCGGGCGGCGGCCATCCCGGCTGCACATAGGCAAAGTAGAGTGCGTCCAACTGCGCCCACAGAATGTCGCATTTCGCCCGCAAGGCTGCCACGGCCATTTCCTGCTCAGCTCGCGTCCGGGCGTTCTCCGTTACCCACTGAAGAGCAAACCGCGCATCTTCCGGAGCCTGGTCCAGACGCGCCGTAAAATAGTCAAGCCCGCCGGAAAGCCACGGATAATGCTGCCGCAAACGATCCATGCGCAGCGCAATCAGGTCTCGCGAGAACAGCTCCGTCAGCGACGAAGCCACCGCTTCCAGAAAACTCCGATTCCTGACCAAACTGAGGTAGGCATCCACGGCATACCGCGTCGCCGGCAGCACCTCTTCGGCGCGTAGCACGCGTTGGCGCTCAAGCCCAGTAGCTTCCGCCAGCCGTATCCAGCGCTCAATGCCGCCTTCCTGGGTTGCATCACCATCGTGATCGACCACACGCTTCCGCCACACGCGTCGAAAATTCGGATCGTCGCTTCGGGAAAGAATGATCGAATCTTTTATCGGGATGATGCTCTGGTAGTAATAGCGGTTCAGAGCCCAAGCCTGCAACTGCCCCCGGCTCAACTGGCCTTCATGCATCATGAGGTGGAAAGGATGCCGATGGTGGTAACGCTCTTCCCCCACTTGTCGCAGGCGAGCCTTCAACTCTTCAGCCGAAAGCATAGGAGAATCGCACACCCCTTCTGTCGCCAGTTTCAATCTCGTCCTCCGTATCCTCTGTGGTTCAGCTTTTGAGGTTTCCGCTCTCCAGATCGAGGCTCCATCCGTCCTCCCCCACCTCCCAGCCCGCAGCGCATACTTCGCGATACTCAGGACCGGATTCATCCAGCATGGGATTGGTGTTATTGACGTGCACAAAAACTTTCCGGGGACGCCGCAATCCTGCCAGCCTGCGCAAGCTTCCTTCCGCCCCAGATACAGGGATGTGTCCCATTTCGCGCGCCGTCGAACCGCTCCCCTGCACCCGAATCAATTCATCGTCGCTCCAAAAAGTTCCATCGAACAGAAGCAGATCGGCACCTTCCAGACGCTGCAGCAGCGAATCGTCCACCGCCGGAACTGCGGGCATATGGGCGAACCGTCCCCCTGACGACGATTCCACGATCAAGCCCAGCAAAGCTTCCTCAGGCTTGAGGCTGGCAGTTCGCTCCCGCGAAACATACGCTGGATAGCGACTCCCAAGCGAAAATACTGTGCAACCGATTCCTGAGTCATTCCCTGCGACCGTGAGCAGAGGGAAACTTCCATCGGAACTGATCTCCGTCCACGACACCTGGTCGGGCACACGATTCAGCATCCTGAACACGCTGTTGTCCTCCTGCAGAATGCGCCGGATCGAAGGTGTGCAATAAATGCGGAAGGGTTGCAGTTCGCGGAGAGACAACAATCCCGCAATTTGATCGATATCGCCGCTGGTCAGCAGAACGCCACAGATGGGAGAATCCCGCCCCGCATTCCGTGGGTGAAGGGCTGGGGTCGCTTCGATCTGCGCCCGCAAATCGGGAGAGGTGTTTAACAAGAACCAGGTGCGATCGTCGTTACTGATTGCCACCTGGGTCTGGGTGCGACTCTTGCCCGCGAAAGTCCCGGCACGTAACGACTCACAGTGGCGGCAGTTGCAATTCCACTGCGGAAAGCCACCTCCTGCGGCCGAGCCCAGGACTCTTATGCGCATCCTTGCCGAAGATCACAGTGCGGCGCTGGCGTAAGAGTTGATTTCACAATTCAACGCAACTTCTTCGAACCGCGGTGCCGTCCATTCCATAGTCTCAATCCCCTCAAAAAACCATACTCACTGCCTGCGTAGTATACAATTCGCCGCCGATTTCATCGATGAAAATCGAAAATCGGGAACGATATTCATTCTCAAGGACTTAGCGCAAGGTTACTTTGGGGATGTCCCTTATCTAGTTGGTGTCCCCACCTTAAGACAGGCTTGTGCTGTGACCGAGCATGGTTTTAACTAACGGTTGGCCCTCCCCTAAATCCAAAGGGATTCGTGCGCTTGGAGCGACTGTGGTAGAGGATCCGAAGTGGGAGTTGGCTATTCTGGCGACTGTGCAGGGCTTCTATGAGAAGCTCTTGCAGGAATCTGTCGGTGGGGAAGTTCCTGTCCCGGCCGGGCTCGAGGCAATCTCTCTGCAGAGCGACGGCAGCGTGCTGGAAACCTTGTCCACTATGCATCGCTGGCTTCGTCTGCTCGAACTGGCAATTACTCCTGCCATGCTGCGACGAGCCTTTACGCCCGACACGGACCCGGAAATCGCCGAGGCGATGCTGCGTTATTTTACTCGCAACAAAGATAGCAGTGACGTCCATCGCGATAAGACCGATCTGATCACAACTTTCCTTTATCGTCATCCGCGCGTGCCCGGCCAGTGGGAGCGCCGCGGTTATGGCCTCGATGGTTCCCTTCCCCTGTCTCCGTTCGAAATCGCGCTGCTGGAAATCCTCGCCGATGCAGACGCGCCTTCACTGACCGAGGAGCACGTGCAAATCCTGCGCCGCTTCGATCAACTGCAGGAAGAAGCCGAAGGTTTCAACGACCTCAACGCGCTCCTCGATTCCGGCATTATTCCTCGGGTGCGCGACCTTAAGCAGTCCCTCGACGCTTCCTTCTACCATCCTTGTGTTCTGGCCACCATCGCGCCTTATAACACCGCATTTGGCAAGAAGTTTGACGCTCTGTTCCATCAGGCGGCCACTGAAATCAAAAGCTTCGCCGAAGTGGTGGAGGAGCAGGGTGGCAGCATTCTAGGAAACGTGGACGGCGTGGATGTCACCGTCGAGCACGTTGCGGCGTTAGAGGAGAGTGAACTGCTTCGCATCGACTACGGCGCCGCCCTCGACAAGTTCCGGCGTGTGTCCAAACTTAAGAAGACTCTGGACCAGCACCCGCCCATTCGCCGCAGCCCGCGCCTGGTTCGTCCACCTGTAAAGGCGAACGTCAATCAGCCAGCCAAGCCATCTTCCTCCCCAAGCCGGCGTCCTGTGCTCGATGTGCAGGCCATGCGCTCAGCAGTTACGCCGCAGCAGATTTCCGGCGAAGAAAGCAAGCTCAATCGCATCGAGGAATCGATTCGCATCTTCGTGCGCGTGGCCGACCCGAAATTTCGCCAGGTCGTCCCCATGCGCTTCTTCAATCTCATGCTCACGCCCGCCGAAGCGGATGCCTATTGCGCCGACTATCTGGAGGAGAAAAGCGTTCGAGCGGGAGTCGCGCGCGTGCTGTTGCGCCTCGTCGCCATGGTCGCGCGCATCACCACCGAACTGGAAGAACTCAAGCGCGCCGAACATTCGGAATCCTTGTGGAAGTTGCACGCGGACTCGCTGGTCGTGCTTCTGGAGATCGGCCGCACCGTGAACCAGAACGCTGAACGCGTCATGACTTTGGCCGAACAGCGCGGAGCCAAAGTGGAGGCGGATAAGATCCGCGCCCCGCTCCAAAAACTACTGCATGGCTCGCACTTGGCGGAGAAGACACTGGCTGCAGTTCCACCAGAAAAGAGCCTGGGCGCGACCAGCGTGAGTTGAGTCCGCATTTCCATTTCCCAGCGTATCGAGTCACACCTACCGCAACGGGCACTTGTATTGCGGAAATGTTTCAGCCATATGCAGACCTGTTAATCCTCGATGAATAGCGTACGCAGAGGAAAGATGGGCATCTTCAGCTTCCATTAAGGTTGGTTGTGTGATTGTAGATTTTATTCGAGGCAGGCCCCTTTGCAGCTATTAGTGTTTTCTGAAAGGAAAAAACCATGAGCATTTTCCGCGTTTTCAGTCTCGTCGCCTTTACAACCCTGTTGATCGCCGCGATGGCTGTAGCACAGGAAAAGAAAATCAAGCGGTCGGACCTGCCGGCAGCGGTTGAGAAAACAGTGGTGGCTCAGAGTAAGGGAGCAACCATCCGCGGCTTTTCAGAAGAGACGGAAGACGGCCAAATCCATTACGAAGCTGAGTTGATGGTCAACGGTCACAGCAAAGATGTTGCGATGGATTCCACCGGCGCAATCGTCGAAGTGGAGGAGCAGGTCGCAATCGACTCGCTTCCTGCCGGAGTGAAAGACGGACTTCAAACGAAAGCCGGAAAAGGCAAACTTCTTAAGGTCGAGTCCATAGTCAAGCACGACAAGCTTGTCGCATACGAAGCACAGGTCGTGACTGACGGGAAAAAATCTGAAGTGCAAGTCGGTCCTGACGGAAAGCCCATCGACCACGAAGAGTGAAGTGCGACTTGAATGTCAAGAAGCTCCTCTTCAATGACGCCGCTTTCCCGGCCTTTCGGATTTGTGTCCAGCGGCTGCTGAGTTCCAGTCACTCATTTCATCCAATCCCTCATTTCACAATGGACAGTCGAGCAGAACTTCCCCGCAAATCATTCGCCAAAAAGAAAAGACGGGCAGCTTCGCCCGTCTTCCTGAAAGCTGACAGCTGAACGCTCTAGTTAATATCGAACTGCTCCTGGTGCAGCGCCGGATCGCTCTTCACGATCACGGTCCGCTTGGTCAGTTCTTCCATCTCGGTCAGGGCCCTGCCATTGTTGCCTTTGAGCGCCTTGGCGACTTCCGGATTCACTCGCAGCATCACGTCCGTGTGATCGAGATGCTTGGCCATCTTGCGCATTTCGACGTAGATGTCGTTGCACACCGTGGTCACCGATTTCACGTAGCCCGTCGACTCGCAATATGGGCACGGCGATCCGATAGTACGTTCGAGCGACTGCTTCACCCGTTTGCGGGTGATGGCGACTAATCCGAAGTCGTTAAACTGCAAAACTTTCGATGGGGCGCGGTCGCCGCGCAGCGCTTCTTCGAGCGCCTGCATGACTTTCTGCCGGTTGCGGCGCTCGTCCATATCGATGAAGTCGATGATGATGATGCCGCCCAGATCGCGCAGCCGGATCTGGCGCACGATTTCCTTGATGGCGTCGACGTTGGTCTTGACGATCGTGTCTTCCAGGCGAGCCGTCTTGCCCACGTACTTGCCGGTGTTCACATCGATCGCGACCAGCGCTTCGGTTTGATTGATTACGATGTAGCCGCCGCTCTTCAGCCAGACCTTCGACTTGAGCGCCTTGTTGATCTCGTCGTTCAAGCCGAACTGCTCGAATAGCGGGACTTCCTTGCTGTACAGTTTGACCCGCCGCACCAGCGCAGGCTGAAAACGGTTGGCGAAGCGCAGGACGCGTTCATACTCCTGCTCGGTGTCGACCCAAATCGCGGTGAAGTCCGAAGTGACCTGATCGCGCAGCACGCGCTCGACGACGTTCAAATCGTGATAAATCAGCGTCGGCCCTTTGCCGTTGTCGGCTCGAGTTTTGATTTCGGACCACAGATTCTTCAAGAAACGAATGTCGGCGCGCAACTCTTCTTCGGATGCGCCTTGCGCCGCGGTGCGCACGATGAAGCCGCCGTGTCCGTTCTCCCGCTCGCTAATGATGATGCGCTTCAACCGCTGCCGTTCTTCTTCCGAAGCAATCTTCCGCGACACGCCGGTGTGATTCACGGTTGGCATGTAGACCAGGAAGCGGCCGGGCAGAGCGATGTGACTGGTAATGCGGGCGCCCTTCTTGCCAATGGGCTCCTTGGCGATCTGAACCAGGATCTCCTGACCTTCCTTAAGCAGTTCGGTGATTAGCGGCACGTTCTGCGGTTCCTGACGGCGAAAGCGACGCCCACCCCCGCCACGACGTCCACGCTGGCCGCGCCGGTCAAACGCGGGACGCGGCGCGCGCTGCGTGTAAGCCGCAGTCCCCGCCGGCGCGCGGACTTCAACCCGGACGTCCACCGTACCGTCGCCCCGGGCCTCAGCATCGAGAAGCGCTTCGGCTTCCGCCTGGGCTTCTTCCAGTTCCGCTTCCGCTGCTTCCTTTTCTTCCTGCTCCGCAACAGCCTCGTCAACTTCTAATTCGCCCGCGACGTGCTCGTCGATCCCGCCTTCGATGACAAACGGTTCGGCAGCCCTACTCTCGCTGGCTGTTTGTGCGAGCTCGCCAGAGGCTGCGATTTCCCGCACCGCAGGCTCGCGATAGTCTCCAGCGGTTCGGGTTTCCTCTTCCAGTTCCTCTTCTTCGAAGACTGCGTCTTCCTCGAGATCTTCGACGTAGGAGACGAGATCGGCTTCTTCCTCTTCGATCTCTTCTTCCACCATCGTTCCCGCAGCGGCCGAGGACGGTGGAGTTTGATCGAAATGTTCGGCCACAGGAACTACCTTGTCGTCCGGGTTGCCGTCTTCATGGACTTCCGTATGTTCATGTTCGGCCTCCGCTCCCCCAAACACCTCTGCAACATTCATCTCACGCAGACGCTTCTGTTCGCGATCCCACTCCGATGATCCGATTTGAGCGTTCGCTGCTGCGCCTTTTGCTCGGTCACGAGTTGCTCTGTTTTGAGGTTCCGGGATTGCCGGTTGCTGGTCCGTTTCCGGCTTCGCGAATAACGGCTCGTCCTCGGGAAACGCAGCGGTAATGGCGGCCGGCACGTCAGGATTCTGACCGGCAGGCCTTAATCCCGCTCGCTGCTGAGCCGGCGGATTCTGCGCCAGGCGCTGATATTTTGAAATCGACTCCCCGGGCAACATGATCGGTTTATATCCTTGTGGCGGACCGTATTCAGAGCGCTCGCTTCGTTCCGGACGCTCGGTGCGTTCCGGACGATCCGTTCTTTCCGGACGATCGGTTCTTTCCGGACGATCTGTGCGCGGCGCCTCTGCAGCGGGCCGGGCAAACTTGGATTCCGGCATGCGCTCCCCGCGGCGCCCCCGACGGCGACGGGTCCGCCAATCCCCGCGTCCCTCGCCGCTTTCTGCAGCGTTGGACCGGTCGCGATTCTCCCCCGGCTGAACTGCTGGCTCGGCGTGTTCTTCCGCGGCCGCGTGTGGTTCGCTGGCAGGCGCGACATTTCTAGCATCGAGGTGAGCCTCTAGTGACGGCGGCGATTGATAAGGTTGTGATGGAGCAAGGTTGGTGGGGATTTCCTCGACTTCGTCTTCGTCTTGCAATTCCATGAAGTCGGAAACATAGAGGAACGCGTCGCGCTCCAAGCCGATGTCCACGAATGCCGATTGCATACCCGGCAAGACCCGGGTTACGCGGCCTTTGTAGATGGAACCAGCTAGCGTGTATTCGTTTTCGCGCTCCAGGTAAATTTCGGCGAGCAGATCGTCTTCTACCAGCCCCACCTTGGTTTCGTGAGGGGTAGAAGACACAAACAGTTCTTTCGTCATACGGACTCCGGTTCTGCGCCGTCAAGCGGCTGCAGGTTTCACCGGAACATAGGCAGGAAAGGGCCGGGAGAATCGAGCGTTGCGATATCCGCCCCGCATAGGGGACGGCTGGGGCTACGGAGTTTTCTCCGAGGCCGGACTCGTGACACAAGCTTTGGAAATCTTTTGCACTTATCGCAATTGCGCTTGCCCAAGGTTTGTGACCGCTCTCACAAAGACCTTTAGGTCTTTGGGGGGGCCGTTACCCGCCTGGCAGCGCCTTAGCTTCAATCCTGCCCGGCCGTTCTCTGCTGTTCTGGCCGGTGAGTGCCCTCTTTACGCGAGGGCGATCGTAATCTTGTTTTGAGCCACACATGGCAAGCGTGGCAACTTTCCTTGCCTTCTTCCCCTGCCTTAGTTCACAAAGCGGCGCATCCGCACATTCATCACAATACCCAGCGCCAGAAACATAAACAGGACGGAAGACCCGCCATAACTCATTAAGGGCAAGGGTATTCCGGTGACCGGCATAAAACCGACCACCATGCCGACGTTGACCAGGATGTGAAAGCTAAGCACAGCCACCACACCCATCACCACGAACGTGCCGGCGCGGTCGGGCGCCGTTTGCGCATTCTGGGTCAAACGCATCAGCACGATAAAGTATAACAGCATTACCGTGAGGGCACCGACAAATCCATGCTCCTCGGCAAAAGCCGCAAAAATAAAGTCCGTTTGTGGGACTGGCAGAAACGCCAGGTGAGTCTGAGACTGAGACCCGGCACTGCTGCCCCAGAGACCACCGGAACCTACCGCAATTAGGGATTGAATAACCTGGTAACCGGAGCCCTGACTATCGGCCTCGGGTTCCATGAAACTGGTCAGGCGCTCGCGCTGATAGGGCTTGAGCACATGGAACGCCAGCGGCATCATCAATCCCGCCAGCACCACCACGGTCAGCGCTTGCTTCAGGCGAACTCCGCCCAGAAATAACCCCATGATCGCGATCGGGATGTAGGTCAGCGCCGTGCCCAGATCGGGTTGAGCCAGCACCAGAAGCATGGGGACCCCCACAATTGCGCCCGCCTTGATGAAGTCAGGCCAGGAAAGTTCCCTCTGATGCAAATCGGCAAAGTATTTTGCCACCGCCAGTATCAGGATCAGCTTGACCCACTCGGATGGCTGGAAATGTCCTCCGCCCGGCATTTTGATCCAGCGTCGCGCACCCAGATATTTCTGCCCGAAGATGATCACCGTCATCAGGGAGGCGATGGACGCGATGTACATCCAGTGAACTCCATCGAGCAGTTTCTGATAATTGACAAAACTCATCACGAACATGCACGCGATCCCGCCGCTGATCCAGTAGAGCTGCCGGATATGCGCCCCGGCAAACTTGGTATGCGCCGTGGCGCTGCGGATCTCCATCACCCCCAGCCCGCAAATCAGCAGGACCAAGATGAACAGCACCCAGTCAAAATCGCGGAATGAAATATAGCGTGACATTCAGTCGTTAGTCGTTGGTCGTTAGTCGTGGGTCCTGCCTGGAATTGCGCCGCTTCGCGCCCATCATTGCACTCCCGGCGCGGCCACCGCCACTGGCAACCGCTTCTTCGGCACATCAACCAGAAACCTACCGCCGTGCAAAGTGTCGTTGGCTGTGCCGTCCGGGCTGGCGGAATTCCATACCGCCCCGATCTCTACTTTCTTATTGCCCTGCGCAACCTTGGTCGGCTGACGGCGCTGCTTCTCGACGTATGCCTTGACCACTTGGGCAGCAATCCGAGCGGCAAACTGTCCGTGCTCTCCGCCCTCGAACAATACCGCCACTACGATCTCGGGATCTCTCCGCGGAGTCACGCCCACGAACCAGGCATTGTCCTTGTATTTAGACTTGCCGTTGGCGGTCTTGGCCTTGAGTGCGTTGCTGACCGTCTGCGCG
>DATNNO010000113.1:0-25611 GCA_035601775.1 Terriglobales bacterium | reverse complement strand
TTCTCGCGTTCTTTGCGAGAGGGCGGGGCTTTTAGCTGACATCGCGGCGGCGGACGACCGGATAGACGCCACACAGGGTCCCTCGACTCCGCATCAGATTCGCTGCGCGAACCTGATGCTCCGCTCGGGATGACAGTTTGTGAGCCGTGATTCGCCTGGGGCACCTGAAGCTCAAAGTCTACGAGTCTTGCGGTCACGGAAAGGCGTCGAAAAGCTCCGCCCTCTCGCAAAGAACGCGAGAAGGGCAGGGCACCCGCTTTTTGTGCGTGGTGAAAGCACGGGCCAGCCCTCCCACCAACTCGGGGCCGTATTCTGGGAAGTTCGCGCATCCGGGGACAACTTGAGAATTGCCCTTAGAGGGGTTATTTCTAGAACCAAACAGGGATGGGCGACGGGCGGTTCGATCACGGCACCGGATCCACTCTTAGAAACACGATGAAGCCTGTCGGTTGCGGACGTCGTGATGGTCGCTCTTCGGGGTGGCGCTGGATAAAGAATTCTGCCTGCGAACTGCCGTGGCGCCCCCTTCGACTTCGCTCAGGGCAGGCTATGCGGGGCCTGAATCTTTTTTCTGCCCGTACCCAGGACTTGCGTCCTGGGCTAATATCGGCCGCCCCTGCCGGGGCTGGTGTTTGGTGGTTCTGTGCTGCTTCTTCACGCATAGAGCCTTTGTCGGCAAATCTTCGCAAAACGGAGCCTCACACTCTTCCTGAGGCGACTGCAGCACGAGCGAGAACGGTCGCTTGCGCCTACAACGCAAGGAGGTACGCTCTCTGCGTTGGGGAGGCCACTTATTCCGCTCCCCTCGGTTTCCTGGGCATGTCTGGCGAAGCGGCGGGAGGGACGCCGGCGCTACATGGGGAGAATTCCTTAAGGCGTTTGGGAGAAAAATGGCGATGCGGGTCCTTCGACTCCGCTCAGGATGGCCATGAACTCGCTCTGACAAATGATCCTCGCCCCGCCAGCACAGAGTTTGGTCCGCCCTTGCGCCTTTTTTGTGGGTGCTTAGGTCATCCGTCACATTCTGTTCCTGTATCCACAGCCTAGAATCGCGACGTGGCTAAAGGTCTCAAACGGTTCTTGCTTTCGCCTGGTTCTCCCGTTTTGGGGCTGATTCCGTTTTGGGCGACTGCTGGTTACCTAAGTACAGGTGCCGGAGACACGTTTACCCATCGCCCAGTCTCCCGTAAGTTAGAACCTCTACCCGCGCACTCTCCCCACGGGCTCGGGTTCCCTCTTGGAGTGTGTGGATGGCTATGCCTGGCAAACTTGAGTTCGGTCTTCTGCCTGACCGCAGAATGGATTGGCGCACTTTAGCGACCAGCTATGGCCTCGAAGTCTTCATCATCCTGCTGCTGCTGGGGGCTGGCTTCTTCTTTCCGGACACGCTGCGGCTCAGGCAGAGATACACGGTCACCGAATTGATTCCAAGACCCGATTTGAAGCCGGAACCGGTCAGGCCGAAGGCGAAGGTTCGGCGTCCGGTAGTCGTTCCCAAGGTGCCGCCGCCGGTGGCTTTCCCGGCCGCAAAATTGTTTGTGCCCAAAGATATCCGCACGCGCAAGAAGAAGGAGGACGAAGAGAAGGCTCCCCAGCTCGAAGCCAAGTTCAAGTCCCCTGATTTAGCGCCGCCGCCCAGCGCTCTTCCGGAGAAGATCGTGTACACGGGCGCGTTTGGCAGCTCAGCCGCGGCCACCGTCAGCGCTCCCATACAGAAGGTGCAGACGGGGGGATTCGGCGATCCGAATGGCCTGAAAGGACAGGGCAAGGACAATGCCCATCTCGTGTCCGCCAAGCTGGGGTCGTTTGATTTGCCGGAAGGCCAGGGCAATGGTAACGGAACGGGCGGAGCGAAAGGCATCAAGGGCACTATCGCCAGCGCGGGCTTCGGAAATGGGATTGCGCAGGGTGATAATCGCGGCAGTCGAGGCGCCTCGGTGCAGACCGCGGGATTCGGCGCGCAGGAAGTTTCTCACAACGCGGCCAAGGTTGCTCAAGCGGACAGTGGCCCGGCCACCACGCAAGTGGAAATCATCTCCAAACCCAGCCCGGTTTATACGCAGGAAGCCCGCCATCTCAAGCTGGAGGGAGAAGTGCTGCTCGAAGTGCTGTTTGGGGCGAACGGGCAACTGCACGTCAATCGCGTGGTACGCGGTTTGGGTCATGGGCTGGATGAAGCGGCAATGACCGCCGCCAATCATATGCGGTTCAAGCCGGCCCTGCGTCTTGGTTCACCCGTGGATTCCACGGCGATCGTACATGTGGTTTTCCAGTTAGCGTACTGAAGTTTTGCAGAGACTGATTTGAAAAGTTTAGAGAGGACCAGAGTCATGCGTACTTGGAAATGGATGCTTACTGCTTTCCTGTTGATCACGCTGAGCGCGATGGCGCAGCAGACAACGGACCAATCGCCGTCATCGAACGCCGCGCCAGGGGCCGCGTCGCAACCCGCGACCACGCCGGCGCCGACGGCTCAACCGGCTGCACCGCAGCCCTCTAACCCGGCTTCGGGGCAATCCGCAGCCGCGCCGTCACCCAGTGCTCAGGCTCCGCCCACGACCATGGATCAGGTGGTGGATCGCGCCATCGAACGCGAGCATGCGCTGATGGACATGCTGAAGACCCGGACACCGCTGGTCGAGACCTATCTCCAGAACCTGAAGCCCGATCCGAAACTCGGCGCCGTGCCCAGTCAAGACCACTACTTCCTTGGCCGCCTGGACCTGGGACAAAATGTGGACCGGCGCGACTACCTTTCCAAGGACGAAAGCTTCGAGAAGAACCTGCTGGGCGGAGTCAGCAAGCTGTTCAAGTTTGAATACAAACCCATGGGCTTCTCCTGGATGATCTTCGTCGATCGCGAAGACTTCGACCGCGGTCATTACGGATTCAAGTACGTTCGCCGCGAGTTCCTGGGCGACGTGCGTTGCCTCGTCTTCGACGTTACCCCCAAGAAGGATGCTGGCAAAGGCCGCTTCCTGGGCCGCATCTGGGTCGAAGACCAAGATTACAACGTCGTACGGCTGAACGGCACCTATGCGCCCCGGCCAAGAAATGCCATGTACTTCCACATGGACAGCTGGCGACTGAACCTCATCCCAGGCTACTGGCTTCCGGCCTACATCTACAGCGAAGAAGGCGACTTCAGCTACGGCGCCAAGGACAGAATGGCATTCAAGGCCCAGAGCCGTATCTGGGGCTATGACTTGAAGAAAGGCTCGAAGGAAGACGAACTCACGCAGGTGAGAGTCGACTCGGTGAAGGACGAAACGCCTTCGACATCGGACGCGTCTCCGTTGGAGGCTCAACGCCAATGGCAACAGCAAGCCGAGGACAATGTGGTCGAGCGTCTGCAAGAGTCGGGATTGGTGGCTCCGGAAGGCGAAGTCGACAAAGTCCTGCAGACCGTAGTCAACAACCTGATCGTCACCAACAACATCGACTTGCCGCGTCCCGTGCGGACTCGGGTCATGCTGACTTCTCCGCTGGAAACCTTCAGCGTCGGCAACACCATCGTGGTCAGCCGCGGTTTGGTTGACGTGCTTCCCGACGAAGCCAGCCTGGCGATGGTGCTCTCGCACGAACTGGCGCACATTGTTCTGGGACACAACCTGGGAAGCAAGTTCGCCTTCAACGACCGCATGCTGTTCACCGATGAATCGACTTACAATAACTTCGGCTTCCGCCACAACCCGGAAGAAGAAACAGCAGCCGACACCAAGGCCATGGAACTGCTGAAGAACTCGCCCTACGCTCAAAAGCTGGACGTGCCTTCGTTGTTCCTGAAAGAGCTTGTGACACGGGCTCCGGAGCTCTCCGCGTTGTTGACCGCCCATTTAGGCAACAGCTTCACCAACGACAAGGGTCAACTCATGCGGCTATCGGCGCTTACCACCTCGGGCCCCGCTCTGGATCCGAACAAACTGGATCAGATCGCGGCACTTCCCATGGGTGGACGCGTGAAACTGAATGCATGGACCGACCGTGTCGAATTGGCCAAGTCCGCGCCGGTGGCGATCACCTCCGCGCGCGACAAGATGCCGTTTGAGGTAACGCCATTCTTCCCGCGACTGAGCCGCCTCACTAGCGACGCCAATCCCGGGAACGCGACGTCGGCCTCTAATACAACGCCGAGCAACTAGACCGATGTCGATGGAGGACGGGCGTCCTCGCCCGTCTGCCTAGCCAGGATTCTCAACGAGTTGATGGAAGCGCAGGCCGGAACCGGAAGCAATTCCGGAGTTCCGGCCTTCGTCTTTTCTGGTAAGACTGTCGGTTGACTATCCTCAAGTTGGAAATTCTCGCTTGCATCCTGGCGGTGCTCGTTCTCATACTTGAAGGGGCGCGACAATTAATGCCATGGAGACGGCCATGAAAGTTGAACGGCGCACGGTGGATCTGACCTGTTATCCAGACCTTGTCGTGATTTACCTGGGCATGAGGGTCAATGCCATGACAGGACTCAAAACGTTGTTTGGCTTCGGACCGAAGATTGCAAATTCAGTGGCGGCAACGCCCGACGGCTTGCTGCGGCACGAACCCATAGTCTATTCGCTCCTGCCTCCGCATGTGGGAATGCGCCAGTATTGGCGCGACTTCGAATCGTTGGAGCGATGGGCACGCTCCGAGCCGCACATGCAATGGTGGAAGACTTTTCTGCGCGGTTCCGGCGGCACAGGATTCTGGCATGAGACTTACTTCATGCGCGGCGGAGTCGAAGCCATCTATGACGATATTAAGGTTCCGCTGGGCCTGTCAGCGTTTGCCCCAACAACGCCCGCACGAGGGCCTATGTTCTCAGCACGAACGAGGCTGGGAGTTAAGGGAACTGAGACTGCATCTGCGCCCGTTAGCGAGGCCAGCCTCTACGGGGAGCCGGAACAATGACTCAAGTTCCATCGCTCTGGGCTCATTTTGCTCTCGAGAGATCCTAGTCGTCAGAATCAGTGTAAAACTCAGGCGTGAGGCCGTGCGCTAGGAGCATGGGCGAATCATCTTCTTCGAAACGGCCAAGTAGTTCATCGAGCAACTGCTGGGTGGACGAGCCCCCTCTTATAGCTGCGCCTGAATCGAAATCGGCGAGTCCCTGCGCTTGATCGTGGGTCAGGACTTCTTCGAGTTCTTCTACAACGTTCATTACTGACTCCACTTCCTTTGAAGCTCATCTGCCACTCCTTGATTATGTGCTGAAGGTGCTTACTTTCGATAGATTACTAACGTTCGTGATCTTCTTCTTGGGACCGACGCAATGCGATTCATGATTCCTTTGTGTACCCCTTGGATAGTTGAAGCCTTTATGACCTTCGGCGTGCGTGGTCAACAACACTTTTTGAAACAGTGCAGAGGTTGGTGCATCAGAACGTCCTAAATGGCGTATGTCCGACGTCCCCGGTGTGTGAATTTGATTTTGGGCTTCTTCGAGCGCAGTTTAACAGCAGTTTACCAACGGCCAAAAGATGGGGAGCGGCGAAAAGACCGAGCAAGGCACCAGTCTCTTCTACCGCTCCAGTATGTTATGGCGTCAGCTCAAAAATCACGCCGCAACCTACTCCTTGTCCCGGCGCACAGGAAAGATCGCCGCCATTTAGCGTTGTGCCGTATAGATTCCCTTTGGTGTCTTCTACGACTTTTACTGGCCATCCACCGTCCGATTGTCGTTTAAAGTTGTACAATACCGCTTCTTTGTTGCCAGCAGTCAACTTGTACACCACGCCGCAGCAAACATTGCCGCCAAAGTCGGTTGTTCCGAAGATGATTCCATGGGCGTCTTCCGTTAATGTGCCGGGATAGAGTCCGTCCGAACCATCAAACTTTACAAGCACGGAAAAGGCTCCCGCGGTGTCAATCTTGAAAACGGTTCCACATCCTACGGGCGAACCAGAGAGGTGGCAAACCCCCTTCTCATCGCCCCCTAATGAAGCGGTCCCATAAAGATTTCCCGCTTTATCCATGATCAGAGTTGAGGCGGGGAAGGCTCCGTCTGACCTTCCCTTAAAGCTGTACAACACCGTCTCCTTGCCACTCGTGTCCAGTTTGTAAACCAACCCGCAACCGCTGCCTTCGTACAGGCTACAGGACGTGTCGCCGCCACCGAAGGTTGTGCCATATAAGTTGCCCGCGCTGTCTTCAATCACTCCCTCTGGCCCTAATCCGGTCCCAGTCTCAGTAAAACTGTAAAGCACCTCCAACTTACCAGAGGCGGTTAACTGGAATACTTCGCCACAACAAGCTGTGCCGTAAAGATTCCCTTTGGCACCCATGGTCAGTCCGTTAGGGTTCAATCCATCTGACCCGCCGGTGAACTTGTATAGCAGCGTGAACGCGCCCGCCGAGGTTAGCTTGAATATGACCCCACAGCCCTCATTTTGGCAAGCTGAGTTGCCGCCCCATGTGGCTGTTCCGTAGAGATTTCCGCTGGCGTCGTAGACTAAATTACCAGGGACGACTCCATCGCTGAAATCGAACGTATGGAGCACCTTGAATTTCCCCTTGGCACTTAGTTCAAACACAATTCCACAGCCTCGCAAGCCATATTGTTGGCCACACCTACCACTCATATTCCCACCGAAAGCGGTAGCTCCATAAAGGTTTCCGTTGGCATCCCGCACCAGATCGGTGGGTTGCGCTCCATCGCTTTTGCCGGTGAAGGCGTGCAGCACTTTCTCTTTGTAGCTGGCTGCTTTATTGGGTTGGAGTTGGGCTTGGGTAAAAGCGGTCAAAACGCATACAGTCACTGTGGCTGCCAATAGACGAAGCGACCTACTCACGATCGACTTTCTCACAATGGTTCCTCCTGACAGGACACCCCGACGGCCTCGGGGCGGACATGCTGTCAACATGTTTTGGATCTGCTCCAGCGAGACCTAAGATGCCATGGATGATAATGGTGTCTATACAGGAACTACTGTAGTTCAAGAGAAGTGTTTTGGTTGAGGCGTCGACGACGAAGGAACACGAAAGTATAAAAAGGGCTGCAAATCTTTGTTGCGAGTGCGCTAGTCTTGCTGTTTTCCCTTGCCCGGCAATCCCGCGGGGTTCTCGTGGGTGCGTTCGCGGAAGCCGCCTTTCAATCCTGTGGCCAGGGACACGCTTGACTCGCCGAATTTGTCGCGTAGGCGGTCGGCGGCCGAGAGGGCTTGCTGCCAGCGTTGACGGCGAGCGCCTTCCAGTAAATCTTCCTGTTTCGATGCTGCCTGGAATGATGACGCGTGTACTCCCAGCAAACGCACTTGCGTGCCCTTGCGCCAGTTCTTGCGAAATAAGGCACGCGCCTCCTCGAAAATCTCGGTGTCGAGTTGAGTGGGAGCGGGCAAGCTATGAGCCCGCGTGATAGTGGTGAAATCCTTATAGCGCAGCTTGAGCTGGATGGTGCGCGCGTGCAATCCGTTTTCCCGCAGGCGCCGGCCCACCATCTCGGAGAGCCGCATCAGGGTGGACTCGATTTGGTCCGGATCGGCGGTGTCTTCGTTATAAGTGTGTTCATGGCTGATGGACTTGGGATCGGTATCGGCGCCAACTTCGGTGTCGAACCATCCACCGGCGTCTTCTCCACGCGCCTTGCCGGCCAGCGCCAGACCCCATTTGCCAAAGTGTTTTTCAAGAAACGCATCGTCGAAGCGGGCAAGATCTCCGACCTGCCGAATCCCCAGGTCTTGCAGGTTTTGTTCCGTGACTTTTCCCACGCCTGGGATATCACGCACGTCGAGCGGCGCGAGAAACTTCGCCTCTTGCCCGGGAATGACCCAAAGAATTCCATGCGGCTTGGCTTTGGCGGAGGAAACTTTCGCAATCAAGCGCGAGATTCCAATGCCGATCGAACAGTTCAGATGCGTGTCTGACTTGATTTTCTGATGAAGCGCATGGGCAGCGCACAAAGGCGGGCCGTGCAGGCGCGCAGTGCCGGTCATGTCGAGATAGGCTTCGTCAATCGACGCCATTTCGACCAGCGGCGAGAATGACGTCAGCACACGATAGACTTTCTCGGAGCACTCCCGATAACGCTCCGGGTGGCCATTCACAAAGATAGCGTGCGGGCAGAGCTTGGCCGCGGTGCGCAGTGGCATGGCCGAGTGCACGCCGAACTTGCGCGCTTCGTAGGATGCAGCGGAGACTACGCCACGCTCGTCGCGCTGGCCACCAACGACCACCGCTTTGCCTGTGAGCGAAGGATCAAACAGCTCTTCCACCGAGACGAAGAACGCGTCCATGTCTACGTGAAAGATGGTTTTGACGGGCGCGGACATAGGGGGACCACAGGAGACTACTGGAGGGATTGTATCAGCGCAGCAACGGCAGATTCTTCTGAGTGAAGGTTCGTCGACCGCGCAGAGTCATGGCTCAGGACGACAATGGAACCAACGATGGCGACTCGAGGTCCGGCTGCTGCGCTCCCGGCACTTCAAGATCCGGCATGGGACTGCCCGCAAAGAGATACCGGCAAGGTTTCGCCATCCACCGAGCCCAGCGCCCGGACCAGGTAACGCGCGCGCTGTCCGTGGCTATGCCGGTATCCGCATACATGAGCCGGTAGATTCTGGAGATAAGCACAAATGCCATGCGGCCGCGGCTCGACTTGATGAAGCTAGAACGCTTCCAAATGGGACCCCAACTGTAGAAACTGTCCCATACGCCCTGGGTTCGGGAGCGGATCTCTTCGGCGGACATTACAGGATGGTCCCAATACAGCTTGGGACGAAGTGCCTGCGGTATGAGCCAACGCCGAGTGAGCGGAATTCCTGCAATGGTTGGCGGGTTGTCGCCTAGCGTCTTTTCCCAACGATTGAAATCGACGGTCCCGGGATAGGGGCTCAAGGTCACGAATTGGGCGAAGGTGCATTCCGCGCTGATGGCGGCAGCGGCAGTGGCCGCGAAGGTTTCCGGACGATCGCTGGGCAGGCCAAAAATGAAAGAGCCGAGCACGTGCACGCCGTGACGCCGGAATGTCCGAAGTTGTTCCGTGAGTTTATCGCCTGCCAGGTTGAAGTCCTTGTAGACATCCTTCAATCCTTCCGGGGTAACCGATTCCACGCCGACCAGGGCGCCCTTGATGCGCGCCGCCTTCATGGCATCGAGGAACTCCAGATCCTCGGCCGCTTCCATCGTGATCTGAGTAAAGAAAACCATGTCATCCGGGAGCTGGGCGAGACGAGACATCAGCTCAAACCGCTCCGCCCGAAGGGATTTCAGTTCATTCAGCCGGGCGGTGTTTTTTTGCTGAGTCGCCAAGCTAAGGTCGGTCAAAGTGACGGGATAGAAGTTGTCATCCGCCAGCGCAATAAAACGAAAGCCCAGCCGGCGTAGCTGCACGATTTCCTCGATCACAACATCGGAAGCGCGCTGGCGGGGTCGCTGGCCATCGGTGCGCCAGACCGAGCAAAAAGAACAATGCTTCGGGCAGCCGCGAACGGTCTGCACCGAGGCCCACATGTAGCGGTTGCGCGGAACCAAATCCCAGCGTGCGGCGACGAAATCGCTGGCTTCGATCTGGCCTCCAGCGTAGATGGGCTTTGGAACTCCCTCGCGGGAATCGGCAAGCGCCCTTCCCCACGCGATGTCTCCGTCCCCTTTCACCACCGAATGCGCTCCTCCCAACTCGAGCGCCTCCTCGGGATAGAGCGTGGCGTGAATTCCGCCGAAGATTACATACGCACCCCGGCCGCGCGCCATCTTGCCAATCTCGTAACCACGCAGCGCATTCGCCGTATGAATGCCAATCCCGACGGCATCCCCCGCCTGAATAGAGCCGGGATGCACCTGCGACAGCGTTTCATCGACCAGAACGGGGTCGCCAAAGCTTTTCGGGGTTGCCGCCGCCAGCACATACTGCCAGCGCGGAGTGATGACCGCGGTCCCAAATGACACACTGCTCGGATTGATCAGGTGAACCTTCACGCCAAGAGTCTCCTTTGGCACCGATTGCCCTTGAGCAGTCGTGATGCGCTACCTCGTTGCGGCACGAAATGGACAGGCTCCGCGTCATTTCATTCACTCCGAAATGCGCGCGGCTTTTAGATGTGGCAGGGAGCGGGAGCGGACGGTCTGTCGACTCTCTTCGCCTGGAAGAAGCCCACAAAGTTAGACAGCACCGCGAGATAGGCCAGAAAGAGCGGCGAGTTGCAGGCTAACGCATGCGTATTCCCGTTGTCAAGGATTCGTGACAACTGCTGTCACGCTTGATGACACAGATGGCTTACGATTGCGAACCCCGGCTGAACAGCTCGTGGAACAACCGGGGATGTCCGCCGGCAGCCTACACGGCCGCCATGGCCGGACTCTGGACTGATCGCGACTGCCGTACCCGTTCGTAGATGCGAACATACTCCTTGGCCGAAGCGTTCCAGGAGAAGTCTTTGTTCATTCCGTTGCGCATGAGTGTCTGCCAGGAAGACTGATCGCGGAAAGCCTTCAGCGCCTCTTTGATGGTCAACAACAAGGCTTCGCCGCTATAGTCGGTGAACTTGAAGCCGGTTCCCTTGCCGGTGCGCGGGTCCCAGGGATCGATGGTGTCGTCGAGCCCGCCGGTGGCGCGCACGATGGGCACGGTGCCGTACTTCAGGCTGTAGATCTGATTCAAACCGCAGGGCTCGTATTTGGAAGGCATGAGGAACATGTCGCTGCCAGCTTCAATTTTGTGGGCCAGCGCGTTGTCGTAGGCGATTTTGATCGCGATCTTTTGCGGAAACTGTTTTTGCAGGCGCGCGAACATTTCTTCGTATTGCTTGTCGCCATTGCCCAGCGCGACCACGATCATCTCCTCGCGCGCCAGCCGATCCATGATTTGCGCGATCAAGTCAAACCCTTTCTGGGCGGCGAAGCGGGAGACGATCCCGATCACCGGCAGAGCCAGATCAGGGTTGGCTACGCCGAAAGCCGCCAGCAGATCCTGTTTGCACTTGGCCTTGCCGGTCAACTCCTGTGGCGAGTACTTGGCGGCAATGAATTTGTCGGCCTGGGGGCTCCACTCGTCGTAGTCCACGCCGTTGAGAATTCCGGTCACCGTCGAAGCGCGGTCGCGCAGCACGCCTTCCAGTCCAAAACCGAATTCCGCAGTCTGGATTTCGTGGCTGTACTTACGGCTCACCGTGGTAATGAAATCGGCATACACCAGCGCCCCTTTGAGAAAGTTCACTTGACCAAAGAATTCCATTTTGTCGATGGCCAACAGGTCCCAGGGCAGGGTGAGCAGCGGCAAAGTATCAGGCGCGAACAGGCCCTGGTATCCCATATTATGGATGGTGAAGACGGTGGCGACGTCGCGGAATGCGGGGTCTTCGGCGTATTGCGTGCGCAGCAGCACCGGAACCAGCGCCGATTGCCAGTCATGACAATGGAAAACATTGGGGACGCCCAGAATCTTGGAAGCTTCGAGCACGGCTCGCGAGAACAGTGCAAAACGCTCAGCGTTGTCGGGATAGTCGCCGGCGGAAGTTCCATAGAGCGCTTCGCGATCAAAATACGGAGGATAGTCCACGAAATAAAAGCGCACGCCCGAGTGACTGCCGCCCGTCACCACGGAGCAGAATCGGTAGTGGTCATCAAAGGGCACGGTAATGCTGCGGACAACGGTCTGAGCATCGGAAAGCTTGGTCTGGCGATAGCGAGGGAGATATACGCTGACCTGGTGTCCGGCAGCGACCAGCGCTCGCGGCAAAGCGCCCACCACGTCGGCCAATCCACCGGTCTTAGAAAAAGGCACGCACTCTGAGGCAGCAAAGGCAATATGCATGAAGACAACCCTCCCAAATTATGGGCCCGCTTCGGCGCAAGTTATCATAGGAAAGCCTTATCGCTGTACGCCATTCCTGCGCCGAGACTCGCGGGATGAATATCTAGTGTAGTCGCCAGAAAGAAAGAGGGTCAATGTGCCGAAAGTGTCTGCTGCGCGTCCGACTCCTAGAACGCCCAAATTGGGCCAGCATTTTCTCGCAGACCCCTCAGCCGCAGTACGCATTGCCGAGGCCTTCGGAGATCTCTCCCAGAGCACAGTGCTCGAAATCGGCGCCGGACGGGGTGCCCTGACCTCCCTGCTCGCCCGGCGAGCCCGGCGGCTCATCGCCATTGAACTCGATCGCGTTCTGGCGGCCCAGCTGCGCATGAAGTTTTCTCTCGTCCCGAATGTTGAGATCATCGAGGGCGACATCCTCGCCATCGATTTCGACACGCTCTTCGGACCCAAGCCCGGCAGCACGCGTCCGGGAATGAACCACCAACCGGAACAAGTGCGGGTGGTGGGCAATCTTCCTTATTTCATCACTTCGGATATCCTGTTGCGCCTGTTCGCGTACCGAAGATACTTTGAAACCATCGTGCTCATGGTGCAACGCGAAGTCGGGGAGCGCCTGGCAGCGCGTCCCGGTACCAGCGAGTATGGACTGCTTTCGGCCACGGCCCAACTCTATGCCAACGTCGAGAAACTGTTCACCCTGCCCCCGGACGCGTTTTCCCCGCCGCCCAAAGTGCACTCCGCGGTGGTCCGGCTTACGATTGCCTCTCGCATCGAAGGCTTGAATGTGCCGGAGGCAGGCTTCATCGACTTTCTAAGAAAGTCATTCGGCCAGAAGCGGAAGACGCTCTGGAACAATCTGAAGTCAGACTACCAACCCGCGGTCCTGCGCGCAGCCCTGGAAAAATCCGGAGTAAAACCGACAGTCCGCGCCGAGGCGTTGTCGCTGGAAAAAAGCGCAGCGTTGTTTCGCGCCTTGCTGGAAGCCGCAGGTCCGTGATTTCTTTTGCGTACCTTACTGTCTGGAGCCTGCCCTGAGCGGAGCCGAAGGGTGGTTGCAGCCTTTTCTAAACCACAAAGGGGATGCAAAATGCATGCGATGGTTCGCCATCCCGCGGTAGCCGGACGCTTCTATCCTGAAGATCACGACACCCTGCTCAAAGACGTAAGGTCTTATCTCTCGCCCCAAGCGACAGCGGCTCCAGCGCTCGGCTGCGTGGCGCCTCATGCCGGCTACATCTACTCGGGAGCGGTGGCGGGAGCAGTGTATGCGCAGGTGGATCTGCCCCAGCGTTACATCGTGCTGTGCCCTAACCACACCGGCAAGGGACGCCCGCTAGCCATCATGAGCAGCGGCACCTGGGAAACCCCTCTAGGCCGAGCCCCAATCGATTCTCCTCTAGCCGATGCCCTAAAGAAACGATTTCCCCTTCTAACCGAAGACGCCGACGCCCATCGCAGCGAGCACGCCATCGAGGTAGAATTGCCGTTCCTTCAATCGCGTCGTCCCGATTTCAGCTTCGTACCAATTGCGCTAGGCACAGGACAGTTCGACATTCTAGAAAAGCTGGGCGAAGCCGTAGCCGACACAGTGCAGGCGCAAGACGAAAGAATCCTGATCGTAGCCTCGAGCGACATGAACCACTACGAGAACGACACCATCACCCGCGCAAAAGACCACAAGGCAATCGCGCAAATGCTGGCCCTCGACCCCCGCGGTCTGTTCGACGTAGTGATGCGGGAAGAAATAAGCATGTGCGGCTTCGGCCCAGCCGTCGTGATGCTAACCGCCACCAAGCGCCTGGGCGCAACCTCTGCCGAACTAATCAAGTACGCAACGTCAGGAGATGTCTCCGGCGACCGCGAAATGGTCGTCGGCTACGCAGGCGTGGTGGTGCGATGAAATCGTACAAGACGTTTTGGATGGAGCAGCGCTCAGTCCGGGAATCGGCGTGCTCCCAGCCCTGGCAATCTGTCGGCAGCGCGTATCCAAATCACAGCCTGCTGTCGACATCGCGCGGCTAACTCCCTCCGAGTCTTGGTCGCTTGAACGCAATCAAGTTTACCCGCTCGCATAAGAAGTTTTTCCTTGACAGCCCCAATCGTTAGTGTTAGACCTTGCGCAATTCTAGTAAGGTTTCCGGCATGATTAATTCTTGAGGAAGAGGTGAAGCCGATGATTGGACACACAAAGTCGTCCACGACCCATGGGGTTTCCGTTGCGCGGCTGCTTTTTCAGCCACCCCTCTTCACCGCCGCTGCCTTAGCATGTTTCGCTCTGGCGATGAGCGGCGCCGCCGCGGGGCAGGCCACGACTTCGCTGCGCGGAACCGTCACCGACCCGACCGGCAGCGCGGTCGCCGGAGCCCGGGTCGTGCTCGCCAACAGCGAGTCCAAGACGGAACGAAGCGCGACCACTGGAGACCAGGGCGGGTACCAATTTCTGTTTCTCCTTCCCGGCACCTACACGCTCACCGTCAGCGCCGCGGGGTTCCAGCGCTATGAGATCACCGGCGTGCAGTTGCTGGTAAACACGCCGGCCACCATCAATGCCCAACTCAAAGTTGGAGGAGCCACCGAAACGGTAACCGTGACCTCGGAACAGCCCGCGTTGAACATGGTGGACGCTTCCATCGGCAACTCCTTCGAGGAGAAGCAGGTCAAACAGGTTCCTCTGGAAGGGCGCAACGTGCCCGACCTGCTCAGTTTGCAGGCCGGAGTGGCCTATACCGGCAACCGCAACGACATCGACAGGGATCAGGACACTCGTAACGGAGCGGTGAACGGGGCGCGCAGCGACCAGAGCAACATCACGCTTGACGGCGTTGACGTCAACGACCAGGCTAACGGCTATGCCTTCACCTCAGTGCTGCCCGTCACATTGGACTCGGTTCAGGAATTCCGCGTGACGACCACCAACTACGGCGCCGACCAGGGCCAGGGTTCCGGTGCACAGGTTACGCTCGTCACCAAAAGCGGCACCAACCAGTTTCACGGCTCGGCCTATGAATACGTTCGCAACTCTTTCACCAGCGCCAATGACTACCTCGTAAAAGGAGCGCAGATCCGTGACGGCGAGCCGAACAAACCGCTGAAGCTGAATCGCAACATCTTCGGCGTCTCCCTGGGGGGACCAATTCAGAGGGATCGCCTGTTCTTCTTCGCCAACTACGAAGGCACGCGCGAGCGGGAAGAGCAGAGCGCCGTGCGCTCCATTCCCACCCCTTCCCTGTGTCAGGGAAACCTGAGTTATCAGAACGTCAATGGCGGCATCACCACGCTAACGGCCACGGACATCAAGAATCTCGACCCGGTGCATCAGGGGATCAATCCCGTGATGCTCGACTTGACCAATCACACCGGCTACTTCGACAAGACCTATTGCACGGGTCAGTTCGTCACCAACGACACTTCGGTGGGCGACAATTTGAATTATTCCGGCTTCCGCTTTCGCGCTCCGGTCAGCCTCAACAACGACGCCTTCATCGCCCGTCTCGACTATCGCATTGATACCGCCGGCAAGCACACGTTGTTCTGGCGCGGCGCGCTACAAAATCTAAAAAACCCGCAGGCTCCGTTGCTGCCTGGGGGTCCGCCCATACAAACCGTCGCCGACCACAGCAAAGGCTTCGCCCTGGGATACACCACGCTGCTCAGTGCCGCCATGGTCAACTCCTTTCACTGGGGCTTCACGCGTCAGAGTTACGGCGTAGTGGGCGATGCCAACCAGGAGTGGAACACGTTTATCGGCCTCGATCAGGGACTGGCTTACAGCCACAACTTCCAACTCCCAGTCAACAATCTGACCGATGACTTCTCCTGGACAAAGGGCACGCACACACTCCAGTTCGGCGCCAGCGTTGGCTTGGCCCGCGATCCCCGCATCAGCTACCAGCACTCCTTCAACTTTGGGCTGGGTACTTCGAGTTGGATGTCGCCCACTGCTTTGGCGGACAGCGCCAGCCTGCTGGATCCCACCAACCTCCGCGATGCCACGTTCCCCAACGGGGCGCCCGAGGTCAATCTCGCCGACAAGGCCGGCTATGACCGGCCCATGATCGGCTTGCTGGGCATCGTTTCCGACGTAGTGGCGCAGTACAACTATGACAAGAACGGCAAAGTACAGAACTATCTCGTGGACGCCAGCGGCAATCCGATTTCGCCCACGGGCTTGCCCATGAAGCGAAACTACGGTCTGAACTGGTACGAGTTCTATGGGCAGGATTCCTGGCGGGTCAGACCGAATTTGACCATCACCTACGGGTTGCGCTGGTCGCTGTTTCCGCCCCCATGGGAGACGAACGGGCTGCAAATCGCTCCCTCCTTCAGCTTGGGGCAGCAGTTTGCCATTAATGAGAACAACATGAAGCAAGGTTTGGGATATACGTCGGAGGGCAAAATCAGCTTGAGCCCTGGCGGGCCGGCCAACAATGGCCCCGGCTTCTACCATCTGTCGAAAAGCGACTTCGCGCCGCGCATCTCCGTGGCGTATTCCCCTCGCCCGGACTCGGGCTGGCTGCGGACGATATTTGGTGAAGCGGGCAAGACCTCCATCCGAGCCGGGTTCGGCGAGGTCTACGACCGGGCCGGCTTTCAACTGCTGAACACGTTTGACCAGAACGCGCCCGGCGGTTTCGCCTACACTTTGCAAAACACCTGCTGCCAGGTCGGCATCGACGATGCCCAGGATGTGCCGCGCATCGCGAATATCAACGTCGTACCTACTATGAACCGGAACGGCGTGGGCTTCCTGACGCCGGCGCCTCCTGGAGCGTTCCCGCAGACTCTCGCCCTCAACGCCCAGGCCAACCTGTGGGCTGTGGACGACACCCTGAAGACTCCGCACTCCTACTCCGTTGACTTCTCGATTGGCCGCGAGCTCCCTAACCGCTTCTCGCTGCAACTGTCGTACATCGGCCGTTTTGGCGGTCATTTGCTGACCCAGCGAGACTTGAATCAGCCGCTCGACATAGTCGATCCCAAAACTAAGATCGACTATTACGCAGCTGCCACTGCCTTATCCCAGCTGGCCCGGGCCAACCCTAATCAGTTCAGCAGCGCGGCGGCTTACACGGCGTTCCTTGCAACGGTTAGCGATGCGAAGATCGGTCCGACCGCGGCCTACTGGCATGACATGCTGCCAGGCCTGAGCGGCGGCGCTACCAGCTACGCGAGTTATTGCGGGGGCCAGCCTGCTCCCGGCAGTGCGGGCCTCATTCAGGCGGTCTACGATCTCTATTACAATCCCAATTGCGCTTACGTCGGCAATGAGATCGTGGGCCTGGCCGATATCGATCTCTACGGCTATCTCGGAGACAACGGCTCCCATCCACCTTTCACCAACCCTCTGTTCTTCAACGGCCCCACCGGCTTCAACGGCGGCGCCGGCAAGTTTATGAACGATCAGGCCATCTCTGCCTTTGGATGGAGTTCGGTGGGCAACTCGAACTACAACGCGCTGCAAGCGTCCTTGCGAAAGCAGTTCGGCAACGGCCTGCAATTCGACCTCAACTACACGTATTCGAAGTCGATCGACATCACCTCGACCGCGTCGCGCGTAGGCTTCGCTCTGGTGGGCTATCAGAATATTGGACTGCTCGGCAGCCGGCTGGAGAATGCCTTCAACCTGAACGCCCTGCGAGCCGTCTCCGACTTCGATCTGACGCACCAGATCAACGCCAACTGGATTGCGGACCTGCCCTTCGGCCGGGGCAAGCGCTTCGCCGGCGACGCGGGTTCCGTGGCCGAAGCCTTGGTCGGCGGCTGGCAGCTCTCCGGCATCGCTCGCTGGACCAGCGGCTTCCCGGTTAGCATTGACGTCGGCCAGAACTGGCCCACCGACTGGCAGTACACCGGCCTGGCTCAGATGACAACGCCGGTCAAATCGGGCGTTTACCGCCAGCCGAATGGTTCCGTGACGCTCTTCGCCAATCCAGCCGCGGCCCAGCAGGACTTCAACATTCCCCTGCCAGGCGGAAGCGGCTCCCGAAACATCCTGCGCGGAGACGGCTACGCCGGTCTGGACCTGGGTCTCAGCAAACGCTGGAAAACCTTCGAGAGCCAGAGCCTGCAGTTTACCTGGCAGGTGTTCAACGTGCTAAACCTGGTCCGCTTCAACGACCAAGCTGTGGGCTCAGCGGTTCCCTCACTGGCGCAGCCGCCAAACTCGTTCGGCACCTACGCGGGTCTGCTGACCCAACCTCGCGTCATGCAGTTCGCATTGCGCTACGAGTTTTAGATCGGCGCACGAGCGGCCTTGAGGAGGCGACGTGCCTGGGAAAGGGAGTATGGCCCAGCTGCCATCACACAGTAAGCGAGGTCGGTCCGTCGCCCGGCCACCCGGACGAAGGGGTCCGAGCCTACGTGGGCATCGCTAAAGCTCGAGCGTGCGAAAAGGTGTTTATGAGGCCAGCTCTGGTGCGGTTGTCTAATCTTCGGCGTTCGAATTGGAGGTGGTCACTTCTTCGGGCTCTTCATAATCTCCGGCTAAGCTGAAATCGTTTTGTCCGAAGTCGTCGTTATCGCCTGGGACGCCCGATTGTTTTTCCAGCTTTCGCTGCTGCTTCTTTTCTAATTTTTCGCGCTGCTTGTCCTGACGCGAGCGCTCTTTCTGGCGTTTGTTAAAGCTTGAGCGACTTCGTCCAGCCATACCCACCTCCAGGGATGATTTTGCGGGTTGCGATCCATCCGAAGCATCGCAGTTCTGAGCCGTCCACGAAACTATTGCGCGACCGGCTCGGGATGGATGACGGTTTTCACCTTCTTGCGCACGCCCGCTTGTTTAGTTTTGGCAGCCTCGGCCTGGAGTAGTGCTTTACCTCGTATCCGGCGCTGAATGTTCTGCTTCCGTTCACGATGGGCTCGGGACTTGTCTCCATTAATTAACGACATCGATATCTCCTGCCGGACCTCGGCTCTTGAGTCTTCTCAATCGCGAAGGCGCAGGGCTGGTTGCGATGATCTTCGTGGTTAAGGGCTGGCTTCAGTATACGCGATTTACCGGGATGCAGAGAACATTACATAAGGACGCACGCACCATCAGGCACTTGATTTGACAATGCCGTATTCCGTTGACATTCAACCAGGGGAGGCGCTAACCTTGCGTTCTACAGAACGTCTATAGGAGTATGGACATGGCTCAAGAACAAACCCCGCTGCTTCAGGGAACCCTCGACCTGCTGATCTTGAAGTCGCTCGCGCTCCAGGAAATGCATGGGCTGGGGATCGCCGGACGCGTCGGGCAGATCACGCGCGGAACCTTTCAAGTGAAGCCGGGCTCGCTGTTCCCTGCCCTGCACCGCATGGAGGAGGAAGGATGGCTCACCTCTACTTGGGGTGAATCCGAAAACAATCGGCGGGCCAAGTATTACCGCCTCACCAAGGCGGGTCGCCGGCAACTCGAAACCGAGACTGAGCGTTGGGGGCGGATTTCGCTCGCCATCGCCCAGGCGCTCGAGACCCCGTAGGAAGAAGACTCAACCATGCGATGGCTTTCGCGAATTACGAGCCTGTTCCGCAACCTGTCACGCAAGCAGGAGAACGAGCGGGAACTCGACCAGGAAGTCTCTTCTTACCTCGATTTGTTGACCGAGGAGAAGATTCAAGGCGGGATGTCGCCGGAAGCCGCGCGTCGCGCCGCTAGACTCGAACTGGGCGGAGTGGAGCAGGTCAAGGAAGAAGTACGGGATGTGCGTGCCGGAGCCTGGATGGAAACCGTGCTGCAGGATTTGCGCTACGGAATTCGCGTGCTGCGCAACAATCCGGGCTTTTCAGCATTGGTGGTGTTGACGCTGGCGCTCGGCATCGGCGCGAACACGGCGATTTTTAGCGTGGTGTACGGCGTGTTGTTGCGCCCGCTTCCTTATTCGCACGGCGGCCAGCTTGTGGTCCTGCATCAGCAGGCTCCCCATGCTCATTTGGCGGACGTGCCGTTTTCTTACAAAGAACTGGTGGACTATCGAGAGCAGAATCACACGCTTGACGCCGTCGTCGAATACCACAGCATGGCCTTTCTGTTGCTGGGAGACGACAGTGCGGAGCGGGTGCAGACGGCTGTAGTCTCGGCGAATTTCTTCGATGTTCTGGGCGTGACACCTCTTCTGGGCAGAAGCTTCCTCGCAAGTGACGAATCGCCGAATGCAGACGCGGTTCTGGTGTTGAGCTACGAGTACTGGGAACGTCATCAAGGCGGTGACCCCAACATCGTGGGCAAAGTCTTTCACATGAATAACCGGCCGCATACCGTGATCGGCGTGCTGCCCCCGGTGCCGCAGTATCCGGCGGAAAACGACGTTTACATGCCCACGTCGCAGTGCCCCACTCGCTCTTCGGCGGGGTTCATGGCCAACCGCAAATCCCGCATGATGACCGTCTTTGGCCGCCTGAAACCTGGAGTCTCGCTGCAGACTGCGCAAGCCGACCTTTCTACCATCGCGCGTCAGATCGAGAGTGCGTATCCGGAGATCTATCCGAAAGCTTACGGATATGCGATGGCTGCGGCGCCGCTGCGCGAGGACCTGACGCGCCGGGCTCGGAGCACATTGCTGGTATTGCTGGGCGCAGCCGGTTTCGTGCTGCTTATTGCTTGTGCGAACGTGGCTAACCTAATGCTCGCTCGCCTCTTGAAACGGGAACGCGAGTTGGCGGTTCGCAGCGCTCTGGGAGCGACCAAGGCCCGGCTCGTCCGTCAGTTGCTCACCGAAACCGTGCTGCTCTCGCTCGCCGGCGGAGCTTTGGGACTTGAGCTTGCGTCCCCAACGCTGGCACTCCTGGTGAGATTCGCGGAGCGCTTCACCACGCGTGCTTCCGAGGTGAGGATAGATGGAGTCGTCCTCGTCTTCACCCTGGTGGTTTCCGTTTTGTCGGGCCTCCTGTTCGGCTTCGCTCCCGCGCTCGCTTCGGGTGAGCACGTCTCCTACGCACTCAAACAAGGGAGCGGACAAAGCACGAGTGGCATGGGGCGGCAACAGCTCCGCGCCGCTTTGGTGGTGATGCAAATCGCCGTCTCCTTTGTTCTTCTGATCGGCGCGGGTCTCATGATCCGCAGCTTTCTGAGGCTGGTGAGCGTAGACCCGGGGTTCAGTCCGGATCGCGTGCTTACCATGCGCCTTAGCCCCAACTTCTCACGCTATACCCAACCCGCGCAGTCGGTGGCCCTAGGGAACAACATTCTCCGAAGTGTTCGAGCGGTTGGAGGCGTAGAGTCCGCCGCCCTCGCCAGTAGCTTTCCATTCAGCCCGGCCGCCATCACTGGCGGACCGGGAAGCGTTGGCTTTGAGATCGAGGGCAGAGCGGTGTCAAAGGGCGAGCTGCAGCCGCTGGTGGATACCACTGTAGTGGGCCCTGGCTTCTTTGAAACCATCCGGCAGCCACTATTGCGAGGAAGGACTTTCACCGATCACGACGATGCGAATGCCGTGCCAGTCGCCGTCATCAATCAGACGATGGCTCATCACCGCTGGGCTTTGGAGGATCCGGTTGGCAAACGCATTACGTTCGATGCCGGGAAGAGCTGGATCACGATCGCCGGTGTGGTCGGAGACGCGAAAGAATATGGTCTCGACCACCCAGTCAGCGACGAAGTTTACATGCCCATCGATCAATCGGGAATGGGATTCGCGGGAAGCTTGGTGGTGCGTTCGACCGGCGACCCGACCAGCATGACGTCATTGCTTCGCAAAGCTCTTTACGACGTCGATCCGCAGCTCGCCGTGGACCAGGTGGATACGATTGAGCGCCTGCAACACGAATCACTCGCTTCTCCCCGGATCACTACGATTCTGCTGGGCGTATTTGCCGGGCTGGCTCTGGTGATCAGCGCCAGCGGCATCGCTGGCATTATGGCACTAACTGTCAGCCAGAGGACTCGCGAACTAGGGATCCGCATGGCTCTAGGCCAGCCAAAGAATTCCGTGGTTCGCATGGTCGTTCGGCAAGGACTCGCAGTCGCCCTCGCCGGTACAGCTCTGGGTTTGATTGGCGCCATCGTGCTCGGTCGCCTTCTCTCATCCTTGCTGTATGACACCAGCCCGACCGACATATTTACATTCGCTGCCGTCTCACTGTTGTTTGTCGCAGTTGCAGGTTTGGCCTGTTTTGTACCGGCGCGCCGAGTGACGCTTATCGATCCGTTCACAGCGCTTCGGCAAGAATGAGAACAGCTTACGATTTTGAAAATACGAGGAGGATGTAACCCATGCGCACTTGGCTTTTGCTTTGCCTGGCCTTCCTGTTCACTGCGCAGTACGACTCACAGACTACGGCCGCGCAGGCGGCTGAAAACCCTTCGTCCACACAGACGCCAACGTATACCGCGGATGGCCGTCTGATTTTTCCCGCAAACTACCGGGAATGGGTCTATCTGACTTCCGGTATCGACATGAGCTATAGTCCGAACGCTATGGGCATGGATCACTCGATGTTCGACAACGTTTTTGTGAACCCCGATGCGTACAAGGCATTCCTTCAGACCGGCACCTGGCCGGACAAAACCATGCTGGTGTTGGAAGCTCGCATGGCGGGGAGCAAGGCCTCGATTAACAAGGCGGGCCACTATCAGACGCCGGGCGTGATGGGCAGGGAAGTGCATATCAAAGATGAATCGCGCTTTCCAGGCAAGTGGGCTTTCTTCGGCTTCGACGAGGCGACGCCCGCAAAGCAGGTTCCGAAGGAGGCTGCGTGCTACTCGTGCCACGAGCAGCATGCCGCGGTGGACACGACTTTCGTGCAGTTTTATCCCACGTTAATCGAACTGGCCAAGACGAAAGGGACTCTGAGCGCGAACTACCTGAAGGACGAAGCCGCGAACGCGAAGAAGTGATGCGAGAAGATGATGGAGGACGGGCGTCTCGCCCGTCCAGCCGGGCGGGGACGCCCGGCCTCCATCAACAAGAGTCCGCCAGCACGATTCACCACACCCGGCAAGCGTTCTCGCGCACCATGGCTTGCCCTTTGTGGCAGCCGAAAGCCTTGGCGAATTCTGGCATGTTCGATACTACATTGTTGACCCGGTACTTGTCCAGCGGATGCGGGTTGCTGAGCAAGACCGTACGCATGAGTTCCGGACGGATATTGCTGCACCAGATGTTGCTGTATGACAGGAAGAAGCGTTGCAGTGCAGTCAGACCGTCTTCTCCCTTGGCATCCAGGCTCTGACCTTTCCCCTTGAGGTCTATATCAAGCGCGGATAATGCCAAGTGGATTCCGCCGTTGTCGGCCGTGTTCTCGCCTTGGGTTAAGCGGCCGTTTTGTTGCACGCCGGCTTCGGGGACGAACTCAGTGTACTCGTCGGCGATGCAGTCGCCTCGTTTGTCGTACGCCTTGGCATCGTCAGCGGTCCACCAGTCGCGCAGATTTCCATTCTCGTCGAATTTGCGCCCCTGGTCGTCATACCCATGGATCGTCTCGTGCCCAATCACCGCGCCGGCGGCAGCATAGTTTACCGAGTCATCCTTGGTGGGATCGAAGAACGGCGGCTGCAAAATGCCGGCCGGAAAGTTGATGGTGTTGGTCTGGGCATCCTCGTAGGCATTCACTGTCGGTGGCGTCATTCCCCACTCGGTTCGGTCCAGCCGCTTCCCAATCTTCTGGAGCTGGCGGTCAAGTTCGAATGTCGCAGCACGCTCCACATTGGCCAGATGGTTGTCAGGATGAATCTCCAGAGCCGAGTAGTCGCGCCAATGGTCGGGATACCCGATCTTGTCAATCTGGGCGGCAAGCTTCAAGTGGGCCTGCTTCTTGGTTTGTGGGCTCATCCAGCCCATGGAATCGACTTCCTGGCCCAGCGCGGCCTTGAGCGCGTTCACCATCTGCTGGACACGCTCTTTGCTCTCGGGTGAAAAAGCACGCGCTACATAGGCCTGTCCCAGCGCTTGGCCGATGTCGCGGTCTTCCGCCTGAATGCACCTGCGCCAGAGAGGCTGAATCTCTTTCGCGCCGAACAGCGTTTGAGCGACAAAGGTGAAATCCTGGTTCTCGAAATCCTCATTCAGCGATCCCGCCAGACCGTTCAGTAACTGCCATTTCAAATATGCCTTCCAGTGCTCGAGGGGCTCGCTTTGGATCAGTTGCTCGGTTCCACGAAAGAAATCGGGCGAGGTCACGATAAAGGTAGTCGCCGCTGGAGCATGGACCAATTGCAAATAGCGGCTCCAGTTAAAGGATGGAGCCAGCTTCTTGACCGCATCCAGATTCATTTCGTTATCGAGGTTCTTGGGATCGCGCC
Organism: Terriglobales bacterium; assembly: GCA_035601775.1. Classification (GTDB taxonomy): domain Bacteria; phylum Acidobacteriota; class Terriglobia; order Terriglobales; family Acidobacteriaceae; genus JABDBE01. Next base: position 1,666 of record DATNNO010000113.1, on the reverse strand, counting down.
GCTTGACGATGTCCATCGCGGCCTTTGCCATTGCTGTTTCCATTTGCAGTACGACGGCTGCATCCATCTTTGCTTGAGCAGATGGTACGCCAGAAAGTTCGAACATGCGGGCGATGTGGGCGACGTATTTGGTTCGGATCTCGACGGATTTCGCGTCATCGTTCAGGTAGAACTCGCGCCCCGGAAGCGCCATGCCGCCTTGATCGAACTGCGCGATCACATGCGTAGTGTCGTGAAAGTCTGGCTGCGCGCCAAAGCCAAACAAAGCCGCAAAGGTCGCGGGATCGGCGGGATTCCAGGCGCCGGGGACCGAACGATGGAGATCGGCCACCACGTCAGCGATCTCGCTCTTGCTGCGCATGGCCTCGATCCGCTGCAGTTGAGGCCGCAAGGTGTCGAGCGCAGTCGCATTTCTCTGCTTCTCATCCGTGCAGGCGGACCAGTAATCGCCGACCTTTTGTTCGACAGCAGTGCGCTCCGCCGCTGGCTTGGCTGCCACCTCGAGCACGGTTTGGTGGACGAAGGTCTCGTTCCACAACTGAAGCTTCCCGAAAGATCCCCAGAACACTTCATCTGCAGGCACGGGATTGTCAGCAATCCAGCGATTGCACGAGTACTGGTAGAAATCGGTGCAAGGATCGACCGAAGCGTCGACCTTCTTCGGATCGAAGTGATCAAGCTGAGGAGCCGATTTGCTGGAGCCTTGCGCGGGCGTGTTTTGGGCGAATCCGAGATGGGTGAATCCGGGGAATGACAAACAGCCCAACAGAAAAATCGGCAGTAGAAACGATCGCATGTTAGTTACCCTCTGAGTTCTCATTTGCTGGGACGGACAGAAAGCTTACCACGCGCATTTCATTCTGGCATCTGACGAGTAAGCCAAGTGACACCGATGTCTTAACAAAACATCACCAGACAGATGTTGTGCGGCGACCAACCGCTGAGCTTCTAGCCATGCGGCAACTTTTCCTCTTAGTAGCGTGTGTGAGCCTAAGGCCCAAAAGAAAAGAGCGGCCCGAAGGCCGCCTTCATTTTGCTGCAAAAATACCCCAAGCTCGCGTTAACGATGAGCACTGGAATGACCCGAGCTGGCATGCCCGGCTGAAACGCTGGGGGCGCTGCCGCCATGCCATGCTCCTGTCTGCGAAGCCGGTGTAGAATATCCGCTATGCCACGAGTTGATCCCCACGGGCGCAGTGTGAACCTTTGCCGTCGCAAATCCATCCTGCTGAGCCGTGCGCGATAGTTGGTTCAGGTTCTTGATACCCCCACGCGGAATTCCGAGTCCCGCAGAGTTGCTGGAGATTTCCAGCCAGTTGGACGATCTTCCGAATTGGATAGGCATCAGGCCCCGGTTCACGACGATGGTTCCATGGCTTGAATTGGACGGGGGCTGCGGCAAGAGGAAGTGCGATGGTGGGTGGATGATCCTTGGTTGCGTCCATCCCGCCCAAGAACCGCCGGGCTGCCATGCCCATCCGTTGGTCGGCAGGTAAACCCATGAACCGTAGTGGTACGGTGTCCAACCCCACGGGTACCCAGAGACCCAGCCATAACCAAAGCCGGGAGAGAATGCCCAGGCGCCGTTCATGAACGGATCCCAGCCAGCGCCGGCAAAATACGGTTGCCACATCATCCCATAGCCGGGGACGTTAAAGAAGCTGCC
>DATNNO010000112.1:0-5635 GCA_035601775.1 Terriglobales bacterium | reverse complement strand
ATTGAAGCCAGGGAACTCCGCAAAACCTACCGGGTTGGCAAAGTGGATGTGCCAGCCCTGCGCGGTATTTCCTTCAGCGTGCAAAAGGGTGAGTTCGTCACCATCGTCGGCCCTTCGGGCAGCGGCAAGTCCACCCTCTTTTATCTGCTGGGCGGATTGACCCGCGCCGACTCGGGAAGCGTTACCATCGACGGAGTGGATTTCGCCACGCTTTCCGACGGCGAGCGCACCCGGTTGCGCAAGAGCAAGATCGGATTTGTGTTTCAGAAATTCAATCTTCTGCCCACCCTCAGCGCGCGTTCGAACATCGAGATCGCGGTGGACATCGCCGGTTTGGGCAAGCCCGATCCCGCGTTCCTGAAGAAGATCACCGACATGCTTGGCATTGCCCAACGTCTGGAACATCGGCCCAATGAGCTTTCCGGTGGCGAGCAGCAGAGAGTCGCGCTTGCCCGGGCTCTAATCAACCGCCCCGCCATCGTGCTCGCCGACGAGCCGACCGGCAATTTGGATTCGAAAAGCTCGAGCATCGTCCTCAACATGCTGCGCCAGTCGAATAAAGATTTGGGGCAGACCGTGATGATGATTACGCACAATCCCGAGGCGGCTGAGTATGGCGACCGCATTGTCCACATGCGCGACGGCCAGATCGTGACACCCGATGAAGATCCGCAGTGGTCGCCGCGTCATCCGGTCGAACGTTGCAGTCCTGAGAGCGCGTAGGGGCCTGTGGTGAAACTCGAACTCCGAAATGCGGCGCCTGAAGGCGCGGTGATGCTAATTTTGCGGCATGCCTGAAGGCATGCCCTGATACGAATCTCTACACCACGAACTGATAGGTTCTAAATGGCACATCGCGACGAGTTCACAAAACCGATTCTTCCCGGCAAGGGAGCGACCGACTATGAGCGCTATCTGCGCACGGACGAACTGCTGGCCCTGCAAAAGCCGCCCGAAGAACTGCTGCACAAGGACGAAATGACCTTCCTGGTCGTGCACCAGAGTTCTGAGTTGCTGATGAAGGGAGCGGCTTTCGAACTCGGCCGCGCCCTCGAATCACTCGCGCGCGCCGACTATGGCAACACCGGACGCCTGATACGTCGCGCCATTTCGCTGCTCGATCCGACCATCGGCTTGTTGCACATTCTGGAGACCATTACTCCCTACGACTATCACCTGATTCGCGCCGGCCTCGGGCACGGCAGCGGCCTCGACTCTCCTGGATTCCTTTCGCTGCTCCACGTCGGCCCGCGCCTCGGCCACGCTTTTCACGAACAGCTCACCAGCGCCGGCCTCAGCGCCGGCGACCTCTACCGACGTTACGAAGAATTCTTTGGCTTGCACGATGTTGCCGAGCGCATGCTCGACTTCGACGAACGCATGCAGCTGTTCCGCTTCCACCATCTCAAGCTCGCCGAACGAGTCATCGGAGGGCGCGTCGTCGGCACCATGGGAACGCCCGTGGAAGTCCTGCAGCAACGAATGGAAAGCTGGTTCTACAAGGATTTATGGGACGTCCGCAACCAGATCACCGCCGCCAATCCAGCGCCGACGGGAAAGCAGTATTGACTCCACCCTCTCAGAACACTCAGAAAGACAGTCTTGCGCTCAACTGAATTTCCCGCCCGGGCGTCATGGCCATGGTAATCGTACCGAACTGCGGAGTGTTCACGTAGCGGTTGGGTGTGCCCAGATTGACTTTGTTTAGCGTATTGAAGGCCTCGCCCCGGAACTGGAAGCTGGTCTTTTCGGTGAGACGGAACGTGCGCGCCAGGGCGAAGTCGAGAGTCTGCAGTGGAGGACCGTAAACCGAGTTCTTCCCGATATTGCCAAACGTGTATGCGGGCGGCGCCGCGAATGCTGCTGGATTGAACCACTTGCTGGCTGTGCGCGTGCCCGGACCGAACACCGGTTGGCCGGTGAGGTTGGCCCTTATAGGATTTTCTCCCAACACCGTGCCGGAGTTTGCGGTGTCTCCAAATACCGAGATGGTTAAAGGCATTCCCGATTGCACCTGGTAGATGGTGGCGAAATGCCAGTGCTCGGTAAGCAGGCGAGTCCAAGTCGCCGCCGCGTAGGCTGGAATGTCGAACACACTGCTCAGCGCCAGGCGATGCCGCACGTCGCAGGCGGGCCCTTTCTCCGCCGCCAGGTCGCTGTTGTTCTGCGGGATCGCGGCCTCGTCCATGGGAGAGCGGAAGTCGGGCGCGTTGGTCAAAGTTTTAGCAAACGTGTAGTTCGCCAGGAAGCTAAGCCCGTGGGAATATCTTCTGCGCACGTTCACGTAAGCCGCGTCATACCAACTCTGCGCCGTGTCCTCCAGCCGGTTAATCGTGCTCACGGGAAAAGTCTGGCTCTGAATAATCGCGTCTGGATCGCTGCTGGGCGTCAACACTGTGCCATTCACGAAGCTAAGTGTCTTGAAGGGCCGCCGCGGTCCAATCGGGCCGGGCCCCGGAGGAGCGTTGTTGATCAGGTGAGCCCGCTGCAAATGAAATCCTCTCGCACCCAAGTAGCCCACTGCGAGTGTTGTATTGCCGCCGAAACTCTTCTCCAACTGAGTGTTCCACTGCTGCACGTACTGGGCGGGCGCGTTGGGATCGAAGGCCGTGAAGCTAACGGTGGTTGGTTTCAGAGTGCCATTTCCCAACACTGGCGTACCGAAATTGAGTCCGCTGGTAAAGAGGGCAGCGGGAGGGGTGAAGTTGTCGGCTTGTTGCGTCTCGGGAAATACATAGGGTACGTTGTGGCGCTGGTTGCACCACGTGTTCTCGTCCACCGGCGTAAAGAAAATGCCGTAGGCGGCGCGAAATACAAGTCCGGCGCGGGGCAGGTTCTTCGCGATTCCAATGCGGGGCGCGAAGTTGTGTTTGTTCGAATACATCAATCCACGTGGATAGCCTTGTTCGCCGCCGATGAAGACTTGGGGCACGCCGTTTTGGAATATCAAATTTGAGTTCGTATTCCTGCGGTCGTAGAGCGGGCTGGTGTACTCGTAGCGCAGGCCGATGTTCACGGTCGTGGTCGATGTGATCTGCCAACTGTCTTCCGCGAATGCATCATATCCCCAGTTGCGCAGGTTCATTTGCGGCACACCGGCCTGGCGCTGCTTCACCGCCGGCAGGCTGAGGAGCAGGCTGGCGAATCCATTTCCGCTGCCATCGTTGAAGCCGAATTCCGTGGTGTAGCCATTGGTGTATTGGTAGTAGCCGCGGTTTTGGAAAAAACCCCACATGGGCCAGATGTAACGGCGAAAATCTCCGCCAAACTTTATTCCGTGCCGCCCTCGCTGCCAGGCGAACGTGTCTCGCAGTTCGCCTGTAGTGTCCCAGGCGTGCATGGGCGTGGCCGCGAAGGTGTCTCCGATTCCGGTATAACCTTGGGCCGCGAACCAAGGGGCGCCCCACGCGCCCGGCCCACCGAATCCGACGCCCTGAATTCCAAGCTGCGTCACGATGTCGTTCACTCCATTGTTCTGTGATGTCCGGTCCATCGAGAGACGCGAAAACGCAAGCGAGACCGTGTTCAACTTGCTGCTCGAGAACGCGTGATTCCATGTCGCCACGGCTTGCTGCGATAGATTGTCAAAGTTCACGCCGAAGCCGGGGAGGTTTTCCGTAGTCGATGTCATTCCGCTGCTCGGCGAAAAACCGCGTTCGGCACTTACCGAGTAACGTCCGAAAACCGTGTCGTTGTTCTGAAAAACGTGGTCGAGGCGAACGGTGCCCTCATCCTGACGGTGTGTTTCGTTGCGGATATCGAGGTAGTTGTTGGAATCCACCCCCGAGCCCATCCCCATCGTCATATTCGGCGTTGGTAGATACTGCATCAGGAATGCTTCCAGCTGCGTGTTGATTCGGCCGATAGGAATCTGGTTGTTGAGAAATTGGCTGCGCGTGTAGGGATAATTGTTGGGCCCGGTGGGCTTGGTGGGATCGTAGTTCGGGTTTGCGACGGCGGTGGTCGGGTCGTAAATCTTGGCGTTGCTCATGCTGAAGTTGCCCTGGATTTCGTCCATTGTCGGGACTGTTAAAGTCTGAGCGTCTGCCTGCGCGAGCCGCAACCCTTCATAGTTGAGGAAGAAGAAAGTTTTCTTGTCTCTTCCCAACAGCGGCCCGCCGAATGAAGCGCCAAAATTATTTTGGACCAGATGGTTGTTACCCATCGATCCAAACGTGGTCGCATCCATGGCGCCGTTCCGCAGGAACTCATACGCCGTTCCGTGATCCTGATTGGTGCCGCCGCGGGTCACGATATTGATCTGTCCGCCGCCCGCTCCGCCCATGTCGGCCGTGTAGCTGCTGGTTTCGACCTGGAACTCCATAACCGCGTCCGGAGACGGACTCAGATTCTGCGTGTTGAAGGTTGGATCGGTGTTGGTCGCGCCGTCCAGTAAGAAGAAGTTGGCATTCGGGCGATTGCCGCCAATCACGATCGCCGACCGTTGTCCCGGCCGCCAGTACAGCGGATTCGTTTCCCCGGTCTGCGCGCCAAAACCCACGTGCGTGCCCGGCACTGTCAGGACAAGATCTATCAACATGCGGCCATTCAGAGGAAGTTCCTGGACCGATTGCCGTTCCACGACCTCGCCGACGCTGGCACCGGTCGTTCTCAAGAGATCGGCCGCTGCGTTTACCTGCACACCTTCCTTCACCGCGCCGACTTTGAGTCCGATTTCGATTGCTAATTTTTCCCCGACCTCAAGATGCACCGACTGCTTGACTGGGGCAAAGCCGGTGGACTCCGTGGTCAACTCATAGTCGTCGGGCGGAAGCGCGGGGGCGGAGAATAATCCTCTGTCGTTGGTGGTGAGCACGCGAATCGCACCGGTGCTCATGGCCTTGAAGTGAATCGTAGCTCCGACGACCGGAAGAGACTGCGAATCCGTGACGGTTCCGGTAACCGCCGCGTAATTGCTCTGACCGAGTGCGGATACCATCAGCGCCAGAAGACACAGCGATGTAGCAAATATTCGCATTTGACCTGTCCCTACGAGTCAGGGTGCCTGGGCGAGAGATTTTCACCCAGATTGAGTGGAGCGATTATAGGGAAGCGAGCGGGCAGGTCAATAATATGAAAGCGTTATGCGCATCTTTAGCAACCTAGCGTGCAGCGTCTCGTCCTTCAGGTTGCCACAATTCGATCGGATTTCCCTCAGGGTCATGTAGGCGAGCGAACCGGCCGTTGGGATAAGACTGCGGATCAATCTTGATCGCGATTCCTGGAGTTCGTAGTTGGGCTGCGATCCTGTCGAGATCCCGGACTCGAAAGTTCACCATCCAGACCTTGTGGGCATCCCCGAAATGGTCGCTCGTCTCAGAGATAGGACTGAAGACGGTGGGGCCTGCCTCTTGCTCCCAAACGGATTCCTCGTAGCTCGATGGTGTCAGCGAGGCTCCCAGGTGTTGCTGGTACCAATGCCCTAACGCTTTCGGATCGTGAGCTCAGAAGAATAGTCCTCCGATTCCCGTCACTTTTTCCATTTCCGGTCCTCCAGCGCTGCGCATTAAAGCTCAAGAGCCGTCGGACAAAGGCCTGCCGATTTCCCAATGGTGTCCGAAGGGATCGACGATTCGTCCGACGCGCCAACCATATGGCTGATTGCTGACAGGCCAAACGACGTTGGCTCCTGCAA
>DATNNO010000111.1:0-66551 GCA_035601775.1 Terriglobales bacterium | reverse complement strand
TACCTGCTGGATGGGATTGATAACAACTCGAACATCACAGACTTGCAGACCGGGGCCAGCTACGTCATCCAACCTTCGGTGGATGCAGTGGAAGAATTTAAGGTCCAGACGAATGGGTATAGTGCCGAGTTTGGCCGCGGCAACGGCGCCGTTCTTAATGCCACAATCAAGTCAGGCACAAATCAGTTTCACGGTAGTGTCTTTGAGTTTTTTCGCAACGACAAGTTGGACGCTCGCAACTTCTTTGAACTGAAACGCGGAGCTTACCAACGGAACCAGTTCGGCGCTACGCTCGGCGGTCCAGTTCGAATTCCGCATTTTTATAACGGCCGGGACCGCAGCTTTTTCTTTGTTGACTTCGAGGGATTGCGAATCCGCCAAGGGCGGCCGCTCCAAGCCTTGGTCCCGACGCCGGCCATGCGGGCTGGGAACTTTTCTTCGCTCATCGACTACACCACCCCGACCGGACCAGACTGCAACGGGCGTCCCACCTACATGGGAGAGCTGTTCAACACCCGCCTCAGCCGTGTAGATCCGAGCAGTCCCACCGGCATATGCGGTGTCCCTTTCGGTTACGATGCTTCCGGGAAGCCGGTCAATGTTATTCCCGAGAGCCTGTTCGACCCCTTGGCTACGGGCCTGCTCAAGCTGTGGCCGCTCCCCAACGTGAGCAACAACGGCGTCTTCAACTTCCTTACTGAGCCGAAGGTCCAGGAAAACCAAAACAACTTTGACATCCGGTTCGATCACACCTTTTCGGAAAGCGACTCTGGTTTCGCACGATATAGTTACCAGGTTCAGCCCAGCATCCACCCTTCGGTTTTCCAGGCGACCGGGGGCGGCGGCAACGAAGCTTCCGCGGGCTTCGACCACAACTTTTATACCAGTGTTGCTCTCAGCGAGACCCACATATTCAACCCCCGCTTAGCAAACGAGGCCCGCCTGGGTTACAACCGGGTTGATGCCAGGCACTTGCAGTTTGACTTCAACAACAACGTCTCCGCGCAGCTGGGCATTCCGGGCGTTCCTTTTGGCCCGCTTAACGGTGGGTTACCCTTGCTCGACTTCGCGGACGTGGATTCGATCGGCACTCCGCTGACCCTTCCATCCCTCCAGGTGCAGAACACGTACAGCTTCTCCGATAACTTGACCCTGATCCGCGGAAAACACTCGTTGAAATTCGGAGCAGAAATTCGCAAAGAGGAATTTACGATCCTGCAACCCACCGCGGCCCGCGGCCACTTGAATTTTGGAAACACCTTTACCGATAACCCTGCCAATCCGGGTAGCGGCGGATCGGGCCTCGCTTCGTTTCTAATCGGACTGCCCGACTTTGGCGAAATCACCAACCTGCACAATGTGGACTATCAGCGCTCCGCCTACGCGCTTTACATCCAGGATGACTTCAGGGTTACACCCAGGCTGGGCCTGAACTTAGGCTTGCGCTACGATCTGTTCGGAACCATCAAGGAGAGGTTCAATGCACAGGGCACCTACGACATCAACAAGCAGACCCTCTTTGTCCCCCGGGGCCAGGCTGCCAAGTTGCCGCCCGCGCTGGCTGCCATCATCCCCATCAGCGCAACCGCCAGCCGCGGCTTGGTGCCGGTGGACGCTGACAATTTTGCACCGCGGGTGGGCTTTGCCTATAAGTTCACTGATCGCATGGTGCTCCGCTCAAGTTACGGCATCTTCTACGCGGGCTATGAAAGTGGTGGGTGGTCAAATCCCAGCCCGGGTTTCAACCCGCCCTTCTCTTTGACGCAGAGTTTCCAAATGCCTTGTGCGGTGTCGTCAGCTAACCCCGCTCCGGGTCAAAGTGATTGTTCGATCCCCGGCCTGAGCCATTTCTTCAACGGTTTTCCAGCCAATTCGCTGACAAACCCCAGCCTGCCTCAGCTTTTTGAGCTCGGTCCTCATCTTCTTTCTCCTTACATGCAGCAGTGGCAACTCTCAACCCAGTATGAGCTGCCGCTTCACACAATTCTCGAGATAGCCTATTCAGGATCAAAGGGCACCAGGCTCTATAGCTTTTACAACGCCAACCAGGCCGCTCCCTCAGCAGATCCTACAGCTCCTACTGCCCCCAGACGGCCTGTTCCTAAAATCGACAATGCGATCTTTCAACTAGCCTCAAACGGGAACTCCGAGTACCACGCGCTTCAAGTCCGGGGTGAGCACCGCTTCTCTAAGGGGCTGGGTGCGCTGATCACCTACACCTTTGGTCACTCGCTGGACAACTCTTCGAGCGTGAATCTTCAGAGCCGGAACTTCTCAGACTTTCGATGGTCCCAGTTCCCCAACTGGGAGCACGGCAACTCGGATTTTGATGTGCGGCACCGCTTGGTTTTGAGTGCGATCTATGAGTTGCCATTTGGTCGCGGCAGGCGATTCGGCGCCCGCATGGGCAGCGCGGTCAACCAAGCCCTTGGCGGTTGGCAAATTACCGGGATTGCTTCTCTGACCAGTGGGAACTGGTTCACGATTCTGGACTCTACCGCAAACTTTGCCAATTCCGATGGCTCCCAGCGGCCGGATACGGTGGCCAATCCGAACGCGCACCCTTGCCTGCGCGGCACAGTATTCAATACTTGTGCGTTTGTTGACCCTCCACTGGGCTCTTTCGGAAATACCCGCAAGAATACCGTGCTCGGTCCAAACTTCCGCAATTGGGATCTGTCCCTGATCAAGAATTTTACGTTGCCCGAGAACACCAGTCTGCAATTTCGCGCAGAGTTCTTCAACCTGCTGAACCACACGAACTTTGTTCTCAATCAGACTGGGACTGACTTGCAGTCCCCAACGTTTGGGTTTCCAGACCAGGCACGCGCCCCTCGGGAAATTCAGTTCGCGCTTAAGTTCTACTACTAGTGAAGCAACAGAACCACAAATTCAACACAAGGAGAAAAGCATGACTAAACGAAGCCAAAAACCCAAGAAGACGATGTGGGCCCCTGCGTTGTTGCTATTGACTATCTCCATTTTCTCGTTGGCCGCTCTTGTCACTCGAGCGCTGGCCAACCCAACAGCGCCTTCCACCAAAGGACGGATTTTCGCGCAAGTGCTGGTTGAGGACACTCTCGCAAAACACCCGGGACTGTCAGGTCTCGGATTAGCCACTACTCCCCCGAAGGGGAACGATTGCGTGACCATCGCGGACACTGACGCGAAGGAACTTGGGGATAAGTGCGACAAGGGTGAAGTCGCCGTAATGAAGACGGGCACGCCCACTGTCGAAAAGGAAGGCGACGGCTACGATGTAACCCTGCCTCTCCATGTAAGCGGGAAGACTATTGGGATTATAGGAATGGATTTCAAGCTCGACCAGGCAGAAGCAGGTCTGCTTGACCGCGCGAAAGCCATTGCCAAGGAAATGGAGGACCAAATTCCTTCCAAATCAAAACTGTTCGAGCCTGCAAAGTAAATAAGCGCGACTTCAGGATGTCCCGCAAAACCTGCTGGCTTTTGCGGGCATTCCTGCTGTCGCGCTGGAGAAAACCATGGTACGAAGGTTTGCAATCGTAATTGCGCTCTTGTTCGCCGTTGATCTGTGGGCGGGCGAGCCCTGGAAGGAAAAATTATACAAAGATTGGAATGAGAAGGATGTGCGCAAGATCTTGAACGAGTCGCCATGGTCGAAACGGATCGAGGTTGAACGCAACGAAAGGACACACGCTGGCTTAGAGTCGCCTGAGGATACTTCCACAGCCAGCGAAGCGGCTGGTGAAAGCGGCGAGGAGGAAGCAGGTCGAGGCACCGAACAAGAAGAAAAGGAGACCAAGAAAAATGGAATCAATTTTGTCATTCGTTGGGGTTCCTCCAGAACCATGCGCGAAGCGTGGGTCCGTGGCCAGGTTTTGCAGAAACGGATTTCGGAGGTCGATACCGAGAAATCCCTGCCACCAGCGCCCGGCGATTACGAATTATTACTGGTGGGGCCTGATATGACGCTTTTCGAGAAGACCGACGAGGCGACGCTGAAGGAAAAGAGTTACCTGCTGGCAAAGAAGTCAAAGCAAGGAATTAATCCCAGCAAGGTAGAATTCGCGCGCACGTCCGATGGAAAAAGAATCAAGGGTATCATCTTTCATTTCCCCAAGAGAACACCCGGAGGCGAGCCGATCTTTGCCGCTGACGAGAAGGAATTGAAATTTCTTGCTCCGGTAGGAGCAGTCGAAATCAAGGCCAGTTTCGATCTGCAAAAGATGGTTGACAAAGCAGGGACAGATCTCTAGTCCGTCTGCCTTCGGCTGGGGTTTCGCGGCGAACGATGCCATTCGCGGAGCACTGACAAGGCCGACTCCATCGTTGACGTAATCAGGCGTGGGTGTTGAAAAAGGAACCAAAGCAGTAATTTCGGTGAATTTCAGCGCCTACGGCGAACGAACTTTCAACAACTTACGAACGAACTTCGTCGTTGAAACACCCCTGAAAAGAGTTTTTCAACAGCCACAGGCCATTATACTCATTGACAATTGCTAAGAGTCTCACCGGCACCGATTGATTTCTGCGTCTGCTCTTCAACTCGGACCACTCGCATCCCGAGTTCTCGATGAAGCTCCTCGATGCGCTTGGTGAGTTCGGCCTCGCTAAGACTTGCGAGGACGCGCTGGCGACCCGCTTGCAAACGCTCGACTATGGCGTTCGAGGCTCCAACTTCAAGCTCGACGTTTTCCTTCACTTTCCCGTATGCCCGGTCAGCTAACACCTTGAAGACCCTGGCATCACCCTTCTTGAGCCTTCGCACCATCCCCAGGTAGATCGCCTCGGGGTTGTTCTCAAAGACCGCTCGCGCTATTTCCGAAGAGATATCGCCCTTTGGGCGTCCGGCTGGGTTGCCGCTGACACCCTTCGGCCAGGGTCTGAGGTTTTGAACGCGTCCTCTCACTGTTTCTCCACTGTTCTGAGTGGGATTATACTGCTCACTGCTCCATTTCGTGGACTGTCTCAGCCACCTCCGAGACGAAGCTTTGTTGTCGGCGGACGAGGTCAAAGGTTCTTGCCACGCCCTTCTGCTGTATCCATTCAACGAGTGCGGATTCTCCGTTTAGTCCGCCGGGAGAAGCCAAGTAGCCGACGAACGTCTTAATATCACGGCGAACGCTAGCTGCGCCATTAGCCTCTTGGATTCTCTGCAGCTTGCTCACCAGAGCATCCGTGTCACGTTCAGCTGATGAGGCGGCGAGATTCACACCTTCGACTATTACTATGTGCCCACCACCTTCCTTGAATCGCTTTACAGGAACGGCACGACCACGGAATCCAACGATGCTGCCTCTCGAAAGTTTGTTAGCTAGGTCGCCAAGAGTCCTTGATAGTTCCCGGTCAATCCGGTCATGGCGTTGTTGCCGAGCACTCTCCGGCAGAACTAGCGCTTCGTAAAGAAGCTCTCCCTCCCTGTCAACATCAAGACAGTCGATGGCACGAGGCTCAGACATTCGAATGCGGTGAACCAGCAGTTTAGAAACATGCCTCCACCAAGTCTCCGTATTTGGCAAGACATCAGGAGACGCGTACGGCAATTTCCCTTCGTTCAACCAGTTCTCGATCTTCCTTTTGACTAGCTGAATGAAGGCGTACGCGGGCTCCTTCAATCCCCTCAGATTGTCCCTTTCCGAGGCGACGTGAATCCGGGTCGTCTTCGCCTCCGTACCCCATAAAATGAGACCCACCGGCACTGATGTCTGCCGCAACTCGTCCGTTACAAAGTTCAAGACGCTATAACTGAATGATCGGAATTCTGTTTTGGTCATAATCGAAATCACCCCACCCATTAACATTCAGCAGTTCAGGAAGACGTTCTAACCTGGTACCAAGCACCTCACTAATATGCCGCGGATCTATTTCACTACGTAGCCACCATTCCCGTGGCACAAGAAGATAGGCAGCATCAAGAGCTTCAACAGCGTGCCTCGCATTTTCGATGCTCCTACGGAGTCCGGCGCCGCCTCCGGCGGCTGCGATGTAACGTTCGTCGACCAAGCAAGTATGCTGTCATTCCCTACTTCGAGTTCGCGCTGGCAGAGGGCGATGTCACCCTCGAAATTGAGGAGATAGTCGTCGGGCCGAACCCGGATGCGTCGCAAGCCAAAGAGTCAGTGCGGTATCTGATCTCCTGCCGTGGCGCCACCTGTAAACGGATTGAAAATTACTCAGGTACCTACCGAAACTGGTAGCCCGGACGAGGGATCATCTTTTCCAGTGAAACGGCTGGTCGGAGAGATCGGCCATTGTGTCACCTAGTATGGTGCGCGAAAATTACTTGGCCGAAAACACCTGTTTCTGGGCAGCAGCGTAGAGAATTTTGCGGCCTTGCAGTTCAAGTATTTACGCACCCGCCGCTCAGCAGGTTTTTGGGCAGGCTTCTTGATCAGAGATTGCGGGCGCCAGATTACTCAGCCTGCCGGATTAACTCGCTGAGTCTCATACCTAGCGCGGCCGCGATTCCATTGGCGACTTCGATTCCGATGTTTACTTTACCTCGCTCGATCGAGCTGATGTAGGTTCTGTGGAGTAGCCCGTCAGTCACCCACAATCGGGCCGCGAGCGCGAATTGGTGCGAACTCAATTCAAGTGGGCCGATTCTGGATTTAATGTATACTCGCCGCCGAAAGCCGTACAGACATTTACCCGTGAAGAAGGTCCCTATTATGAGAGCCGTAAACGGGCTTCATGTGTTGCTCGTGAGCGCAATTTTGTGTGGAATGGTTCAGACTGCGGCTGGGCAATCCTCCGCTAAGGCTGAAGTTCTTGCTGCTCTCGCGGAACGAGATAAAGCGTTTGTCGCAGGCGACGAAACGAAGGTGGCGCAGTTCATGTCGGAGGACTATCTTCAGACCGATGTATCGGGAAACATTCAAGACAAGCAGGCTTGGCTAAACGAGTATTACCGGCCAATGGCGCCGCTGTTGAAGTCTGGGGAGACTCGGTGGGTCACGTTTGACCGGAGCGACATCGTGGTACGCGACCTTGGTGACACGATGGTTGTTGCCGGAAAGCAGACGATAAAGCATGTCGGCGTCAACCCGTGGAATCCAAAAGTCACTACTCCTCCCGATTCGCCGCGCGCGCCCCTTACCCTTAGATTCACTCATGTGTGGATAAAGCGCGGCGGAGCTTGGAAGCTGGCCGTAGTCCACAACGCAATTCCTACGGAACGTAAGTAACAAAGGCTGGGCTTTGTAGTGGACCTGTAGTCGCCGCCCCGTGCAGCCATCTATGGACATACAGAACGGCATTCTGTAGGTGGTTCCGGACAGATGGTCGGCCAACCGGAAGTTATCCGCGAACGGTGTGAGTCCGGCTCTGCCTGGCGATAACTGTTGAAACATCGCCGCTTACACTCAAAACCCCCTCAAAACGTGTAATGGTGATTACATCAACTATCGGTAAACAGTAAGCGACGAGGAAAGGAGTTTCCCAACTATTGCGCTTCACGACCCTGACTTCGGAAAAAAGCCGCCATGCATTTTACTTCGTCGCGACCAGGGCGGGCTGAGTGGCAGCCACTTGCGCCTGCACTTTCTGCAGGGTCTGGCGTGTAATCCGAAGCTCAGACTTCAGATCAAGAATGGCTGATGCCTGCGTACGGAGGACAGCTTGCTGTTGCCGAATCTGCCGCTGTTGCTGCTTGACCGCCTCGATCAACAGCGCCGTCAGACGGCTGTAGTCCACCCCGCGAGCATCTTTCCCGTTCTCCTCATAAGTGACCACTTCCGGCACCACTGCCCCCACTTCCTCGGCAATAACCCCAATATCGTGCTTGCCGGAGTCCTTCAGTTCGTAGGAGACGCCGCGCAGCTGCTCGACCATGCGCAGCGCGTTGTGCAGAGGCTGGATGTTCGTCTTCCAGCGCCGTGAACTGTAAGTCGCCCAGCCGTCAGAGATGGAGAGGCCGGCGCCCTGCCCCAGAGTTAGCAGGTTGGTGGGCTTGGTGGTTCCGATGCCGACCCGGACGGTGGCGGTGGCGCCATTCACCCCGGCCACGCTGCCCAGCACAATGGCATCGCTCACCTCAACCGTGGCATGTGCGCCGAAGGCGCCAGCGTTATGGAGGTTCTGGGTTCCCCCGCAAGTGTCATAGCCAAAGCACGCGAGACCGTTGTCCGTGGTCCTGTGGTCGGCCGCGTTCACGCCCACGGCGGTGTTCTCGTAGCCCGTGGTGTTGCTGAAGAGCGCGTGGTAGCCATCGGCTACGTCGTTGTAGCCGCTATTGTTGGTGTAGAGGGCGTACATGCCGCTGGCGGTGTTGTCGTTGCCGTTGTTGGAGTAGAGCGCCGCGTAGCCGCTGGCGGTGTTGTTGGATCCCTGGTAGTTGTAATAGAGCGCTTGCGAGCCGCTGGCGGTGTTGTAACTGCCCGAGCCGAACCCGTAGCCATGGAGCGCATAGTAGCCGTTGGCCGTGTTTTGGCTGCCCCCTGGCTGTAGTAGAGCGCATAGGCGCCGCTGGCGGTATTGTAGCTGCCCGAGCCGCCGCTCCGAAGCCGGTGCTAGTGTTGTAAGAGCCGTAGGCGTCCCCTGCGAAGCCGAGAGCGACGGTCCCATTCGCAAATGAGCCAGCGGCAAAGAGGTTGTTCCCAATATAGAAGCTGCTGCCCGACACCAACCCGGTCGCATAAAGCTCCCCGCTCGCAGACAGGTTGCCGGTCAGACTCACGTACCCGGTGCTCAGGCCGTACGCGGTCAGGCTCCCGTTTACCGTCTGATTACCATTGAAGGTGTTGGCGGTGTTCAACAGCGGTACTTTGCTGGTCTCCAGATTGAGCGTCGTGCTGCCGCCTAACGCCACCAAGCCCCCGCCTGTTAGGTCTGTGCCCGCCGTCACCGTTAGCGACGGATTGGCCAGCATGGCGTTGCTGACCCCGCCGGTGGCGATGCTCAGCGTTCCGCTCGTCGTGATCGGGCCGCCCGTCAGTCCCGGCCCGCTGCCGACGCTGGTTACCGTGCCGTTGCCGGGGAATGTCTGCCCGCTCGCGAACGTGATCTGTCCGTTGCTGGCGACCGAGAACCCGGTCTCGGTCGGCGTCGCGCCATTGGCCCCAAACAATAGGTCGAGTTTGCCGGACGGTGAACTGGTGTCATTGCCCACCGGTTCGGCCAGCCATTGGAAATCCTGATTCTGCGCGCTGGCCGTGCCGCTGTTATAAGCGGAAGTAACTGAGTCCAGCGGCTGCGAGTTGTAGCCTTGACCCGTCGTCGCGGTTCCGCTCGCCGGAAGCAGCGCGCCCGCTTCGGTCACCAGGCCGGTGAAGGTTCCCGCTCCGCCTGAAATCGATCCCGTCGCGGCCAGGTTTCCGGTGATGCTTTGATTCCCGGTGAAGCTGTTGGCCGTGTTCAACTGCGGCACCTGAGTGGTGTCCAGATTGAGCGTGGTGCTGCCGCCTAACGCCACCAAACCGCCGCCGGTCAGGTCTGTCCCGGCCGAAACGGTCAACGCGGGATTCGCCAGCATGGCGTTGCCGACCCCGCCCGTGGCGATGCTCAGCGTCCCGCTGGTCGTGATCGGGCCGCCCGTCAGTCCCGGACCGCTGCCTACGCTGGTCACTGTGCCGTTGCCGGTGCCTGGGAACGTTTGTCCCGGGGCGAACGTGATCTGCCCGTTGCTGGCAATGTTCAACCCAGTCTCCGCGAGTTTGCCGGTCCCCTGAGCAAACAGCAGATTCAGCGATCCGGTCGCGTTGCTAGTGTCATTGCCCACCGGCTCGGCCTGCCACTGGAAGGTTTGTAGCACTGCGGTGCTGGTGCCGCTGTTGAATACCGAAGCCGCCAGATCCATGGGTTGCGAGTTAAAGCCCGCACTCGCCGTGGCCGTGCTTGCGGCCGGTAAGCTGAACAACCCGCGGATCGTGCCTCCGCCCTTCACATCCAGCGTAGACGCCGGTTTCGTCGTTCCGATACCGATCTTGGCCTTGCTGCCCGTGCCCGATTGGAACAACACCGAGCTCACGATGTCGGAAGCGGAATCCCACAGCGGCATGTAGTTCACTTTGCCGGTGCCGGTGACGTTGCCCGACGGGGGTGGGGCACCTTGCCCGGTGGCGGACTCAGGAGCGGACGCCGAAGCAGCCCCGTTCTGTGGTGCGGCCAGCACGAAGGCCGACGGCGGAAGCCCGCCAATCGTCGCCGCGTCACCCGCCTTCAGAGCATAGGGCACGCTCAGCAGCAGCACGGTCAAGCCAATGAAAGCCGCGGAGTTGGCTGTGTCTCAAAAGGGTTATTGGCGAAACATCGCGGTTACACTCATTGACCGGGATCGTGAGTGTAATGGCCTACTCCAAAAGGGCGCCCTTTCATAATGCGATTGCGACAATGAGCCGTGAAGACTTTCGAGCACCGAGCGAGGCCGGGGTTATTCCGGTCTTCACCGCGTATCGTAACCCACTGCTCGATACCTCCGATAGAAACGTAGCTTGCCTCGTCATTGCCTTTCGCGGAGTCAATCGCATACTCCTTGGCGCTGCGCCCCCGAAAGAACGAAAGTGTCTGGTCAAGCTTCCGATACGCTGCCTCGTCGTAACCGTTTGCCGTCGCGCTTGTCGATCCAGGGGTGGATGGCGGCACTGAATTCTGCGCTGGCGCTGTGAGCGCAAGGAAGGCAAACATTGAGACGCAAACTGCGCAACAACGGAACATGTGAACTCTCCTAGTGAACGGATACGGGCCATGCACACTGCTGGTTTCGTGCCTTTCGAGAAAATTCGATTATAGTGAGTTTCCGTGTGAGGACTCTGATCTGTGCCAAATCACCGAATTCGTTCATCGAGCAATGATACGTAACGAGAAGTCGGCTTCTCGTCAGCAATCGATCGGTCACTACAAGCGCGTTTATCGGGACCAATCCGACGGACGAACCGATAACTTCCGGACAGCCCGTGATCCGGGCACAATCGCCAAGCGGATCAGGCGGACCGTATCTCAGGTTTGTCGACTATGCGGCCGGGTGATTTTGGACCATCTCGACTGAACGGCCAGCCACCCCCTCAGGAACGGGCGTTTGTCAGACACTGACCGGCTTATGTGCGACCGGACATGATTGCCTGCGCGGGGGCGTCGGCGTAAGATGCGCCCTAGTGGCTGATTCCTCGCCCATCGTTGGCCGGACCATCTCGCATTACCGCGTGTTGGGAAAAATCGGTGTCGGTGGAATGGGCGTGGTCTGCGAAGCCGAAGACCTTAGCCTCGGTCGCCATGTTGCGCTGAAGTTCCTTCCTGAAGACACGGCAAAAGACCTGCAAGCGCTCGAACGCTTTCGGCGCGAAGCGCGTGCTGCTTCCGCACTGAACCATCCGAACATCTGCACGATCTACGAAATCGCCGAAGATGGCGGACGTCTCTTCATCGTTATGGAGCTGATGGAGGGGAAGACACTCAAGCAGATGATCGAAGGCAGGCCGCTTCCTGTGGAACGGGTGCTGGACCTGGGCGCGGAAATTGCGGACGCCCTTGAGGCGGCGCACGAAAAAGGCATCGTCCACCGTGACATTAAGCCTGCAAATATTTTCGTGACGAAGCGAGGACGAGCGAAGATCCTCGATTTTGGCCTGGCGAAGCTCACTACTGGCGCCGAAGGTGTGGGCGTTTCCGTGATGGCCACAGCAACATCGGGAGAGTTGCTGACCAGCCCCGGCAGCGCAGTGGGCACCATCGCGTATATGTCACCGGAGCAGGCACGCGGAGAAGAGTTGGATGCACGCACGGATTTGTTCTCGTTCGGTGCGGTGCTCTATGAGATGGCGACTGGGCGGATGGCGTTCCAGGGCAGCACTGCTGCCGTCATGCATGACGCGATTTTGAATCGAGCGCCGATTCCTCCATCAAGGCTGAACACAGACTTGCCTCTGGAGCTGGGAGGAATCGTCAACAAGGCACTGGAGAAAGACCGAAAGTTGCGCTACCAGAATGCAGGCGACATCCGGACTGACTTGCAGCGGCTGAAGCGCGATTCAGATTCGGCGCGGTTGCCTACAAGGACGGAGGCGAGGACTTCGTCACTCTTTGGAAAGCGCTGGAAGATTGTTGTCCCTGCTGCCATAGCGGTCGTGGCGCTTGCCGCGGGCGGGTATCTATATTTCCGCCCCAAGCCGAGGCTATCCCAGGAAGACACTCTTGTGCTGGCCGACTTCACCAACACAACCGGTGATCCCGTCTTCGACGACACCTTGAAGCAGGCGATTTCCGTCCAGTTAGCGCAGTCCCCATTCCTTAACATCCTCTCCTATGCAAGAACTCGCGCCACCCTCAGGTTGATGGCCAAGCCGTTAGATACAAGGCTGACGCCTGACGTGGCGAGTGATCTCTGCCAGCGCGCAGGCGGTAAGGCTTACGTTTCAGGCTCGATTTCGAACTTGGGCAGTCAATATGTGATCGGTCTCGATGCCACCAATTGCAAAACTGGCGATCCCCTCGCACAGGAACAAGTGACGGCGGAAAACAAGGAACACATCCTAAAAGCTCTGGACCAAGCGGTGACCAATCTTCGGGAGAAGCTCGGTGAATCGCTCAGCACGGTCGAGAAGTTCGACGCTCCTCTCGATCAAGCCACCACGCCTTCTCTCGAAGCTTTGAAGGCGCTCTCCGTGGGAGTTAAGACTCTACAGGAGAAAGGCAGCGCGGCGGCGATTCCCTTCTTCAATCGCGCCATCGAGCTTGACTCTAATTTCGCTGCTGCTTACGAAGCGTTGGGAATTTCGTACTCCAATCTCAGGGAGCCTGGTCTGGCGACCGAGAACTTGCAGAAGTCTTTTGACTTGCGCGATAGGGTAAGCGAGAGAGAAAAATTCCGCATCTCGGGTTCCTATTACCTCCTCGCCACCGGTGAGCTCGAAAAGGCCATCCAAGTTTACGAACTGTGGGCCCAGACCTATCCACGCAACAGCGAACCTCTCGGTAATTTGGGCGTTGATTACACCTACTTAGGACAATACGGAAAGGCGATTACCGCGAGCCGCGAGGATCTCCGCTTGAATCCGGGCAGCGCAGCGGCCTATACCAACCTGGTGGGTCTGTATCCTGCGGTGAACCAGCTCGACGAGGCGGATCTCACATATCAGCAGGCCATAGCGCACAAGGTCAACAACCCGTTCCTGCATGGGAATCGCTATGGAGTGGCCTTCCTTGCGAACGACACCGCTGAGATGCAGCGGCAAGTCGCTGCGGCTGCCGGCAAACCAGGGGAAGACGTGCTTCTTTCGTTCCAGTCCGACACCGCGGCATACTATGGGCTTCTGGCAAGCGCGCGTAGACTCTCCCAGCGCGCAATCGACTCCGCTAACGCCAATGACTCAAAAGAGACCGCAGCGGCATGGCAGATGAATGCCGCCCTGCGCGAAGCTGAGTTTAACAACACATCGCAGTCCCGCCAGGAAATCACCTCCGCGCTCGCCGAAGCCCCCACTCGGGATGTAAGCGTTCTCGCGACTCTGGCATTGTCGCGCATCGGAGATGTCGGGCGGGCGGAGCGTATGGCACACGATTTAGCGGAGCGCTTTCCTCTCAATACGGCTATAAATCGCTATTGGTTGCCTGCCATTCACGCCTCAATCGAAATGAGACTCAAGAATCCGGCAAAAGCTCTCGAAGATCTCCAGACCGCAACACAGTACGAACTAGGTACGCCCCTTCCGCAGTTCGAGGTCGGAGGGTCGCTATATCCCGTGTACATTCGTGGCGAAGCGTACCTTTTGCTGCACCAGGGCAAGGAAGCAGCATCGGAGTTCCAAAAGCTCGTCGACAACCGCGGAGTCGCCGTGAATTGCCCCCTGGGTGCCCTGGCACGTCTTCAGCTCGGCCGCGCCTACTCGGTACAGGGCGACACCGTCCGATCCCGGGCCGCCTATCAGGATTTCTTCCGACTGTGGAAGGACGCTGATTCCAACATTCCGGTCCTGATAGCTGCCAAGTACGAGTACGCGACGCTGAAGTAATTTCGCACGTCTAGTAGAACAGAGAACATAGACCTCTCAGGATGGAGTTCGATCTCCGAAAGCCGCGTAGTTTAGAGCCGTCCGGAAAGTTGGGCCCAGCGGGCCGCATAACGCGCTACCCTTACAACTCTAGCCGGCAAGAGGCAATTCACGCGGGCACCATTTCCGGGCAAATCCAGACCGCCACCGGGACCTGCCGAGTACAAAACGGATTCCATTCGCATTCTCGTGGCCGATGACAGTGTATCCGTCAGAACGAAGCTTTGCGACATTCTGCGCACTGCCCCACGCGCTCCCGCTATGAGAAAAACCCGTGATCGCTTGCGGTACCGGTAGGTGTACCGCTCGACCATGCGATTTTGCTTGCTCTTGACCACTAAGCGGTGTCGGGAGTGAATTTGATACGACAGTCCTCGAAGTGTCCACCAAGCGAAGGTTCGCTCCACCAAAGGAGGCACTCCCCTTACCCGCTCGCTCCTACGTTGCGCCTTTTCAGAACGTTCCAGCAGAGGAGAGCGCAAGCTAAGGCCAGAAACGCTTCATGGATGTCGGCGCGTTTTTCGTAGCGAACTCGCAGCCGTCGGAACTGGTTCCACCAAGCGCTGAAACGGGCCGCTGGAAAACTGGCTCGAAAGCGGGCTATTCGTAGCGCAGCGCCGCCAGGGGATCGACTTTGGTGGCGCGTCGCGCCGGAATGTAGCAGGCGGCGAGCGCGACCACGGTGAGCAGGATGGCGACTCCAACGAAGGTTAACGGGTCGGTGGCGCGGACTCCGTAAAGCAGGCTGGCCATAAGCCGGGTCAGCCCCAGCGCGGAGGCGAGGCCCAATCCTACGCCGGCTAGGGCAAGTATCCCGCCCCGACCGAGGATGAGACGCAGGATGTGCAGCCGTTGCGCACCCAGGGCCATGCGTATGCCGATTTCATGTGTGCGCTGTCCCACCAAATAGGAGATAACGCCGTAGATGCCGACGCTAGCGAGTAGCAGGGCGAGCGCGGCGAAAACGCCGAGCAGGATCATCGAGAACCGCTGCGCCGCCAACGACCGGGAAATGATCTCATCAAAGCTACGAACGTCGTAGAGGAACTGCCCACCATTCATGGTCGTGACCGCATTCCGAATCATATCGAGGGTCGCCGGATGGGTTTCGCTGGAACGCAGCACCACATCCGCGCCACCTTGTGTTATGTCCTTGTCGGCCATCTGCATGAACGGACAATAAAGTTGTGCGTGCAGAGTTTGTTTGTCGTCCGCATCAAGGCCAAATTGTTTCACATGCCCCACCACGCCTACGATTTCCAGCGGCCGATCAATCGCTTTTAAGTTGATGTGCTTGCCAATCGGGTCCTGGTGCAAAAAATATTTGTCGGCAAAGCTTTCATCGATAACCGCGACCAGGGAAGAGTGTTCGTTGTCCTGTGGGGTCAAGAGACGGCCACGCTTGAGGGGAATTGTCATGGCTTCGAAGTAACCCGGGTCTACCGTGTAACGGAGGGTCTGATTCATACCCTTATCATTCGAGGGCTTGGCTTGGCCTTCAACCCAGAACAACTCCTCGTCGTCGCCTACCATCGGTATCGCGCCGCCCGACAAGGAAACCGCCTGAACACCTGGAACGGAAGCGAGTTTGTCGTGCAGTTGACGATAGGTAGATCGAGCCGCGTCAGGACTCAACGGGCTGGTTGTGGGCGGAAGCGCGACGCCGAAGGTAAGAACATTGCGCGGATCAAATCCTGGATTGACACTCCACAGCCGCATCAAGCTCCGAATCATCAAGCCGGCGCCGATTAGCAGCACGAGCGCCATCGCCATTTCAGCCACTACAAACACGCTTTGAACGCGATGGTGGGCGGCACTGGTCCCCCGGCCACCCTCTTTAAGAGTCTGTTGCAAATTTGACCGCACCGTTTTTAGCGCCGGGGCGAGACCAAAGAGAATGCCGGCGAGGATAGAGACGACGCCGGTGAAGATCAGGACATGGGTGTCAAGTCCGACCCCCTCCGCGCGGGGCAAGGCGACCGGAAGCACCGCGAGCGCCGCCCTGGTTCCCCAGGCGGCGAGCAACAAGCCAAGTCCGGCGCCACCCATCGCCAGCAGAAGGCTCTCGGTGAGCAGTTGACGGACAACGCGTCCCTGGCCAGCGCCCAGTGCGGCGCGGATGGCAAATTCGCGAGTTCGTCCGGTCGAACGCGCGAGCAAGAGGTTGGCGACGTTCACACAGGCGATCAGCAACACAAAGCAAACGGCGGCCAGCAGCATCAGAAGAAAGGGCTGGATGTCTCCGATCATCTTCTCCTTCAACGGTATCAGCGTGGCGCCTTCCCCTGCGTCGGCTTGGGGAAAAGCTGCAGCCAGGTCTTGCGTCACGCGATCCATATCGGCGTGGGCCTGGGCAATGGTGACGCCGGGCCGGAGCCGACCTATACCTTTCATACCCAAAGCGTAGCTGCGATCGCGGAAGGGGGGATACTTCCACTGACCGATGGGAACATATATTTCACCGTCGTCGGGGAAGTTCGGCAAGGTTAAATGGAAACTGGCCGGGACTACTCCAAGAATCGTGTAACCCTCGCCATCCAGCACCAGTCTCCGCCCCAGGACATCGGGAGAGGATCCTAACTTTCGCTGCCAGAAACCGGCGCTAACCAGCACGACACGGCCCGCCCCCAACTGGTCTTCCAGCGAAGTAAAGATACGACCGATCAGAGGCTTCACACCAAGAATGGAGAAGAAGTCTGCGGACACCATCTCGCCCCGCAATTGCTCGGCTTCCCCAGCGCCGGTGAGACTGAAGCTGTCAGGTCGATACGCTGCGATCGAGGTGAAGGCGTGATTGTCGCGCTGCCAGTCCAGGAAGTTGGGATACGAGATGGAGCCTTCCTTGAAATTCGGCTTGCTTTCAAACAACGTAACCAGCTTGTCAGGGTCGGAGAACGGCAGGGAGTTGAGCAACACGCCATTGACAATCGAAAATACGGCCGTGTTGGCGCCGATGCCGAGAGCCAGCGTGAGCAACGCGACTGCCGTGAAAGCCGGGTTCTTCCGCAGCATGCGGAGTCCGTAACGAACGTCTTCGAGCAAGGTTTGCATTTGGCGGCGCTCCCGCGATGGACTTGGTTCTGCCAATGGTGAGAAGCAACTTCCCTTCCCTTATCTAATCGCTAACCCTTTGATTTGACGGAGCCGAGTGTCGGAGGTGAGCCAGGGTGTGTCCGCTGGCGAGATGGGATGTTCAGAATCGAACAGGCGACAAGCGGAGTTGGCTCGGTTGACACCTTGGTAGCGCTGGCATCTTGCCGGCTGTCGCGAGGGCATCCTGCCCTCGCCGGGTGGGGGCGGGGACGCCCCCACGACAGCCGCCGGGACGGCGGCGCTACCAGGATGTCAACCGAGCTAGCCCTTCCAACCGGGTTCAGGACGCGTTAAGGTTGGAAGGAGTAGAGTGCTCTCAAACGGCGCGCGAGGAAGGTTGCAGGGTGCGCGTTCTGGTCATCGAAGATGAGCCGCGGTTGGCGGAAAACATCGCTCGCAGTCTGCGCGAGAGCGCGGTGCCACGCACTGGAGCACGCGCACCATGGCGGCGGCGGTCGGCATCAGCGAAGCCAGCGTGCGCCGCATCTGGCGCGCCCACGGTTTGAAACCGCATCGCGTGGAAACGTTTAAGATCAGCAACGATCCCGCGTTCGCCGAAAAACTGGAAGACATTGTCGGTCTGTACCTGAATCCGCCCGAACACGCGCTGGTGTTGTGCGTGGACGAGAAGAGCCAGATTCAAGCTCTGGATCGGACCCAACCCGGCCTGCCGCTGAAACGCGGACGCGGCACCACCATGACCCACGACTACAAACGCAACGGCACCGCTACCTTGTTCGCCGCGCTGAATGCGGCCAACGGCGAAGTCTATGGCCTTTGCCAAGAGCGCCACCGGCACCAGGAATGGCTCAAGTTTTTGCGGCCTGCTCGACCAAACTATGCCGGCGCATCTCGCCTTGCACTTGATCGGCGACAACTACGCAACTCACAAACACCCCAAGGTGCAACGCTGGCTGGCACGGCACCCGCGGGTTCATATGCACTTCACTCCTACCAGCGCGTCGTGGCTCAACATGGTGGAGCGCTTCTTCCGCGATCTCACGCAGAACCGGCTGCGGCGCGGCGTCTTTCGCGATCTGGAAGAGCTGATCATGGCTATCGGCACTTACATCGACCGTCACAACCAGAGCCCCAAACCCTTCATCTGGACCGCCCGCGCCTCCGATATCTTGGAGAAAGTCAAACGCGCCCGCCGAACCCTGAATACACGTCGATCTGTTTGACTTCTTGCTATGTGGCTCCTACCCGCATGTTTACTGCTCAGAACCGCGAATGATTCCCGCATGTTTACGCTCCTACCCGCATGTTTACTGCTCATGGCTTGTTTTCCACCCAAGTTTTGCCTCCATTCGCGGTTGTCTAGCGGTTGTCCAGCGGTTGACCGCCCCAGAAAGTCAACCGCGAATGATTCCCCCATGTTTATTGGTCATTTCGCTGTTTTTCCCGGTTTTGGGCCTGTTTTCCACCCCACTTTACGCCGGGACGATTTCCGGGCAAATTCAGACCGCCACCAGGGGGGTCGTCGGCAATGGCACGCTCACCTTTTCGCTGAGCCAGCCGGGCGTACTCTCCGGCAGCGCAACCCTCGTCACCTCCACCGTCTCCTGTTACACCCCTTTTCAGGTGGTCGATTTGGAAGGCACGATTTAAATCAGGCTCTACGACGATTCGGGTTTGTCGCCCTGCCGAAGTGCCAAGCGAACCAGATAAACATTCTCGATGGCAAGGCTCAGCTGATAAGCGAGTTCCTGGTCACGCAAGTTTCGGGCGGTGCCGTAGACCGCAAGCTCCTCGAGCCAATCAGCGGTTGCAATTTGTGGAGGTTGACCGGAATTCGAAGCCCCAACCGGGCTGAAGGTTTGTGCGCCTCCGGATGCACGTTTTCGAGCTATGAGGTCCTCGCTTCCTGGATCTCGACCTTCTTGATCGGAGTCCACGTGGCTGAGTATGTCACTCCCGCTGACCGAGAAGGAAGAAGCATGGAACGCGGATCACCGAGAACCTCGACTTTTAGTCGTCTAAAGCATAAGGTGGCCGTCATGAGATCGTTCGAGAAGGAAATCGCCGCCACCCAGCAGTGGTTCGACAGCCCCAGATTCGCGGGGATCGTTCGCCTCTACACCGCGCGCCAGGTGGTCGAGCAGCGCGGCACTATCGCCTCCGACTACACCGTGGCGCGCGAGGCCGCGGCGGCATTCCATGACCGCCTGCG
Source organism: Terriglobales bacterium (assembly GCA_035601775.1). Classification (GTDB taxonomy): domain Bacteria; phylum Acidobacteriota; class Terriglobia; order Terriglobales; family Acidobacteriaceae; genus JABDBE01. The sequence continues at coordinate 47,324 of DATNNO010000111.1, read as the reverse complement.
CCAGCTCTTCGCAGAGCGCAAGTGCATCACCACCTTTGGTCCGTACTCGCCGGGGCAGGCGGTGGCGATGAAGCGGATGGGGATCGAGGGGATCTACCTCGGCGGTTGGGCGACGTCCGCCAAGGGCGGAACGAGCGAGGACTCGGGGCCCGATCTCGCGAGCTACCCGCTCAGCCAGGTGCCTGACGAAGCGGCAACGTTGGTGCGTGCCCTGCTCACGGCGGATCGCAACCAGCAGTATCTGCGCGCGCGGATGGCCGAGGCGCAGCGCGCCGCGACGCCGGCTCACGACTTCCGGCCTTTCATCATCGCCGACGCCGACACCGGCCACGGCGGCGATCCGCATGTTCGCAACCTGATCCGCCGCTTCGTGGAAGCCGGCGTTCCGGGCTACCACATCGAGGACCAGCGTCCAGGCACCAAGAAGTGCGGCCATCAGGGCGGCAAAGTGCTTGTGGCACAAGACGAGCAGAACAAGCGCCTGAACGCGGCCCGCTTCCAGCTCGACGTCATGAGCGTTCCCGGAATCATAGTCGCCCGCACCGACGCCGAAGCCGCCAACCTGATCGACGGTCGCAGCGACGAACGCGATCAACCCTTGCTGGTTGGAGCGACGAACCCCGACGTGCCGGCCTACAAGCCGTGCTTCCTGGCGCTGATCCAGCATTTCCACGAGTTGGGAGTCGCCGAGCTCAACGGCCATCTGCTGTACGCCATACCGGCCGGAGAGCACGCCGTCGCCCGGAAGTGGCTGGAGCGCCGGGGCATTCTGGCGCAGGCCGCCGTGGCCGTGGCGTCGTTGCGCGAAAGGAAAGAGTCTTCGATAGACGCGATGTTCGACGGGATCGCCGCCCGTTTCCTCGACGCGTGGGAGGACGACGCCCAACTGAAAACCTTCGGCGAGGCGGTTGCCGAAGTGATCGAATTCCGGGCCAGCGAAGGTGAACCGGTCGAGATAAGCGTCGACGACTGGCGGCGCTTCGCCGCGCGCGCCTCGCTCTACGCCGCCCGCGAGAAGGCGCGCGAACTCGGCGTCGACGTGTACTGGGACTGCGAGGCGGCCAAGACAACCGAAGGGTACTATCAGGTGCGCGGCGGCATTCCGTATGCCATCGCCAAGTCGCTTGCGGCGGCACCCTTCGCCGACCTGCTCTGGATGGAGACCAAGACCGCCAACCTCGACGACGCGCGCCAGTTCGCCGAGGCCATTCACGCCGAGTTCCCCGACAAGATGCTCGCCTACAACCTTTCGCCATCGTTTAGCTGGGACACCACCGGCATGAGCGACGAAGAAATGCGACACTTCCCTGATGAACTCGGCAAACTCGGCTTCGTATTCAACTTCATCACCTACGGCGGTCACCAGATCGACGGCCTCGCCGCCGAGGAGTTCGCCACCGCCCTCAAGCAAGACGGCATGCTCTCCCTTGCCCGCCTGCAACGAAAACTCCGCATGGTCGAGTCTCCCTACCGTACGCCCCAGACCCTCGTCGGCGGACCGCGCGCGGACGCCGCATTGGCCGCTACGTCGGGCCGCACGGCGACGACCATGGCGATGGGCAAGGGCTCAACCCAGCACCAGCACCTGATACAGACCGAGGTGCCCAAGAAGCTCCTCGAGGAGTGGCTGGCGATGTGGACGCGGCACTATAAGATCCCCGGTGCGCTCTGCGTCCAATTGCGGCCCCACCGCGCCGGCTCGGAGTTGCTCGAACTCGGAGTCTACGACCAGGGGGAGAAGAAGGTCGCCAACGTCGTCTTCGCCCCCATCCACGACCGGCGTGGCCGCAGCATCCTGTCGGTGCGCGACCAGAACACCTTTGCAGAGTCGCTGCGCAAGAAGCGCCTGATGACCCTCGTCCACCTCTTCCTGGTGCACCGCTTCAAGGCCGACTCGGTGCACTACGTCACCCCCAGCGAAGACAACCAGTATCAGGTCGAAAAGATGAGATCTCACGGCATCTTCCGCGAGGTCAACACCGAGGTCGGTCAAATCATCGTCGCCGCCGTCGACCATCAGCGGATCTCCGAGCTTTTGGCACCGGATCAGAAGACGTTGGGGAGGCTGATTTGCAAGGAGAGATAGGGGTCGGAGACTACCTGCATCGAGAAAGGATGGAGCGATGGAGCACGGAACCGGCTGGTCACACCTCAGCAACTGTGTCCAGCATCGTTTCCGTTTGCCCAAAAACCTGACATGCGTGAGCTCCACAAGCAATTGAAACCGCGAGGTCAGATCAGGCTATTTCTCCTGCCCACAAACAGATGTTTTTGACCAGGAAGCGAAAGACCCAAGGCTCAATCTCCTGGGTTTACTGCCTCGACTTACTGACGGCCGATCAGCCGGAGCTGTATGCTACATTTTTGACAGCAATCACTTACGTGGGCGATGTGTGTCGGCAGTGTGCCTTTTAGGTCGTGTCAAGGAAGTACGTTTTTCCTCCGAGCGAGATTCCTCGCTGCGGAAACGTTGGGTCGGAGCGAATTCCAATCCACCGCTCTGGACGCCCGATTATGACCTTCTTCCAAACGTTGCCATAGAACATCCCGGCGCGCTCCTCGTCCATACCGCATGCCGTTTCGTATATCGGTTGGAACACGGTTCCACTCCAATCGCCCCTGACTCCCGTGGCCGGATTCGCTCTCCCGCCTTCGATTGATGTGTTCGTGATCGAGCCCCAGTTCGGATCAGGGGACGCGATAAGTGCGTCCAGGCGACCATTGATTTCATTCTCGATGAGCGCTCGATCCGTTGCCGAGATCAGTGACCATGTTGCGTCGAACTCTTGGCTGTGGGGTAGTCGCGGTACGTCGTAAATGCTGCCATCTTCTTCAATCTCGCGAAGCGCCATGAGCTTACACCTCCAGTTGATTAAATATATCCGGCGAGGCACGCCCGTGCTGTGCCCTGTGTCACACGAAGCGCGCACATAGCGCAGACTGGCGTGATTGCAGCACTCTGGCTGTGCATCCCGGCACTTACTAGTTTTGCCCCGACCATCTCGACTACAATGCTGCTTCCCGCAACCTTCCCCTGCGGAACTGAGTCGAAGGTGTGCCTGTGAGCAATTTCTCCGAAAAAGTTGCGTTCATCTGGTCGGTCGCCGATCTTCTGCGCGGCCCGTATAAGCCCCACCAGTACGGGCGCGTCATTCTGCCGCTCACCGTGCTGCGCCGTCTGGATTGCGTCCTTGAGCCGACCAAGGCCAAGGTTCTGGAGAAGCACGCGGCCCTCAAGGGCGGCAAAATCAAAGAGCCGGAGCCCATTCTTAACAAGGTCGCCGGGCACGCCTTCCATAACACCAGCAAGTTGAATTTCCAACGACTCAAGGGCGACCCGGATAAGGCCGCGCAAAACTTGTCGCACTACATCAAGAGCTTCTCCTCCAGGGCGAGGCAGGTCTTCGAGTACTTCGAGTTCGAGAAGGAGATCGCGAAGCTGGATGAAAGCAATCGTCTGTTCCTAGTGCTTTCAAAGTTCGCCGACATTGATCTGCATCCCGATGCCGTTCCCAATCACGAGATGGGTCTGGTCTTTGAGGACCTGATCCGGCGCTTCAACGAAGCCTCGAACGAGACGGCCGGCGACCACTTCACGCCGCGCGAAGTGATCCGCCTGATGGTCAACCTGCTGTTCACGCCTGACAGCCAGATCCTGCGCACCAAGGGCATCGTGAAGACCCTCTACGATCCCGCCTGCGGCACCGGCGGAATGCTGAGCGTGGCGGAAGAACATCTGCGTGACCTCAACCCCGATGCTCGCCTCGAAGTTTTCGGGCAGGACTACAACAACGAAGCGTTCGCCATCTGCTGTTCCGACATGATGATCAAGGCCCAGAACCCTGAGAACATCAAATTTGGCGACAGCTTCACGCAGGACGGCCTGCCGGGGCATAAGTTCGATTACCTTCTGGCGAATCCGCCCTTCGGAGTCGAGTGGAAGCCGCAGGCTGACGTGATCGAACGCGAGCACGACGAGCAGGGGTTCAAGGGCCGCTTCGGCGCCGGTCTGCCGCGCATCAACGACGGTTCGCTGCTTTTCATCATGCACATGATCTCGAAGATGAAGCCGGAGGGCTCGCGCCTGGCGATTGTCTTCAACGGCTCTCCCCTGTTCACTGGCGACGCCGGATCCGGCGAGAGCGACATTCGCCGCTGGATCATCGAGAGCGACTGGCTCGAAGCCATCGTCGCATTGCCGAACGACATGTTCTATAACACTGGCATCTCGACCTACATTTTTGTTCTGACTAATCGAAAGCGCAAGGAGCGACGTGGCAAGGTTCAACTCATCAACGCAACCGACCTATTCGTCAAGCTGCGCAAGAATTTGGGCAACAAGCGGAACGAACTGTCGAACGCGAACATCGCGGAGATCGTCGAGTTGTACGGCGACGTGGCCAAGAACGGCCGCTCCAAGGTCTTCGATAATTCCGATTTCGGCTACCGCCAGATCACGGTCGAGAGAGCCAGTAAAGGTCGCGTACTTCGCGCCGGCCCACGGAATGAATCCCGAGGTGGCGGCGCTCTACGCCAAGAACCGTCTGACGATTGTTCGTCAGCTCTTGTTCAAAGCCACTAGCACCAAGGCTCTCGACCTGACCATCTGCCTGAACGGAATCCCCATCATCACCGCCGAACTGAAAAATCCGATGACCGGGCAGACGGTTCGGGACGCAGTCTGGCAGTACCAGTACGACCGCGACCCCAATGACGTGATCTTCCAGTTCAAGAAACGGACTTTGGTTCACTTCGCCGTCGATCCCGACCTGGTATTCATGACCACGAAGCTCGCCGGAAAGAGCACTTTCTTTCTGCCCTTCAACCGGGGAGATGGGATGGGCGCCGGGAACCCTCCTGCGCCGGAGGGTAAGTACAAGACGTCCTACCTGTGGGAACAGGTCTGGCAGCGGGACAGCCTGCTCGACCTTCTGGCGCGGTTCATTCACCTGGAGGTGATCGAGGCTGAGATCGGTGGCAAGAAGGTTCGCAAAGAGAACATGACCCAAGCGGCCGAAGCCAACCATCACGCCCGAGCAATTCAGCAACCTGGTGCAACTCGTTTCTGAACCGTATTCGACGATGATCTTTGTCGCCGTGTGGACCGGCCTGCGAGTCAGCGAATTGATCGGCCTTAAATGGCGATGCATTCACGCCGACTCCATCACCGTCGAAGAGCGCTACTGTCGGGGCGACTGGGCACAGCCAAAAACCAATGCCAGTGCCGCGACGATCGGCGTGGATCCGGAAGTGATTGCCCGCCTGCTCCGCCTGAGCGCTCTCACGGTGGAAGTGCGCGCGGGGCGTGCGGTGCGAAAACACAAGCTGGTCAAATCGGGAGCAGCCGACGATCTGGTTTTTCAGAGCGTGCAAAACGGCCGTCCGATGAACGATCAGAACATTCTTAAGCGACACCTGCAGCCGGCGGCCCGAAAACTCGGCTTACCGTTCGTCAACTGGCGGTGTCTCCGAACCTCGCACGCGACCTGGTTAGTCCAGAGCGGAGCCGACCCGAAGTCGGTGCAAGGCCAAATGCGGCACTCCCGCATTTCGACCACGATGGATATCTACGCTCAGATCGTGCCGACGTCACAGCGGCGAGCGTTGCAGCAGCTCTCAGCGTTCGCCGGCGGCGGAAGTCTGCCGGCGCCGCGGCCGATGGATTTGGATCTCGATTTTTCGGAGCCCGAAAAAGACGCCGAAGGATCACGGTGCAATTCACGGTACAAAACGGTGCAATAAGGCGGGTCGTTCGCATGATCGAAACGGCGGAAAAAGTCGGCAAGCGATTGAGAAGATTGGTGGAGCTAGTCGGGATCGAACCGACGACCTCATCGTTGCGAACGATGCGCTCTCCCAGCTGAGCTATAGCCCCACGTGTGACGAAAACCACGAAGCCGCAAAACAATTTTATCAGTGTTCGCCGGGCTGGGCCAGATGTCACCCGCTGCTCCAAATCAATTTCGGACTCAATCATGCGCCGTAATCGCTTGCTTTTTCGGGCAAAGCAGGTTAAAACCTTCCAACCGTATGTTCAAGCATCCGCGCCTCTTCATACTTTTTTGGCCCTAGGCTTGGTTTCTCGCAGCGCTCACGCACAAGGCCCATCTAAACCGGACACCAAGCCCGACTACTCCAAGGAAGCGTTCGTCATCGAGCAGACTTCCACCCGGATTGCCTTTGCGAACGACGGGACCGGCACCCGGGAGTCCTCCGCCCGAGTCCGCATCCAGTCTGATGCTGGCGTACAACGCTACGGCCTGCTCACTTTTTCTTACCAGAATTCAACCGAGAGTTTGGACATTGATTACGTTCGAGTGCAGAAGCCAGACGGTACCGTGGCCCCGACCCCAGCAGAGAACACGCAGGACATGGCGGCGGAAATTACCCGCGATGCCCCTTTCTACAGCGATCTGCGAGAAAAGCACGTAGCCGTCAAAGGCCTCAGTGTGGGAGATGCGTTGGAATTCCAAGCCCATTGGCACACTATCAAGCCCCTGGCTCCTGGTCAGTTCTGGTATGCCTACAATTTCTCTCACGATGGCATCATTCTGCGGGAGCAACTCCAGATCACTGTGCCCCGGGATCGCCCCATGAAGTGGAAGAGCCTCGACCTGAAGCCGGACATCACCGAAGAAGGTGCACGCCGGGTTTTCACGTGGATCAGTTCCCAGCTCGAACATAAGTCGTCCGAGCAGGAGAAGAGGGAACAAGAAACAAAACTGTATCAGGCCGCCCGCGGCCAATTGCCCTCGGCCGACGTCCAGGTCTCTACCTTTCAAAGTTGGGAGGAAGTAGGTCGCTGGTACGGCAGCCTGCAACAGGAACGGGTCAAGCCCACACCGGAGATTCGTGCCAAGGCAGCCGAACTCACCAAGAGCGCGAGCGACGACAACACCAGGCTCCGCGCCATCTACAAATATGTGAGCACGGAATTCCGGTACATCGGGATTGCTTTTGGAATCGGTCGTTATCAGCCGCACACCGCAGCTGAGGTGTTGAGCAACCAGTATGGAGATTGTAAGGACAAACACACGTTATTCGCGTCCCTGCTCGACGCGGCTGGGATAAAAGCCTACCCTGCGCTCATCAGTTCCTCGCACGACATCGACCTGGACGTGCCTTCACCCGGGCAATTCGACCACGTGATCGACGTGGTTCCGCAAGCCAGCAGCTTCTTGTGGTTCGACACCACCACAGAGGTCGCGCCCTTCACTTACCTCGTCAGGCCATTGCGCGACAAACGCGCGCTGGTGATCCTTGAGGACAATCCACCAACGCTGATGACTACGCCCGCGGATCCACCGTCCAGGGCATCGCAGACTTTCAAGATCAGCGCCAAGCTGGAAGACACCGGCACGCTCACCGGCAAGATTGAACGCACCGTCCAGGGTGACGATAGCGAGCTACTGCTTCGAAGCGCCTTCCGCCGCGTGCCCATGCCGCAGTGGAAAGACTTGATGCAGCAGATATCCTACGGCTCGGGCTTTGCCGGAGACGTGAGCGAAGTAACTGCAAGCTCTCCGGAAAAAACCGACGAGCCCTTCCATTTTTCTTATCTCTATACGCGAAAGGATTATCCTAATTGGTCCAGCCGGCAGATTAGTTCCCCGCTTCCTCCCATGCTCGGGCTCATTCCCGACAGCAAACCTTCCCATCCAATCTTGCTGGGCGAACCGGGGAACACGCAATATGAATCGCATGTGGAGCTCCCCAAGGGCTATTCCCCTGAACTTCCCGGCAACGTGGATCTCAAAGAGAACTTCGCGGAATATCACGCGTCCTACGCTGTTAAGGATGGCGTGCTAACCACGGAACGCCGTTTTGTCTTGAAGCTTCGTGAAGTGCCGGTCAGCGAGTATGACGCCTTCAAGAAATTCGCCAAGACCGTCGGGGACGATCACGAACTGTACATCGCTTTGTCTTCAGGGGACTCGCCGGGCAACTCCCTGCAAAGTGCAATTGACCGCCTGCCTGGCAGCGACAATCCAGAAGCCGCGCGCGCCTACGACGACGCCATGGCCGCCGCACAAAACAACAATACGCAGGGCGCGATCGATTCCCTCAAGCATGCCCTGGAGAGCGATCCTCACTTCATTCGTGCGCGGATGTGGCTGTCTCAGCTTTACGTGTTTACGGGACAGCGGGACCTGGCTCTCGAAGAACTTCGCATGGCATACGGCGCCGATCCGCATCAGCCTGTAACCTACAAGGCGCTGGTTGCGAGCCTCCTGGGTGTGCGGAAATATGACGATGTTGTTCCGTCCTGCGGGAAGTCGTAAAGGCCAATCCCCAGGAGGCCGAAGCCTTCTCCAATCTGAGTGGGGCACTCTTCGCGTTGAAGCGCTACCCCGAAGCGGCTGACGCGGTGCAGTCGGCGCTCAAACTGCGTTCTGATCAAGCGGGTCTTTATATGCAGTTGGGCTCTGCTTATTTGCGCGCAGGTGAGGAAGACAAGTCCCTGACAGCATACAAGAAAGCTCTCGAGATTGATCCCCGCCCCCTATGGTTTAACAATGTCGGATACGAACTCGCCGACGCCAACAAACAACTACCTTTGGCGCTCGAATACGCGGAAAAGGCAGTCCGGGAAGACGAGCAACTGTCGGCGAAGGTCAAGCTGTCTGATCTGAAGAAGGAGGATCTGGCATACACTCCCGCTCTCGCCGCTTATTGGGACTCGCTCGGATGGGTCTACTTTCGTATGGGAAATCTTGACAGCGCTGAAAAATACCTGAACTCCGCTTGGTTACTTTCTCAGTCCCCCACTATCGGGGATCATTTGGGGCAAGTCTACGAGAAACAACATCGAAAGGACGCGGCGGTGCATATCTACCGTCTTGCCCTTTATCGTTCCTCTTTACGGCCGCGTGCAATACCGTCGGAGGAAGAAAAAGAAACTGGATCTCGCCTCGAACACTTGAGCCCGGGCAGCGCGGGGGACTCTCACAATGTGCCGGCCACCTCCGATGAACTCAGCCGAATACGCACCTTCAAGCTGCCGAGGTTGGTCCCAAAGTCAGCCAGCGCCGAATTCTTCCTGCTTCTTGCTCCAGATTCTAAAGTCGAAGACGTAAAGTTTATCAGCGGCTCCAAGCAACTCGAATCGTCCGCCAAAACCCTACGCGCTATCGATTTCAAGTCGGCCTTTCCAGATAATGGCCCTGCTCGTTTGCTGCGCCGGGGAATCCTTTCCTGCTACGAATACACCGGCTGCTCTTTCGTTCTCTATAACCTCGAGGATGTGCGTTCCGTGAATTGATGAGAGTGGTGCATGAGAGCCGCTAGCCGCACTTTCCCTTACACCCCGCTTCGCGTTATAGTCTCTGTCCGGTTTCTTTTGGAGGCTTTTGTGGCTACTCACACACGACCCGAAGGCAAAGTCAGGAGTTTCGGTGAAAACATCGAAAGTGATCTCGCGTCGAGATTTCTGCGCGTAGTCGAGACCGCAGCCATTGCTTCGGCTCGCACCATGGGCCAGGGCGAGCGCAAACTGTCAGACCAGGTGGCCACCGAGGCCATGCGCCAAACCATGGATGGCATTCCCATGCGCGGGACTATCGTGATCGGCGAAGGTGAGCGTGACCAGGCTCCCATGCTCTACATCGGAGAGAAGGTGGGCGCGGAATTTCCTGACGGCCGTGAGGTGCCGGAGGTCGACATTGCGGTCGATCCTCTCGAAGGAACCAATCTTTGCGCCACTGGGGCGCCTGGCTCCATCACCGTGCTGGCGGCTTCCGAACGCGGCGGACTGCTGAACGCTCCCGACTGCTACATGGAAAAAATTGTGGTCGGCCCTTCCTGCAAGGACGCCGTCGAGCTCGATGCGCCGGTGGCCGACAACCTCAAGAACATTGCCAAACGAATGGACCGCGACGTGGAAGACCTGGTCGTTATCGTGCTTGATCGCCCGCGCCATGAGAAGCTGATCGCCGATATTCGCGCCGCTGGCGCCCGCATCCGGCTGATCGGAGACGGTGATCTCTCGGCCGGCATCGCTGCCGCGGTCATTGGCACTGGTGTGCACGCCGTGATGGGTTCGGGCGGGGCTCCGGAAGGAGTGATCACCGCGGCTGCAATTCGCTGCTTAAACGGCTACATGCTGGGCCGGTTGGTGATCGATAAGCCAGAGTTGGAAGAGCGCATTGTCCGCATGGGCATCAAGGACAAGCATAAGATTTACGAGGCCGAGGACCTCGCTCCAGGCAAGCAACTGATCTTCGCCGCCACCGGCGTCACCGAGGGCGCGTTGCTGAAAGGCGTGCGCTTCTTCGGCGAAGGCACGCGAACTTCGTCGGTGATCCTGACCTACCATACCGGCAAGGTCCGCTTCATCGACAGCATCCATTTGGAGAAAGGCCCGGATGTGAAGGTGCGGTTCGCGTAAAAAGGTCGTTAGGTGTTGGTTCCAGGTATTCGGCCGGTGTCGAGCTTCTTCCCTAGGCTCAAATAGCATGTCCAGAATTCTCTTCCTTATCCTTGCCGCCTCCGCTACTTGAATTCTTTCATCACCTCCGCCGGAACTTTCGGGGGCGGAGGAAAATCTTGCGACGCGCCTTTGAACAGCGCGACCGTCTTCTCGGCTCGCTTGGTGCCGTCGTGCACCGCGATGGTGTGCGGTTTGGAAGCCTCGTAGCTTTCCCACAGCGAAACGCCGGCATAAGCGCCGTCTTTGCGGAGAACGTAATACACCATATCCACGAAGCGCAGCTTGTTCATGTCACTGTTGTAATTGCGGACGATGCGCTTGAGGGCGTCCATGCCGGCGTCGACCGGGGACATGCCATGCCGCATGTTCTCAACGATGGTGTGCCCACCCGCTACCTTGATGTTCTCTTCCCCGCTGCCGGTCGCGCCCGCCGAGCCCACATCCTGATCGGTGTAGCAGCCGGCTCCGATGATGGGCGAATCGCCGCAGCGGCCGGGTAGTTTGTAGGCCAGGCCGCTGGTGGTGGTGCAACCCGAAATCTCTCCCTTTTCGTTCAGGGCCGAGCAATGAATCGTGCCGGTGGGCGGAAACAGCACTTTGTGTACCGCATCCTTTCGCAGCTCGGGCGCGATGCCGAGATCGGCTGCCCGCTCTTCTAGGCGGCGAAAGCGTTCCTGCAATAGTTCCGGACGAAGTTCCTGATGAAGTTCCTGATGAAGATCCGCTTGCGGCTTGGTTTGCGACTTGACTTCCGGCGGCTGCCAATGCGGATCGGCCAGCCCCGGTCCCCACCAATCCTCGGTCGAGTGATACTCCTTCCACAACAGCCAGATCTTCCGCGAATGGTCGGTCAGCAGGTTCTCGCGGGGAAAGCCCATGGCCACGGCAAATCGTTCCGCGCCCTCGCCCACCAGCATCACGTGGCCGGTATGCTCCATGACTGCTTTGGACACCAGCGAAACATTCTTGATATTGCGCACCCCGCCGACCGAGCCTGCGCGCCGCGTGGGCCCATGCATGCAGCAGGCATCGAGTTCCACTACGCCTTCCTCGTTGGGCAGGCCGCCCAGCCCGACGCTCGTGTCATTGGGATCATCTTCCGGCCCTTTCACCACGCGGAGGGCCGCGTCTAGCGTATCTCCGCCGCCGGCCAGGAAGGCGTAAGCGTCATCGAGATAGTTGTAGCCATTGTGCGCACAAACCATGATCGGACGCTTGCCTGACGGCGAGCTTGATTTCGGATTCGCGGAGTCCTGCGCATTGCTCTTCTGTTCCGTCAGGCCCAGCGCCAGAGAACCCACTGCGGCAGTGGCAAGAAAATCGCGGCGAGAAACGGTCATTAGTCCCTCCCTGGAAAATGAATGCTGGCAAGCGTCCGCCAGCATAGCATGAGGGAGAGATTCATCCATCGCTAAAACACCGTTCGACCTGTCCGGTCGAGCCAGGTTAGCGTCTAAAGAACGGACGCGAACTTGGGGAAGCGGCCAGTAGTGAAATGATCTGTGGCGACTGAACACCCCCGCCCAAGCGAAGCTTGAGCGGGGCACCCTGAAGATTAGTTTAGAGGTTTAGGTTGGGCCAGCCCCCAGGGGGGGCCGAGAGTGGTGGGAGTGAGCGTGAGAGGGGGGTTTGAGTGCTATGGCCTGAAAGCGGAAGTTATCGCCACATCGGCTGGACTGGAACTTCATAATCTAGGGAATCACCCGGAACTTTTTGTTGCTCCTCAACTTCCCGTTGGAAGTAGTTACGGTCACAAAGCCTGTAGCCGCGCCTTTTGGAACCGTCGATGTCAGGTAGGTGTCCGAGTGGACCGTGAACTTCGCGGCGGTTCCGTGGAAGGAGACAGCCGTTGTGCCTTTGAAACCCTGGCCGAGGATTGCGACATGGCTTCCGACTTTGCCGGCGGTGGGAACGGTCTCAACAAATGGGCCTAGGCCCATGGCCAGGCTGAAAGCGATACCACAGGTGAAAGGGCCGCAATTGTTGGAGGTCCCGCCCTCCAATGTCACCCCATAGAAAGTTCCTGTGGTTGCCTGGAACAGCGCGTCGGGACCCTGGGACACGGTGTCGAAGGTGTGCAGCGTAGTTAGCTTGCCCGCTCGATTGAGTCTAAAGAGTGTAATGCCATATTGACTGACCCCATTGCCTCCCAGGGTTGACCCATAGAAGTTCCCGTCGGTGCCTTGGACCAGGCTGAAACTAGGACTAGCGCCATCCGTGCAGTTCGCTAAGGAGCAGAAATTGTAGAGCGTCGTCAGCGCGCCGCTGGCGGTCATTTTGAAGGCCGTCCCACAGAAGCCGCCGCACAGCGTATTCGTGCTAGTGCCGCCTGCTTCAGTTGTTCCGTAGAAGTTCCCGTCATTAGCCTGAACCAGGGGGCCGAACGGCACCGAGCCGTCTGTGCAGTTGGTTTGGGAGCAGAAACTGTAAAGCGTGGCCAGCTTCGCGTGTGGGGTGATCCTGAAGACGGTTCCGTAACGGTTGGCCCCACCAAATTGTGTCGTCCCGTAGAAGTTTCCATCGTTGGCCTGGATCAGGCCAGTAGGGTAGACGCCGTCCGCGCAAGCGGTTTGCGAGCAGAAGCTGTAAAGCGTGGTCAGCGCTCCGCTCGGGGTGAGCTTGAAAACTGTACCGGCGAATGCCGCCCCGCCTGTGTCGTTGGTTCCGTAGAAGTTCCCGTCGGTGGCTTGGACGAATGAACCCGTCTCCGGCAAATTGACGTAAGCGCCATCGGCACAGCCTGGTTGGGAACACCAGTTGTAGAGCGTCGTAAGCCTACCGCTGGGCGTGATTTTGAACACTGTGCCGGAACCCGTGGCCCCGCCGAGCTCCGTTATTCCATAAATGTTTCCGTCCCTGCCCAGCACCAGAGGGGCGGCCGGGTTGGCGCCGTCCGCACAGTTCGTTTCAGCGCAAAAATTGTAAAGCGCGGTCAGCGTACCGCGCGCGGAGATTTTGAAGACCGTGCCGCACCCGCCCACGAGGCAGATTTTGTTGTTGTTGGATCCTCCGTCGAAGGTCGTTCCATACAGTTTCCCGTCTCTGCCCTGTATCAGAGAGCCAGCCGGGTTCCCGCCATTGGTGCCGTCGAAATTGACCAGAGTGGTGAACTTTGCTGACTTCGCCAGAGGCTCTTCATTTCGGGCGAAGGGTGGTTGGCCGTTGGTCTCCTCGAAACTATGCAGAGTCCTGGAGGTTTGGGCGGCCGCCGACGTACACACTGCGGCCGACAACAACACCGCGATGGACGTCGTTCTCGCTAAATGCAGTTTGATCACGCTGGCTCTCTGGTCGCCTTGCGCGCGTACCAGGGATGACAGTGCAAGCAGCTGTAGTTTCGCCATGGTGGATCCCTCCGCTGTGCGATGAACGGTGATGCGAGATGCTCGCGTCGATGATCGGCAAGAATGTTACGTCTAAGACACTCACGAGTCAACGGCCGGAAAGAGGTTTGCCTTGATTAAGGCTGATCGTTGGCGATAAATCTGTTAACGTCACCCGAGAAATCGCGGGGGCTGGCCCAGCCTTCCCCTCATCTTACTCCCGAGGGTGCCCTGCCCTTTTCCCTCCGTTTCTTGGAGGGACAGGGCGGGGATTCTCTTTCGGACTCAGGCCGAGCCCTGGGGCGATTGGCATGCTGCCAGCTCCCGCCCTTTCGCAAAGTACGCGAAAAGGGGGGGGGCACCCTCATGGTTGGTGGTGTCAACTGCCTGATCAAAAATGAAAGCCGCTGAAAACACAAGGTCCCTCCACTCCGCTTCGCTCCGGTCGGGATGACAGAGTTATCGCTTCGCTCCGGTCGGGATGACAGAGTTATTTCGCGAACAGAGTTATTTCGCGAATTTGTGGGACGGCACACTAGGGTTGGACTTCTTATGATCACGGGCGGCCCATGGTTTCCCTGCTTTGCGGAAGCGTGGGGAACGACGGGTATTGGCAAAAGCCTTTTGCCCGTCAGGGGGTGAGATGGGGAAAGGCGTTTGCCGATCTGGGCATCGGGCGTCGCCTGCCCACGTCTCGAAAAAGCGAGGCTGTTACGAAACTCGTGCCGTCCGCTAAAGCGGACTCGGTTTGTTCCACTTTCGCTTTCCCGGCACTAACGTGCCGGGCTATTGGATGCCGCCGCTACGCGGCTGTGGCAGGGTCCGTCCCACCGTCACAATGCTCCATCGAGTTTCGTAACGACCTCAAAGCGCTAGACGTGGGGTACTGGGTTTTTCATTTCGTTTTTTTTATTTTCGCTTTTTTATCTTACTTCTCGCCTCACACCCCGCTTCGGTCGACGTTGCTCTTCCCAGACGGAGGAGGTCCCAGGCTTCGCGGTATTTCTCGAAGAGCGCGCCGTCGTTCCTTTTTGCGCCCTCGGGATAGAGGCGGATGTGGGCGCGACTTACAATCTCGAAGACTGGGACGATGTACCAGGCGTCGTGAGGAACGACGTAAGCGGCGATGAAGTCGATCTCCTGCGCGGAATATTGAATCACGGGCCGACCGTGGCCCCTACTGTGGCGCTGTACGGAGACGCTGTATCCCCAGCGGGAGGTGGTGAAAACCGATTTCACCTGAATGCGAAGCAGGCGGCCGTTCTCCTCGATGAGCAGGTCGTAGGCTTCGGTGTCGCCGTAGGGCTTGCTTACGGCGAATCCCATGCTGGTGGCTTTGACGACGAAGATCAATTCCCCCATCATGCCTTTGCGTTTGGAATAGTGTAACGAGTGTCCGATCGACCGACGATTGGGGCGGCTCAGCTTTGTCGAAGCAGCAGAATTCTCTGTCATAAGCGTTGAATGCGCGGGCGTTTCCCCGAGCGCATACTTCTCCCTTTGATTTGAATTTGGTTTTAGATTTCGCGGGCGAGGGTCCCTTCGACTGCGCTCAGGGCAGGTCCGTGCCACACACAAAAGCAAAAGGCGCGGGCTGGATGCCTGCGCCTTTTGTTGTCTCTATATCTAGCTTAGCAAGTTCAAGGGGGTAAACACGCCATTTTTTCAACTTTATTTTCTGTTTGCAATGAGGGGGTTGCGGAGAATCGGGTATGAAGGGGGGCTTGACAAGATTTTTCCCGAATCGGGAAACAGGCGAATTTGGCACTCTCCACGTCTCGGAAGGCGCGAGACGTAGGGCAGCCGGGTGGCAATCTTTCAGGAAGCGGCGAGCATTCCGCCTTTGCTTTGATCGGCGCGGAAGCGTAGCAGGGCTGCGATGTTTCCTGCGCGGTCAAACTCGGGATCGTCTTTCACGTAAAACAACTCAATGTCGCGGCGGATGGCGGCGGGGATGATTGCGTCGGTTACGTCCTCAATCTCGCGGGTGTCGTGGTCGCACGCCGGGCACTGTCGCACCATATGCGCGTCGAGGTGGCCGCAACTTGTACACTCCACCGCCAGGTGCGAAAACTTGTCGCCGATTAGCAAGGTCTGCACTTCGCCCAACTCCAGCGACCGCAACACTCGACGCAGCCCCGTCACTCCCCGGGCATTGCTCTTCGCCTGACTGATCGCTTCCCTGGCCAGTTCACTGCAGCGCTGCTCGAGTGACTCGCGCAGCATGCGGCCGGCATGTTCGCGTATCTGCTCGTTCGTCATCCGACTGACATCGGCGGAGAAGTGGCCCAGCAGCCGCTGTTTCACGTAAGGATGCAATTGGGGTTCGAGCTCGTGCCAACTGGTGTCGTGGCAGCCAATAATCAACTTCTCGAAGAGCCCCTTCTCGAGAGCTCCGCTCAAGTGCTCGGCCACGCCCTTGAAGTGGTGCAGCGCCTCGTCGTTGACGCGGCGCTGGGCATGGCCGCCGTCGTATCCGGCGTAACCATCGCCGCGGCCCTGACGAGCCGGCGGCGTGCGGAACATCCCTTCACGCTCTTTCAGTTCATCCAGCCGGAGATCGAAGAAGCGAGCCTTTTGGCGATCCACCAGCACCACCCAAAGATGGGGCTGTGCGCCCAGGAGCAGGGCCAGCGGCTTCAAATGGAATTGGCGGTTCACGAAAAGCTGAGTTCCCGGCAGTTGCGAAGGCAGGTCAAACTCGCGCCAGAAATTGCGGCTGCCGCAGGCAAACACCGCTCTGGCACGCGCTTGATTGCCATGCAGGCTCTCCGCCAGTTCGAGGATTCGATTCAAGTCGGCCCGCGTGCTCCCATTCTTGCTGTTTTTCTCCGCCTCGTGCAGGGCTCTGCGAACCAGATCCTTGGCGAGAATGGTTTCTTCGCGATGTGACTTGTTCTGCGGTGTGCGCGGTTCGAAATAGAAGCTGAGCGCCCAGCCTTCGTCACCGCTGGTGTGGAATTGAGCCAGCTCATGGATGTCTTCGCGGGTGATTGTCACGATTTTCTCCTGAGTGCTGTCGATACTTTCAACCTTTTGCGGATGCCGGGAACACCCTGTTTTGGACCAGCTTTGGCTTAAACCGGTCGGCCAGCGGCGCCAAGTGGCGCAAGTGCTCACGCGCCAACTCGATGGAGGATCGCACCTCGTCCGGCTTGCGGTCGGTGATGACGCTGATTTCGTCCAGCGAAAATCCCTCGATGGCGTGCAGGATAAACGCTTCGCGATCGGCACGGCTGGCGCCCTCGAGGGCAAATTGCACAAGGGTCACCATCTCGTCGGAGGAAGCGATGTCTTCAGGCGTAGCCGCACGCCGGTCGGCGATCACATTTTCTTCAGTCAAACTCTCGTCTGGCTGATGAAACTGCAGTCCAGGCTCGTCACTGGCTCGGACGTTCGGACGCCGGGCCGAATCCTCCAGATGAATAGACAGCAAGCTCTCCGGGCTGCGGGCAGAGAGGTCCTCGATGGAGCGTAGCGCAAGCCGGTAAAGCCACGGCTCCAGCCCGAGACTTTCTGGCTTCTCTCCTCCATTGGTCCCATTGCTCAGTGCGCGCGCGATGGCTTCGTCGATGACTTCCTCTTTCGTGACGGAGTCCGGAATGATTTCCTCTGCAGTTTCGCGGAAATAGAGTTCGCGCTCGACAAAACGTTCCAAGCGGCCGAGACTGGCATTTACATAAGAGCGGATATCATCGGATGAGGCCGTCGGTACCCGCACGGCCGCGACTGTATCTTCGAAAGGAACTTGCGGCTCGGGACGGAAATCCGCAACCCGCCGCCGCTGCCATTTATGCGAGTTCCGCAATAGATCTTTGTGTTTGCTGATCTGCTGCAGCAGGTCGTCAAAAGCCGCCTTCACGGCCGACGATGCGCTGGAGGCAGATTTCTGCACCGCCATCTGGCCCGAGGGCAGGCGCAAGTTCAGTGATACCGTGGTGCCTTCACGCGGCGAACTCTGTTCCACAACCCCCTTCAGATGCACCAGTTCAGGGCGAAAAACCTGCAGCCGCTTGCGCAGCTTTTCGACCAAGTGGTTGATGTCTTTTTCGATGTCGGGAGTTTTGCGATCTCTATAGCTGATGTGGACATTCATCTCAGGCCTCGGATCACGGAAGAGATTCCGCGAAGATTTCCGGTTCCTTACAGCCCGATTCTACACCCGCCAGAAGGAATGTAAGCGAAAATCGGGAACACCGTAAGATTCTGCTGGGCCGGGAATGGAACCGCGCCGGGTTCCTGGTTGCGGATGTGGGAAAGCTGGTTCTTCCTCGCCGGCTCTTATCCTTACGTCGCAATTGTAACTACATAAATGGTGTTATACTAAGCGTGTATGATCCGGTTTGAATGGGATCCAATCAAGGCCAGCGCCAACGAGCGGAAGCACAGCATAAGTTTCGAGATCGCTCTGCATGTCTTCGAGGATCCCGATGCTTTGGTCGAGCAAGACCGTATCGAAGGCGGCGAGCGCCGCTGGCAGACGCTTGGGCTAGTGGAGGGGGTCCTTTTGCTATTGGTGGCACACACTGTTCAATCTGAGGACGAGGAAAGTGAAGTAATCCGCATCATCTCGGCCCGGAGGGCCGATGGGAAGGAGAGAAAGCGTTATGAAAAAGAACGTCAAGAAAACTACGGCAGCTCATCCCTTGACATCTAGGCAGCGTCGGCAGGTAGCAACGCTTGCTGCCCTGTCGGACAGCCAGATCGATTACTCCGATATTCCGCCGCTTACGGCCAATTTCTGGAAAAACGCCGTTCGCAATCCGTTCTACCGCCCGGTCAAGCGGCAGATTACAGTGCGACTGGATGCAGACGTTATTGCATGGCTTCGTCTGCCGGGTAAAGGCTATCAGAGCCGACTCAATCGCGTGCTGCGAGCCGCGATGTTGGAGGATGTCGCCGACGGACACGCTTAAAGGATTCGGAACTTTACCAAGGGAGCAAAAGCGGGACATCGCCGCCATCGCGGCAAAGGAAGACGCAGACATTGATTTCTCCGATGTTCCGGCAGTCGTCGATTGGAGTGGCGCCGAGATGGGCAAGTTCTACCGGCCGCCTAAGAAATCCGTAACTATGCGCCTTGACCAAGATGTGGTCGATTGGCTGAAGGCGTACGGCAAGGGCTATCAGACGAAGGCAAACTTGCCGTTGAGGCACGCCATGGCGAGTGCCAGAGAGAACGGTGGTTCGGGGAAGGCGGGCGGAGCGCAGAGAAAGACGTCTCGCAGGACTCACGCGACCGGGTGAGACGCTCGACTACACGGCGACCGTCACCGACGTTTCCGTCCGGGTTACCGGCCGGTATAAGGTGTCGCGCTCGATGGGTTCGCGTCCGGCTTCGCGGATCAGGCGTACTAACTCCTCGCGGCGCATGCCTTGTGGGGTGGTCGCGCCGGCGTCGTGGTAAATCTTTTCTTCGATGACGGTTCCGTCGATGTCATCAGCGCCGAAACGCAACGCGATCTGCGCGATCTTTGCGGTCATCATCTGCCAGTAGGCTTTGACGTGCGGGAAGTTGTCGAGCACCAACCTGCTTACGGCAATTTGCTTGATATCGAGCATGCCGGTGGTTTTCGGCAGGTGCTGCAGCGGGGTGTTGTCGGGATGAAAAGCCAGCGGGATAAAGGTTTGGAAGCCGCTAGTCTCATCCTGTAGATTACGCAGCTTGAGCAAGTGATCGACCCGGTCTTCGTCATTTTCCACGTGTCCGTAGAGCATGGTCGCATTGGACTTCAGCCCGATCTGGTGGGCCAGCTTCGCAGTCTCGAGCCATTGGTCGCCGTCAATTTTGTGATCGCAGATGATGTGGCGCACCCGGTCGGCGAAAATCTCGGCGCCGCCGCCTGGAAGCGAGTCCACGCCCGCGGCCTGTAACTGTTCCAGGGTCTCCTGGATGGAGAGCTTGGCGCGTTTCGCCAGATAGGCGACCTCGACCATGGTGAAGGCTTTCAGATGGACTTGCGGGAAGCGCTGCTTGAGGCCGGAAATCAGGTCGAGAAAGTATTGAAACGGCAGATCGGGATGCAGACCGCCGACGATGTGGAACTCCGTAACCGCTTCGCTGTAGCCCGAGGCAGCCGTCTGAAACGCTTCCTCGAGGGCCATGGTGTAGGCGCCGGGCGTGTCCTTCTTCCGGCCGAAGGCGCAGAGGCGGCAGGCGGCCACGCAAACATTCGTCGGATTGATGTGGCGATTGACGTTGAAGTACGTCTTGTCGCCGTGCATGCGCTCACGCACGGAATTCGCCAGCCAGCCGACCGCCAGGATGTCTGCGGAGCGGTAGAGCGTGAGCGCGTCGTCGGTATTTAGACGCTCATGGGCGAGGACTTTGTCCTTGATGGCATAAAGCCGAGGGTCGTCAGTTTGAAAGGCGTGCCTCTGAAACGCCTGGCTCTGAAGTGGGTGTGTGCTGGACATTGCTTCGATCATACCGCACCAAAGCGGCGGAAGTCACAGGTGGCCAGTGTCTTCCCGGTTCCGTCCCAAATTGGGACGGGGTTTACTGTTTGGTACCGGGTACCCCCCCTCCCCCTTTTGCGTGCAAAATCTAGAAAACAAAGAAGCTAATTTGCGACTATGTGCTAAATCTTTGAGTTTACAGGAGTTACACGCAAAATCTAGACAACATGGAAGTTACGGGCCGCAGCGTCCGGGCTGCGGTTCCGTTTTGGAACTGGGCTTGAGGCCAGAGAGCCAGCAAAGTGTCCGCTCTCGCACTTTAAGCTGGGTTGCGAGGTCTGGCATTTGGAGCGCGGTCGACACGCCGCACAATCGCTCGGATCAGGTTGTCAAGGATCGATTATTGCCTGCAGATAATGTACCTTCATTCAGGTTATCTCACATTCAGAAGATGGTCAAGAAAAAAACGGGCTGGCCGTGGATCGGCTATGGGATAGCCTCGCACCCACCCCTTTAGCAAAGAACGCAAACAAGGATGGGCGCCCGGCCGACACGGTTATCTCAACACAGAGTCCTTAACGCCAAGCCGGAGAAGTGGGCTGCCCGCCTTGACGGCCCTTTGATGCCGAGTCTTTTGCCGCAAGAGCTTGAAGAATGTTGAATAAAAACCAACCGCTATCTGGGAACGTAATTGGAGTCTGGGGACGGTCTGAGAGCAGAGCCCCCGCGCGTGACCGATCGGCGTTGCGACTGAGTGCCATCCCGGCAGGAGTGTGTGCACCGATTGGAACAAAAATCTGTTCCCGCGCGGCATTCCTGCAGATGCCTACCAGCGCATGGGTCGTGGGTCAGTTTGAAGTACTTCGCGCGAGATCCGGCGGACTCCCACAAACAAAACAACCACGCCGATGCCGGAAACGAGGTTTTGTACTTGACAACTGAACATCATTCAGTATACTGAACACTGTTCATTATGAAAGCCAGCATCCGGCGCGAACAACACAAGCAGGAACTCCGCAGTGTCATTCTCGATGCGGCCCGGGAGATATTCGCGCGCGAGGGGTATGAAAGCTTTTCCATGCGCAAGCTGGCGAAACAAATTGAATACTCGCCGGGCAGCATCTACCTCCACTTCAAAAACAAGGAAGAACTGTTTGAGACCCTGGTGGAAGAGAGTTTCGAGCGGTTGCTGCAGGCGCTGAACAGGATCAAGAACGGTCATGCGGAGGAAGATCCAGCGGAGGCCCTCAAGAAGGGCATGCGCGCCTACGTGGAATTCGGGTTGCGCAACCCAAACGACTACCGCTTTGCTTTTCTTTTGCGGCCGCCGGTGCTGAAGCGTCCTTACCGCACGCATCCAGCTTTCGGCACGATGCGACACATGGTGGGGCGCTGCGTGGACGAAAAACGTTTTCGCCCGGTGGACGTCGAGACCACAAGCCAGGCCTTGTGGGCGGCGATCCACGGGATTACTTCCCTGCTCATCCAAAGGCCGACTTTCCCCTGGGTGGGGAAAAAGCAAGTGATCGAGCAGGTCATCAACAACGCCGTTGACAGCCTGATGGCAGCACCGGGCAAGAGGGCAGAAACAGGAGTGCAACATGCAGACATCAGTCGCGTATAAAGAAACGCACGCCGGAGAATTACCTCGGGCGGCAGATCGACCAAGCCTATCGAAATCGCATTCCTGGTTTTGGTTGGCGATAGGGGCGGTACTGCTGCTGTTTTCCAACGGGGCCAACAACGTGCCACTGGCTGCTTGGCTCGCCCCGGCATTCGTGCTGCGATTTGTGCGTGAGCAACGGCTTGCCATCGGGCTGCCCATTGCTTACGCATTGCTGATGGCGGGGTTCGCATTTCAGTTTCGCGGAATGGTACCGATTCCCGGTGTCGCTTACTATATTTTTCTCCTTATCTTTGGACTGCCACTGGTGCTGCCTTACGTCATCGATCGCCTGGTGGAACCTAGATTGGCTGGCTTGACGGCGACTCTGGTGTTTCCAACCGCCTGGGCAGCCACAGAGTACCTCATGTCGCGAAGCTTGTATGGGACCTGGGGGTCTGCCGCCTATTCGCAGTACGGAAATCTGCCACTGCTGCAGATTCTCTCGGTGACCGGGATGTGGGGCATCACGTTCCTGATGGGCTGGTTCGCGGCTGTCTGCAATTGGTTATGGGAAGACACGCTCGATAACCAGCGAGCCCGGGCGGCTGGATGGCTGTGCGCCGGCGCGATTGTATCCGTGATGCTGCTGGGCGGCGCTCGCATGGCGCTGTTTCCGCCGTCATCGCAGGCGGTACGCGTGGCCTCGATCTCTCAGAGGAAGATCGGGCCCGAAGTCAGCGACGCCGTTTTCGGTCGAGCCTTCGAGGGCAAGGCTACCAGCGGGGACATGGATGAGATTCAGGGTTGGGCGGCAGCCCTAGACAATGACTTGCTATCGCGAGCGGAACGGGAGATGCAAGCGGGCGCCAAGATCGTGTTCTGGGGGGAGACGAATGCCCCTGTTCTCAAGGAGGGTGAAGCAGCATTGGTTGCCCGCGGTGCTGGCCTGGCATCGAAATACCAAGTCTATTTGGGAATGGCGTTGGGCGTGTTGAACGCGGGCAAGAATCCTCCGCTTGAGAACAAGCTAGTGTTGATCCAGCCCAACGGGCAGGTTGCATGGGAGTACAACAAGGTGCGCCCAGTACCCGGTCCCGAGGCCGCTATGCAAATACGCGGCGACGGCAAGCTGCGAGTTTTAAATACTCCGTACGGCCGGCTGAGTTCGATCATTTGCTTCGACGGAGACTTTCCGCAACTTCTGGCGCAGGCGGGAGCGTTGGGAGCGGATGTAGTACTGGATCCATCGAATGACTGGCGAGCGATTGATCCCTGGCACACGCAGATGGTGAGCTTTCGCGCGATTGAACAAGGAGTCAACCTGGTTCGTCACACCAGTAAGGGATTGTCTGCCACATTCGACTATCAGGGCCGGCGGCTGGCGGCCATGGATCATTACCAGACTACCGATTACGCGATGATTTCAGAGGTTCCGACCAGAGGAGTACGGACAATCTACTCGCGGCTTGGGGATTGGTTTGCATGGGTGTGCGTCGCGGGGTTGCTACTGCTGGTTGGGCGGGCAGTAAGTGCTCGCCGAGGCATGAACGTGGGGGCCTAGGAGGATTTACTATCGTGGAACCCTCTTCTCGCGGTTCGGGATTCTTACTTCAGTGCCGCAATAACAAATCTCCCGCCACAAAAAAGAAGAACACTACCGAGATCACGCCATTCATGGTGAAGAATGCTGCGTTGAGCTTTGAGAGGTCACGGGGTGAAACCAGCGAGTGTTCGTAGGCGAGAAGTAGAGCCACGGTTGCGACTCCCGCGATTGCCAACTTCCCCAATCCGAAGACGGCAACCAGGCTGATCAGCAACAGCAACATAATGAAATGAAAGAGACGAGAAATCCAAAGGGACTTGCCGATTCCAAAGTAGCGCGGAATGGAGTGCAGCCCAGCCTGCTGATCGAATTCGAAATCCTGGCAGGCGTAAAGCACGTCGAAGCCGCCGCCCCAGAAGGTAACCGCAGCGGTCAGCAACAAGATGCGCGGGTCGAGCGAGCCGCGGACGGCGATCCAGGCAGCCGAGGGTGCGATCCCCATGGCGAATCCTAAAACCAGATGAGACCAGCGAGTGAACCGCTTGGTGTAAGAGTAGAGCAGAACCACGGCCAGAGCGAACGGAGAAAGAATGAATGACAGCCGATTGAGCTGCGAGGCCGCGAAAACAAATAGCGCACAGGAAACCAGTACGAACGTGATGACGAAGCCGGGAGTGAGCGTGCCGGCAGGAAGGGCGCGCGTCTGGGTGCGTGGGTTCGCGGCGTCAAGGGACGCATCCGCCAGACGATTGAAGGCCATGGCCGCTGATCGAGCCGTCACCATGGCGACGATGATCCAGGCTAGGGCGTGTCCGCTCGGCAGGCCGTTCGCCGCCAGCATGGCTCCGCAGAGCGCGAACGGAAGCATGAAGATGGAGTGCTCCCACTTGATCATTTCGAGGGTGACGCGCAGGTTGTGAAGAACGGGCACGAGAAGATTGTAAAGGCAGTTCGCGGTTGTCAGTAGTCAGTTGTCAGAAAAAGTCTCTACGCTACCATCCCGAGTGATAGCCCTCGCTGCCAATCAGCGGGACGAATCGGCATCCTTCCAAATTCGTGACCACGGGCTGGCCTGCCTGCTTGCGTACCAACTGCAATTCCTGCCCATGCGCCGGACCTACGGGGATCGCGATGCGTCCGCCTTCGCGCAGTTGTTCAAACAATGGCGGGGGAATCCGCGGCGCAGCTGCAGAGACCACGATGGCATCGAAGGGCGCGTGCTCAGGGAGGCCGTGGCTGCCGTCGCCGAGCAATACCTTCACGTTGGTGTAGCCGAGACGGGCGAGTGTGGCTTCTGCCGCGCGGGCGAGCGATGCGTGCCGCTCCACCGAGTAAACCTGCCGGGCGAGTTCCGAGAGCAGCGCGGTTTGATAACCGGAGCCGGTACCTACCTCCAGAACCACGTTCGAGGGATCGAGCGCCAACACTTCCAACATAATGGCGACGATGTAGGGCTGAGAAAGGGTCTGGCCTTCGCCGATCGGAATTGGGTGATCTTCGTAGACCTGGTCGCGATAGTCCGCAGAAACGAATTCGTGCCGCGGAACGTGGAGCATGGCAGTGAGCACGCGCCCGTCCCGGATTCCGCGGGCGCGCAGTTGGGACTCGACCATGCTCCGGCGTTGTGCGACATAAGAATCGATTTGAGTCTGCGGGGCCATGGTTTCCTAGGTCCAGAATAGCGCGAATCTGCAGCCAACTGGCGGCTTGAATCATCCTTACTATTACGTCCAGGAGTCATCTCACAAATTGAGGTCGCTGAGCGAAGCGAAGCATCCGTATCATCACCCCGATCCGTAGCGGGAATAGGGATTCCTCGCTCTGCTCGGAATGACACCTTTAGGATTTGTGAGATGGCGTCTAGTACCATGCACTGAGAACTCCAGAGGATAGACCATTGAGTGACGCAGAACGATACGCTCCGGGCTGGCCGGGGATTCCACCGCGCTGGACTTCGAGCGCGAAGAGTGGCGTGGGCACGGCCCTGAATCAGCACAGCCGAGTGTGGTTCACCACCAGCCACGGTATCCTGAACGAAGTTTATTATCCTCGCGTGGACCAGGCATGCACCCGCGACCTTGGATTGATCGTCACCGACGGCACGAGCTTCTTCTCCGAGGAGAAACGTCACTGCACGTTTGAAAACCTCCCTGTTGCGCCTGGTGTTCCCGCTTTTGAGCTGATCAATACGGACATGCAGGGACGGTATCGGATCGAAAAGGAGGTGTTGACCGATCCGTATCGCAACGTCGTGCTGCAGAGAATTCGCTTTGTCCCGCTCCAGGGAACGCTCGCTGACTACCATGTTTACGCTCTGCTTTCGCCGCACCTTGCCAATTGGGGCAACAGCAACACTGGCTGGGTGGGCGATTACAAGAGCGTGCCCATGCTGTTTGCGGAGCGCGATGACTGCGCGTTGGGGTTTGGCTGTTCAACTTCGTGGAAGAAGATGTCGGTGGGCTTCGTCGGCTCCTCCGACGGCTGGCAGGATCTCTCGCAGAATTTCCGGATGACGTGGGACTACACTCGCGCCGAGAACGGCAACATTGCGCTGACCGGGGAGATTGACTTGAGCGCGTGCGGCGGGGAGTTCGTACTGGCGCTGGGGTTCGGCGGCGTCTGGTCAGAGGCTGGACAACAGGTGCGATCGAGCTTGCTCGAACCCTACGAGGAGCTTCGCAAACATTATGTGAGTCAGTGGGAAAACTGGCAAAAGACTCTGATGAGACTGGACTCGCCCGCACGCGAACGCGATCTGTACCGCGCCAGCGTCGCCGTGTTACGGACGCATGAATCGAAAGACTTCATGGGGGGAGTCATCGCGAGTCTCTCCATTCCGTGGGGCTTCAACAAAGGCGATGAGGATCTTGGTGGATATCACCTGGTCTGGCCGCGTGATCTAGTGGAAACCGCATTCGGATTCCTGGCGGCGGGCGCGCAGACCGACGCGGTGCGTGTGCTTCTATACCTTGAATCCACCCAGGAGGCCGACGGACATTGGGCGCAGAACATGTGGTTGGACGGGCGTCCGTACTGGAACGGCTTGCAGATGGATGAGGCGGCATTTCCCATGCTGTTGGTGGATTGCATGCGCCGCGACTGTCCGTCCATCCTGGGTGACCTCAAACGTTGGTGGACCCTGGTTCGTCGCGCGGCCGGGTTTTTGGTACGTAATGGCCCGGTCACGCAGCAAGATCGCTGGGAAGAGGATGCGGGCTACTCGCCGTTCACGCTGGCGGTAGAAGTGTCCGGGCTGTTGGCTGCGGCGGATATTGCGGACACCATTGGAGAGAAGGCCATCGCCGAGTACCTGCGCGAGACGGCAGACGATTGGAACGACAACATTGAACGCTGGACCTATGCCACCGACACTGACCTCGCGCGGCAGATCGGAGTGGAAGGCTACTACGTGCGAATTGCGCCACCGGAGACGGACTGCGCGCCCTCTCCCGCCGACGGATTTGTGCCTATCAAGAACAGGCCTCCCGGACAAAGCACGGAGCCAGCGACTCATCTAATCAGCCCGGACGCGCTCGCGCTGGTGCGATTCGGTCTGCGGGCGCCGGATGATCCGCGCGTTCTGAACACCATCAAAGTGATCGACGCTCTGTTGCGGGTGAAATTGCCGCACGGCCCCTGCTGGTATCGCTACAACGGCGATGGCTACGGGGAGCACGAAGATGGATCGCCTTTCGACGGCAGCGGGATCGGGCGGCCCTGGCCGTTGCTAGCGGGCGAGCGCGCGCATTACGAAATAGCCGCGGGACGTCCACAGGGTGCTGAAGAGCTTTTGCGAGTGATGGAGTTCTCCACCGAGGGAGGACGTCTGATCCCCGAGCAGGTCTGGGACGCAGCCGACCTGCCCGCGCGAGAATTGTTTGCGGGGAAACCTTCCGGTTCGGCGTGTCCGCTAGTGTGGGCCCACTCCGAGTACATCAAGCTGCGCCGTTCGCTGCGCGACGGGAAAGTTTTCGATCAGCCCCCTCAGACCGTGCAGCGCTACTTGATAGAAAAGAAGAAATCGACGTACTTCGGATGGCGCTTCAACAACAAGTGCCGAACCATGTCGCAAGGCAAGAAGTTGCGGCTCGTACTATCTGCGCCGGCGCTCGTGCGTTGGAGCTTCGACAATTGGCGGACCCAGCAGGACCTCAACACCTGTGACACGGGTTTAGGCACCTATGTGGCGGACTTGCCCGCCGACCGGTTGTCAGTGGGAAGTGAGATCGTCTTCACGTTCTACTGGCTACGGGAACAACGGTGGGAAGAGGTGAACTTTTCGGTGGTGGTGGAAAGATAGGTGAGCCCTACCAGAGCGGATGAGGATGGCCGCCATCAATCGCGATCATCAATCGCAACCATCAGCCCGTGTACACCAGTTCCACCACGGTGCAGTCGTCGCTCAGCGGCGTGCCGCCACAGAAATCGGATATCGCCGCAAAGATTTGGTCTAAGGTTCCGGTTTTCGCGGCGAGTTCCAGGCGCGAATCCTCGAAGAAGTCTCCGCGGGCATTTTCGGCTTCGGTCACGCCGTCCGTCACCAGCACCAGCCGGTCGCCGGGCTTCAACTGACAGTGATCGCTTTCGTACCTGGCATCGGGCAGCAATCCCACTGGAAGATTGCCGTGCGCGGGCCTCTGAACTTCTCCATTGGAAACCACCAGCGGCTGAACGTGCCCGCAATTCACATACTCCAAGTCACCGTTGTCTCGAATGCGGGCAATGATCACGGTGGCGTACTTTTCTCCAATATGTTTGTGGGTGAAGAAGCGGTTGACGGCGGTCACGATCTCGGTCAGCGGCATGCCTGCGGTAAGCTGCGAATAAATCATTCCCTGCAAGGTGGACGCGAGCAGCGCCGCCGAGACTCCCTTGCCGCTCACATCGGCCAGCACAATCGTCAAACCTTCGTCGGTGTTAACCGCGTCGAAGAAGTCGCCGCCAATTTCCTTGCAGGAGAGATTTCTTCCCGACAGTTTCGCGAACGGAACCTCGGGAATGGTGACCGCCATCAGTCGTTGCTGAATGGAGGCTGCGATAGACAGCTCTTGCTGGTATCGCCTGGAGGCCTCCTCAGCTTGCACCAGGCGGGCGTTCTCGATGAGCGAGGCAGCTTCAGTCGCGATCGCATGCAGAATATCGTTGCTCACACCGGAGATATCACGCGAGGCAAAGCGCGAATCCACGTACAGGGCCCCCATGGCTTCCGCTGTAGTCGCTGGTACGGGCGCCTCGGCGCCGCGAGTGGCTTGGACCTGCGGCTTGCGGAGAGGCACGCAGATCACCGTGCGGAGATCATAAGCCACGATGCTCTTGCGTCCCGTAAGGTCAGCCGACCGGCTGGTGTCGGTGAGGACGAATTCGGAGTTGGACTTCAACGCATCATCGAGAATCGAGTGTGAAATCGTCTTGTCGTCCAGCAGGAGCTCGCCCTTCGAGTTGCGTCCGGCAGCCAGTCGCAGTTCCCCCTGGTCGTTCTTCATGTATACGTAAGCGCGCTCAGCCCGGGTAAGCTTGAGCGTTACGTCCAGCAGCGTCATCAGGATTTCATCGAGCACGCCGATCGTATTCAGCTTCCGCGCCGCTTCGAGAAATAGAGTCAGTTTTTCCAGGTCCGTAGTCTCGTCCGAGATGTGCATCCCGGAGATCTGGCTGAGGAACTCCCGGGCAGAGTTGGTAGTCCCGTGCTGCGGATTGAAAATCACATACGCGACTTCACGAACCCCAAACTCCAAGCGGTCGTTGTGCTCCAGAGTCTTGCGTTCGACGCGTTCGCCGTTGACAAACGTCCCATGCTTGCTGCCCTGGTCGACGACGCTGAACACGCCGTTTTCCGAGACGATCAGGGCGTGGTCCCGGGAGACACGTGGGTCGGCGATGACCAGATCCTTATCGACCTTTCGTCCCACGCCGAAGGGACTGTGATCGAGGTTGATGACGCGCTGCTCGTTTCCCTGGACAAACACAAGCGTCGGGAATACTCCCGAACCGGTTCCCGAAGACGGGCTAACGATGGTTTGGAAATCCATGTAGAGTGTGCAACGCTCCTTAAAGTCGTTAGAGGAATAATGACAGCATCGAACGCCGGTGGGAAGGGGCTAAGGAGATTTCACCAGCCGACCGTGACTCAATAGCAATATAAGGTGGCGGACGCAGGCCGTTCAATTTCAGGCAGCCCCGCGATGGAACGTGGCAATCGCTTCCTGCTCGGTGTCGTAGACCTCGAACACCGTGACCAGCTTGGTGATTTGCAGGACATCGCGCAAACGCTGCCCCAGTCCGGTCAACTTAATGTCGGCGCCAGACGCGCGTGCGGAAGAGTACACGCCTACCAGGGTGCCGAGACCGCCGCTGTCGATATAGGTCACTCCCGCAAGGTTCAGCACGATCTGCCGCGTGGAACCCAATATGCGCTTGAGATGCTCGCGGAGTGCCGCCGCCTCTTCCCCAAACACGATGCGGCCCTGGCACGACATGATGGTGATTCCGTCGGCCTGCCGCGTCTCAATCTTCAGGGCCATCTGATCCTCCAAACAGCATCGGTGTCCGAGAAGCCTAACGCGGGCGACGGGGGAATGCAAGCTTAGGCGCTTGGCGACCCGGCTCGGTCAGGTGCAGAACGGGACTGATTACCGATGCATGCTCTGGTAAACTCGCTTAGCACGGACGCAAGCGGCACCAGTACTGCCAGTGGAATTGCCAAGCTCGTCCACAGCGGCACGGCCCAAGCGTTTTGCACGCGCTCGGCCGACACGAAAAACGAAGCCACAGTCAAGGCCACCACCGCCAGCCATGGCCAGAAAACCAACAAGCCTGAAATCACGCAGGTTGCTCGCATGAGAGGATGTTTTGTCCATAGAGACCTGCCGTGCCGAACCACCAGCAGAACTGCCGGAAGCAAGAGTACCTGATTGTAAAGCGCAGTCATGGGAATCATTACGACCGTTACGGCGAGAACCAACGAAAAGACCAGCCCGAAGACTGGAGTGTCTGCGGGCGCATGGCGCATTCGCCAGCAAACAACGGTGAGCGTTATCAGGATAAAGGCAGAGAACACTAGTCCCCAGCCAGGCGTGGTCAGTACAAGCAAAACCGACTCAGGTTTGTTCAGATATTCCCGGTAGGCCACCACTGCTTTCGCAAACTGGGCAATCCATCCCGGCATGACGTATTCGGCACCCGCGAGCAGTGCTGCCATGGTCAAACCGAAGCCCCAGATAAACCGCTGACGGTCGTGATAGTTACTGACCGCCCACAGAAGCAGCCAAGCCGTCAAAAGCACGGCGATCTGAGGTTTGATAGTCGCCAACGCCAGCAGAATGCCTGCGAGCAGAAGATGGTCACTGACCAGTAGCAGAGCGCATCCGGCGATCATTCCGCTCACCAGCAGAGTCAACTGCTGGAGCTTAATTGCCTGCGCCACCGGGAAATTCCCCAAGGCAAGGATCACCAGCATCGCGGTCACAGCGGGCGACGTCCGCCAACGCAGCGCACGCAACCAGAGCGGAACCGTGGCAGCTGTCAGGATGATCAGAAACCAACGAAAGCCCGCCTGAACGGCTGAGAAGGGCAATGCGATCGTGGGTGCAAGCAGAAAAACAACAAACACCGGATAAGCAAATGCCGCCTGGTCTTTGGGATCACCCGGGCGATTGGGGTCGAGCGGACGCCCGTAATACCCGATCTGAATTTCGCGGGTGACCTCGCGGCTGTAAGGATCGCGGTGGTGCAATAGTAACTCGCGCGCACCCAGCCAGCGTGGATACAGGTCGGAGAAATTTCCGCGCGGTCGATCGTGGGCGGCAGCGTCGGCCTGCTGGTAGGCAATAAACACGTGCTGCACGTAGAACCACATGCAACCCGTCAGAAGCAGGGCCGCCACTAGGCCGCACTTGGGATTCTTCCACAATGCGTTGGTAAAACAAAACTGCGCCATGTTACAACTTATGCGGAAACACTTCCCCCCGGGGTTGTTCAATCCGGTACCGGCGATGATCGGAGCGCCGAGTCGGTCTTTACCGGTCTCCGGCACCGGTCTCCGGCCAAATGGGAAGGCAACGAGAGGTCGTCCAGGCACCGCAATAATACTTGGTATGATGGGCTGCGCTCTAATCTCGCAGTAGGGTACAGGTCTGCCGGAGCAAAATTGACGATCCTCCCGCGGGGGCAGAGATATTTGAGAGATTCGCATTACTGGGTCAGCGCTCTCCTAGGCGTCGCACTTATACCGCTTCTGAAGCGGCTCAATTTGCCTGTCGATTTCGACTGGCTGAAGCTCGGTTCTGCCTACTGGTTAGTCCTTGCCGCTCAATCGATCTTCGTGGCGACGCTCCTTTCTCTCCTCGCGTTTTCGCCGGAGTTGCCATTTCACCCGCTTCTGCGGCCTCGACGAGAAGGACCGCGCGTCCTGGTAGTGCTGGTTTACTTCTTAGCCTTGTGCTGGACACTCACATGGGTCAAGGCTCTTATCGTGACGGTAGACACGGTCGCAATACTGGAATTCTTCCGAAGACTCAAACCGGAGAATCGTCGACAGGGTGCACGAGCGGTCGTGCTGCCCGCCCTCTACCTGTTTGTTGGTTTCCTGCTCGTATTCGCTTACAACGACATCATACTTTCGGTACGTTTCTTCGGGGCGACCGACGCGGCATTCAACGCGATGGATAAATGGCTGTTCCACGGAATTTCGGTTTCCAGCCTATGTCACTGGGCGGTGCGAAATCTTCCTGTTTCCTTCTTTCACGTTCTCGAGTTCATCTACTTCGGGATGTTTTCTCAAATCGGAGCCGCTCTGATTCTGAACGGCTTGTATGATGGCAGCCGGCGGGCACTCCAGTTCGTGGGCACGATCTTAATGGCATATTACTTGGCGCTCACTCTGTTCTACTTGTGGCCCAGCCAGGGGCCGTTCTATCTCTGTCCCGCGCACTTCTCCCTATTTCCTGACCAGCTGCAGAGTTACGCGCTCCAGAAGTGGTCCATTGCGAACTCCCAAGCACTGTGGAGGCACGTGCAGGTCCGCCACATTTCCACCGACTACTACATTGCGTTTCCCTGCATGCACATCGCTCAGCCCTTGGTCGTGATGTGGTTTCTAAGACGCTGGAAGCGTATCCTAGCGGTTCTAGCTGCGTATGACATGTTGCTGCTGGTTGCGATCGTGCTGCTCGAGTGGCACTACGCGGTCGACATTATTGCCGGAGTGCTGGTAGCGGGCTTGGCAGTCGCCATCGTAGACGGCGGCGAACTGTGGTACTGCATTAGGAGCAGACCTGCAGCTGTGTGGATGGCCGAAAACGGACCCTCGCCGCAATGACCGCTCCTAGTCACTTCCGGCTCCGGCTCTGGTTGATTCTGTCCGTTTTGTCCGCCTTCAGCATGTGGTACTACGTCGCGAATGTTTGGAGCGTTGGGCAGCCAGCCCAGTTTTCGGATCTCTACGCCCGATGGTGGGGAGCCCACGAGCTGTTGCTGCATCACCGCGATCCCTACAGTCCCGCGGTTACCCGTGAAATCCAAATCGTTATCTATGGGGCACCAGTTGGCACTTCGCATCCCGGCGATGCGGCGGAACTGGCAGGAGGATTTGCATATCCGATTTACGTTGTCTTTCTGATGTGGCCGACGGTGCTCTTGGCTTTTCCCGTCGTGCAAGACCTATTTCTTTGCTTGTTCGTGGCACTAACGCTGATGAGCCTTTCGTTGTGGCTTTACGCACTCCGGTGGCGACTCTCGGCAGCTGAACTAGGCATACTTGCTGTTTTCACCTTCGGCAGTTTTCCGGTATTACAGGGGCTCAGGCTGCAGAACCTGAGTCTACTGGTGGCTTTCCTGGTGGCCGCCACCCTGGCCTCACTGGCGGCAGACTACTTTACGGTAGCCGGTCTGTTGCTAGCCAGCACCACCATTAAACCTCAGTTCGTAATCTTGTTGATTCCCTGGCTGGCCTTGTGGATCATGGGCGATTGGCGGCGGCGACAACGCATG
Source organism: Terriglobales bacterium (assembly GCA_035601775.1). Lineage (GTDB taxonomy): Bacteria > Acidobacteriota > Terriglobia > Terriglobales > Acidobacteriaceae > JABDBE01. The sequence goes on along the minus strand of DATNNO010000111.1, from coordinate 14,037 downwards.
GCCTGGAGTTTCTCGGCTACCATGTCAGCGCTTATTCTGGGAAGCGAAGTGCTCGACCCCGGTTGGATCAGCCGTTTCCTGACCGTCGTTCGAGCATATCGGCAATACACCTACGGGCATTCCCTGCTCGATGTGTGGTTCACTCCACGAATCGGTTCCGTTGTGGCTGTTGTGCTGGTGCTGGTGGTGCTGGCTCTTTGTTGGCGATGCCGTTCGTACCCTGCACAATCTTCACTTTTCTTCCTCGCTTGCAGTTTGGTGTTGGCGGCAACACTGGTGGTCATCCCTACCCTGGAACCTCATGCCCAACTTCTGCTACTCCCCGGCTTTCTGTTTTTGGTCCGGCATGGCAGAGGTATCTGGCGATCGGGCAAGATCGCGCGACTCTTTCTTACTGCCGCATGGGTTCTTCTGGGATGGGCTTGGGTTGCCGCCTTCGGCATGCTGGTAACCGCAATCTGGCTCCCGGCCGGCACGCTGCTGCGGTTCTGGGCGCTGCCTCTGTACACTAGTCCCCTTCTGCCGTTTGGCATTCTAATTGTCTTGGGATTCCTGCTCGGAAATGAGACTAAGTTTTTTCCTACACGCGGTATGATCCTCGAAGCTTGAAACAGCTCCTGCAAACGCGTCGCGTATTTGTGGCCATCCTTGGGTTGGGTCTTTTCACCATGGCGGCGCGCAGCATAACTGATCCTGACGTGTGGTGGCATCTGCGCACCGGACAGCTTATCGTCCAAACGCACAAAGTCTTTCACGCCGACCCTTACTCCTTCACACGGTTTGGCCAACCCTGGGTCGATCATGAGTGGTTATCCCAGGTTCTGATCTTTGGTTTGTACCGGCTGGCGGGCTGGGCGGGACTCATCGCGGGCTTCGGCGCGGTTATCGCGGCCGCGTTTCTGGTGGTTTTTTTGCGTTGTCCGGGACGTCCTTATGTCGCCGGCGTGATCACGTTATTGGGCGCTTTCGCATCGGCTCCCAGTTGGGGTGTTCGCCCGCAGATGCTTACCTTGCTGTTGGCCAGCGTGCTTCTCCTGATCCTGGAGCGTTCTTATCAGCGTCCCAATCTCCTGTGGTGGACACCGCCGCTGATGCTGCTTTGGGTGAATCTTCATGCGGGATACGCACTGGGGATCGCGCTCATGGCATTGTTCCTTATTGGCGATGCCCTGGATGCTGCCTTTGGTTTCGCCGCCTTTGATTCCAAAGATGGGCCCCCACCTGCCGCACGCTTTCGAGCCCTGGCCTTGGCCATTGTGGTTTGCGTGGCCGTCGTCCCGCTCAACCCCTATGGTGCTTCGATGTATGCATATCCCCTGGAGACACTGCGTTCGCGAGCCATGCAGAGCTACATTGGCGAGTGGCTTTCGCCCGACTTTCACCAACACAGATATCTGCCGACGCTTGCAATGATCCTCGCGACAGTTGCCTTCCCAGCGCTGTCGCCTCGGCGGTTGCGTCCGCGAGAAGTTCTACTGTTATCAGTGGCGACGTTTGCGGCGCTGCGTTCGGTAAGGCACATAGCGATTTATGCGTTAATCGCGATTCCCATCCTGAGTGCGATGGTGTTGGCGTGGCTGCAGGAGTGCAGTGTTGCGAAGCGGTTTGAGGGGAAGCAAATCGCCATGACCCCGGCCAAGACACTCTTCAACGCACTCCTGCTAGCCGGGTTTCTCATCTTCATGGTTGCACGGGTGCGTTATGTTTCGGACCGCCAGGCCGAGACCGAGGCAAAAAAACTTCCTGCAGCCGCAGTTTCCTTCATTGCTGCACAGCGCCCCCCCGCTCCGATGTTGAACCATTACAACTGGGGCGGGTATTTCATCTGGAGACTCTATCCGGAGTATCGGGTCTACATCGATGGCCGGGCCGACCTCTATGGCGATGCTTTCATGGACGATTTAGCCACCACCTACTACCTGAGAGGCAATTCGTGGCGAAGCCCATTTGAGAAGTGGGGAATCCGAACCGTCGTACTCCCGCCAGACGCTCCGCTCGTCACAGCTCTTGGGGCTCTGCCTGATTGGAAAACAATCTATGCTGATAGTCAGGCTGTCGTTTTGACCAAAGCTCGGTAACGGGTTTTTGATCTAGATTCTCCCTCGAACCCGGCCACGTAACCCCGAGCAGGGAAAAAATCGCCTGATTCACGGCGCTTGGCATGGAAAACGCGTGCTCTGACGGCCGAAAACCCAGATCCACCCCATATCAACCTGCCCTTACCTCAGAAACTATGGTCACTGCAGGGGAGCCGAGGCATACAACAAATTGTCACTCAACTCAGATGCCTCAGGGTATGATGGACGGGGGAATCGTCAGTAGGTCGTTTCCCCTCTCGTAAACCTTTGATTCGAAAAAAGCAAGTGATCTGGCGCACCGGGAGCGCAAGTGCGCATAGAATTGCACAGCGCCAGTATGGGAGTGTCCGCCCCGTCGGCGCGGAGCAAGAGTGAGGAGGTTAAGAATGAAGAAGATTTTCGGTAGGCTTTGGTCGGAGGATGAGGCACAGGATATCGCCGAATATGCGGTCATGCTCGCGGTCATCCTGGTCATCGTTGTGGGTACAATCCGTCTTATCGGTAACAACGCGAACAATGTTTTCTCTTCCGTTGCCAGCTCGATCTCGCAATAGTGCTCGGAATAGATGGGTTCCGAGCTTACGTGAGATCTCGATTCCTGAGGAGCAGTGATGAATCGCAATCGGCTCTTGTTAATCGGGTTTATCGCCCTGGCCCTGGGGGCATTTGTGAGCTTGGTCGTCTATCGTAATCTGCAGTCCAGGACGAGCTCCAAGACGCCTCCGGGCGAAGAAGTAGTGGTCGCGGCGGATGATCTGCAGGTGGGTTCGAAAATCGACGACAAGGACATCCGGCTGGTCCACTTCCCGAGTGGCGACCTGCCGGCCGGTTGCTTCCATCAGAAGACGAAAGTAGTGGGGCGCGGAGTAGTGTTGCCCATCGCCAAAGGAGAGTTCGTTCTACCGAACAAACTGGCTGGCGAAAATGCCGGCTCTGGTTTGCCGTCATTGATCCCTCCGGGCATGCGGGCGGTTTCCGTGCGAGTGAACGACACCACCTCGGTCTCGGGTTTTGTGCAGCCCGGTACTCGAGTGGATGTGTTGCTGACGGGAAATCCGCAAGGATCGAACGAGCAGCAAACCACGACCGTGCTGGAAAACGTCGCGGTCATTGCCACCGGCCAGAGGCTGGAACGCAACTCCGCTGGCGAGCCGCAGAGCGCTCCTGTCGTCACCCTCCTGGTGTCGCCGGACGATGCTGAAAGGCTCACACTGGCCAGCTCTCAAGGCCATATTCAGCTGGCCCTGCGCAATCCGCTCGATACCAAACAGGAAGACGTAGCAGCGGTGAAATCCAACTCTCTCTACAAGAATGTCTCCGAACCGTCGTCGGCAGCCGCGCCGCGGAGCAGGCCCAAACACGTCGCAGTTCAAGCTCCACCCCCAGCCCCGACCGCTTACACGGTCGAGGTCTACAAGGGAGACAAGAAGGAAGAGGACAAGTTCTAAGCGCAAGTCAGGTTGCGAGGTTAAAAACATGTCGATCTGCTCCCGCAGGTGGGAGAATCGTGAAATGCGAGCTGGCAAAATGGTGGGAATGACGTTTGGCCTTCTGTTGCTGCTCGGCGCTACCACAGTGGCACAATCTCAGGAGCAACCGACGCCTCAAGCTGCGTCGCCGCAACCTGCGACAGAGCAGCCAGCGCCTCAGGTTGCGCCACCGCAAGCCACACCCCAGGGCCCTGCGGCCACAGCGCAGACTCCTTCAGAAGAATCGCGTAGTGCCGCCCCGTTGCGTGTGATGGTGGGCAAGTCACTGCTCATCAACACGACGGAGCGGCTAAAGAGAGTCTCCGTGACCGATCCCAACGTGGCGGACGCCATCGTGGTCACGCCCACGCAAATCCTAGTGCATGGGCGTTCCGCCGGCGAAGTCTCCCTCCTGATCTGGGACGAACTCGAGCGCTCACGGAGTTTTGATTTGCGCGTGGATGTGGATGTCAGCGCGGCTTCCGAGGAAGAAAGGCGAGTCTTCCCCGACGAACAGATTGCCGTCACCCCTTCCCGTTCCGCCATTGTACTTTCCGGTCACGTGACGACCGAGGATATCGCCAAGCGAGCAGGCATGATTGCTGAGGCCTACTCAAAGAATGTGGTGAACGTGCTCACCTTTGGTCCGGTGGGTGCGCAGGAAGTTCTTCTGGAGGTGAAATTCGCCGAAGTTGATCGCAGCGCGGCGTTGCAGCTGGGAGTTAATTACTTCGCCCCCAGTATCGGTCATACCACGGGGACCCTGAGCACAGGGCAATTTGGAGGAACCTCGATCTCGACTAGTTCTTCCACCACCACCACCGTAGGCGGCACCACTACGACCTCCACCTCGAACACAGCTCCCACCATTAATCTCACCAACCCCTTGAACCTGTTTCTATTCCGCAACGACATCAACTTTGGGATTGTGGTTGAGGCGCTACAGCAAAAGAACCTGTTGCAGATCCTCGCGGAGCCGAACTTGATCGCGGTCAATGGCAAGGAAGCCAGCTTCCTGGCCGGGGGAGAGTTCCCCTTTCCCATTGTCCAGCCTGGGCAGGGGTTTACCGCCGTCAGCATCTCATTCAAGGAGTTCGGGGTCAGGCTGAGATTCACTCCGGTGATCATGCCCAACGGAAATATTCACCTGCGCGTAGTGCCGGAAGTGAGTCAATTGGATTTCACCAATGGGCTTACGATTTCTGGCTTTAACATCCCGGCGCTGAGCACACGCCGTGCGGACACTGAATTTGAGCTGCAGGACGGGCAGAGCTTCGTCATTGCCGGGCTGCTGGACAATCGTCTTACCCAGATCGCCAACAAACTTCCGGGGATCGGCGACATCCCGATTCTGGGCAATTTGTTCAAGAGCAAGAATTTGCAAAAAAGCAAAACGGAATTGATGGTGTTGTGCACAGTGCACCGCATCTCGCCCAGCACCCAAGCGCCTGCTGGACCAGGGGATCCGCAGCCGTTCCTCGACAAGGACAAGTTTGATGCAAAGAAGCCATCGGGTGGCAGCAAGTAAACGCTCGGAATCGCCGAGTCGTGGGGGCGGGCTTTGTGCGCGCGCCGTGCTTTTTTTGTGGTAGGGAATCTGTAGGAGAAGTGGCAGCGTCATGCCCGAACTTTCGGTTGTAATTATTGCGGCGGATAACGAGCAGCGTGCCGTTTTGCAGGTTTTGGTAGACGGTACCAGTGTGGCTCGGGCAGTGTACACTCATGCAAGTTTTCCGATCGCGGCAACCGACCCTGTCGTGCGCCGGATCCAAACCGCCAAGGCTGACGTTGTTCTGGTGGACATCCCAGCGGACAATGCGATTCTGGCTTTACGGGCGATCGAACTGCTCCACCAGGAGTTACCGGTTTTGGCGCTGTTTGCCGTCGGCAGCATCTCGCAGCCTCAGGCAATTGTTGGCGCGATGCGCGGCGGTGCGCGCGAGTTTATCGAACGGCCGACTACTACCACGGATCTTTTGGAAGCTTTTGTCCGCCTCAGTGCGGCTCAGCGAAAAGTAAGCCGGGAAGGGACCAGCGGCAAGGTTTTTACTGTAGTTAACGCGAAAGGGGGCAGCGGCGCCACTACGGTCGCAGTCAATCTCGCCCTGGCTTTGCAGTCCACCCATGGCAACACGGCGCTGGTAGACCTGGCTCCCCTGGGACACACCGCGCTGCACATGAACCTGAAGCCGCTATTCAGCGTGACGGACGCGATCCGCAATCTGCATCGTCTCGACAGTTCCCTGCTGGAAAGTTTCATGACCCGCCACGACGGTGGCTTGCAACTGCTTGCCGGTCCCAATATTCCGGTTGCGGTAGAGCCCTCGACCGCTGAGTTCGCCAGATTGTTCGATATGTTGATGGGTCACTTCCGTTACGTCGTGGTCGATGCTTCCACCCGGCTAGACCCGACCACGCGCCTAGTCTGTAACTTGTCCCAGAGCGTGTTGATGGTGGTCAACGCCGATGTTGCTTCTTTGTGGAGCGCATCCCGGGTGCAGCAATATCTTGGAGAAACTGGCGGGCACGAAAAGGTGAATCTGGTACTGAATCGCTTCCGCAAAATACCCGGCTTCAGCGAAGCCGACGCGGAAGCTGCCGCCGGGGTAAAGTTGCTGTGGAAGATCCCCAATCAATATTTCGCGGTGTCCACGGCGATCGACCGCGGAGTACCGGTGGTAGCGCAAAACTACACGGAAATTGGGCGCGCCTTCACTGGGCTGGCGGCCCGTCTGACAGAAAACGATTTAGAAGTAAAGCGCAAAACTTGGTCTTTATTCAAGACGGTTTAGGCTTTTAGGACATTAGGCAGACCCCATGGCGAATTTGCAGACTTTCGAAAGAACTGAATACCAGCAGGTCAAGGCGGATCTCCACCGCAAGATTCTCGACCGGCTTGACTTGGAGAAACTGGGGAGGACTCCGAGCGATGCCGCTCGCGACGAAGTCCTACTGCTGATCCGGAACACGGTAAACAGCGAAGCCGTTCCTCTCAGTTTCGCCGAGCGGGAACGGCTTTCGCGGGAGATTCTGGACGAAATCTTCGGCCTCGGCCCGCTGGAACCTCTGCTCAAGGATCCAACCGTCTCCGACATCCTGGTAAACCGCTACGATCGGGTCTACGTGGAGCGCGCGGGCAAGCTTGAACCCACCGGCTTGAGCTTCAAGGACGATTCGCACCTGATGCAGATCATCGACCGGATTGTCTCTCGAGTCGGACGCCGCGTGGATGAGTCTTCGCCGATGGTGGATGCGCGTCTGCCGGACGGCTCCCGTGTGAACGCCATCATTCCGCCGCTCGCGATTGACGGGCCCTGCCTTTCCATCCGGCGTTTCGGCCGCGACCCGATCACCGCCCGCAATATGATCGAAAACAAAACGCTGACCGAACCCATGCTGGAGTTGCTCTCCGCCATGGTCAAGGGACGGCTCAACCTGCTGATCTCGGGTGGAACCGGCGCCGGCAAGACTACCCTGCTCAATGTGCTCTCCGGCTACATTCCTAATTCTGAGCGCGTGGTTACCATCGAGGATGCGGCCGAACTGCAAATGAAGCAGGAGCACGTGGTGCGCCTGGAAACGCGCCCGCCCAACATTGAAGGCAAAGGCGCAGTCCGGCAGAGACAATTGGTCATCAACAGCCTGCGTATGCGACCCGACCGCATCGTGGTAGGCGAGGTGCGCGGTGAAGAAGCCTTCGACATGCTGCAGGCGATGAACACCGGCCACGAGGGTTCGCTGACCACGGTACACGCCAACGCGCACCGCGATGCCCTGGCCCGATTGGAAAGCATGGTGTCCATGGCCAATCTCAATCTTCCCGAGCGGGCCATGCGGCAGCAGATCGCATCCGCCATTCACGCTATTGTGCAGATCGCGCGTCTCTCCGACGGAACCCGCAAGGTGATTTCGGTTTCCGAGGTTACCGGGATGGAAGGCGAACTCATTTCCTTGCAAGACATCTTTGTGTTCGAGCGGACGGGGATCGATGAAAGTGGCAAGGTAAAGGGCGTTTTCCGCGCCACCGGGCTCCGGCCCCGATTCGCCGATCGCCTGGCTACCGGCGGTTGCCGCTTGCGTCCTGCGCTATTTGACTCTCGGGTGGAGGTCTAAGGCAGTCTCACGGAGCCCGCGAACAGAATTATGCTAGCACTTATCGCCATACTGGTTTTCGTGGTTGTTGCCCTCGGCGTCTTTGCCGTGGCCTCCTTGATGGACCAGCGGAGTGCCCAGGCTCGGCTCCTACGCGAACGCTTGGCAACGGTGCAAGAGGCGGCTACCCGCCAGCCCAGCGAAGAGCTCGCTTTGTTGCGCGACGAAATGTTGAGCAAGATTCCGGCGCTGGACAACCTGCTGCGCCGCTCCTCGCGAATCTCGAATCTGCAACCATTCCTCGAACAGGCGGACCTGAAAATACGAGCCGGAAACATACTCATGCTTTGCCTGGTGAGCGCTGTGTTGTTAGGTGCGGTGGGATTCCTGATGGCTGGATCTCTGCCGCCGAACCAGGCTTTACTATTTGCCGCCGCTGGTCTGGTTCTAGGCGGATTCGTTCCATATTCTTATGCCTCGTATCGCCGTACCAAGCGTTTTCATAAATTTGAGGAGTTGTTTCCGGAGGCCATCGACACCCTAGCTAGAGCGGTGCGTGCGGGCCACGCTTTCACCACCGCACTGGAGTTGATTGCAAATGAACTCTCTGAACCTGTGGCATCCGAGTTCCGCAAGCTTTTTGAAGAGCAAAAGTTCGGCCTGCCAGTCCGGGACGCCTTGATGAACCTTACGGAACGCATGCCGCTGGTGGACGTGAAATTCTTCGTTACCGCAGTAATGCTGCAGCGCGAAACCGGTGGCAATCTGGCCGAAATCCTCGATAACCTTTCCTATGTGATCCGGGAGCGATTCAAGATCATGCGCCAGGTGCGGGTATACACGGCTCAGGGACGTCTGACCATGATGTTGCTGATGGGATTGCCGCCCGTCATCGTGGTCACAATGCTGCTGACGAGCCCGGCATTTATCCGGCCACTGTTCTACGACCCCATCGGGCACACCCTGGTGGTCGCCGGCATTGTGTTGCAGACGCTTGGCTATTTTGTGATACGGAAGATCATTCAGATTCAGGTTTGACCAAGGTTAGGTTTGACCAAATTTAGGTTTGACCGGATTTAGGTTTGACGCATGGCACTAGCGCTCACAATTGTGGTGTTCCTGACCATCGCCCTGGTCGTGTTTTCGTTCGGGGCGGCGGCTTATGCACCGTCTTCCCTGCTCGGTGCCCGCTTGCGCGCCCTGGGATGGCAGCGGACCAAGGCACCGGAGAAGCCTGCACTTAAAGAGCGCCTCGAACAAGCACTTGATCCCTTCAGCAAGGCTATACCTTTATCCCCGAGCGATGTCTCGCGAACCCGGCGGTGGCTGATCCAGGCTGGCTATCGGGAATCCCGCCACTTGACCGTGTATGTTGGCAGCCGTCTGGCAACGGCGCTTTTGGGCGTCGCGGTCGTGATCGCGACCAGTGGGTTCGACTCCCCTCTCGTGATGGTTAGCGTTGGCGCGTTTGGGTTCTTTCTACCCCGGTTTGTGCTTAAGCGCATGATCAAGAAGCGCCAACTGCGCATCAAGCTGGGTTTGCCGGATGCCTTGGATCTCACCGTGATCTGCGTCGAAGTCGGATTGGCTCTCGATCAGGCGCTGATGCGCGTGGGCCAGGACTTGCATCATGCCCATCCCGAACTGAGCGACGAATTCCACCTGGTAAATTTGGAGATGCGAGCTGGCAAGCCCAGAGCCGAGGCTCTGCGCAACCTGGTGGAGCGCACCGGCGTTGATGATCTTCGTTCGCTCGTGGGTACCTTGATACAAACTGACCGCTTCGGTACGAGTATCGCCCAGGCGCTGCGGGTACACTCGGATTCGCTGCGCACCGAGCGGCGCCAACGGGCTGAAGAACAAGCTGCCAAGACAACCATTAAAATGGTGATTCCCCTGGTTTTATTTGTTCTCCCCTCGATCATCTTTGTCACTCTCGGCCCAGCGATAATCGAGTTAATACGGACGCTGGCGCCCGTGACAGGACACTGATGAAGCCGTCGATCTAAGATCGACGATCTAGAGTTTAAAGATCTGCAATTTAAAGATCTGAAATTTAAAGATCTGCAATTTAGATCATGGATCCAATCCAGGAGTTGTGATGTCGTTACAGGCCGCCACGGGATATGCGTTCAATCGGACGCGCAACGCGTATCTGGCCACGCATTTATCCGTTGCAGGAACACATTGGTCGCGCCTGCGCGGTCTTATGTGCAAGGACGCCGGAAGTTTCCCGGCAGGCGATGGCCTCTGGATCGTTCCCTCCCGCGGTGTGCATACACTCGCGATGAAGTTCCCGATCGACGTCCTTTACCTGGACACAAACAAGCTTGTGGTCCATGTGGAGCAAAATCTGAAACCGTGGCGAGTGGCGCGAGTGAGCATGCACACAGCTTCGGTACTTGAGTTGCCCGGCAACACACTGAGGTCCAGCGGAACGACGATCGGAGATGAAATCGAGATCGCATTGGGCCAACCCCGGGAGGCAAGCACGGCGTGAACGGCGAACTCAAACTCCTCGTCGAGTGGTCGTCGCCGTGGCAGGAGTTCCTCACTGCCATTCGACCTGCGCTGGCGCGCTCTCCCAAACGCCTCGCGGGAGAAGCCAGAACCGGACTGGTTCCCTACCGCGGAATGCTCGCCTCCTGGATACTGGAAGGCGCATTCCTGGCCCTGGCGATCATGCTGTCCGAAAAACTCGCCATGCTGCAGCCTTACGAACCACCGCCCATGCCGAAGTACGACGTCATTTATTTCTCCGGCGACGAGCTGCCGCGGACGGAAGATGCAAGCGGAGCGCAAGCCGGCCATTCCGGTCGCGCCGGCGGGCATGAGGCTCATCACCGAACCCAGACAATCCGCGTGGCACGGGGCGAGACGGTTCGCGAAAGGGTGGTAGACGCTCCCAAGCTGCACCTGCCGCAGTCGGATTCCGCGGTGGCCAATCTATTTGCGTTTAAGCCAATTCCAGGGCCCGCGCCGTTAGAGGGGCTGAAACCTTCGCTACGAGTTCCATCGATCACGGAAGCGGCGATTGCTCCCGCGCCGGAAGTTCGGAGTGACAAGACGCAGCGCGCACCGGTGTTGGACGCAAATGTAATCCCGCCATCACCCGAGCCGCAAAGCGACAAGATCCGATCTGTACCGCCCATGAGCGCCGCGGTCGTTCCTCCCAGTCCCAGCGCTCCTCGGCGAGATATTTTCGTGCCCGTACCCGGTTCGCAAGCCGTGACCGTGATTCCACCACCCGTGTCCGCTCCCGAGCAGGCCACCAACCTGCAGCCACGACTCACGCTTCCGGCACAGTCGGTGATCGCGCCGCCTCCCACACAAGTTGCGCGTGACATTAAGCCCACGGGACCGGGATTTGGTGCAGGCGAGTTGCAAAACCAGGTGGTGCCGCCTCCGGCCTCGATGGGAGGCGCTTCCACCGGGCATCGCACCTTCACCGGCCCCGGCAACCCTGCCGTGGTGCCGCCTCCGGTCCAGTTGAACGGCGCCGTGACGGGGACCCGTGCGGTAGCGGGTTTAGGGAATGCAAGTGTCGTGCCTCCTCCCGTCCAGGTGGGTGGTGGTTCACTTCAGCGTCAGACGATGACGGGCTTGGGCGGGGGAACAGGCGTCGTGCCGCCACCTCCAGCAGTTTCCGGCGGAGGCTCGCTTTCCGGCCTGGGTCGCGGGAATCGCGGCGAGGGTCTGGGTGGTCCGATGGATGCTGGCTCGCTGGCCGCGCCACCAACCAACAGCGGCGGCAGCGGAGGAGGAACCGGGATCGTGGTGTCCAGCCAACCCGGATCCAAGATCGGTGTGCCGGGTAACGCTGGCGCAGGCTCTCTGGCCATGTCGCCATCCGGAGGAGCGAAGCCAGGATTAGGCGGATCGGGAGGCGGATCGAGTATCGGCCACGGCGAAGGCCCGGGGAGCGGCTTATCAGGCGAAGGCTCTGGTGCGGCGAAAGCCGATACGACCAACGAAGGCGCAGGTCACGGATCTGACACCATGGCGCGGGGCGGAATCTCCCCTTATCCCGGGCCTGGCGGCGCCGGCAACGGAACCGCGGGTAAACCGCCGATGCCCGGAGTCTCCGTCCACGGCGGCACCAATATCGTCACGCTCCCAAGCTTTGGCGCCGACGGAGCCGGGCCGAATGTCGCCGCACGCTCGTCCGCCGGCAAGGATCATGCCGGACCTGGCATCACGGTGGTGGGCAGTTCGCGTTCGGGAGGCGCGTTCAACTTCTACGGCGCGCTCAAGGGCGATAAGGTTTACACCATCTACATCGACACTGTGCTGGGCACAGCCGTGATGGAGTATGCCGATCCGTCCTCCGCGGCACATCCTTACGCCGAAGATTTGGTTGCTCCGCAACCCATGCATGCCGATCTGCCGGCCAACCTGAAGCCATCCAGGCTGGTGATTGCTTGCATCCTCGACCGTGCCGGACTGCTGCGAAATCCGCAGGTCTTGGAGCCCGGCGGGAGTGAGATGACCACCAAGGTGCTGGCGGCGCTAACCAGTTGGAAATTCCGTCCTGTATTCCGCGGCGACCAACCAGTAGAAGTAAACGCCATCCTCGGCTTCGACATCGACACCCGCTGATTGTGTGGCGCGGGCGCCACACAGGTTCGTCCCTCCGGCTACCGACTCCGGTGCAACAGCACCGCCGTCCCGTCCTCATGGATTAGCTTCCACCCCGACGTTTGCTCGAGGATCGTCCCCAACGACGAATTTTTTTGCACCAGCACCCAGTTCACGTGCCTTTCATCCAGCACTTTGTTCCAGTCAGGTTGGACGAATACAACCCTCAAGTAATCCTTGAAGAATTGGTCGCCATATAAATCATGGCGATCATCCACCAGAACCTTGGTTTGTGGATACAGGCGGTAAATCAGATACCCGCCCCACTGGTCCGGGCAAAAGATCGGCTCCCGGATATCGCGCTGGGCGATCACTTCGGCGGCCTCGACCGGGAAGCGTTTGTCGTCGAAATACGCATTGATCAACTGCGCCGACCCAAGCCTTCCCCCGTGCATGCATGCCCACAAGCCGAGAACGAACGCGATCACCAGCCAGAGGTGTCCTTGAAAATGCGTCTCCAGCTTTTCCATGCGCATGCTGAAACTGTTCACGCGTAAAAGCAGAGCACGCAGCCAGGGCGCGATTTCTGCGTTCTCACTCGCCTTCGCGACGGTCTCGGAGAGTAGCGGAGCAACCATCAACGTAAGCAGCATGGACGACACCGGAAGATTGCGCGAAGCGTAGAGACCGCTATAAGCAGCCAGAAGAACCACCAGCAAATGGGCTGGCCGTGGCTTTCGGCGCGCACTCGCCAGCGCCGCGATTGTCACCAGCAAGATCACCGCGAAACACTGCTGGGCCACACCGTGAAAATCAGGCGACAGGAACTCGCTGACGTGGTTCATCAAAAATCGGTCCGATAGGTACCGGTAAATGTGAAGGTGCAGCTTGAAGCCGTAAGGGTTGACGAAACTCGCGAACAGCGAAAGCACGCTCACCAGTCCCAGCCGCTTCAGCCACCTTCCAATTTCTTGCCGCTGCTCAGGACCGGAGAAGTACTGGATCACGCCACCGACGAGGTACACGCCAAACAAAGCGAAGCCGAGCAGAAATCCGCCATGCAGATTGACCCACAGCAGCATCAGCAAGGGTAAGCAAAAAAGTCGCCAGTCTTTACTAGGTTCAGAATCGAGATTAGGTTCAGAATCGAGATTAGGTTCAGCATCGAGACCCGCCCCGCTCGCCGCCGAGTCCAGCAACTCGAACCAGATCACCGTGAGCAGCCAACTCAAAACATGGGGCCGCGCCAGAAAATGTATGGCCGATGCCCCCAACGACAGCACCAGCAGGAAAAGCGTAATCGGGAGACTGCCACCTCTTCGCATGGCCAGGTGAAACACCAAAACGAAGGTGGCCGCCATGATCGCTGCCGTGTAGAACACTACGCCGTTCAGTCCCAGCACGTGGTGAATGGCGGCAACCAGCACGTCGTACAGCCATTCCCAGGCATACCAGGGCTGCCCACTCATGGCCGCCGAGAACGGATCGACGCGGGTAATCGAGTGCGTCTGCAGCATCAATTGCCCGTTGCGGATGTGCCACCCCGTCCCCCCATCGCGCAGCAAGAGCCGTCCCAGCGCGCCGCAGCTCAAGCCCAACAGCAGGGCAACAAAAAGCAAATCGGCAACTGAGGGGATCAGGAACTGAAGCCAGCGTGAGGCGCCGCCGGACTGCGCCGCTGTATTTGATTGAGGCTCTGTTTGCGGAGGTTTCAAGTGCAAAGCGTATGCCCGCGCCTAACCCGGTCATGTTACCGGATTAAACGGAGGAGCGCTCTATTCGCCTGTTATTCCAGTGAATACCGGTTGCAGTTTGCAACC
>DATNNO010000110.1:0-17795 GCA_035601775.1 Terriglobales bacterium | reverse complement strand
GGATGATCGCGGATCAACCTATTGCCACGAGTGCAGGGCCGGTTCCAGTTACCGTCAGCCTTGGGATTGTGGCTGCAGAGGCCAACGAGTCAAGGTTGATCGACCCCGAGACACTTCTTCGCGACGCCGACGCGGCCCTCTATGCCGCCAAGGCTGGAGGCCGCAATCGCGTGGAAACTGCGCCTGCAGCACTGGCGACCGGGCTGCACGGCGACTGATCGCGGGCTGGGGAACTAAATAAGGGCAGCTGAGAATGTTCCGTTCGGAGATCCCCAACGGCTCAATACCGCTGCTCGCCGAGGCCTGTCACGTTGGTGGGTCCGTCTAGCCCGGACGTGCCATTCACAAAAATTAGCGGAAGACTTATTTTTCTTAGTGAGCAGTTCTGGGGGAGGGCTGCCCGGGCGTCCAATGACTCGAAAGAGTCGGACGCCTGTTTTATTTTCATGTAATTTCATCCCCGTCAGCCCGCGCACCGCCTTTCAATTCCTACAATTCTCTTCACACTCGCTCGGATGACCACGAGATGAAGCGTGCGACTGTGCTCTTGATTCAGATCAGTAGGTTGAGATAGTGAAATTCACGGTGATGCGAGCCTCGGTTTCCACCGCGCGCCCGCTCTGGTAATAAGGCTTGAAGTGCCACTGCTTCACCGCCTCGCGGGCAGCGGCGGAAAGAATCGCCGGCCCGCTGAGGACCTGTATGTCTTGAATGCTGCCGGTCTTGCCAATCAGAGCTTCCAGCACGACCGCGCCTTGGACTTTCATCTGCTTCGCCAGCAGCGGATAGCTGGGGTTTACACGAGAAACCACTTGCGCGTTCCCGGGGGAGAGCTGGACTTGCGCCGCAGCGTTCGATGTCCCCGCACCGTTGTCTTGAACTCCTCCCGATGCAGTTGTTTGCGCCGAGGCTGACGAAGTGCCAGATTGCATTTCTACGTTGACGGAGCTGTCCCCGGGGCTAACGGTTCGATGCTGATTGCCGGCTACAACCTCAACTTCAAGCGGAGGCAGTACGGCGCGGTTGGTCGCGGTAATTACCGGCGAGATCGCAGCGTTGCCGGCAGGTGCGGTTGCCGCCAGCTTGCTGGACGATTTTGATCGCGCCTGAGCCGGTGCCGCACCCACTGGTTTGTGCGGGGCGATGGGTGTGACAATTTTGGCTGAAGCAGCTAGGGGACTGCGCAGCGGTGCGCTCTGCTCTGCAATTTCGGATTCAGAGCCTGGACTGGGCGGGAACCAGAACTGGCGGTCCTTGATTAGTACCGAAATCAGTGCCAGCAGCAGGACGGCCAGGGCGATGAGCATCCGGCGACGTTGCTGCTGTTCGAAAGCCGCATCTGGCAGGGTGCTGCCCATGTCAGAACCGCTCTTCTGCTCCAGCATCGGCATAGTGCGAACTCCCCTGCCCAAGGGGACCCGGGACTTGGTGCCTAGTATGCCTCGAAATGGCCGCTAAAGCCAGCGCCAAGCTGTAACTTCCTACCTCTCGATTTTACTTTACCCATTTGCGACAACCGGAGGGATAGCGTCAGCAGGCCAGTTGTTCGCGGCTAAGCTTTAGGCCATTCAGATTACCAAGCACGGTGACCGCGATCGACTCGGTGAGGAAGAACTCGTTGGCAAGTTCCCTCACCTCTTCGGCTGTGACGCTCTCGATTTTGTCGATCAGTTCGTCCATGCTGTAGAAGCGATCGAAGTACATCTCCTGCCGGGCCAGGCTGGACATACGCGCCGTCGAAGACTCCAGCGACAACATCAAGCTCCCCTTCAGTTGATCTTTGGAGCGGCGGAGTTCCTCCGCGGGAACGTTTTCCGACTTGAGTTTGCGAAACTCAGAAACAATACACTGCACCACCTTGCCTGCCGATTCCCGCGACGTACCGGCATAAACTGAAAGGCAGCCAGTATCGCGGTACGGATTCAGATCGCTGTAAATTGCGTAGGCAAGTCCCTGGCGTTCGCGGATATTTTGAAACAGGCGCGAACTCATTCCGCCGCCCAGCAGCGTATTCATAATGTAAGAGGCATGACGTCTCTCGTGCGCGATGGGATGGGAAGGCACGCCCACGCAGATCTGCACCTGCTCCAAAGCCTTCTTGTTCCGCATGATGATGCGCGGGGCAATCTTAGGTTGTGGACTGTGAAATCCGTTCTTGATCGGTTTCATATGCTGGAAGTGTTTGGCCACCAGTTCCACGAATTGCTCATGCTTCAGGTTGCCGGCAGCGCAAATGATTAGATTGCCGGGCGCGAAACGTTGAGCGTAGAAATCGAGAACGGGATCTCGCTCGAATGTTTTCACCGTGTCCTTAGTTCCCAGGATCGGCTTGCCCAACGGGTGATCTCTCCAGAAGTTTTGGGTAAAGATCTCATGGACGAGGTAGTCGGGGCTGTCTTCGTCCATTTTGATTTCTTCCAGGATCACGCCCCGTTCGCGGCTGATGTCCTGGGCATCAAAGGTCGGGTTCAGCACCAGGTCGCTTAGAACATCCATGGCAATGGGCAGATGCTCATCCAGCACCTTGACGTTGAAGCAGATGCACTCCTTGGCGGTGAAGGCATCCATGTTCCCACCGATGGAATCGACCTGGCGGGCTATGTCCTCCGCGGAGCGATGCTTCGTGCCTTTAAAAACCATGTGCTCGACGAAATGGGAGATGCCATTCCATTGCAGGTCCTCATCGCGCGATCCGGTCTTGATCCAGATGCCGATTGAGGCCGAACGAATATGCTGCATTTGCTCCGTAATCACGGTCAGCCCGTTGGGCAGCAATTCACGCTGGATGTTACGCACTTCTTCAACCATAGCTTTTTTCACAACGGCTCCGCCGCTCAGAACGGGGCGGGGGCCTCTCACTATTGTTACACACCCAGCTAACCTGCGCGAAAGCATAGATACACATTTAGAATCATACAGTTGCACGGAAGTAGCCCGAGTCAGGCACTTCCCGGGCGCCAGTCTCTCGCATCTCCTCTACAATCATGAGGAGCCGTTCAATCGTCTCTAAAATCCATGAATGAAGCGAATCAAAGGGTACTTCTGGGCCTCACGCTTCGCGAACTTACAGATTTCGTAGAGGAATCCGGCCAGCCCTCCTACCGCGGACGGCAATTGTTTGAGGCCCTTTACCGTCAACGGTTCGGGTCCGCCGAGCAAATTTCCACGCTTCCGCAGGAGTTTCGGCAGAGCCTGGGCCAAAGAGGGACGTCTCTGGGGGTTCCGACGATCGAAAAGAAATTCGTGTCCAGGGATGACACGGTTCGGTACCTCATCGGCTTCGTCGATGGGCAAAGTGTAGAGACGGTCTGGATGCCAGAAGGCGACGACGGGGAAGCAGGAGATGGGAGCGAGGCTGGCAACGAAGTCGAGAAAGCAGCGGGACGAACCTGGGATCGCGCGACTATCTGTATTTCCAGCCAAGTCGGTTGCGCCGTGGATTGCCAGTTTTGCCTGACCGCACTGCTCGGGATGAAGCGCAATCTGACGGCTGGCGAGATCGTGGGACAGGTCTGTGCCGTGCTCAATGACCAGAGTGTCTCCCCGCCACAAGATCGCGTGAACATTGTCTTCATGGGCATGGGCGAACCTTTCTTGAACTACGAGAATTTCATGAGAGCAGTCTGCCTGCTGGTAGAGGGAGTTGGAATCCCGGAATCCCGCATGACGGTCTCAACTGCAGGGATCGTGCCTCGCATCTATGATCTTGGCGCCGAGCCGGTGCGGCCGAAACTGGCCATATCGCTGAATGCGCCCAACGATGAATTGCGAAGTAGATTGATGCCGATCAATCGTAAATGGAATCTGGAGAAGTTGGTGGCCGCTGCGCGTGATTTTCCTCTGCGGAACAGGGAAAAGCTGACCTTTGAATACGTTCTCCTCGACGGAGTGAACGATTCCGCGCAAAGCGCCCGCGAACTGGGTGAACTGATCCGCGGAGTGCGAGCGAAAGTAAATCTGATAGCGTTGAACCCCGGTCCGGGGATTGCATTTCAAACTCCGACCGAGAACCGGGTAGTGCAGTTTCAGAAAATACTGATTGCTGCCGGGGTGCCCACGTTCGTCCGTCGCCCGCGGGGGCGCGACATTTACGCCGCCTGCGGCCAGTTGAAGCGGACCATGGAACTCGCTGCCTCCTAGGGAAATTCTGATTGGACGACGAATTTCTGCTGGAACCCGCAGGGGCGGGACGCCCGCGCCTAGATTGACGTCTCAGGGAATTTGATCAGGGTTTCCCGGACCGATCCTCAGCGGGTCGCAGCCGCCTTCGCTTCGGGAAGGAACTCGGGCGACTTGTGACTCCGTGAGGTGGAGACAGGAGCACGTGCCGGATCCATCACTGCGGGTAGTTCGATGCGGAATATCGCTCCGCCCCCCGGCCGGTTTTGACCCGTGATTTTTCCGTTGTGTTCTTGAATGATGCCGTAGCAGACGCTAAGCCCCAACCCTGGTCCTTGACCGACCGGCCGAGTGGTGTAGAACGGGTCAAAAACACGGTCCGGTTCCTGCATTCCCGGCCCATTATCGGAGAACTCCAGCACGACAGAAGTATCCTGCAATCGGGCGCTCACCGTAAGTACGCCCCCTGTATCTGTCAGGGCATGCAGAGCATTGTTGGTGATGTGCAGGCATACCTGTAGAAGTTGATTAGAGTCGCCGAGAACTCGGGGCAGCTCGCTGGCGAAGTCGGTACGGACTTGAACATTGGGGCCACGCGCTTGTGGCAAGCAGAGCTTCACCGCAGTCTGTACCAGCGCATTGATGTCCACCAGAGTTTTTTCGGCGGGAACCTGCTTGGCAAAACTAAGCAGACTGGAAACCAGAGTTCGGGTGCGGCGTACCTGCTGCTCAATTTTTTGCATCAGTGCCCGCTGTTCACTGCCGAGCTCCGTCGCCGCGAGCAAATCCGAGTAGCCCACCATGGCGGCAAGTGGATTATTCAATTCATGCGCGGCTCCGCCCACCAGTTGGCCAAGCGATGCTAATTTTTCCGACTGTACAAGCTGGGCCTGCACCCGTCTGAGGTTGTCGAACGATTCCTGAGAAGCATTCAGCAAGCTCAGGAGTTCGCGGTCCAGCAGATGCTGCTTGAAGAACACCAGCGTCCCCATAACTAGCATGCTTGACAACGTAAGCACCAGCCGAAACGTGCGTACCCGCTGCGGGATTCCAGCATCGAACAAAGACCATAGGGCAAACAGGGGAAGCGAAAAAATAGCCGCCATGCCCAGCCTCGCCACCCACACTCCGTAGCTGCCGGAAGCACGGGCAGGCTGCTGCTTGGCAGAAGAATGGAGCGCCCAGACACCAATGGCAGTGACCCAGGCCATGGAGATGGCTAGGGGCACGTCATACAGGCTGCCAGAGTAATATATTTTCCGCTCGATCGCCCAGTTTGCGATGTAGGAACTCAGCGAATATGTGAGCCCTGCGCCAAACCAGTTTACGTAGATGATTCTCCAGGAGCCCTTGCTCCGGGACCAGAGCACGCCGACGCCGGCCAGGAATACGACTTTTTCCGTAAGGTAGAGGATGTTGAGGTTGTGATCGTAACTGGGCTCGTACGCGTACACATACTGCCAGGGAATCACGGCAAACAAATAAAGATATAGCCACCAGATCAGCAACAGGGCAAAATCAAGCGTTCCCAACCGAGTAGTGCGATCGTCTTGTTGCACATGCGGTTGTAGCGCCAACGCGGCGGTCATGGGAACAATATGAAGGAATAGTACTACGTCCCCGACGAACGGATTCGGGACATCGCTTCGCATTAAGACTTCGAAATATGTCCACAAGGCCTGGTACGACAGCCAGAACGCCATCCCTAACATCATCAAAGCCCAGAACAGCCGGATGCGGCCGCGGGTCGCGAGAACGTTGGGCAAGAGTGAAACCGTACCGGCAAGAAGCAGAATGAATTGCACGATGTCGCTCAGCGCAATGAGGGCAAAGCCATGATGTAGAAATAGCGAAGCCACCGCCTGCGCGCACACCAATCCCGCGGCGGCGGAGATCCACAGCTTCGAGCGTCCGGACATGTTCATCCGCTCTTGATTCTTAGGCACAATACACGAGAGGGAAAGTTACTCAAGTAACCAGGACGGGGTCTGGCGACACTCCCGAGCATCTTCATTAACTCTAACCTGTTTGGAATATTGGTGTTACTAACGATTGAAGCAAGTTTCGCTTGCTCTCTTGCGGCACTACCGAATAATATCCGTGACACCATTCTGTTGTATGGTGGTACTCGATTGCCATTCCGCGCACTGCGAGATCGATTCCTGTGGAGACTTCGCGCCCCCATGGGTCCCGGCGAAGTACGCCGGATTGAACGGTGGCTGGCCTCTGCCCGAGTTTCCCTGGCACTGGCTTCGCTAGTAGCGATCTGGATGGATCCGGCGGAGATTCGCTATTCTCTCTGGGCTTACGGCCTATTGGCCTTCTACATTATCCAGGGCGTCTTCATCATAATTTTCTTGCGTAGACGGCAAGAATCGACACCATCGTTCCGCCTGCTGGTTCACAGCGCGGATGTAATATGGCCGGGTCTCATTTCAGTTTTCGCCACCGGGCAGAGCAATCTCTTCTTTCTGTTCTTTGTTTTCGTTCTCGCGGGTGCTGCGTACCGCTGGGGTTTATGGGAGACCGTGGGAACCGCCATTGCGGCGGTGTCGTTGCTTTGGATAGAAAGCTTCACTTTGATTCATCTGAACTTTGTCGGCTGGGTGGATGGCTTGCTTTTGCGCCATAAACTGTACCTACCCGTCTTGCAAGTGAATATTACCGAATTCGAACCCAAGCACCTTTTCATGCGGTCCGTGTATCTGATCGTGCTGGGCATTCTGCTGGGATATCTGGCCGAACAGCAGAAACAGCTTCGCGCGGAAAAAGCTGTGATTGCCAGAACGATCGGAAAAGCGAGAGTCGAGGCTGGGCTCACCGGCACAATCGAGGAGATTACGAGTGAACTGCTCTCGATGTATGGAGCAAAACAACTTGTCATAGCCTCTCAGGAAACCAGCAATTATCGCGTGTTTGTCGGGGAACTGCGCCGTACCGAGGGTGGTACTTCCTTTCGATGGATTGATCCGTCGTCGAGCGACCGTGAGGCATATCTGCATGAATCTCCAGCTGTGACCTGTTATGCGCGTCGAAGAGACGGCCGAGGCGCGGGAGATTTTTCCCTCATAGGATTAAACCAGGAAGGCAGCAGAGTTCGGGATCTTACTCCGGAATTTCTGGGTCATCTCGCGCAAAAACATGATTTCCGAAGTTTAATGACCGTGTCGTTTGCATTTGGACGCGAATGGTCGGGGCGAATCATTCTGCTGGACCCTTCCTTAACCGGCGATATCGAGGAGGAACTGCGTTTCCTAGAGGAATTAGTGCGCCAGGTTGGACCGGCCGTCTACAACGTACTACTGTTGCGGCGTTTGCGACTGCGGGCAGGAGCGTTGGAGCGCGCGCGTTTCGCACGAGAGTTGCACGACGGGGCTGTCCAGTCGCTCATCGCCGTCGAAATGCAGGTCGATGTGCTGCGACGGCAATCCACCGCCAAACCGGATTTGGTGACCGAGGAACTCGGCAGGATCCAGGGACTGCTGCGCGAAGAGGTTCTCAAATTGCGGGAACTGATGCAGCAAATGAAAACCCTGGACGTGGATTCCAAAAAGCTTTTGGGATTGCTGTCTGACACGGTGGAGAGATTCCAGCGCGAGACTGGAATCTCCGCCCGGTTCGTCTCCGATCTGGACAAACTTAACATGCCGCAGCCGGTGTGCCGGGAATTGGCGCGCATTGTGCAGGAGGCGCTGGTCAATGTCCGCAAGCACAGTCAGGCCCGGCAGGTGCTGGTGCGGCTGGGTTCCCGCAACGGCGTATGGCACGTCCTGATCGAAGACGACGGTCGTGGTTTCCCATTCACCGGGCGCCTCTCTCAGACCGAACTCGACACCCTCGGGAAAGGGCCTCTGGTCATTAAGGAACGTGTCCGTTTGATTGAAGGCGAACTCACGATAGAATCAAATCCGGGTCTGGGGTCACGTTTAGAAATTACCGTCCCGCAACGCCGGGAAGCAACCTATGGATAATAGACGATTGCAATCGACTCGCATCGTGATCGCCGATGACCATCCTATTTTCCGGGATGGCTTGCGGCGGCTTTTGGAAACCGAGCCTGACCTGAAAGTGATCGGGGAAGCGTGCGACGGTGCCGAGGCGGTCAAACTGGCCCGGCAGCTGAAGCCCGATATTCTGCTCCTGGACCTTGCCATGCCTCGCCATCCCGGATTGGAGGCGCTGCGTGAGATGAGTTCCGCTTCCAACTCGAATGCGGTTCGAGTGATCCTGCTGACTGCGGCAGCCGAGAAAAACCAGATTGTCGAGGCTCTGCAGCTCGGGGCTCGCGGTGTGGTACTAAAAGACTCCGCTACCCAGCTTCTTCTGAAAGCCATTCATACCGTCATGGCGGGAGAATACTGGGTAGGACGCGAGAGCGTCTCCAACCTGGTGCAGTACCTCAGAACTCTGGTGCAGTCCTCCGGGGAAGAAGCCCGGCAGAAGAAATTCGGACTCACTCCCCGCGAACTGGAGATTGTTTCGGCGGTGGTTGCCGGCTACTCCAATAAGGAGACTGCGGAATACTTCAAGATTAGCGAGGATACGGTGAAACACCATCTCAGCAACATCTTCGACAAACTTGGGGTTTCCACCCGCCTTGAACTCGCGCTCTTTGCGGTCAATCAGTCTCTGCCGTTAAAGCCAATCGCATGAGCGATATGGCACTTTCGTGCCATAGGCTGACACCGATGAGCTATTGTCCAGCCCTAGCCACATCGTTAGCATTTAGAGGACAAGTGATATCAGGGATATCTCTGCTGATGTCAACCTAGCGCGCAATCCCTCTCGCTCGCGTGAGGAGTACTTAGCTAGGGAGCAAGGAGGAGCCTGTGGCAAGCTTTTTTTATCAGCTGTGGTCCGATGAACGAGGACAGGACGTCGCCGAATACGCGGTCATGCTGGCCGTGGTGTTGGTGATCGTGGTGGGCACCATCCGTCTGATCGGTGCGAATGCCAATAACGTGTTTTCATCGGTTGCCAGTTCCGTCACGAACTAAAGTCGAAGCCAGGGTTCACTCACGAAGCTTCGCTTCCCAAGCTGCCGGCAACACCCCCAGTGTCCCGCTTATCCCTCTAAACCTTTGCGCTCCAAAGGCTGCTCCTCAGGTTTGAAGTTGCCGAGGAGAGCAATCATCGTCTCCCGGGGCACGCCCGTTTCAGTCCGACGCCGAAACCAGCTTTGGAAACTGCAGGCTCTCGTCAGCAGTGGACGATTTTGGGGCTCTTGATGCCGCGCGTGGCATTTCGCGTGTCCACGACCAACTGCGACTCGCGCACGATGCCCGCGTAGTCGTAGTCGGAGTGATCGGTGACTATCAGCACGCAGTCGTATTGCCCGAGATTTTCCAGAGGCGCGCATTTCATCTGCAGGTTGTACTTCCGCCCTTTTCCGACAGTCGGGAAGTAAGGGTCGTTATAGCTGACCTCAGCGCCCTCTTTCTGCAGCAGTTCGATAATGGTCAGGGAAGGAGACTCGCGCAAATCGTCGATATCTTTCTTGTAAGCGAGTCCGAGCACCAGTATCTTCGCGCCGTTCAACGCTTTCTTGTGCCGGTTGAGGGCTTTGCCGACCGATTCCAGCACGTGATACGGCATGTTGGTATTGATCTCACCGGCCAGTTCAATGAATCGCGTACGGAAATCCCACTCCTTGGCTTTCCAGGAAAGATAAAACGGATCCACCGGAATGCAATGGCCGCCCAGGCCGGGGCCTGGATAGAAAGCCTGAAACCCAAAGGGCTTGGTTGCTGCCGCTTCAATCACTTCCCATATGTTGATTCCCATGCGCAGCGACAACAGCTTCAGCTCATTCACCAACGCAATATTCACGCAGCGGTAGATATTCTCCAGCAACTTGGTCATCTCCGCCGCCGCCGGCGAAGACACGCGTACGACGCGATTGAAGATCGCACCATACAAAGCAGCAGATAGATCCGAGGCCTTTGCGTCCAGTCCGCCCACCACTTTCGGGATGTCGCGTCGCGCCACCGTCTGATTCCCGGGATCTTCCCGCTCAGGCGAGAACGCGACGTAAAACTCCTGCCCGTTGGCTGCGTCACCGCGCGAGGCCTTAAGCCCGTGCCGGTTGCCTTTCTCTAAAATGGGGACCAATATCTCTTCCGTCGTGCCGGGATATGTCGTGCTCTCCAGTATCACCAGATGTCCAGCGCGCAAATGCGGAGCGATAGATTTCGCCGTGTCTGTGATGTAACTCAGGTCGGGCTCGTGATACTCGTTCAGCGGCGTGGGGACGCAAATGATGACAGCGTCCATCTCGGTCAGACGGGAATATTCGGCGGTGGCACTGAATCCCTGCGCCTTCGCTGCCTGAATCTCAGTCGCAGGAATGCGATAAATATAGCTGCCTCCCTGGTCCAGCGTAGATATCTTGCGGGCATCGATATCGAACCCAGTAACTGAGAATTTCTGCTCCGTGTAGAGCAGAGCCAGAGGCAGCCCTACATAGCCAAGCCCAATAACTGCGACACGCGCCTGTTTCTGCTCAATCTTGTTCTTGAGTTCGGAAAACAGAGCGGCCGGCATTGATTCAATAGTCATTGTTGGAAGTGTGAGTCAGTCTGAATTTTAGCATGTGGGGGCCCAGGTCGGTGTGGCTGGTGCGTGAGGTATTTGCAGACTTGACTATCGCCAGACTGGAGATTTCGCGTAGTCTCAATTACTCAGCAGGCTTGTGAAACGCAGTAGCGACAGGGGACTCCAGACCACCGGAAACGAATCCATGGCAAAGATCAGGCTTGTCTTCATTGCGGGAGGATTGTTCGTAGGTGCACTGGGTGCGACTTCGGGTCGATTCCTGGTGGTGAATCAACCCCGCAAGTCAGACGTGATGGTTGTTCTCGCCGGAGAAACGGACCGGCGTCCAGCGCGGGGCCTGGAGCTGCTCGATCAGGGTTACGCACCGCAGTTGATTCTCGATGTTCCAGCCGAGGCCAAGATTTACGGGTGGAACCAGGCGGAGATTGCGCGGAAGTATATCGAAGGGCTGCCGCAGGCAGGCTCAATCACGGTTTGCCCGATTTACGGAAACTCCACCAGGGATGAAGCTCAAGACGTGTCCCGCTGTCTTCAAGGCGTCAGTGGTCGAAGAGTTCTGCTAGTCACGTCCGACTATCACACCCGGCGGGCACTCAGCATCTTTAAACGGGTTGCGCCGGCGGACTACAGCGTCGCGGCTGCCTTCGATGCCAGCGAGTTTGGCGTGCAATGGTGGCGACATCGCGAGTGGGCCAAAGTGAACTTTGATGAGTGGTTGAAGTTGATATGGTGGGAACTCATCGACCGCTGGCACTAGCGGTTCGACCAGTGCTCGCGCGGTGCGTGGTGACCAGAGAAGGCAATTGACGATCGACGGTCCGCAGGCTAGCATCACGGCGAAGAGCTTGTGCAATGAGTGTGCCTATGCTCCGAAATGTCATTTGCTGGATGTTGATCGCCGTCACTCCCGCGTCCCTGGTCGCGGCTGATGCTGATTCGGGTGCAGCCATGCTCTATGGCAGAGGCCCGGTTTGGCTTAATGGCAAACCCTTGCCCCGTTCCTCTGCGGTTTTCCCGGGTGACTTGATACAAACGCAGCCAGAGTCCCTGGCTACCCTCGATGCTTCCGGCTCTGGCGTCATCGTCCTGCCGGACTCCCTGGTAAAGTTTGAAGCGAACGCGGTGTCTCTCGAGCATGGAGGCGTCAGCGTGGCCACGTCTAAAGGTATGGTGGCGATTGCTCGGGAAATCACGATAACTCCAGCATCGAATACATGGACCGAATTTGAAGTAGCAGACGCCAACGGAACGGTTCAGGTCGTGGCTAGCAAAGGTGAAGTGAACGTCAATTGCGGAAAGGGTACCGCCACGCTGTCCGAGGGAGAGCAGGCTACTCGCGACGAGTCTGGAAACTGCAAGAAACGGCGGAAAGGTGGAGCGCCTGTGCAGAGAGATGGCATCCTACTGACTGACCCTGATCTGCAGGCCGGGGCCCTAATTATAGGAGGAGCGCTAGTGTGCCTGCTGCTGTGCCACTCGTCCAAACCATTTGTCAGCCAGTGGAAGCCGTAGCGGAAATGAGGGACTCATTCGGTAATTCCTCGACCGTGTGATGCCGGTTGCCGCGCGGACGGCGATGCACGTCAAAACGTGGCTCCATGGCAGCCACCACGCATAGCACGTAAAACAACGCCGCATTCGCGGGAATCTGCAAATTGAAATCCACGAAACTGTGAACCAGAATTCCGCTTATGCCCAGCATGGCGGCGAAAGTCACGGCCGTGTTGGTGTCGGGTAGCCTATGTTGCAACTTCTTCAGCGCAAGACGATACAGCGTCAACAGAAACCAAAGGACAGTGGCAAATCCGAGCGCTCCCATTTCAGCCAGCAGTTGCAAGTAGTCGTTATGGGCCATGCCCACCGGGATATTGCTGGAGAAACTGCTGAACTGCGGATAGATCTCAGCAAATACGCCCAAACCCCATCCCAGGACTGGCTTTTGTGCGAACATTTTCAGTGCATCGCGATCCATTTTCAGTCGTGTAGCTCCGGGCAGCTCTGCCCCGGTCACGCTATGAATGCTCGCCATACGGTCTGCCAATTCGCCACCACCGAGCCAGGCCAGTAATCCCAGCGCAATGATCAGGAATGCGCCCAGCGCAAAGGTCGCCTTCCAGCTCTTCCGCCGTTTGATCAGGAAAGTCGCGAGCAGAGCCAACTGCGCAGCGAAAGCAACCATGCCGCCTCGCGATCCCGAGAGAAAAATCGTGCTCGCCATCACTGCCGCCGCCAGAGCCGCCAATACCTTGCGTGGACCGCGAACGCCGCCGGCAAAGGAAATGACGAGAGGAATCGGCGTCAGCATCTCCATTAGACCGGCGTAGTGATTGTGGTTTACATACGGGCCGTAGATCCAACCGTCGGATTGCGCAGTCCTGAGCCAGTACAGTTTGCCGTTAGAGGCGAGGCCCTGCATCAATGCGAACATCGCAACCGTGAAACCGTATCCAGAGAACACCCACGCGAGAGCCTTAATCTGGGATGTTTTGCGCAAGCACTGAACCACCAAGAAACACAACAGGCCATAGGTGCAGTACAGCAGGGCAGTGGAGAAAGTTTCGGCACGATAGGCAGTTCGTCCGGTCGCGAGCTGCCATAGAATCAGAGCGGCGAAAAGCAGGATGGGTAAAAACAATGGGTTGCCCACGATTTCCAATTCGGCAGCTGCGACTTGCCGCGCAGCCCAAAGCGCAAAAAGCAAACCGGCGCCCACCTGCATGATCGAAATCGACCATGTCTCAACCGCGCCAAATGCCAGCGGTCCAAACAGCAGTAGGCCAAACACACCGTACAAAAGCACGGGATCCAGCGCCGAACTGGAAGATCGCCGATGTGAGCTCGGCGCGGTTGTTAGCGCGAGCGGCAGTGAGGAGGTCACTGGCCACCTGCCGTGGGTTGTTCCTGAGTCAGGTGGGCATGGGCCAGGCGAACATCGCCAATCCACAGCTTGCCACGAATCGCATTTCCGGCAGGCACTCGCTGTATTCGAAGGACCACGAGTTTGGTATCCGGACCGCTGTCAAATGCCCCCCCTACCTGCTTCCAGAAACTCGCGCCCTTAAGCTCCTCGCTGGCAAAGTAGTTTGCCCCCGTAAACCGGTCCTCCAGCAAGAATCGCGGTCCACCCGCCCCCTCCAGGCCTTCCGACTTGAAATAGGCAGAGAACTCGTATTTCGTGTTCGGCTCGACCGGAATGAGTTGCCGGATACCTGCGTCTTCGATTCCACGACTGTCAAAGATGATGGAGAGAGAACGGTGGCCGGAGTGCGATTCGGTCGGGTCGAGCGCCAGTGAGACATCGGATAGCTTCTCATACAGCCAATCGAATCCGCCGTTCAGCACGGGCAAGCTGAAATCACCGTTGACAACGAGATTCTCCGACGAAGGCTGATATCCAGAAAGATCGCACAGACTTGCCGCTTGTCGCCAAGCTTGATGGGCCTGCCAAACGTCTCGCTGGTCGATCAGGTATCGGACATAATCGAAAACATGGCGCGGTTCCACGGTCTGCTGGAGTTGCACCATCTCAGTCCAAACTCTTGCTGCGGCAGCCGGTTCATTTCTGGAAACCAGGAAATCCAAGAACGACGAGTAGGCCTCGGCATTGCGTGGGACCACATCACGCAGGAGAAAGTCGACATCCGGTTTGACCCGCCAGCAGCGATCCAAAGCAGCAGCTGGCCTATAGGGATCATTCTCCAGAACCACGCGGAATTCTTGCAATGCCCTGTCCGTTTCGCCTAAAGCCCAGTAGAAGTTCGCCGCGTCCCATGCAACGTCTGGAGTGGATGGATCAGCCGCTATGGCATGTTGCAAAGCATCCTTCTGCTGATCGCTGTTTGCGAGCCGCCGATAGATTCTGGAGAGTTCAAGCCAGTAGCCGGCGTTGTGCGGGTTGAGCGCAGTCGCCGATTTAAAGAATCGCACCGCAGTCTCTGGTTCATGCTGTGTCTGCAGGAAATAGTGTCCGAGCCGGTATTGATAGTCTGCATTTCCTGGCTCTAGCCTGGCGGCCATTTGCAGGCTTGCAAGATCAAGTTTCTTGGAAAAGTAGTCGGCAAAGAATTCCAGGGTTACCAATCCAAAGTAAACCTTCGCGAACATCAGGCATGTTCCCAAAAAGATGATCTTCCTGGCTGGACCGTGAAGCGCAATTTTGATGCGAGTGTTTTCGTGCGAGTGCGCTGTACCCAGATGTTGCCCCACCCTACGCTCCGCCAGAGGTGACTTTAGAAACGACTTCCTCCGCATTGCTCAATGCATCCTCTTGGTAATACCCGTGGCCGTATTTTCCCTGATATTCATAATGGTAATAATAGTCGGGCGAATTGAGATCGACAGCGTTCACTAGCACGCCGCACACTCGCGCGTTTACTTGCAGGAGGATGTCCCGCGCGCGTCGCAAAGCCGGTTTTGTGGTGTGTCCGGACCGAATGACGAGAACGACTGCGTCAGCGCTGGTCGACATAACCACAGCGTCCGTGACTGACAGCGTCGGCGGGGTATCTATGACAATGTGGTCATACTGTTTCCGCAGCTCCTCCAGAACATTTTTCATTTTGTTGGAGGCCAGAAGTTCCGCCGGGTTCGGCGGCGGCGTTCCGGCTGGAAGTATGAAGAGGTCAGGCAGGATCGTCGATGGAATGATCGCCTGTTGAAGAGTCGCGCTGCCGGTTAGAACGTTGCTAATCCCGATTTTCGGACCCATGCCGAGTGTTTTGTGAATGCTGGGCCGGCGGAGGTCGGCATCAATCAGCAAAACCCGTGTGCCTTTCTGGGCCAGCACAATCGCGGAGTTAACGCTGGTTGTGGTTTTCCCCTCCTCAGGAAGAGCGCTGGTAATGAGAATGACCTTCGGAGGTCCTCCGGCAAATGTGAGGAGTAGCGAAGTACGCAGTGCGCGATAAGACTCCGCTATCTGCGACCGGGGACGCGATTGGGTCACCAGTTCGACGGCCTCTTTGGAGGAGGCAAGGGCTAGCTTCTGACGGCTGCCTACTTCCCTGCTGCTCCTTGACCCGAGAGGAATCATGCCCAATGACGGAAGCGCCGAGATGACTTGCGCTTGCTCCGGGGTGCGTACGGTGTTATCCATACTGTCCAACAGGAACGCAAGCCCGATGCCAGTGGAAAGACCCAGCGCCAACGCAAAAGCAAGATTTCTTAGAAGGTTGGGTCCCGAGGGTGCTGTGGGAACCCGAGCGACATCCACGATGCGGAAGTTATTCGACCTCAAACCTGCCGTAACGCCGGCTTCCTTCAATCTCTCCAGCAAGCCTTCGGAGAGTGTCCGGTTCGCGTCAACGTCGCGCTTGAGCAGGCTGTATTCGATGGCACTCTCGTTCAGCTTGTTAGCCTGCTGTTTTTGCTGCTCCAGAGCACTACGCAGCATACTTTCGCGCTGTACGGCAGCAAGATAGTCGCCACGCAGACGAGCTGCCACCTTGCGCGTTTCAGTCTGAATCTGCTCGTCGACTTCCTTGAGTTGACTATTAAGCTGCGCCAATTTCGGATAGGAAGGCCCAAATTGAGTGCTCAGCTGTGCCACTTGGATCTTCAGATCGGCTTGCTGTTCACGCAGCTTTTCCAGCAGCGCTGAACTAGCGCTGGAACCTTTTGCGCCGTCGACGTTAGCGGCGGCGGCGATTGAGTCAGAATCACCGGCCTGCGCCAGATGGTAAATCGATTCCTTCTCCATGCGGGCGGACTCGGCTGAGGTCAATTCCCGGTTCAGTTCATCCAACTTGGCGGTGGTGATGTTCTGCTTTTCGTCGATACCGAGAATTTCGTGCTGCTTCTGATACTGGACGAGCTTTTCCTGTGAAGTCTCCACTTTAATTTGGAGATCGACCAACTGTTTGGAAAGCCAGTCCGACGCCTGCATGGTGGACTCGAATCGCGTCTTGAAGTTCTGCTCGACGTAGGTGTTGGCCAGCGTGTTCACTACGCGTGCCGCCACATTCTTGTCCGGGCTGCGGTAACGGATCTCGATGATCCTGGTATTGGGGACGAGCGAGACTTGCAGACTGCCTTTGAAGCTGGCGAGAGCTGCCGAGGTCTTTGCCGAATCAGGCTGCAGCGCGTCCGTTGTCAGCTCCAGGGATGAAGATGAAGACGGAGACTTGCCCTTAGTCCCGAATTCCGGCTGCCGGTCAAGGTTCAACTCCCGGATGACTTGAAGAGCCAACAGATCGCTCTTCAGAATCCGCACCTCGGTATCCAAGTCGGTGGGGTCGTAATAATCGAAGCTGCTGGATGAGTCCTTCAGGTTGAAAGTGACCGGGTCCATCTTGTTGATGGCGATGCTGCCAACCGCTTCGTAGATGGGTGTGCTGC
Organism: Terriglobales bacterium; assembly: GCA_035601775.1. GTDB lineage: Bacteria > Acidobacteriota > Terriglobia > Terriglobales > Acidobacteriaceae > JABDBE01. The sequence continues at coordinate 785 of DATNNO010000110.1, read as the reverse complement.
GGAGGGTGGAAATCGTGACAACGCCCACGACCAGCGCCACACTTGCAACCACGACCCACTTGTTCTTGATGAGGACCCGTACGTATTCCCGGAGCAGAGAATCTTGCGTGGGGACGCCGGGATAGGCGCTGGCCGCAGCATTGCGGTTGAACTCAATCGGGAAAGAGGGCTGGGGGGCGCGTATAATCTCGCCATTCAGCGGTACTAGCGGTCCCGAATCCATCAATGCTCCCGTGGAGAATCCAGATGGCGGGAAGATCCGGCCGCCTTCGACGTCCTGGTCCCTGTTTCAAGCCAGAGCGTAACCTGGGTCTCTTTCGCCATCTTTACTTGTTGTGATTGCGCACAGTCTAGCACCGTAAGGTGAAGACTCCTCGCTCCTAATTAGGCGGGTTCCTTAGTGTTAACGGGGGTTCCTGCAGGGTTGATTGGCGATTATCTCCGCTATACTGGCGCTGGCAAATTTCATTTTGATCGGTATGCGATACAAGTGACCCGCGCAGGTGCGTTTAGGACGGGTTGGTTTAGGACGGGTTGGTTTAGGACAGGTTGGTTTTAGGACAGGTTGGTTTTAGGACAGGTTGGTTTTAGGACAGGTTGGTTTAGGACAGGTTCGTTCAGGAAAAGATACTTTCACTTCCAGGGAGTCCACCGATGAAGTGGTCCGAACAGGTTGTACTGGTCACCGGCGGGACGGGTTCCTTCGGCAGGAAGTTCGTCGAACTGATGTTGCGCGAATACCGCCCGCAGAAGGTCATCATCTTCAGCCGTGACGAACTCAAGCA
>DATNNO010000109.1:0-17647 GCA_035601775.1 Terriglobales bacterium | reverse complement strand
ATCCAGAAGAACTGTGCCAGAGTCGCTGTCCACCGGAGTCTCCTTTCAAGTCTTAAGTCCAGTTCGTGTCTGACGAAACGAAACTGAGCTTCGTCGCATTCACACTTGAAAGAGTAGAGTCGAAAGCAAAAATGGTCTATCCAGTGCAGCCTGTAGTCGTTTCCAGATGTTGCTGTATCGCATCGCGGCGATATCGCGGAATACCCGCCGAAATGTAGCGTTCATCTTCTTCGTCGTTCGTCGTTTTCGCACCATCCGGTTCTGGCGGCACCATTCCGTCGTCGGAGGAGGGTTGCTACAGAGAATCCTTGCGAACAGTACAGAGTCGGTGGGATTGCCGATGCGCACGTGTCAAACCTATGCTGCCCGCATGGAATGTTCCCTCAACGTGCCTACCTATCGAGCAGGAGTTGGCCGAACAGTGCCGGCTCCTGCTTCTCGCCCTCCGCATCGGTTGGACGACGGTGAAGAGAGCGGTCGATCTGCGGCGCAGCATCAAGGGCTCGTTCAATAACTGTCTCAACATCTCATAAGCAGGATCCGAGGAACGGGTGGTGATGTTCCAAATAAGGGAACTCTTCTGGGCAAATACAGACTCAGCCCGATAGGCTCTTCGGCACGACTGATTTATTCCTTAACTCAGCCCCAACGCGAGGGGCGGAAGGCAGGCGTTGGATTTTACCTCCCACATGGTAACCTGCGCTTGCCTTCTTCCCCAATTTGGTCGTCAGGGTCGCTGCGGTGTTTTCCCCCTCATTCCAAGAAAAACAATTAAGGAGGCTCAAGGCGCCCCTCCTACGCGGAAGAATCTCAATCGCGCGCAGGCTACCCAGAAGTCAGTTCTTGCAACTAAAGTTTCTACACGCGGCACAGATCTGCAAGCGTGTGCCGCGATCACGAGCCTAAGTAATAGGAGCAATTCATGGGAAACGAAACTGAAAAAGATCTCCAACAGCAACCGAAGCCCACTGGAACGGTGGACCAGTCCAAGAAAAACCCGTCGCACGAAGGCGGACAGAGCCCGAACCAGCAGGATCCTTTCAAGAAGAACCCTTCGCAGGGTGACGATTCCCGTCAGCGCGATGGTGAAGAAGGTTCCGAGCAGGTTGAAAAGCGTCGCGCATCGTAGCCTTGTTGCGGTAGGCGGTCAAAGCCCCCAGCGAACCTGCTGGGGGATTTTCTTGCCTCCGAGAGTAGGTCCTGACTCCGGGTAGATCATAAGTCGTGGATCAACCCGCTTGGACTAGTTCTTGCAGTTGTCTTTTTATAGCAAACATCCCAGGTCCCTGCGCAGCAGTCGCAGCAGTTGGCCACCTGATAGCGGAGATTTTACCTTGTGAATCTTCAGCTCGATGCCCCATGCGAATTCAAGTTGCTGACAGCTCACATTTTAATTGTGGCCGTATGGTACTCGATCTGCATCTAAGAGCGCCATGCGGCTGCTGAGTGTTCGGCTTATCGGTTCGCTCATTCTGGGAATCACCCTGGTTTCGCTATTGTCCTCGTATTTCGAGGTGAGTTCCGAAATCCGCGGCCAACGGCGGGAACTGGAGCGGCGAGCCGAGGTATTGGGAGAAAGCCTCGCGGGAAACATTGAACTTTATTTCGAAAAGGGCTCCTATAAAGAACTTCAGCGAATTGTCGAGCGATTTGGTAATCGGCAGCACCTGTCTGGTATTGCCATCTACAACAGGCAGGGCGACCCCATAGCGATTACTCCCGGCCTAGTGCAGCAGTTCTCGCATGTACCGGCGGTGATCGGAAAGGCGGAAATCGAGGACCAGGGGGTGGGCGAGTTCCTTCCGCTCGGCGGAACCTCTGTGCATGCCTACGCCTTGCCCCTTTATCAACATGGAGAAGTGGCGGGTGGGTTGGTAATTGTTCACGATGCCGCCTACATCGGCGCGCAAAGCCGCCGGCTCTGGCGTGAGACCTTCTTTCGCATACTGGTGGAGATGGTCATCATTGTGCTGGTCACGCTCCTGATCGTGCGGTGGAGCCTAACCCGACCGATTGTCCGCGCGGCGCAGTGGATGCGCGCTCTTCGCATCGGCCGGGTTTCCCCTCGCCAGGCGATTCCGGATTGGGAGTTCTTCCGGCCATTGGCCCGCGAGATGACGACTTTTGCCGAGAGCTTGATTCATGCGCGTTCTGCCGCGGAGAATGAAGCCCGGCTGCGCGATGCCGGGGAATCCACCTGGACCGCTGAGCGATTAGCCGTGCACGTACGTGGCAAGCTAGGCGAGGGGCGCCTGTTCGTGCTCTCGAACCGCGAACCGTACATGCACACTCGCCAGGGTAAGTCGCTGGAGGTGATTGTTCCTGCGAGCGGCTTGGTGACTGCCCTGGAGCCGGTGTTGCGCGCCTGCGACGGCACCTGGATCGCGCACGGTAGCAGTGATGCGGATCGCGAAGTCGTGGATCAGAATGACCGGCTGCGTGTCCCCCCAGAGGATCAGCGTTATACCCTGCGCCGGGTATGGCTCAGCAAGGAGGAGGAAGAGGGTTACTACTATGGTTTTGCAAACGAGGGCTTGTGGCCGCTGGCACACATTGCCCATACCCGCCCGGTTTTCCGTGCCTCCGACTGGGAGCACTACCAGGAAGTAAACCGCAAGTTTGCCGCTGCCGTTCTGGAGGAAATGGATGGTGTCAAGAAGCCGGTAATATTGGTTCAGGACTATCACTTTGCTTTAGCACCCAGCCTGATCAAGGAAAAACGCCCCGACGCGCGTGTGGCCATCTTCTGGCACATTCCGTGGCCCAATCCTGAGGCCTTCGGTATCTGTCCATGGCAACGGCAATTGCTGGACGGGTTGCTGGGCGCTGACCTGATTGGTTTACATGTCCAGTCGCATTGCAACAATTTCCTGCAGACCGTGGACCGCGCTCTGGAGTCACGAATTGACTGGGAACACTTCTCGGTCAAGCGCAACGATCACTTCACCATGGTCCGGCCTTTCCCCATCAGCGTGGACTTCAGCGATTTCAACGCGGAACAGGCGGGGACTGCTGACACCTACACGGAACGTGCAGCACTGCTGAAAGAACACGGCGTGGAGGCCATCTTCATGGGCGTTGGAGTAGACCGGCTGGATTACACCAAAGGTATTCTCGAACGCTTTCTCGCAGTCGAGCGGCTAATGGAGCGGCACCCCATGTACCAGGGGCAGTTTACCTTCGTACAGATCGGCGCGCCCAGCCGGACGCACATCAAGCGCTATCACGACTTCCTGGGGGAAGTGGAGGCCGAAGCAGACCGCATTAACTGGCGCTTCCAGAATAACCGGTGGAAACCGATTATCTTTTTGAAGCGGCAGCACAGCCACCGCGAGATCCAGCGTTACTACCAGGCCGCCGATCTTTGCTTGGTCACGTCTCTCCACGACGGCATGAATCTGGTGGCCAAAGAATTCCTGGCGGCGCGGAACGATGAGCAGGGCGCGCTGATTCTGAGCCGGTTCACCGGGGCGGCGCGTGAGTTGCGCGACGCTCTGCTGGTTAACCCTTACGACATCGACCAGACCGCGGAGGCCATTCGCTTCGCCCTGGAGATGGATCCGGAGGAGAAAAAGCAACGCATGCAGCGCATGCGGAAAACCGTCAAGGAACACAATGTCTACCGGTGGGCCGGTAATCTGATTGGCGAACTCTGCGATATCCGGGTGGCCACTCCCGGCACTCTGGAAGAACAACCGAGGACCGACGCCGCAGTGGCCTAGCAGTCCCGCTCTCTGGATGAAGGAGACCTAATTGCTCGAAACGCATGCCAAACTCAATCTGGAAAACTTTCTGGATGAACTGGCACAATCCCGTAAAGCCGCACTTCTGCTGGATTATGACGGCACTCTGGCGCCCTTCCGGGTAGACCGCCATCGTGCATTTCCCTACCCAGGTGTTCCTGCGCTATTGCAGGAAATCATAAATACGGGGCATACCCGCGTCGTGCTGATTACGGGGCGGCCTGCCCAGGATATCGTCCCCCTGCTTGGCCTTGAGCCCCACCCGGAGATCTGGGGCGCCTATGGTTTGCAACGGCTCAGGCTCGACGGCACCTGCGAGATGCCCCCCATGGACGAGAATGTCGTGCAGGCGTTGGCAGCTGCGGCGCAGTGGCTGAACGAGGTAGGATTCAGCAATCTGGTGGAACTCAAGCCGGGCAGCGTGGCCGTGCACTGGCGTGGATTGGAAGATTCCGTCGCCACGCGTATTCGCGGCACCGTCCGGCTGGGATGGCTGCCTATCGCCGACCGTGCGCGCATGACATTGCAGGAGTTCGAGGGCGGTGTCGAGATAAAGATGTCGGGCACCAACAAAGGAGACGCGGTGCGTGAGTTCCTGGCGGAATTGGATTCGGCGATTCCCGTTGCTTACCTCGGCGATGACCTAGCCGACGAGGATGCTTTCCGCGTCCTGCAGAATCGTGGCCTCCGCATACTGGTCCGGCCGGAATGGCGCGAAACTGGAGCCGATGTCTGGCTTCGGCCCCCCGAAGAACTGGTAAACTTCCTGTTTCAATGGCTGGCAGTTTGCCGCGGCGTGCGATGAGACCTTCGGCAGAGTGCATTGCCAAAGCCTTGTAACCACGCGCGGATGCATCGCGCGGATGCATGGAAAGAGACGCCTTATGACGAGTGCTCAAACCCTGGACCTTCGGACCCGCGCGGCGCGCAAGCCGTTCTACTTCAATACCTCCGCCCACTTGCTACGTATTGGCCGTGAGCGGGCGACGACTCTCGGCGAACTGCTGCAAGCGCTGCGCACATGTTCGGAAGACTCCATCTTTCAGCATACTTTCCGCACTCTGGAGGAGCACCACTTCATTCGGGAGGGGTTCTCCAACGATTTCGCTCATTGGGCTTTCTCCGCCTGCAACGAACCGGGGTTGGCGGAGCGGTTGGCGGGCGTGGACGTGCGCGAGTTTACGTCGGTCGAAGCAGTACGCGAACGCATTGTGCACATAGTGGATGCGTACATTCAAAGTAACCCGCGTGCCGGCGAGCGGGTGGCCAGGGAGCCTTTTTACTTCTGCGCGTCTGACACCGTGATTCTGCCTACCGCGTTCGTTGCCCACAATCTCCCCGAGTTTGCGGATGGAATGGCCCGCGTCAGCGTGCACTCGATTCACCACCATTTCATTGAGGCGCGACTTCGTCTGAAGCTTACTTCGAACGACTTCTCGCTATGGTTAGAAGAAGAGATGGAAATGAAGAAAGCTGCCCGCCGAGTAGACCATATCGACATCTACACCGCCACTTTGGAAGATGTGCGCCGCCAGGCGATTCGCATTATTGAATTAGCGCTGCAGTAGTGAACGGACCAATAACTATTATGGAAACCAAGAGGCAGCAAGTTGTGGAGGTTACGAGGTCACCGAAACCGCTACCCAGCGAAATTAAATCGGCCCCGCTGGCACCCGAGCCGGTGAAACGCGAGAACCGCTCCCGCGAGCGTCGCAATCGGCCCCGCGTGCCCGACACTCCGCCCGCACCTCCTCCGCCTCCACGCCTAAGCGACTACGAAACCATCGTGGGCGGGGCCGAACTGGACGAACTGCGTTTCGTGGCGAGAGACCTGCGGGGAAAGACCATGAAGATGGTGAACTCCACTGCGGTAGGCGGCGGTGTGGCGGAGATGCTTAACCGCCTCGTGCCCCTGCTGACTGAGCTAGAGGTTTCCACGCACTGGGATGTGATTACCGGCGGCAATGACTTCTTCGAGATCACCAAGGCTTTCCACAACGCTCTGCACGGTGGCGACTACCACCTCACCAAGCAAGTGCAGGAAATCTTCATGATGTACAACGAGCAGAATCGGCAACGCATGCATTTTGACGAGGATCTGGTAGTGATCCATGACCCGCAGCCGGCTGCTTTGATTAACGCCCGCAACGGCGCACACGCACGCTGGGTCTGGCGCTGCCACATCGACCTGTCCAATCCGAACTCAGAAGTCTGGGGATTTCTGCGGCCGATGATCGAGAAGTTCGATGCGGCCATCTTTTCTTCGCCGACTTTTGCGCGAAAACTCTCCGTCCCGCAGTACCTGTTCTACCCGTGTATTGATCCATTGTCGGAAAAGAACAAGGATCTGGACGACAGCATTGTGCAAAAAACCTGCGATGATTTTGGCATTGACCGGTCCAGGCCGATTGTCACGCAAGTGTCCCGATTCGATCGCCTGAAGGATCCCGTTGGCGTGGTCCACGCCTACAAGATGGCGAAGAAGTACGTGGATTGCCAACTGGTGCTGGCTGGCGGCGGAGCCAGCGACGATCCCGAAGGCGCGGTTGTCCTGCAAGAAGTGACAGAGGCAGCCGGCGATGACCCGGATATCATCATCTTGAACCTGCCACCGTGGTGCGCACTGGAGATCAACGCCCTGCAACGGGCTTCGACCCTGGTGGTGCAAAAGTCGCTTCGGGAGGGCTTTGGTCTTACTGTGACCGAGGCCCTGTGGAAGGGGAAGCCGACCATCGCCAGCGCCGTCGGTGGCATTCCCAATCAAGTGATTCACAAGCTGACTGGCGCGCTGGTTCATTCCGTCGAAGGCTGTGCCTATCAGATCCGCTATCTTCTTACTCACCCCGAGTTCGCCCAGAAGCTCGGTAAGAATGGGCGCGAACACGTGAAAGAAAATTTCCTCATGACCACTAACGTCAAACGCTGGCTGTTACTGTTCCGGATCATGCTGCAGAAGAACGGCTCGTGACGCAGAAGCGTGTCTGGAGACGCGGGACGAGAATTCAACCCGCGCATACAACGGAGACGTGGGCGGGCCTTGCGGCGCTCCCGAACTGGAGTCGGGGCTAGCCGGGAAGGGGAAATCCTGCCATGAGTTGCTGGCGCGCGCAGCATCCTCCACGACCTTTCCGTAATTCTTGTGACTCGGGACGCGCGCGGCTCTTCTAAGGCACAATGGCACCTCTCTCCGGCCACCAGATCTTGCTCCGTTAGCCAGCCGTGCCGGTCGCAGAAGCAACTTCGGAAGACGAGAACTTCTTCCGGACTTTACCGCCGATATCGTGCACCCTTCCTGCTATTTCGCTCCGAGTTTCTTCGCCGCTAGCCGGAGCGAAAATCAGGCCGACCCCGATACCAACTCCTGTTCCTGCCGCGAAGCAAAGGGCGTTGCGGAGCACGTTGCTATCCTCCCCGCGAATCGCTTGGGAGGCTCTCGCCACTCGGTTAGCCACCGTTTCATACTTCTGCTGCGCAACGTCGCGCAGATCGTCAAACTGCCCGGCGGCACGGTCCCGCACGTTCTTCGTAGCGTGGTCAGACTGCTCAAGAAGGTAGAGGCCGGTGCCGAGTAGTAGCTTGAGGTACTTGTTCATAGAGTGTCCTTTCAATAGGTGTGATGGCTGTTGTCTTGAAAAGCGTATCACCTGAATGTTTCCACTGCCATCGAGTCGATGCTGTAGGCGCGCGCAATAATGTGCGTACTCTATGGGTGTTAGAAACGTGTGGGAAGTAGACGATGTTGCAACGCTCGCTTCTGCCAGAAATCGGATAGTAACTCAAGCAAGCCTCTGGGCAACCCTAGTGGCGATGTGCACAACCAAGAGTCGAGGGCCTGGGACAGCATTGGTAGGCATCGTCAAACGGCATGATCGTTAAACAGTATGATCGCTCGTGGTTAAAACTTCTCGCTTTCTTTGCGGTAGCTACGCTTGCATCGTCTTTAGTCTTTGCTGCTGTCCTCGCCGGCGTCACCGTGGCAGTTGCTGGCGGCGAACCTCCGCAAATTCCTGACAATCAGCAGGTAGACCCAGCTGTGCCCGGCCACGCCTTTTCCGGGTTGATCACCGACGCGCATTGTGGTGCTCGACATACTGATTCGGAACGAAGCGCGTCGGAGTGCGCCAGGATGTGCGTCCGTAACGGTTCGAGGTACATACTCGTAGACGGGGACAGAAAGTACGAACTAGCGGGCAACCAGTCGCAGTTCGGCGAACTCGCGGGGCAGGGAGTTAGCCTTACCGGCGTTCTCAGCGGAGACACAATCAAAGTGAGTTCGGCAAGCTCGCAGGAAGCAGGTGGACGTAGGCAGCGATAAGAGAAATTCACGATCAAGGCGACCGCAGGAGTTCCCTCGATCATTTGCTCGCGCCTGGTTTTTTTCGTCCGTTGGCTCAGTTATTCTCCGGTTTGCCCCATGTGTGAATCGCCCTTGAAACGAATCGAGTTTCCTACCAGTTGTAATCTCTGGTTCTAGGGCCTGCGCTGTATTGAGAGCGAGCCGGCATCGTGCCACCATTCGCGAAAGGTCAAATTGCTGTCGCAGTCACAAGGTGGACTCAGTGGAGGGCACTCCCCTGCGTTCTCAGGAGGTTAGAAAATGGCGGTTCGGATCTTGATCGCGGATGATGATGTGTCTATCCGGCGGTTGCTTCGTAGGCTATTGGAAGAACGCCCCGGCTGGGAGGTGTGCGGTGAAGCAGCCAATGGCAACGATGCCGTCATCAAGACTGAGCAACTCGCTCCTGATCTGGCCATAATTGACTTGGCGATGCCTGAAAAGAATGGGGTGGAGGCTGCGCGGGAAATCTTTGCAATTTCTCCCGTGACCGCTATGCTCCTGCTGACCGTGCAAGAAGTGTCAGTTGAGCTGGCGCGAACAGCCCGCGCTGCAGGGTTTCGAGGAGCACTGACCAAGGGCAGCGGCAGTGAAGTAATCGTCGCAGTGGAGACACTTCTGGCCAGGGGTACATTCTTCGACGTCGAAGGATCACCGAGCGCGCTGGACTGATTGCGGAGTGCATACAGTATTCACCCGATTGTTCAGCATCGGTGGTGTACGCTATCTTCGCGGATGTTCGACTCCGATGCCTTGTGTCGGTGGGTTTTCGACGCGGGCCTGGGCGGTCATGGGTTAGTGTCGGCCACGTCGACGTTCGGACCCTCACGACCGCCTTTCGTATTTCTGGGGAATGTCTCTACTTGTCTGGTTGTTCCCCCCCGGTTCCGACAACCACTCACGGACCCGCTAATCGACATGCTCACCTTCTTCGATAAACCCAAGCTCTGCCGGCGGTAGCTGGTCACCCGGCCGCGCCCAGAAGACGTACAACGAGGGCAGCATGACCACGCTGATGAACAGCTCCACAATCAGTCCGCCGACAATCACGATGGCGAATGGCCGCTGTGAATCCGATCCGATATCGTGTGACATGGCCGCTGGGAGAAGTCCCAGGGTTGCGACCAGCATCGTCATCATGATGGGCCGCAGACGCAGAGATGCGCCTTCCTTCGCCGCCTCGCGCGGGTTCATGCCGCGAGTGCGAAGCTGGTTGATGTACTCGACCATGATCACGCCAATCTCGACCGATACGCCGATCAATGCCAGGAATCCCAGACCGGAGGAAACCGAAAAATGAGTGTGGGTTAGCAAGAGGCTAAAAAACCCACCCAGTGGCGACAGTGATACCACGGCCAGAATCAACGCTACCCATTTCCACGAATCGAATGCGGAGTAAAGAATGAAAGACATCAGCAGAATCGTGATGGGCACAATGAACGCTAAACGACGATTAGCGCGCTGTTGGCTCTCGTACTCGCCGGTCCAATCGAGGTAATAGCCTTCAGGCAGTTGCACCTTCTGGCGCACCTCCTCAATGGCTTGTCGAACCGTGCTGCCCAGATCGCGTCCGCGCACGCTGTACTTGATGGCGATGTATCGCCGGTTGCCCTCGCGGTAAATGGTGGATGCCCCGTCCTCGAGTTTGATCTGGCACAACTGGCCCAGCGAAACCCGCTCACCCGATGGCGCCAGGATGCGTATGTTGGCGATATCTTCAACGCTCTTGCGGAATGGCTGCTGGTAGCGGACCGTCAAATCATAGCGCTGCTCCTCGATCAAAATCTGGCTCACCGCCTTGCCGCCCACCGCGGTCTCCACCGCATCTTGTACGTCGCTGACGTTGATTCCGAAGCGATCGGCTGCCGCACGATCCACCACCAGATTTACATTGGGCTGTCCGCGCACCTGAAACGTTCCCAGGTCGGCGACGCCGGGAATCTTGGCCATCAGGTCTTGAATCTCGTTGGCCTTTTGTTCCAGCGTCTTCAAGTCAGTACCGAAGAGCTTGACTGCCAACTCGCCCTTGACGCCGCTAACCGCCTCTTCCACGTTGTCAGAAATCGGCTGCGAGAAATTCCAGTCCACGCCCGGAAACTTGTTCAGTTCGTCATCCATCGCGGCGATGAGATCGTCTTTCGTCTTGAATTGTGAGCGCCATTCGGAGTGTGGCAGGAGATCGACGAAGAACTCAGTGTTATAAAAGCCGCTGGCATCGCTACCGTCGTCAGGGCGTCCCACCTGACTGACGACCTGCTTGACCTCGGGAAAATTGGCCAGCACCAGTCGCCCCTGTTTTGCCAGCGCGATGCTCGACGAAGGGCCGGTACTGGGTGCCAGCGTGCCGCGAACCCAAATTGCGCCCTCATCCAGGTGAGGCAAAAACTCGGAGCCGATGACGCCGGAGAAAGCTAAAAACAACATCAGCGCCAGCGCAGCCAAGCCCAGGCCCAGCGTGATTTTCAAGTGATCAAAGCACCAGTCGAGCGTGCGGGCATAACGCTCCCGCAAGAAGTGGAGCACGGGGTTGTGCCATTCTTTTATGTCGTCCTTGAACAAGAAAGTGCACAGCACCGGCGCGATGAGGAGAGCGAACAGCAACGCACCCAAAAGAGCGAACGCTACCGTCCACGCCATGGGCCGGAATAAGCGGCCTTCGACGCGCTGCAAAGTGAAGATTGGAAGGTACGAAACGATGATGATAATTCGGGCAAAGAAAACCGGCTTTTGCACTTCGTGCGCTGCCGTCCCGATCATCTGGGCGAATGTCTTCTTGCCACGGCCCAGCTCGGTATGGCGCAAAATGTTTTCGACCATGACCACCGAGCCGTCCACGACCATACCGAAGTCGAGCGCTCCCAGCGAGAGCAGGTTGGCGGGAATGTGATTCAAATCGAGCAGGATCGCGGCAAATAGCAGCGAGAAGGGAATCGTGAAGGTTACGATCAGCGCGCTGCGTACGTTGCCCAGGAAGAGAAACAGGATGAGAGTGACCAGCAATACGCCGTGGGTCAGGTTGCGCAGCACGGTGTGAGTTGTGTAGTGCACCAGGTCGCTACGATCCAGGTGCGGAACAAATTTGACTCCCTTGGGCAATAAACCCTTGTTCAGTTGTGCGATCTTTTGGTGGAGCGCATCGAGAGTCGCATCCGCCTCGGCGCCTTTGCGCAGCAGCACGATGCCTTCGACCACATCGTCATCGTTGATCACCGTACCGTCTTCATGGCGAATGGTCTTGCCCAGCTGTCCCAGCCGCACCTTGGGCGCCTGCACGACCAAGCCCAGGTCGCGAACCCGCACCGGTGTGCCATTTACCGACTTCACCACGGTCGCGCCAATGTCCTCCGTGTTGGTCATTAGTCCCACCGCGCGCACGTTGAGCGCTTGCTCTCCGCGTTCGATGAAGCCTCCGCCGGCGTTGAGGTTGTTGTTGGTGAGTGCTTGTTCAACCTGGCTGATCGTGAGGCCGTAAGAAACCAGCTTGCCGGGATCGATCTGAACCTGGTATTCGCGAGTAGGTCCGCCAAAAATGTTGACGTCCACCACATTGGGCACGGACTTCAACTGATTCAGCACAAACCAGTCCTGCAGTGTCTTCAGTTCCATCACGTCGTACTTGGGATTGGTGCTGGTGAGCGTGTAGAACATGATCTGCCCGGTCGGACTGTAATCCGGACCGAGCCCCGGGTTCACTCCCTGAGGCATGGTGGCCTGGGCCAGCCGATCCAACACCTCCTGCCGTGCAGTAAAGGTCGTGATCTCGTCATCGTAGATAATCGTGATCACCGACAGCCCAGCCAGAGACACCGACCGCAGATGCGTCATATGGGGGACGCCGTTCAGTTGTACTTCGAGTGGGACCGTGATCTGCTGTTCGACTTCTTCCGCCGCGTGTCCGGCCCACTGCGAGATGATCTGGGTGTAGGTATCGGCGACGTCAGGGTAGGCCTCGATCGGCAGGTTGTGGAAAGAAACAATGCCCCATATGAACAGGACGAGCGCCAGGCTTAGCACCATGATTCGGTTGCGCAGAGCGAAATCGATGAGAAGCCGAATCATTTCCCTTGCTCCGCCACGCTGGTCGAGAACGCGAGTGCGTTGGCCATCACCTCATCGCCCGCCTTTAACGGGCCATCTTGCAATTGTTGGAACCCGTCCTCGGTGACGCGTTGGGTGTGTACTTCGGTTTTCCGGAACTGATTTTGCCCTTCTTTGCGGAATACCCAATCCTTGTCTTGCAGCCTCATAATCGCAGTGCTCGGAACCACCAGGCGCGACTGCACTTTCCGCGACCGGAAAATCGCGCGCGCGTACATGTTCGGCCGCAATGATCCGTCGGGATTGGGCAATACAATCCGTACTTTCGCGGACCGCAGATTGGGATCCAGCACTCGCGAGACGTCGGCCACCTTGCCCCGGTAAATCTTGTCGGAATCGGCATTCAGTCGAATCTCCGCTGAATCGCCCAGATGAACCTGGCCAAGATCGTTTTCGTAAACATCGCAAACCACCCACACCTGCGTGAGGTCGGCGATGGTGAACAGGTTGGGGCTGTTATCTAAACTCTTAATTCCTTCAAATCCCGCTATGTTTTGCTCCACGATGGTTCCGGAAACGGGCGCGCGTAGCTCAATCAACGAGCTGGGGTGGGCAGGATCGCCGCCTAGTATCCGAACGTGCTGGTCCGTGTTCTGCACATCTGCCTTAGCTTTTTCCTCTGCGTCCTCGGCCTGCTGCAAATCTTTCTCAGCCAGCGCGCCGTGAGAGTAAAGAAGCTGCGCGCGTTCCAATGACTTCTTGGCTAAGCGCTCGTCTGCGATTGCTTTCTGATAGTCGGAAAATGCGCCTGCCAGATCGGCGCTATAAATCGAAAGCAGCTCTTCGCCTTTGCTCACGGAATCGCCCAGCTTCACTTTTAAGGCGACCACGCGGCCAGAGCCTTGCGAAGTCACGTGAATGGTGCGGTTCACATCGGGAGTAACGCTGCCGTTAGCGCTCAGCACAGTGGGCAGCTCGCGCGCCTCCACTCGGGCCAGTTTGAACAGTTCGGGTTGGTCGATGTTGTACAGGTTGGGATCGAGTGTGACTTCCGCCTTAGTGGGCGCCGCTTTGGTGTCATTCGAGCAAGAGGACAGCATGATCAAAGAAACGATCAGAGATAAGATTGCAAAGATCGCCGCCGATCGGCGATAAGGTTTGCCTGTCATTGGATAACCTCCCGGCCCACGGCCAGATTCAATTGGGCTGCGGCCGTCAAGTAAGAGCCGACCAAATTCACGTAATTCAACTGCACGCTGCGGTACTCCGCCTCTGCGTTCAGGAAATCCAGCAACGAGGCCCCGCCATGCTGGTATGAAAAAGTAATGGTGTCCCGCACCCGGACAGACTGCTGCAGGTACTTGGCCTTGTAAGGCCGCAGCAGAATCAGATTGCTTTCGAGCGTGGCATAGCCGGAATCTACGTCGCTTAGCACTGTTGCTTCAGCGGCGTCGCGCAATCTCTCATTGCGCGCGATATCTAGTTGCGTGCGCAGCTTCTCTCCCTGGTTGCGATCGAAGATGCGCAATGGGATGCCGACACTGACGCCGAGAGTATTTATGCCAAACGGGTTATTGTTGGATGAGTTGTGCGTATACCATACGCTGAAAGTTGGATCAGTTGAACCGTTCGCAATCGCCAGCTTGTGATCGGTCCGTGATTTATCTATCGCTTCAACAGCCGCTTTTAAATCGGGCCGCGTGTCCAGAGCGATCTTCCGGAACTCGTCCCGCGGCAGGAGTTGGTCGTTGAAGTCGAACGGTCCGGTCACATCGAATTGTTCGATCGACGTCCGGTCGTTCAGCAGCGTGAGCAGTTGGATCTTTGCGTTTTCCAGGTTCTCCCCGGCAGCTTGCAAATCCGATTCATACTGCACGCGCTGCAGTTCCAACCGGTCGAGATCAATCTGCGCAATGTCGCCAGCGTTGAAGCGATTTCTGCTGATATCGAGCACGTGGTCGTAGTAGACAAGGTTGTCTTTTGCCAACTGGAGCACCGCTTTCGCCTGCAGCGCTGATACAAACGCGCCGCGCAAGGTAAAGAGCAGAGTTCTCTCCAAGTCGGCATGACTCGATTCGGCGATCAGAGTCGCCTTTTTCGCACTCTCCAGGCGTAACTCCCGCTTGTGCTGGCGCTCGTGCAGATAGCTAATGCTGGGCGACTCAAAAGTGCCGGCGAATGGCCGCCAGACGCCTTTCTCAGGAGCGATTTGGGTCCCGTCAGCCGACAAAGTGAACGCCGGGTTCGGGCGTAGGAAAGCGGTGATCTCCTGTGCCCTCGATTCGTCGATATTCAGCTTGTCTGCCAGCAGCGTGGGATTGTTCACCTCGAAGCGGTTGCGCACCTGCTCCCAGGTCAAAGCCTGCTGTGCGCCAGCCTTCAGGCCGCAGGCGATCAGAAGAAACCGCGCCGAATGGCGCCAAAGCGTTTTGTGGTACTCCGTAATCATTCCTAACCAACCTGATAAACAGGCATGCCGCAGCAAAGCAGTACATTGCCAAGGGGCTTACTTCGAACCGGGAAAATGTCGCCGCAGACTAGGCGGCGAAACCAACGCCCTCGCCAAGGGACTCGCCAAGGAATGAGAACGGCGGGGCACGCGAGGCGCGCTCACTGAAGTGCGCCTGTTGAGGCAGGAGAACCGACATTACCAAGACCTGTCCGCAGGCTTCGTCGCCGGGACCAAACAGCACTGGAGAAATTAAAGCCGGCAAAGCACCCGAGTTGCTCAGCCACGGGAGCGATTTATCGGCGGCCGCTTGCTTGACGATGCGCTTGGACAGACTGGATTCTTCCATCTCCTGCGGCAACGCATGTAGATCGTCGGTGGCGGAAACCACGGGGAACAACAACATCAGAACGCAACCAAACAGCAAGAAAGGGCGAACGCGACCGAAACACCGGCAATTCGGTGCATGGACCGATTCGCGGCGCCACATCCAGAGGGCTGGCAACGCCAGGGTCAGCCAAAGAAGGTTGAGTAGTAATTCCATTCTGAGCCCGAACAGCTTAATCGAAAAAGGGGGACGACGAGTAGATCCCGTCTAATGTTTAACGATAAGCTAAGTCTTGCAAAATATCGATTACAAGTCAATGTAATCGTAAGGGCTCGTACGTTCGTGCGGATATGCGCTGGAAGTTGCGTGCAACCTGAAACTACAAATGAACTTGGTGTTCCTGAAAATGCTGGAGTTTCAGGCAAGGGTGAGAGCCGCTTTTTTCGATTCTCGCTTGTGAGTGCGGTCTGGAACCAATGCCAACCGGCCCAGGAGCAGTTTTTCGCGGGCCAGGGCTACCGCTAATGCTCCCACCTCGGTTTTGAGCGCGCCCCGCAGTTCGATGATCCGGCAGCCGAGTTGTATCCGTGCGCGAAGTTCCTCCGCTTGGACCGGTTTGGTCACGTAGTCGTCCGCGCCAGCTCGAAGTCCCGCAACAATGTCAGCCATGCTGTTTCTTGCCGTGAGTAGAATCACGTAGATGCCGGCAGTACGCCGATGGGCGCGCAATTCGCGGCACACTTCGAGGCCCGTCATTCCCGGCATCACCCAGTCGAGGATTGCCAGCACGGGTCCGTTTTCTTCCTGAAGGCGCGCCAACGCCGTTATGCCGTCTTCCGTTACGGTCAGGTCGAATTCAGGGGACAACAACTGCCGCAGAAGTTTGCGGAAAAGAGGTTCGTCTTCAGCGACTAAGACTTTCACAAGGGCACTCCTGTGATGCTCGTTGCATCGCCGTATCTGCTACGGAATTCCCCGACCGACGAAGGCTCATCAATAGGATTATCGTCCCTTAAGACAAAGAACTTTAGTACCGAAAGGACAGGGGTACCAGCGCAGGGATACCGGCGCACGGAGAACGGAGTGGACTTGCACCCTGCGGCCGCGGATTCGTCAGGCATTCATCGTAGCTTCATCAGGGGCATGGCCAAACGGGCCACTTTGGGATCTCATTTGTAAAATCTTAACAATAAACGCTATATAAGTGTCTTGAAACGCCTGCCAAAAGGCATATACTCCCGTGAAAGGCGTCTTGGCGGTGTGCCATGAGGACCCCGTTTCTTCGATGTGCCTTTCTCGCCTTCGCGCTTACCGCGTCTGCTTTGGCCCAAGGCCGCTCCGGGGGAGGAAGACCTTCCTTTGGTTCCCCAGGCTCCGGGCCCACGCCTTTTCCTACGACCGGGATGAACTCTTCCAGTTCTCAATCGGCTATCTTTGTTGCCGGTAAGGTAGTGCTGGATGACGGCACTGAGCTGACCGAACCGGCGACCATTCAGACCATCTGCAAGGGCCAGAGACACACCGAGACCTACAGCGATACCCATGGCGGCTTCAGCTTTCAAATCGGAGATCCGAACGCGGGCGCAGCGGCTGCACTCAGCGACGCCAGTAGTTCCAACTTCGGCACTTCAGTGACCACGCAGTCGCGGCGGGATCCGCGAGATTGTCAACTGCAGGCTGTGCTCGCGGGCTTTACTTCTCAAAGCGTGGAACTCGGCAGCCGGGGGAATCAGCTGAATAGCATCGATGTGGGCCGAGTCCCGCTACACCGCTTGGAACACGTCGAAGGCACGAGCATCAGTGTGACCAACGCGCTGGCCCCCGCAGCGGCCAGGAAGGCTCTAGAAAAAGGGCGCGAACAGGAAAAAAAGGGCAAGTGGGAGGAAGCTCGGAAGTCGCTCGAGAAAGCAGTTCAGATTTATCCTCGATATGCGGCGGCCTGGAATGAACTAGGGCGGCTGCAGTTGCGAGACCACGACGCGCCGTCGGCCCGGCACTCATTCGAGCACGCCCTGGCGGCAGATCCGAAGTACGTAAATCCCTATGACGGATTGGCTCAATTAGCCATGCTGTCCCACGACTGGCCCAATGTGATCGAAACTACCGGCAAGCTGTTCGCCCTGGACCCGTTAAGTTTTCCTGACGCCTACTACTTCAATTCAGTAGGGAACTACTACCTGGGGAATCTTGATGCGGCGGAAAAGAGCGCGCTCCAGGGAGTCAGAGTGGATGAAGCCCATCAGATTCCGAGACTGCAATATCTGCTCGGAATGATTCTCCTGCAGAAAAAAGATTACCAGGCAGCCTCCGAACACATGCAACTCTATCTCCGTCTGGCCACACTGCCGGCCGACATTGACCTCGCCAAGAAGGGCCTCACTGAAATCGAGAAGTTCTCCGCCAGCGCGAAGCCTCCGGTTGTGGAACTGGACAAATAGCGGGGAATAGCTGGACGAGCCCCCCGCCAGTGTTCTGGATTCAGAACGGGCGCATCAGTTTCTTGACAGCCCTCGAATCGATGATAAGATGCCGCTTAATTTGAGCCTCCAGCCGGCCTAGCTAGCCTCAGCCGCTGGTGAGGATCCCTGCGATTTTGGGGCTTTTGATCGTGAGTCTCCGGAGTTTTGTTTACGTCTTCATTTCGCATCACCGGGCCGAACCCTTGGGAGGTAAAGAATCCATGAAAGTACGTATAGCAGTTGCCATGTCTCTGTTCTTGGTCGTGGTTGCGATGGCGAGTTTCATTCCTAGCC
>DATNNO010000108.1:0-50835 GCA_035601775.1 Terriglobales bacterium | reverse complement strand
GCTGTGTACCGCGGGAATGCTCAATGGAGTATTTGGCGGAGGCGAAGACCGACATATTGCGCATTGGCGGTCGGTGAAGTTCACGAAGAGGAGGATGGCACCAGAATCGTGCATGACCGGGAGCGATTCTCGCATGAACTGACGCTGGTCTTTGCCAATGGCAAGACTCAGATTCTCACGCACGAAAAGCAGGAGGCAGAATGAGAGCTGCCCATCTCCGCTTCGGCTGGCTGACCTACGACGACTCTCTTGTTTCCCAGTAGACCCTGTCGACCATCTGGCCCGTAGGCAAAAGTCTTCCCCATGCGTACAACCTAATCGATCCAGGCCTTCAACGAAGAAGGGATCGAGGAGTTGTACATCGGGGCGCCAATGACGACCGTATCCGCCGCCTGCAGTTCCTCGATTAGTTCGTCCGAGGTGGAGAGATAAGACCGTTGCGCAGGCGTCAGCTTCGACTCTTCGAGATGGGTTGCTGCCCAGTCATCGGTAATCGGCGGAAGTGTGGTTGCGGAAAGGTTGCGCCGTATGACTTCGCCGTTCGGATGGTTCTTTTTCCATTCCTCGGCAAATCGGCTGGTTAATCGGCGGCTCACCGAGTTGGTTCGTGCACTGGAATCAATCTGAAGCAGCTTCATCTGAACCTCCAGGTCCAAGGAATTCATCTAACCCTCAGAATGGATGTCCATGGTTCTGGACTTGAACTGTCCTTGAGTCCATCAAACTTGTCCGGGAGTCCAGATAGGAGGCACAAGTTGGAGCCAATTACTGATCTCTTCCACACCGCAAATTGCCGGCGTGGTTCACGCCCGCCTGGAAGCGACTGCGCCCTCGGGACTGAAGAGAGATGCCAATGTCCTGGAGGGGAATATCAGGTGGTCGCGCCCAACGAGGTTCGGTCCTGGTGGGATATGTTCGGGTGGGTCAAGGCCGTAAACTTGCCTACAGGGATGGCTGTGTGTTCTCGCGCCCCCGTCAATTGAAACGCATTCGCTAGCAAGTTTCAGATTGGTCGTTTGGAATTGCAGGGCTTGCTCGCCCAGCCGGGCACACCGTTAGGAGAACCTTCCTTTGTGGGATACGTTTCGATATAGATTTCCTCGCAGACTGGATCAGTGGCCACCCTTTCTTCGGGTTTCATTTTCCACTTCCCGCTTCAATCGCGATAAGCTCTCCTCCCAAAAGGTGTCCAAAAAAGTCCGCAACTCGCCAAAACCCTCCCGGCGCAAGCTATAAAGCCTGCTCGTTCCCTGGCGTCTCTCGCACAGCAGGCCAGCATTGGTCAGGACACGCAAGTGCTGCGAGATCCCTGGACGGGTCGAGCGGAAGTGCCTGGCAATTTCGCCGGCCCGAAGTTCATGCTGCGTCCGGACCAGTGTCAGGATGGCAACTCTACGGGGCTCAGCAAGGGCCTTCAGGATTACGCGCATCTGTCGCGAACTCTTCATGGCGACATTAAAGAGGGCCAGTTTCTCGATTCCTTTCGCCCGGTCAGAGCAGCACACTCGCTTTGGGCGCAATTGCTGGTTACCTCATCCTTTCCGCGATCGCTGGCCTGAAACGTTCTGCACGGGCTCCTGCCTGCCGCGCCCCGCACGTTCATGGCGCATCGATCGAATTCTTCAGCCCGCCGAATGAGAACGCCTGCACTAGTTCCTTGTTCAGAAAGTCATGCGGGAACCCCATCTCTGCACGGCTAACCGTGTCCAGCCGCTCCGTTGATCGGCGGTCCACGGCCTCCTGAAATAGGCGACCACGTTTGTAGCGCACTGCCAGCCCTCGGCTAACGTCGCTCCCCGGCCGCCGTCTATACTTCCAACTCGCCAAAAGCAGCGGCAAGGACGCCGGCAAGAGTGCGAACTTCAGCTTTGTCCAGATCAGCGGCAGTCACATTGGTTTTAACAAGCCAGCAAATCCGGACATCACCGCTACTCTGCAGACGGCGATCAACCAGATCAATGTCATGCCTCACACGCCGGATTTCCTTATTCATACCGGTGATCTGAGTCAGCTCTCGAAGCCGAGCGAATTCGACGCGCTGCCGGGTAAGCATGACATGCTCAATGACAACGGCGAGCAATATCTCACGTGCTATGGGAAGGGAGCGAAGGGTGCCGGGTGGTACAGCTTCGATCACAAGGGTGTGCATTGTCGTGGGGCTCGTGAATGTCGCTAGCTTCAGGGAAGAGAATCCGGGGGGAAAGCGTCTTGTTGTTACCAGACGAACTACTTCTTAGCCGTGCCGGCCTGTTTCAGCAATATGCCGGCGACGAAGGCGACCAGCGCAGCCAGCAGCCACTGTATCCGCCACGACTGAATGGCTTGAAAGTCAGCCAGGTTCTGAACCGAGTAAATGACGCCGACCAAGATCGCCGCCAGAAGGCAACCTAAGCCAGCGAAGAAGGCGATGAGCGAAGCCATGGAGAGGCCGAGCCACTCCTTAACGTTCTGGAACTCCAGGACGCTCAGAAACTCCAGTGCGCGCGTCCAGCTGTGTGCGGCGGACGGGTCGGTTCTAGATTGACGGGCAGCCCCGCAATCATGGCAAAATTTTGCACCGACCATGAACTCCGTGTCACAGCGATCACAAACCTCGACCATGGCCGGAACGGCGGCCTCGGGCTGGGCAGACGGAGGCCGCCAGAATTCCTGCGGTGCGTGATCGATAACCTCAGACATATGGACTCCCCCAAGTTAATCGCAAGCCAGTGACCAAAGCCAGTAACTGTGTAAGTTATTGCAGCACAATAACTTCAAAAGCTCCCGATCACTCCTCTGCACGGGGGCCGGGCAAGAACTACTCCGTTCCCGGCATAAGATGGCTACTTTTGACAATTATGCCGGTGCCGAGGGACGCTTCGAACAGCCAAAATATCTTGCCGAATTAATCTTCTTGGTTCCAGCACTCCAAGCGCGTGAGCATCAGATAAACTCAAGACACAAGACCGAACCAGAGGAACGCCCATTTGTTTCCGCCCACGATGGCCCGTCGCAATCTATTTCTCTGCCTGGTGTTTCTAGTGCTTCCGGCCTCTGCGGCCGCTCCCCAGGCGAACCAAGCCGACCCGCCCGCGAGTTTGTCGTTTCGTCCCAACGATCCGCTGAACCGCACGGCCTTTGACCATTTCTACAATCTCGACTACGACCGCGCAGTTCAGGAGTTCGATCGGGTACTGCAGAGGCATCCCGACGACCCGTTCGCGGTAAATCATTTATTGACTGCGGTTCTCTTCCGCGAGCTCTATCGCATGGGAGCGTTGAACACCGGGGAATACGCCAACGACAGCTTTATTCGGGCCGCACATCGCCCCGCTGATCCCAAGGTCAAGCAGCAGATTAAGGACCTGGTTCAAAAAGCGCTGCAGCTTGAGGAGAAGCGCCTAGGTGCAAATCCCAAGGATGTGGAAGCTCTCTATACCCGGGGAGTGACGCGCGCCCAGTTCGCAACCTACACCGCGATGGTGGAACGCGCCTGGTTTTCGGCTTTGCGAAACGCGGTGGGAGCTCGGCGCGATCACGAACGCGTGCTCGAGCTTGCTCCCGGGGACACGCAGGCAAAACTGATTGTCGGAGCACACAATTACGTGATGGGCAGTCTGCCCCTGGCACTGCGAGCGGGCGTCACCATTATTGGCATGAGTGGAAACAAAGAGAAGGGACTTCAGTACCTTGGCGAATGCGCTCAAGGAACGGGCGAGACCAGCACTGACGCAAAGATATTGCTGGTCCTGTTTTTGCGGCGTGAACATCGTCACCAGGAATCCCTCGCCATTGCCCGTGGCCTGATCCAGAGCTACCCGCACGACGTGCTCATGGCGCTGGAGGAAGGGAACCTGCTTCGGGCAGAGGGTCATGATCAGGAAGCCGCAGGGGTGTATCGGAGAATTTGGCAGTCGGGGCGGGAAGGGTTCTATGACGGCTTGCACTATGAGATCGCCGCACTCAGTCTGGGCGATCTGCTTCGTAGCCAGAAAGACTACGCGGACGCCATCGCGGCGTATGAACAAGTGAATGAGGCTCCCCAGCCCGATCCGGAAATACTGCAGAAGGCAAATCTTGGTGCCGGCGAGATGTATGACGTACTGGGGAAGCGTGACCTCGCCATAAAGAAATACCACGCGGTAGTAGCCATGGACGCAGGGAGCGCGTTCGCAGAGACCGCCAACAGGCGCGTGAAAGAGCCCTACCGGGAAGAGTAGAATGGGAACATTTGGGAGCCCGGCAACGTATCTAAGCTTAGGCGCCGAGGAGGCCGATCATGTATTGCAACTACTGCGGAAAAGTGATTCAGGACGACGCGAATGTCTGTGCCTACTGCGGCATACGAGTGGGTGCAGTCACGGCGCGAAAACGGCTGGTACGTCCACGGGCGGACAGGAAGATCGCTGGCGTGTGCGCCGGGTTCGCGGAGTACTTCGACTTGGACGTTACCCTGGTACGTCTGGTTTGGTTGTTCGTTGCCCTGATGACCGGCGTGGGCCTGCTAGCCTATCCGATCGCGTGGATTCTCATGCCGGAGGAGCCATTGAGACTCGCGGCGCCGGCGATTGCGCAGCAAGTGATCAATCCTTAACGATTCCAGAACGTAAACGGGAGCGAATTCGCTTCGGGCAAGCGATGTCCGATTCGCCCTCACGCCTTCGTCCCCCAACATTTCCTCGGTGGACTCTGCTCGTTGGATTGGCCGCTCGACCCTTCGCTGTGTTTAAATCTGGCGATGCCCCGAATCATCAGCGACGATGCGGAAATCTTCTATGAAGTATTAGGAAGCGGCCCACCGGTCGTGATGCTCCATCCTTTTCCAGCCAATCATGACCTATGGAAACCGGCGGCTCAGGCACTGGTGTCACAGTACCGTGTCATTCTCCCTGATCTGCGCGGGCATGGGGACTCGGGCACTGGCGAAGGCCCGGCCACGATGGAAAAGCATGCTGCGGACATCGCTCGAGTCTTGGACCGCGAAGAAGTGGGACGCGCTCCGTTCGTCGGAGTCTCGATTGGCGGCTATGTGTTGTTCGAATTCTGGCGGAAGTATCGTGGGCGTGTGGAGGCGCTGGTGCTGTGCAACACCAAAGCCCAGGCGGATACTCCCGAGGGACGGGCCGGACGGCTGCAGGCCGCTGCCGACGTGATAGAGCGTGGGACCGAACCGTTCTTCGAAAGCATGCTCACCAAGCTAATCGGGAAGACATCGCGCAGCGGGCGTCCGGACCTGGTCGAAGGAGCGCTGCAGCTGATGCGGAAGATGTCTCCTGAAGACGTCGCCTTGGTGCAGCGAGGTATGGCTGGGCGTAACGACTCCGTTGAGACGCTGAAGACAATCAACGTGCCGACTCTGATTGTGACTGGCGACGAGGATATTCTTACGGGCGCGGCCGATGCGGAGTTGATGCGGCAAAACATACCGGGCAGTCAGATCCGAGTGATCGCAAAGGCAGGACATTATTCTCCGTGGGAACAGCCGGAGGAAGTGGGGAAACTAATGCGACAGTTCTTGGACACGATACGTGGAGGCTAGTGAATCCTAGTCCGCTGGCAGCGACAATGCGCGAGTCGTAAGCGAGTAAAGAGCAGGCCAGTCAAAGTGGTTCTAAATCGTCGGCAACTCATAACCAGACACTCCACGAAGACTATTTTGTTACAATGCTCGCGCATGATTGATACCTTCCTAGTTCCGGAAAAAACCGTAGTGAACGCTAAAGGCGACGGTCCGGTGGTGGACATTAGCGGTGCCGCGAACCGTGTTTTCCTCTTGAGCCTGAACATCACCGGCATCGTCGAGCAAGAGTCGTTGGACGTGAGCATCTACGGATCGGCGGATGGCGCAACTTTGGGTCCGAAGCCGGTAACGAACTTTCCTCAGAAGTTCTACCAGGCGCAACATCCTCTGCTGCTGGACTTGACTGGGCATCCGGAGGTCAAGTTCCTGCGTGCTCACTGGGAAGTGAGCCGGTGGGGCCGCGGGAGCGAGACGCCGATGTTCGAATTTAATGTGACGATCAAGGAAGTACCAACCGACATTCTGAAAGAAGCTACTGCCGAAGCGAAGGCGATGGTGTAGAGGATTGGCGATCGGCAATTTCCCATTGTCAATTGAGAAATTCCGCTTTGGCGGTTGCATCTAGGTCCTGATCCTTCCACCTGAGAGTCGACGCCTTGTCCTCTCTTTTCCGTTATATTGAGTGACGGATGTCGAAAGAGACGAACGACTCCACGGTCGTGGTTCGCCCGGCGCGGAATATCGCGGGAGCACTGCGCTTGCCCGGAGACAAATCCATCTCTCACCGTTATGCCATGCTGGCTGCCATTGCCGAAGGAACGACGCGGCTGGAGAATTTTTCTACCGGCGCGGATTGTGCCAGCACGTTGGGTTGTCTGACAACGCTCGGAGTGGAATGGGAGCGAAACGAAAATGCGGTCCTGATTCACGGACGCGGGCCCAAGTTGCAACCACCGAATATGCCGCTGGACTGCGGCAACTCGGGATCGACCATGCGCATGTTGAGCGGCATTCTGGCCGGGCAGGGATTCACCAGTGAACTGCTGGGCGACGAGTCGCTGTCGCGGCGTCCCATGGCGCGAATCATCGCCCCGCTTGAAGCAATGGGTGCGAAGATTTCGGCTGACGATGGAGGCCGTCCGCCGCTGAGCATTACTGGCACACATCTAAAGGCGATTGACTACAAGATGCCGGTGGCAAGCGCGCAAGTAAAGTCTGCGTTGCTGTTCGCGGGGTTGTTCGCCGAAGGAGAAACTCGCGTGGAGGAACCGGTTCGCACCCGAGATCACGGAGAACTGGCGCTGCGAGCGTTCGGCGCGGAAGTGACCCAGCACGGCAATCAGGTACGGATTGCAGGCGGACAAAAGCTGCATGCCATCGAGGCGGAGATTCCAGGTGATCTTTCAAGCGCGGCCTTTTTTCTTTGTGCGGCAGCGTTGTTTCCCGGCTCCCGGCTGCTGATCAGCGGTCTGCTGATGAATCCTACGCGAGCCCGGTTGCTCGACATATTGATATTGATGGGCGTAGGCATCTCGATCGCGGAATTAGAAGACCAGCACGGAGAATTGGTAGGAGCTGTGGAAGTCGACGGACGGGATTTGCGAGGAGCAACGATTGCAAATGCAGATACTGCTGCGTTGATCGACGAGATCCCGGTGCTGGCCGCTATTGCCCCGTACACCGCAAGTGGAATCGAAGTCCGCGATGCCAAGGAATTGCGGGTGAAAGAGTCCGACCGGATTGCCTCGATTGTGACGAATCTGCGTGCCATGGGAGCGGAGGTCGAGGAGCTCGAGAACGGGCTGAAAATTCCAGGCGGACAGACATTGCACGGAGCGGAAGTCGATTCTTATGGCGATCACAGGATCGCGATGGCGTTTGCGGTCGCAGCTTTGCGCGCGGAAGGCGAGACCACGATTCACCGAGCAGATGCGGCGCTGATCTCTTGCCCGGGGTTCTTCGGGGCGCTGGAGGCCCTATCCCAAAGATGAAATGCGGGCCTTGAGATTTCGCCGCCCGGTTGTATCGACGCTTGGGTTGGACCTCGCTCGCAAGCCTAAGGAGACCCAACCTCAAACAGTCTCGGCGACGAGTCTCAGATATGTTCGGTCTTTCCGCGATACTTGACGGTACCGTTTTTCTGATTGACCTGGTCGACGTCCTGGTTGGTGTAAGTCCGCGCCGCTTTCCTTGCATCCGTCGAACTCGCCATCAGATGAGTCACACTCTCGCCGCTCTGCCACAATGCGACACCGACGTCAAATGCATGAGCTCTCTGCCCATGCCTCGCCTCAGACATCGACTCGGCGGGTGTCTCCACTGCCGCGGACGGGCCGTACCAGACGGGCTGGGTATACACCCCGACCGGAGGTTGTGGCACAATCGAAAGAGTGGCGCCAGTAGCGCCGGCTACGTTTCCAAAAGTGGCATTGCTGGCTCCCGCCGCTGAAGGTGACACGGTTGCGAGAGTCACAGACGGAGTAGTAACCAGAGGCACGAAGGGCGCTGCATAGACGCCGTAAGCGGGAGCCCAGTTGCTGGCGGCCCCCCCAATTACCGTCGCTTGGGCGGCAGCCAATCCCGACAGCACCAGAACCATGCACAGAGTGTTCAGTAAACGCATTGGATCCTCCACAAATCTTGGGTAATCCGATTCCACCGAGACCATACTCAGGACGCATTCTTATGGGTGAAAGCGATTGCAGACTCACCGCGAAAGCGTTCCTCGTAGGGGTACGAGCTGAAATCAGAACGAGAGCATCATAACCTGAAACCTGGGCTCTGGGCGCGGGTTTTATTAGGATCCGACATACCGGGCATAGAGACTTCTGGCTACAGTCTTGTCGGTCGTACCCTTGATGATGGCCCTGCCGTCGGGAAACAGCGTCATTTCATAGGGCTCGTGCCAGAACTTCAGGATGAAGTCGTTGTGGCGAACCGGGCCATGCGGCTTGAGGCGCTCGCTCATCAGCGCCAAATCGACCGGCCGGTGGCGTTCATGAATCTGCACGGAGTTGCGTCCACATAACGTAATATGCGGGCGGCCTTCTCCTGCAAGGTGAGGGAACTCGTGTTCACCGCAGGCTCGGCAGCTGGCGCGGGGCTGGTCCGCCGCCACCTCGGCACGCTCGTTCCTCCATACGTCGAAGGAAAGCAGCGTGCGGCGGAGGAGGTCGTCGGCCCCGACCAACAGTTTTACCGCCTCAGTCGCCGCGATCGAAGCGGCGAGATTTACCGCTGAGTTCAGAATTCCTGCGGTCTCGCAGGTTTCAAAGGTGCCTTGCGGCGGATCAGAGAAAACACATGCCAGACATGCCGTCTTGCCAGGCACCACATTCAGCGTCACGCCATAGCTGCCCACGGCTGCGGTATAGATCCAGGGCAGGGAATTCTTCACAGCGAAATCATTGATGAGGTAACGCGTTTCGAAGTTATCGGTACCATCGAGAATAAGCTGCGCCGCCTCGAGCAGGACTCCGATATTCGCGGGGGTCAGATCGGCGACGCGGGGCTCGATCACGATTTCGGAATTGAAGGCCGCAATTTTCCTGGCAGCGGCGATTGCTTTGGGCAGGGATTCGGCGGCATCAGCTTCATCGAACAGCGATTGCCGCTGCAGATTGCTGGGCTCGACGTAGTCGCGGTCGATGATGCGGATTGTGCCTACACCCGCGCGGGCAAGCAGGGAAGCGAGCGCCGAGCCTGTGGCGCCGCAGCCTACAATGGCAATATGCGAAGCCGTCAGCTTACGCTGGCCTTCAACCCCAATTCCGCGAAAAAGTACCTGACGCGAATATCTCTCGTCCAGTCCCAAAGGCGTCACCAGTTCCACGCGTACAAACCATTATGATAGGTGCGACGCTGTTTTCAAAACGGAAGCTGAGGCACGATCCAGTGAGAATTTCCGGGTTAGAGCGATAGGGATCTAGGGATTAAAGATAGAGGGAAATGACAACCGCTGCAGTCCAGAGGCAGCATACAACATTGTTCTTTACCGTTTCATCGAACCGATTGACCCGCTACACTTTCTTAGAGGAGCCTGTTTGCAACTGAGGGGGACTTTGCTCAAAACCCTGATTGCGCTGGCGCTCACGGCGATGTGCGCCGTGGAAGCGTCTGCCGACTCCTCCACGCGCCTGGGAGCAAGACAGGAACAGAGTCAGTCCGTCGAGGCACAACCGCCAGCCATGCCTGTCGAGGACTCCATGGCCCGCTACCAGGCTTTGACGGTCGAAGACATTCGCTGGCCCGACGTTCCCTCCGAAGTCGATCAGAAGCGCTGGCGCGAGCTCATTCCTCAAAAAGCGGGCGAGCCCCTTGACCGCGACCTCATCCGCGAAAGCATCCACAAGCTTCACGACACCGGGCGCTTCGCGGATGTCCGCGTGGAGGCCGAACGCACCCAAGACGGCAAAGTTTCCTTGTCGTTCTTTACTGCCCCAAATTACTTTGTTGGGGATATTGACGTGGAAGGTGTCCCTAACCGGCCTACCGCCGGACAGGTCGTGAATGCCTCGAAGTTTCAGCTGGGAGAGCTGTTCACTCCCGACCAAGTCGAGCGTGCTCTGACCAACATCAAGCGGCTCATGCAGGAGAACGGCTACTATCGTTCCTCGGTCAGCGAACAAGAGCGCAAGGATCCCGCGAGGCAGCAGATCGACATCGCTTTTCAAATCAATCCAGGGCCCCAAGCGCGGGTGGGGACCGTGACCGTGGCCGGCCAGCCGGGATACTCGCAGGGACAGATTCAGGATGCCGCAAAAATGCATTCCGGCGATTTGGTTTCCGTGCAGCGTGTAAGCAATTCGCTGGATCGACTGCGCAAGAAATATTCGAAGCAGAACCGCTTGCTAGCCCAGGTTTCAATATCCAAGAAGTCCTACCGCGAGGAGGCTAACGCGGTGGATTACACCTTTGACATTATCCCCGGACCTAAAGTGCAGGTCACTACGGAAGGGTTCAAGATCAGGCGGGGAGTGCTGAAACAGAATGTGCCGGTCTTCGAAGAGAACGCCGTGGATGAGGATCTGCTGAGCGAAGGCCGGCGCAATCTGATCAACTATCTTCAGAGTCGCGGCTACTTCGCTGCCAAAGTTGGAATGAAACAGCATTCGGATGTTGCTGGAAACGAACTGCAAATTGTCTATGTCATCGACCCGGGCGCCCGGCACAAGCTGGTGAAAATTGAGATTGCGGGGAACAAATACTTTTTGACGGAGCGGATACGCTCCCGCATGCAGGTGCGCCCGGCCCAGCGGTTCGCCTCGCGGGGCCGCTACAGCCAAGGATTACTCAGCGGCGATATTCACGGAATCGAGGACCTTTACCGAGCGAACGGCTTCCAACAAATCAAGATCACCGGCAATGTCATCGACGACTACGAAGGGCGGGAAAATGACCTTGCGCTCGAAATCTCGGTCGACGAAGGTCCCCAAACGCTCGTGGGCGCGTTCCACATGGAGGGCAATCAAGCTTTCTCCGAAGAACAGCTTGCGGCCCACATCAACACGGCAGGGGGCCAGCCCTTTTCCGAGTTCAACATTGCGCAGGACCGGGATAATCTTCTGAACTACTATTTCAACCACGGATTTCCCCAGGCCAGTTTCGAGGCGGCGGCAAAACCGATGCCCGGCGAACCCAATCGCATGGACGTCACTTTCAAGATCCGCGAAGGAGACCGGGTTTTCGTGGACAAGGTGTTTGTCTCGGGATTGAACTTCACGAAGCCATTTGTTGTGCAGCGCGAACTACAAGTCAAATCCGACGACCCGCTTAGCCAGATCGACATGTTGCAAACCCAGCAGCGCCTATACGATCTCAGTATCTTCAGCCAAGTGGGTACAGCGGTGCAAAATCCGAATGGAGCCGAGCCAAAGAAAAACATATTGGTGGAAGTTGAGGAAGCCAAGCGCTACACATTCAGTTACGGCGTGGGATTGGAATTTCAGACTGGCCAGCCTTCGGCGGTAGGCACCAACCAGGCAAAGGGCCAAACCGGAGTCAGCCCGCGGGTCTCGCTCGGCGTAACCCGTCTCAATTTCCGCGGCCGCAACCATACCATCACCTTTAAGGCCGACGTAGGCAGTCTGCAGCAGCGCGGCCTTCTCAGCTATATCGCTCCGCGCTGGTTCAACAGCCCGGATTGGAAGCTATCCTTCACCGCTTTCTATGACAATACACTGGACGTCACCACATTCACCTCGCAGCGTCTGGAAGGGTCGGTGCAGGCGGAGCAAACTATCAGCAAGGCCACTACGATGGATTATCGCTTTACCTATCGCCGCGTGAAGGCCAGCAACATAGCCATTAGCCCCGCCGAAATTCCACTGCTTTCCCTGCCAGTACGCGTAGGCGAGCCCGGCTTCAGCTACATTCGCAACAAGCGTGACAATAATCTGGAAAGTACCAAGGGCAGCTATACCACGATCGACGCCGGAGTGGCGGCCAGCTACTTCGGTTCGGAGGCGGATTTCAGTAGCATTCTCGCCCAGAATTCCACCTACCACGCATTTGGCAAGAACCGGCCGACCGAGAAGAAATTCGTGTTCGCGCGTTCGTTGCGAATCGGGGTCGAGAGTACCTTCGGCAATACGGTGATCCTCGCGCCGGGGCTAACGTGTCCGAACTCAGCACCCAACTGTACGATCATCCCGCTAGCCGAGCGTTTTTTCACCGGCGGCGGCAACTCTCATCGAGGGTTCGGGTTGAACCAGGCTGGCCCGCGCGACTCCACGACCGGGTTTCCAGTAGGCGGCAGCGCGCTTTTCCTGAATAACGTGGAACTACGTTTTCCACCGACGACGCTACCTTTCGTCCAGGACAACATCAGCTTCGCCATTTTCGAAGACGCCGGGAATATCTTTATCGATGGCCGCCGCATGCTGGACAACCTGCTCCGCTGGCGACAGAAGAACCCTCAACTCTGCTTGCAGCAAAGCACCGCCAACCAGTGCGATTACAGCTATGTCTCCCACGCGGTAGGGGTCGGGGTTCGCTACAGGACACCGATCGGTCCGGTGCGCTTCGATTTCGGGTACAATTTGAATCCACCGGCGTTCCCGAGTTTTCAAACAGTCACAGGTACGTCGGGCCAAACAACGACCATTTTCGTACCGCAGCACGCGCCTCATTTCAACGTTTACTTTAGTATTGGACAGAGCTTCTGATGAATCAAAAGTGTTCGATTCTTGCTTGCACTATGGTGTTGCTCGCGGTTGCCTTGCCTGCCGGGGCGGGCGACGTTCTGGACCGCGTTGTTGCCACCGTGAACAACCAGATTATTCTGCAAAGCGAATGGCAAGATGCTGTACGCTATGAGGCTTTCGTCGGCGGTCGTTCACTCGACCAACTGCAAGCCGGGGATCGTAAAGCTGCGTTGGACCACATGATCGACCAGGAGCTGTTGCGTGAGCAGATGCGCTCTTCGGGGTTTCCGCACGCCAGCAGCGAAGAAGTGGAGAAGAGCATTCAGGAGATTCGTAAACATTACGCAGGCGCGGAGAACGAGGCTGTCTGGCAGGCTGCGCTTGGACGCTATGTATTAACCGAGAACGAACTGAAAAGGCGGGTCGCTCTGCAGGTCGACGTAATGGGTTTGGTGGATGCCCGACTCCGGCCAAACGTCGTCATCGATTCCAAGAGCATTGAGAGTTACTACAATCAAGAGCTTCTCCCCCAACTTCGGCAATCCGGCGCGGGGCAGGTTCCTCTCGCTGAAGTCACCCCTAAGATCAAGGAATTGCTCACGCAGCAGAAGATGAACCGGATGTTGGTTGCCTGGCTGCAAGATCTGCGTTCCGGGAGCGAGATCAGCACGCAGACAGGGGCCCCGGATTCCGGAAGCCAGTTGCGATGAGCGAACCCCGCGCCAAGCCGCGCTGGCGCAGGTTCCGCAACTATCTGCTGCTCGCGGGACTTGCAGGGTTGCTCCTGTTGGGTGCTCTGAGTTGGTACGCGACCACTGATTCCTTCCAGGCCTTGGTACGGCGCCGCCTGGTGGCTGAGTTGGAGCGCATCACGGGTGGGCGCGTGGATCTGGGCGGGATCCACACCATACCATTCCGCTTCCAGGTGGACATACGGGACCTCACCATCCATGGGCGCGAAGCCGCGAGCGAAGTTCCCTACGCACACGTGGACCGGCTGGTCGCGCAGGTCAAACTGTCCGTCTTGGGAGCCGAATTCGGATTCGCGTCCCTCGTCCTCGACCATCCCGTCGTTCACATCGTCCTCTATCCTGACGGCACTACCAATCAACCGGCGCCTAAATTGAAGTCAGCAAAAGCGCCTATCGAACAATTGTTCTCACTTTCCGTTGGTCAGCTCGAAGTGCGCCACGGTGAGTTGCTGTGGAATGATAAGAGAACTCCGTTCGACTTCACCGCTCACGATGTGTCGGCGGATATGAGCTACTCTTTGCTGCACCGCCGTTACGACGGCAATCTTCTGCTCGGAAAAATTGACACAAAAGTCGAAGACTACCGCCCGGTGGCATGGATGGCGGAAGCGCACTTCACCCTCGGCCAGGACAGTCTCGAACTCAACTCTTTGAAAGCGACGTCTGGACGTTCGCGGGTGCAAGCGAGTGGCCGGATTGTAAACTTCCGCCAACCGAAGGCCATCGCGAAATACGAACTCACGCTTGATCTCGCCGAGGCCAGCGCAGTTGCGCGTCATCCGGAAATACGGCAGGGTGTTTTGCAAGCGACCGGCGAAGGTTCCTGGTCATCAGTGGTCTTTTCCTCTTCCGGCAAGCTTTCGGTGAAAAACTTCGATTGGCGCGACAAGTCAGTCGGGTTGCATGGAGCAGCGCTGAGCAGCGACTACACGTTCAACTCGCAGCGGCTTGCGTTTTCTCAACTTCAGGCGAAGCTGTTGGGCGGAGAACTGAATGGTGACGCCGAAGTCATCAACTGGCTCAATTCACCCTCGGCCGGAAAACTGGCTAAAGGGAACGCTTCTGAGGCGCAAAAGGGGAGTGTTCGGCTGCGGCTGAAGAATCTTTCCGCGGGCGAAATCGCAGCTGCTCTGTCCTCGTCCGCCCGTCCGCTCCAGCGCATGAACTTGGCGGGCGCAGCTAGTGGAAGCGTTGAGGCGCAGTGGCGGGGCTCTGTGCGCACCGCCGAGACCGCGATTGCGTTGGACGTCGCAGCGCCGGCTCATCTGACCGCTGGACAACTGCCGGTTAATGCACACGCTCGTGCCAAGTATCGCGCAGCCTCCGGCGACCTGGAGGTTGCGGAGTTCAGCGCTTCCACTCGCACCACTCAAGTTCACGCCGCCGGTACCCTGTCTTCCACTGCCGCTCTAAACCTCTCTGTCACGACCGCCGACCTGCGAGAGTGGCAGCCCATCGTTAAAGCCGTCGGCTATCAGGAACAAATTCCAGTCATTCTGCAAGGACATGCCTCATTCAACGGGACCGCTATCGGTAAAATCTCCTCCATCGATTTTGCCGGCAAACTGCGGTCGGAAGACTTCGATTTACTGATTCCCGCCACATCGCATACGCCCGAAAAAGATGTGCACTGTGATTCCCTGATCGCGGACGTTCTGCTCTCGCCCCATGCTTTTGCGGCGCACAATGGGAGTCTGCGTCATGGGGAGACCAGTGTCACCTTCGACCTCAGCGCCGGCCTGCAACAAAGAGAGCTCACCGATTCGAGCCCCATCGCGGCTCGCGTCGAAATACATAATGCCGATGTGGACGAGATTTTGGCTCTAGGTGGATATGACTTCCCCGTCAGCGGAAGGGCAAGCCTTTTTGTGCAGATCGAGGGTACGAAGGCGGAGCCCCGCGGAAGCGGCCGCGTCGAGCTGTCGAACGCACTGATCCGCGGCGAACTGGTCCAGCACCTG
Organism: Terriglobales bacterium; assembly: GCA_035601775.1. Taxonomy (GTDB): domain Bacteria; phylum Acidobacteriota; class Terriglobia; order Terriglobales; family Acidobacteriaceae; genus JABDBE01. Next base: position 35,477 of record DATNNO010000108.1, on the reverse strand, counting down.
GACTCCAAGTTGGAGTTTAACCGCGACCAGGTCTCTCTGGACGAGCTTCATCTCGCGTACTATGACGCGCACATCGCCGGGTCTGGTACCTACACATTGTCTACTCATACCTTCCGCGTCAGCGTGAACGGGGACAACTTTGATCTGGCTCGTATTCCTCGCCTACAGGCCAGCCGTATAAGCGTGGACGGCCGCATGGATTTCACTGCTCAAGCTTCCGGCACGGTAGAGCAGCCGGCCATCAATGCGAAAATCCGTTTGCGCGACCTTGCCTTTGACCATGAAGCTGCGGGTGACTATACGTTCGACGCCGTGACGCAGGGCTCTGAATTGCATGTGAGCGGCCACTCGCAGTTCAAAACCGCGGAGCTGAACATCGATGGCACCGTTCAGTTGCGCGGAGATTGGCCTTCCACAATAAGCCTCCATTTCAACCATCTCGACGTCGATTCCGTCGCCAGGACCTATCTGAAGGGGCGTGTGACGGGCCATTCGGCGGTGGCGGGCGACCTGCAGTTACGAGGCCCGCTGCGCCATCCTCGCGAACTGGAACTGATTGGCAATCTCAACGATTTCTTTGCGGATGTTGAGAACATCAAGGTTCGCAACAATGGCCCCGTCGCTTTTACTATTTCCAACCAACTCCTCAAGATTCAGCAGATCCATTTGATTGGTGAAGGCACCGACCTCACAGTTGGCGGCACGGTTCAGCTAAACGGTGAACACGAACTCGACTTGCGAGCCCAAGGTCACGCGAATCTCGAGCTCATTCAGAGCTTTGATCCCGACTTCACCGCCTCCGGAGAGGTCGCCGTTGACTTGGCGGTTGGAGGTACGATCCACAAACCTACGACCCAGGGGAGGTTGCAGGTCACCGGCGGCTCGATCGCCTACAGCGATCTCCCCAGTGCGCTGAGCGCTATTAACGGATCCGCGGTATTCAATCAGGACCGGTTACAAATTGAAACTCTCACGGCGCACGTTGGGGGCGGCATCGTCACTTTTGGCGGATACGCCACTGCCTATAACCGTCAGCTCAATTTCAATCTGACCTTGCAAACCCAGGACGTGCGCTTGCGCTATCCGCCGGGGGTTAGTTCCATGGCGAATGCTGAACTGCGCTGGGCCGGCACTCCGGCGGCTTCTGTGCTATCCGGAGACGTCACCGTCATCAAGCTGGCGGTGACTCCGGGATTCGACTTCGGGGCGAGTCTGGCGCGCAGCGCCCAGAGTTCGGCGCTGCCGCAAACCAATTCTCTGCTGAACCGTATCCGGATGGACGTGCACATCGTGACGACGCCTGAACTGCAGATGCAGACAGCCGTGGTCCGGCTTTCAGGGGATGCTGACTTGCATCTGCGGGGCACGCTGGCCAAGCCTGTTCTGCTGGGGCGCGCCGACGTAACCGAAGGCGAGGTTTATTTCAACGGAACCAAGTACCGCATGGAACGCGGCGATGTGATCTTTGTCAACCCGATCACGACGACGCCTGTGCTTGATCTACAAGCGTCCACCCACGTTCGCGATTACGACATCACGGTCAACCTGAACGGCGGAGTCGACAAGCTTAATTTGACTTATCACTCCGAACCGCCTCTACCCGTCGCCGACATCATCAATTTACTCGCGCTTGGCCAAACCCAGCAGCAATCCGCCCAATTGCAGCAGTCTGGACAGTCGCCATTTGCCCAACAAGCCTCCAGCGCCATACTCGCCGAGGCGCTGAACTCGGCCATCAGTAACCGCGCGCGAAGCTTGTTTGGGATTAGCCACATCCGGGTTGATCCCCAAGGTCTGAACACGGAAACTTCTCCCACCACGAGCGCGCCTGCGGTCACTATCGAGCAGCAGGTTAAGGACAACCTCACCCTGACCTACACCACGAACGTTTCCCAGACCTCGCAGCAAATCATTCAGGCGGAATATAACATCACGCGCAATGTCTCCATCCTGGCGCTTCGCGACTATAACGGTGTGATCAGCTTTGAAGTGCGAATTCGCCAGCGTAGGAAGTAGATGCCCACGGGTGTCCCGAACGCTCAAATCCTCGGCCAACAGAAAAGCCTGCAAGTTTGCTGACTCGTCGCGTTCTGGCAACTGAGGGCGCATACAGCGCCATCTCATCCAGACGAGGAAATCCGATGCCTAAACAAAAGGGTTTCTCCCTGATCGAACTGCTGATTGTCGTGTCGATTATTCTAGTCATCGCAGCCATCGCTATTCCGAGCCTGGTGGGGGCAAAGATTGCGGCCAACGAGGCGTCAGCAGCGAACTCGATTCGTACCATCAACACCGCCCAGGTCACTTATCAGTCCACCTATGCCGCGATGGGCTATTCGAATTCCATTGCAGCGCTGGGACCTCCGGCCTCGACCGGTTGTCCCGCCACAGGCCCAGTTTCTGGGAACGCCTGCTTAATTGACTTTGCGCTGGCGAACGCCACGGTTGCAACGGCAGCCAAGACCGGCTACTACTTCGGCGTAGGCGTGCCGGCTGGCGGTCCCCCAAACCAGGGCTACACCGTAGGCGGCGCCCCGGCAGCGTTCAACCGGAGCGGTGTGCGCGGCTTCTGCTCCAACGAAGACGGCACAATTCACGTTGCTCCGGCCTGGAATGCTGCGCCGCCGACGGTAAATGCGACTTGCCTCAACGCACCTTACGTGCAGCTGCAATAGTTACTAGTCTGGGGAAGCATGAACGAACCGTTGATCTACTCTCGCGTCGTCCGCGGAGCGATCTGGGACTTGTGGAGAGAAACTAGTCCGGCTTCTGGCGGCCTGCGCCCTTGGCCTTCACCCACCCTTCCTTCACGATCTGGCGCGCCCGGCCGATGGCGAGAGAATCTGGCGGAACGTCGTCAGTGATACATGACCCGGCGCCCACGTAAGCACCCTTTCCAACCTTAACCGGCGCAACCAAGGTGGAGTCACTGCCGATGAATGCACCATCTTCGATCACGGTGGTGTGTTTGTGCTCTCCATCGTAGTTGCAGGTAATGGTGCCCGCTCCGATGTTCACGCCGTCACCGATCTCTGCGTCTCCAAGATAGGTCAGATGATTAGCTTTGGAACCTTTGCCCAGGCGGGTTTTCTTGGTCTCTACGAAATTGCCTACGTGTGCACCCTCGCCGATCTCGCTACCGGGGCGAAGACGGGAGTAAGGCCCGAGCACCGCACCCTTCATCACCTGTGCCTCGTCGAGCACGCAGGCCGGGCGGATGAGCACACCGTCGCCGATCACAGAGTTATTAATAACGGTATAGGAGCGGATACGGCAATCACTACCAACGCGCGTCTTGCCCAGAATCTGCACGAATGGCTCGACGACAGTGTCCGCGCCAATCTCGACGTCGCAATCGATCACACAAGTTTGTGGATAGAAAATCGTGACCCCATCGGTCATGAGTTGCCGGCACTTGGCCATGCGTATGCGCTGGTCGATGTCCACCAATTCGGCGCGCGTATTACTGCCCAGGATCTCGTGGGGATCGGTCGCTGCCACCGCCATCACGCGCTTCTTCGCTTTACCCAAGATCGCCGCCAGGTCGGTGAGATAGAACTCGCCGTGGGGATTGTCGTTGTTTAATTCGTCGATGTGTGCGAAAAGAAGCTTCGCATCGAAGGCGTAAAAGCCTGAGTTGATCTCGCGAATCTTGCGTTGCGCCGGAGTGGCGGATTTTTCCTCGACGATGGCCTTCACGTCGGGACTCTTTTGGCTCTTGCGGATCACTCGTCCATAACCCGTCGGGTCCTGCAGTTGCGCGGTCAGGATCGTCATCGCGGGGCGTTTCGAGCTGTGAAAGTCGCCCAGCTTCCTGATGGTTTGGGGACTAATCAACGGAGCGTCCCCAGAGAGCACGATTACCTGGTCGTAAGGCGCCAAAGCTTCGCGCGCGAGCATCAGAGCGTGACCCGTCCCGCGCTGCTCTGCTTGCAGCACGAAGCCGATGCCTGTGTGAGCAACCGCTTGGCGCACCCGATCCGCCTCATGGCCGATGATGGCGTATACATCCTTCGCCGGGACGACCTTCGTGGCCGCGGCGATTACATGTGCCAGTAGCGGCTTTCCACCGACCTCGTGCAAGACTTTGGGATGTTTGGATTTCAGACGCGTCCCCTTGCCCGCCGCCATAATGGCGATGGCGACGCGCGGGATGCGATGGGAGGGATTGCTCTTGGCCTTTGGCATTCGATCCAATATACCGCGAGTCAATGTAGGCGCGGGCGTCCCGCCCGTGCGGCCCCCTTTGCGGACCTCACACTCAAGCAGAGTTCTCTCCGGAAACCCCGATTAAGTATGAATTGTCGCCTGGGCGCGCCCGTGCGACGACGCCCGGCCTACATTCGCAACTTCATCAGAGGCTCCCTAGGTGCTTGTGGTGTGGCTCTTCGAGGCCCTCACTTCATTGGACCGCGCCTGCATGGCCAACTCCAGCACGTCGTGGGCAATCCGATCAGTAGCGTGACGCGCCACTTCGCCCTCATCCAGATAATCACCGAGCACAGGGATGACGCCCAATTCTTTGATAGCTTGCTGGTCGACCACGACCTGGGTCGCGCCTTCGAGCGCATACTTCGCTTTTAACTGGTCCGAGATCGATTTGCGATTGAGAAGGGCATAGTCGAAGATGCGTGTCTGGGCGTGTCGATTTACCGCCCGGATGTGGTCGGCAGCGGTGCGTCCCAGACTCTCATTGGCCTGGGTCATCAGGTTACATATATAAACTTTGGTTGCCGGGGAAGAGGCAATGGCCTTTGCAATGCCGTGCACCAACAAGTTTGGAATAAGGCTGGTAAACAGCGAGCCGGGGCCGACAGTGATTAGATCGGCGCGAGCAATCGCTTCCAAGGTTTGAGCAAGGGGCTCAACATCGGGGGGAATCAGGAAAAGCTCTTTGATGCGGACCTTGCTGGCGGTAATTCTGGTCTCCCCACGTACTCGCGTTCCATCCTCCATGAGAGCTTCCAATTCGACGTTGGAAGTCGTGGCGGGATGGATGTGCCCGCGAGTAACCAGAATTTCCGACGACAGGCGGACGGCTTCGCTGAAATCCTTGGTGATCGAGGTAAGAGCCGCGAGAAACAGATTGCCAAAGCTGTGGCCCTCAAGTACCGAGCCTTTGACGAATCGGTGCTGGAACAGCTTGGAGAGCAGAGCTTCGTCTTCGGACAGAGCGACGATACAGTTACGGATGTCGCCCGGAGGCAACATGTTAAGTTCCTTGCGCAGACGGCCGCTGGAACCACCGTCATCGCTGACCGTAACCACCGCACAAAGATCGGATATCTCCGGCTTACCGGATTTCGCGGAGGGTCGGTCCGCGGATGGACTGACATACCATTTCAGCCCTTTCAGTAGCGTGGAAAGGCCGGTACCGCCGCCAATCGCGACTACCCGCAAACCATCGCTTGCAGCGACGGGAGACCGGCGCTGCAGGGAATCAATGTGATCTTTGGAGTAGCCCATCGGGGCTGCTTAACCATCCTCGTCAGCGTCCGCCGGGGAGGGCAACTCACCCCCAGGGTCGGGATATAGCAGCTCCGTAAAACGTGGGTCTTCGGACAGATTCTGAAAGTCAGAGTCGTTTCGTGCCTGAAAACGAAGTCCGGGATTCAGGCGGATCGCATCGTCCAGGTGGCGCAGTGAATCTTCGACGTGGCCCGTGAGGCAATCCAAGGCCGCCAAACCGTATGCGACGTAGTCAGCTTTTGGCGCCTGCTTCGTCAGCTTGTCCAAGTGCTCGCGGGCGCTTACGTAATCGCCGACATTCATCAGGGAAATGGCGTAGTCGTAGTGCTCTTCGGGACTTTTGAACTGGGTGACGGTACGCTCCGTTTGCTGGTTGCACGCGTTCATGTAGACCGAAGCCCGATCCGCCAGTTCCTTGCTGGGTCCGGAGACAACCTTCTGCAGGTGGGACTTCGCTTTGTCGAATTTGTGCTCTTGCATGGCGCGCAAACCTGCCTCGTAATTTTGCACAGCCTGTGCAAAACGAGGATCGTCGCCGACCGACTTCTTGGGGGTGGTCTTTTGGGCCATCTGCAAAACTCTTCCTGTACTCTTCGTAAGTATTCCTCTTATCTTAACCTTGGCTGTGATTTCATTAACCTCTGCTGATGGTTTTCTTCCCGCCCGGCTTCGCTCTTGTGACCGGCGGTTTGCAGGGCCAATATTCCGGCTGTGGAAAACCCACTTCCGGGTGCGAGCAGTTATACGCCGGTTTTAGATGCCGGTCAATCCGCAACTGGCTACACCCTTCGCGAGTGCCCACGTGAACAGTGCGATCTCCCGCCCATAAGTCAATTGATCGAGGCCGCTGTTTCCAAGTTTACCTGCCGCCACTCACCCTGCAAGATCCCCTTACGGATCTGTGAAGCAGTCTTACCCTTCTGGTGCTGGGAATAAGAATAATACAACTCCTTTAGACAGATTTCGCAGCGCGCGCCGTGCGTGCTTTCAAAGCAGCTATGCAAGCTGTTATGTCCAATTCGATCGCAGTAGCAATAGCAGGGTTGTTGATGCAACACTGCCGGAATCTTTGCAGCCAAATCGTAGGCGTGCGTCTGATACGGAAACTGAGCATTCTCAGCCCACAATTGCTCCTTGCCGAGGATGGGAGGAAGCTTGGTGCCTCTGGCTGGCGGCCCGGCATTGTAAGCCGGGACCGCGCCTTCCTGCTGGGACGTGGCCCAGGGAGCCGACACGGTCAGGGTAATCAAGAAGAGCAAAGCCAGTACCAATCCGCGCTTCAGCATGATCCGGTTCCTCGGTCCACATATTGTAACCCGAATCCGACCGCTGTAGTAGTTAGAGGGGCGTGGTTGCACCCATGGTGAAGCAATCGTGAAGCAATTTCCACGGGGGAGGCCCAATCCGTATAGAATCAAAAAGAATATGCCCGGACAAGCGGAACCCGGCACAGTCCAGAATGGTGAGCCAGCTTTGTCTGTGCCGTCGCGCGCCATGGTGCTCTCCGTCTGGCTGCGGGATCTGATCATCTCGCTGGCCATTTCCTGTTTCATCATCATCTTCCTGTACCAGCCTGTGAAAGTGGAGGGCACAAGCATGATGCCCTCGCTCGAAGACCAGGAACGTATCTTCGTGAACAAATTCGTTTACCGGTTGGAGCCGATCCAGCGCGGCGACATTATCGTGTTCCGTTATCCGCGAGACCCATCGAAGAGCTTTATCAAACGGGTGATCGGCCTGGCGGGTGACCACATCCAGATCGATGCCGGGCGGGTGTTCGTGAATAGCAAGCTGATCGACGAAGAGTATGTCCCGCACGCTTACGAGGACGAGCGCTCGTATGCTGAAGTTGTGGTTCCGCCGGACAGCTATTTTGTGTTGGGCGATCATCGCAGCTTGTCCAATGACAGTCGTGACTTTGGCTCAGTCGGTCAGAGCTATATTTACGGCAAGGCGGTCTTCGGGTACTGGCCGATGGACAAGATGGGACGGGTGCGATAGCCGGGCCATCCTCCCGTATCATGCTTTGAAAGCCGATGATGCGACCACTGATCTACACCTCACCTTATTCGTGGGTGTTTTGGGCGGCCTTCCTGTTTGCCTACGTGCCCGAGTTTCGTCTGATTGCGCGGTCGCTGCCAGCCGTTGCTGAAAATACCGACCGCGGATCCATGACACTTATACTGATCGCCGGCTGGATCGCCTTTCCAGTCGCTTTTAGCGTCGCCTGGTGGGCTCCCTTTATTTTGGTGAACGGCCAGAAAACCTGGTTTGCCCTGGGCATTGCTGTCTTGCTCAGCGGCGTCTGGTTGCGACGGCATTGCTTTCGAACGCTGGGGCGCTATTTTACGGGAAACGTGAAAATTGTGGCTGGTCAGACGGTCATTGAAGAAGGCGCCTATCGCTGGATTCGGCATCCGTCGTACACCGGCGGCATGATGATGTATCTCGGCACTGGCCTTGCAATGACGAATTGGCTGAGCGGGCTCATTTTGCTGGTCGTCGGGGCGATTGGCTACCTCTATCGAGTGCGGGTCGAGGAAGAGGCGCTGCAAACCAGTTTGGGCGAGCCCTACCGGGACTACATGCGCCGAACCAAGCGATTCGTCCCATTTATATTTTGAAAGTCGGCCGAATGCCTTGGCGGATTAGAGCTTGCCTGCTAGAATCTCTAAAATCCACTCCTTGGAGCGCGAATGCGGGCAATCCTTGCGCTGGAAGATGGCAGAATCTTCCCAGGCAAAGGCTACGGAGCCAAAGGCGAATGTTACGGGGAAGTAGTTTTCAATACTTCCATCACCGGCTATCAGGAAATTTTCACCGATCCTTCCTACGCTGGCCAGATCGTCGTTCTCACCAATCCTGAAATCGGTAACTACGGTACGAACCCTGAAGACAACGAAGCCACGCGGCCCTACATCGAGGGCCTGATTGTGCGCGAGTTTTCCCGGGTCAGCTCCAACTGGCGCTCGCAGCAGGTCGCGGAAGAATATCTGGAACAGTTCAAGGTGCCAGTACTGGCCGAGATTGACACCCGGGCGCTGGTTCGTCATCTGCGGGATAACGGCGTGATGCGCGGCGTCATATCGACACTTGAAACTGACACCGAGAAGCTGATCGCCAAGGCGCGAGCGCTGCCGAAAATGGACGGAACAGACCTGGCGAAGGTCGTTAGCACCAAGCACACTTATGTTTGGGAAACGGGGGAGCGTTCTCATCTTCCGGAAGAAGTGGTAGGGGTCAAGGACCAACCGGAGCGCTTCCACGTCGTTGCCTACGACTACGGCATCAAGCACAGCATTCTGCGCAAGCTGCGCGGCGAAGGCTGCAAGGTCACGGTGGTTCCTGCCGAGACTAAGGCGGAGGATGTGTTAGCGCTTAAGCCCGCCGGCGTATTTCTGTCGAATGGCCCTGGAGATCCCGAGCCGTGCACGTACGCAGTCGACAACATCAAGCGGCTCATGGGGCGGCTGCCGATCTTTGGCATCTGTCTGGGACACCAACTTACAGGAATCGCGTTGGGCGGGAAGACGTTCAAGCTGAAGTTCGGCCACCACGGCGGTAATCATCCGGTAAAGCAGCTGAACACAGGCAAGATTGAGATTACGGCGCACAACCATAATTTCGCCGTCGATCCAGATTCTCTTCCGCAGAGCGAAGTCGAGCTGACGCACATGGATCTCAACGACAACACGCTCGAAGGCATGCGCCACCGGAACCTGCCGCTGTTCACAGTGCAGTACCACCCCGAGGCGTCGCCGGGTCCGCACGATTCGCATTACTTGTTCAAGGATTTCGTAAGAATGATGGAGGAGTGGAAAGGGTAAATACCATCGCGCAACTTGGCGTCGTGTTGGATCGTACTCGAAGACTAATGTTTGAAATGGTGCGGCTTCAGGCGCGGCGCAGGAAGCGGCAACCTAACTTCATATGAAACGTGAAGAACGCGTACTAAAAATACCGCCGCTGGCTATCAGCGTAGGCACCGCAGACGCTCTGCTTGAGGAGTTGAGTACCTTGGCGAGGAGGAACTCCGAGTTTGAGCAACGGCTTAGGGCCGCCTACAAAGCTGATCGTGCGGGTACGCCTCAGCTTGACCCTGAGGCTCGGAGTGAAGACGAGTTCGTCAGGCGGAACCTCGCGAATCCGGACCTCTGGGCGATGGCTAATATACCGACCTACCAAAACTACATTTTTTTGACCAAGTCGGGCAACGTGAGTTTTGATGGCGCCGACTTCACCGTTGCCGACCTGCCCAAGGACATCTTCTTCCTGAAGGCGCGAGCGGACGGATTGAACGGACGTTTTATTGAGCTGCAACTGAAAACAGATTTTTCGAACTTCAACGATGTCCGCGATTGGAAGACCAGGCAGTTGCTGGTTCAGGGCGAGGATCGCAACTGGGTGACTGGCGTGTACGAGAGACTGAAGCTTTTGGTCGATTCCGAATGCTTGCACACAAGAAATTTCATTTACGGAAATGTCTTAAAGGTGTTTTGGTTCAGCATTCTTCTCGTATTGTTTGCGGAATATCGAACGGCCAAATGGTTCAGCAGCAATTTTAGTCTGACTCAACCTCTATCCGGGACTGGCGCACTTGCGATGTTTGGGATCCTTCTAGCCACATTGATAGTCGTGGCAGAGCTCGGCATTGCGATGCTTACGCACTGGTTCCCGTATTTTGAGATTGAGGGGAACATATCGAGGAGCCGCACCGCATCCAGAAAAATCATCGTAGGGATCGCTACTACAATCTACACGGGGGCGATCGTTAATGCCTTGGCGCTGGCTCTTGGTCCTGCATTCGCGGGATGGATCGGCCAATACTAAATAATGCCCAAACGCACGGACATCTCGAAAATCCTGATCCTTGGCTCTGGCCCTATCATCATTGGTCAGTCGGCGGAGTTTGATTACTCCGGCACGCAGGCTTGCAAGGCGCTCAAGTCCGAAGGGTTCGAAGTGGTGCTGGCCAACTCGAACCCGGCCACCATCATGACCGACCCGGAAGTTGCCGACCGCACCTACATCGAGCCGCTCACGCGGGAATATCTGGAAGAGATCATCCGGGTCGAGCGCGAACTCTCACCCGGCGCTGGTTTTGCGGTCCTTCCCACGGTCGGCGGCCAGACGGCGTTGAACCTCGCAATCGAGTTGTCTGACACCGGAGTGCTGGAGAAATACAACGTCCAGCTTATCGGCGCACAGATCAGCGCCATCAAGAAAGCCGAAGACCGGCTGTTCTTCAAAGATGCGATGCAGAAGATCGGCCTCGACGTTCCCAAGTCCGCGCTGGTGAACAACCTGAAAGACGGCTTGGAGTTCGCGGGCAAGATCGGCTTCCCGGTCATTGTGCGCCCGTCCTTCACTCTGGGCGGCAGCGGGGGCGGCATCGGCTACAACCGCGAAGAGCTGATGGAAGTTCTGGCCCGCGGTCTCGATTTCTCTCCGGTACACGAAGCCCTGATCGAAGAATCGGTGCTGGGCTGGAAAGAATACGAGCTTGAGGTGATGCGCGACATGAAAGACAACGTCATCATCATTTGCTCCATCGAAAACTTCGATCCCATGGGCGTGCACACCGGTGATTCGATCACAGTTGCCCCGGCGCAGACTCTTACGGATCGCGAGTATCAGACTATGAGGGATGCCGCCATCGCGGTGATTCGCGAGATCGGCGTGGAGACTGGCGGATCGAACATTCAGTTCGGGGTGCATCCGGGCACTGGACGCATGGTAGTCATCGAGATGAATCCGCGCGTCTCCCGCTCTTCGGCGTTGGCTTCGAAGGCTACTGGTTTCCCTATCGCTAAGATTGCCGCCAAGCTGGCTGTAGGTTATACGCTGGATGAGATCCCCAATGACATTACGCGCAAGACGCCAGCCTGCTTCGAACCCACGCTTGATTACGTTGTCGTGAAGATTCCCAAGTGGCAATTCGAAAAATTCCCTGGGGCAGACGAGAATCTTGGTCCGCAGATGAAATCGGTCGGCGAAGTAATGGCCATCGGCCGGACGTTTAAGGAAGCGCTGATGAAGGGGGTGCGCGCGCTGGACACGGGCAAGCGCATCGGAGGTGAGAAAATCGAGCCCAAGATTCTCACCCAGCGGCTGGTGACGCCGCATCCCGAGCGGCTTTCCTACGTTCGCTACGCATTACGCCAGGGCCACACCGTTAAGCAACTGGCGAAGATGACCTCGATCGATCCCTGGTTCCTCTATCAGCTCAAAGAGATTAATGACATGCAGCTTGAGCTGGAGAAGCATCCCATGGAGTCGATCCCGACTGAGGTGCTGCGCGAGGCCAAGCGCATGGGCTTTTCCGACGGGCGGCTGGCGGGAACCTGGCGGCTTAGCGGCAAGGGGGACCAGGAGAAAGTCCGCCATCAGCGAAGGAAGCACGGCATAAAGCCAGTGTATAAGCGTGTGGACACCTGCGCCGCCGAATTCGAAAGCTACACACCTTACCTCTACTCCACTTACGAAGAAGAGGATGAAGCGGCGCCGACCCAGAAAAAGAAAGTCATCATCCTGGGCAGCGGACCCAACCGCATCGGGCAAGGAATTGAGTTCGATTACTGCTGCTGCCACGCGGCGTTCGCTCTGCGCGACGACGGGTACGAGACCATCATGATCAATTGCAACCCGGAGACCGTCTCTACCGACTACGACACCAGCGACCGCCTGTATTTCGAGCCGCTGACCCTCGAAGACGTACTTGCCGTGTGCGAACACGAAGCTTCATCGGGCGCGCCAGTTGGGGTGATCGTGCAGTTCGGCGGGCAGACTCCGCTGAACCTTTCTTTACCGCTGAAAGCTGCGGGCGTCAACATCATCGGCACATCACCGGAATGCATAGACCTCGCTGAAGACCGCAAGCGCTTCGGCAAGCTGCTTGAGGAACTCGACATCCCGCAGGCTCCAGGCGCGATGGCGGCCTCAATCGAAGACGCCGTCGCAGGCGCAAATCGAGTTGGATACCCCGTTCTGGTACGACCTTCGTACGTGCTCGGCGGGCGCGCCATGGTCATCGCCTACGATGAGGAAACCGTGATCCGTTACATGAAGGAGGCGGTGGAATATTCGCAGGACCGCCCGGTGTTGATCGATCACTTCCTCGAGGATGCGATCGAAGTAGACGTGGATGCCCTTTCGGATGGCGAAGACGTCGTAATCGGCGGCATCATGCAACATATCGAGGAGGCCGGCATCCACTCCGGCGATTCTTCCTGCGTGCTCCCGGCCGTCGACATCCCCCAGCCCTTGATGGCCCGTATGCGCGACTACACGTTCAAGCTGGCGCGGGCGCTGAAAGTGGTTGGGTTGATGAACATTCAGTTCGCCATCCCGCGGACCAATGGCAACTCGAAGGACAACGGCGGAGGCGGGACAGTTTATGTGCTGGAGGTGAATCCGCGCGCCTCGCGGACCGTGCCCTACGTTTCGAAGGCCACCGGCGTGCCCATGGCAAAGATTGCGGCAAGACTGATGACCGGACGGAAGCTGCGGGAATTTCTGCCGGAATTTATCGAGCGCCGCGCCGACCTCGACACCGGACACTGCTATTACGTGAAGTCACCGGTTTTCCCGTGGAACAAATTTCCCGGCGTGGATACGGTGCTCGGCCCGGAGATGAAATCCACTGGCGAAGTCATGGGAGTGGCCGACAATTTTGGAGAGGCATTTGCCAAGGCGCAGACCGCAGCGGGACAAAAGCTGCCGACGCAAGGTACGGTCTTCGTCAGCGTCACCGATCATGACAAACCGCAGGTGGCGGAAGTCGCTGGTAAGTTTGTGGACATGGGTTTCAAGCTGGTGGCCACGGCCGGCACCGCCGACGTGCTGGAGAATGCCGGCATGACGGTGGAACGCGTGTACAAAGTGAAGGAAGGCCGGCCCAACGTGGTCGACCTGATCAAGGGCACGCGCATTCAGCTCATCATTAACACGCCGCATGGCGTCGATCCCTTTTTCGATGAGAAGGCGATCCGCCGCGCCGCAGTCAGTGCACGCATTCCGACGATCACGACGCTCTCCGCGGCCCGCGCTGCTGCCGAAGGAATTTCCGCGCTGCAGCGAGGAGAGATTAGAGTGCAGGCGCTGCAAAAGCTCCATTCGGAGCGGCATGCCACTCGACGATAGCGGCATACTCCAAATTGACTCAAGCCGGAGACAGTCCTCCGCTGTATCTTATAGAGTGTTCAAGCCAGGAGTCGGAACGATGCTACTTCACGGAATCTTCCCACCTATCACGACGCCGTTCTATCCGGACGGAAACCTCTACTTCAAGAAGCTCGAGCACAATGTCGAACGCTATTCGAAAACTCCGGTAGCTGGGATTGTAGCCCTCGGTTCGACCGGCGAAGCAATTCTGCTTTCCGATCAGGAGCGGCGCGATGTGCTCAAGAGCACCCGCGAGGCGGCCGCACCAAACAAAGTTTTGATTGCCGGTACAGGCAGTGAATCAGCCATCGAAACCCTGCGCCTTACCGAGTACGCTGCCGAACTCGGCTATGACGTTGCCATGGTACGCACGCCACATTACTACAAGAAGCAGATGCAGCCCGCCAACATCCTGGCCTTTTATCGCACCGTGACCGACCGCTCGCCGCTGCCGGTGATCATCTACAACCTTCCGCAGGCCACTGGATATGACATTCCAGCTGAGATCGTGATTGAACTCGCCGAGCATCCCAACCTGATCGGAATCAAGGAATCGAGTGGTGACGTGAAAAAAGTCAGCCGGATGGTCGAGGGCACACGGCACGTGAGCCGCAGCGCCACGGTCACCGAAACGTTTGACGCAGTCACGCCGCGCATGCTGAAGGCTGCTAGCCAGGGCAGCGAACAGGGCGGGGAATTGGTTCCAGTAGGAGCGCTCGCGGCGTCTTCGAAAGAAACAAAGGAGGGACGGGCATCGCGCGAGCCAGCCCTACACGGAGTCGAAGGGTCCAGCCGGGCGGGGACGCCCGGCCTCCACCAGACTAATCCGTCTTCTACTGCCGTGACTGTGATTGCAGGCCTGAAGACCCGGCAGAAGGAAATCGGATTTCAGGTGCTCGTTGGCGCCGCGCAAACGCTTGAACCATCATTGCAAGCGGGTGCGGTCGGCGCGATTCTGGCCTTCGCTGATGCGGCGCCCACCGTCTGCTATGAGATTTACGCTGCATGGAAGGAAGGCGACATCGAGCTCGCCCGGCTGAAACAGGAGCGCATCGCCAAGGCCGCGCAGCGAGTGGCTGGGGAGATGGGTATCCCCGGCATCAAGTACGCCATGGATTTCAACGGCTACTTCGGCGGCCCGGTGCGCCTGCCCTTGCTGCCGCTGACCGTCGATCTGAAAACAGAAGTCGAGCAGTTGATGGCCGACATCAGAAACTGACCCGAGCCCTCAGTGAAAAACGCCATCGCCAGGTTCTCCCGTCCTCGCCCGCAACAAGTCTCGGAAGAGATGAAAGCGTGGGCGGCAGCGTTGGCCGGCGAGCTGGCAACGTGGCCCAAGGTTCACTCGCGCCTGTTCTTTGGTTTCACAGCAATATATCGCGAGGACAAGATCTTTGCCTTGCTGCCGCGTACACGTGTTCTCGAACCTTCGAACTCGGTCGCCTTCAAATTGGTGTCCTCCGGGTCGCGTGTCTTAGCAGAAGCTCGCAGTGATTCTCGGATCGCCAACTCCGAGATGCAGAAAGCTCGCTGGTTCACATTCACACTGAGCGCCGAGGCTGATCTTCGCGATGCTTTGGAGTGGCTGCTGCGTGCGTACGAGGCGGCGCCTTAACCCATCCTCACTCGTCCTTGTGATTTTCGCCATACTGCGTTATGATTTAAACGAACGTTCGAACTTTCATGGCGTCGTCATCTTCCTCAGTAACTTCTCCGGTGTCAGGTCGCCGCCGCGTTCCCGGCCATGCGCCCCGTGCCGAAAGCCGCTTTGATCGTCGGCTGGGCAAGATTCTGGTGCACGCAACCGAAGTCTTTTACGAAAACGGATACGAAGGCGCATCCATGCGCGACCTCGCACGATCGAGCGGCATGTCCCTGTCCGGGCTTTACTACTATTTCGAGTCCAAAGAGAAGCTGCTTTACCTGATCCAGAAGCATACCTTTAGCACGATCGTTGAGCGGCTCCGCGAGCGCCTCGACGAGGTTTCCGACTCGGAACAGCGCATTCGCGTCTTCATCCTTAACCATCTCGAATACTTTCTCGCCAACCGGAAAGCCATGAAGGTTCTTTCGCACGAAGCAGAAGTGCTGAAAAATGGTTTCGGGGCCGAGATTGCCGCCATTAAACGCGAGTATTACCGGATATGTGTCGAGTTGCTGGACGACTTTAAGCGGGCAAAGAGACTAGAATTCTCTAGTCGGATGGCGGTGCTGAGTTTGTTTGGCATGATGAATTGGATTTATACCTGGTATAACCCACGGGTCGACGCCGACGCAGAGGAGTTGTCGCGTGGAATGGGCGACATTTTCTTGCAGGGAATCAGCGCCGACGCCCAGCGTCAACGAGCCTCGGCTAAGAAGGCCCAGAAAAAGAAGTCGGCATCGAACTGAATTCAGATTTTAACGACAAAAGGAGTATGAACATGGCAACTACATTGCAACCCGCAGCGGGCGAGAGCACGAAGCAACTGGTCAACTACCGCGCCGATGGCGGCGTCGCGGTGATCGAGATGTTCGATCCTCCCGCTAACACTTACACCTACGAAATGAACCGCCAGCTCGATGAGGCCATCCTGAAAGCACGGATGGATAACGGCGTTCATGTCATCGTGCTCACCGGCTCCGGGGACAAGTTCTTCTCCGCTGGCGCCAACATCAAGATGCTGGCCAGCGTCGACCCAACCTTTAAGTATTATTTCTGCCTGCACGCGAACGAAATGCTGCTTCGCCTGGAGCACACGCCGAAATTGGTGATTGCGGCGATCAACGGACACTGTGTCGGTGGCGGCCTGGAAATCGCCATGGCGGCTGACATTCGCATCGCGCGTCAGGACGCCGGCAAAATCGGATTGCCGGAAGTAAATCTGGGCGTGCTTCCAGGGACCGGCGGCACCCAGCGGCTGTCGCGGATGGTAGGGAAGAGCAAAGCCATCGAGCTGATGGTCACCGGAAATACGTTCTCCTTCGAAGAAGCGAAGGAACTCGGGATCGTCAACGACATTTTCGACCGCGATGGCTTCATGGAAAACATCATGGAATACGCTCGCCAGTTCTGCCCCCCGAACAAGGCTGCCAAGGCCGTGGGACGCATCAAGCGCGCGGTGCAAACCGGCTGGGAGATTCCGATGGAGTCCGCGCTCGCCGTGGAGCGCGAGAACCAGCAGATACTTTTCCAAAGCGAAGACGCCAAGGAGGGCTTGGCCGCGTACGTGGAGAAGCGCCCAGCCGTCTTCAAGGCAAAATAGTATCGTCACCAACTAAATGGAGGACGGGCCTCTCGCCCGTCCACGGAGCGAAAGCTCGGCAGTGGCGAGGGCAGCATGCTCTTCTCGACAGCCTGCAAGATGCCGGCGCTACAGAGAGAACAGATGATTACAGCTACCAAAACAAAACTCTCCCCCGGAAGACTGCTCATCGACGGCCAATGGACCGGCGCGTCGAAACACTTCGACACCACCAATCCCGCGACCGGCGAGGTTCTGACCCAGATCGCGGAAGCATCCGCTGCCGACGTGGACCGCGCTGTTCAAGCCGCGCGCCGCGCTTTCGAAGACCGCAGTGGTCCTTGGCGCAAGATGTCAGCCAGCGAGCGCGGACGGCTGATCTGGCGTCTGGCTGACCTGCTCGAAAAGAACATCGACGAATTCGCCGAACTCGAAACCCTCGATAACGGCAAACCGATTTTCGAGTCCCGCTATGTCGACATGCCGATGGTGATCGACGTCCTCCGCTACTACGCGGGCTGGGCAACGAAGATTCATGGCGAGACCGTGAACACGCTTGAGACCGCCTTCACCTACACGTTGCGCGAGCCAGTGGGCGTCGTCGGTCTCATCGTTCCGTGGAATTTTCCCCTGCTGCTGGCCTCCTGGAAACTCGGCCCGGCCCTGGCCTGCGGCAACACGATCGTATGGAAGCCCGCCAGCCTAACGTCGCTGACCGCGCTGCGATTCGGCGAATTGGCGGTTGAAGCGGGTGTGCCCGCAGGCGTGTTGAACATTGTTACAGGCCGGGCGGAAATCGGAAGAGCGATGGTCCGGCACCCCGGAATCGACAAAATCGCGTTCACGGGATCGACTGACGTAGGCAAGGAGATCATGCGCAGCGCGGCCGACAGCATGAAGCGGCTGACTCTTGAGCTCGGCGGCAAATCGCCCAACATCGTTTTCGCCGATTCCGACATTGATAACGCCGTCAAGGGCGCGATCACCGGGATTTTTTATGGCAAGGGTGAAGTCTGCAATGCGGGCTCCCGGTTGTTCGTCGAGAGCAAAGTGCAGGGCGAATTTCTCGAAAAGCTCGTGGCTCGCGCCAAGAAGATGCAGCCTGCCGATCCTCTCGATCCCAAAACCCGAATGGGCGCAATCGTCAGCCAGGAGCAGATGCAAACCGTTCTGGGCTACATCGAGGCGGGCAAGAAGGAAGGCGCGAAGCTCATCGCGGGCGGAAACCGAGTTTCGGTGGATGGCGGCAAGGGATTCTTTATTGAACCCACGATCTTCGGCGGCGTGCGCAATGACATGAAGATTGCCCAGGAAGAAATCTTTGGTCCGGTGCTGGCGGCGCTGAGCTTCGATGATGTAGATGAAGTGATCAAGTTGGCGAACAGCAATCCATACGGTCTGGCGGCCGCGGTCTGGACTCGCGATGTGAAGAAAGCGCATTCCGTTTCGCGGCAACTTAGAGCCGGGACAGTGTGGATTAACACTTACGGCTTGATGGATGCGTCCTTGCCCTTCGGCGGCTACAAGAGCTCGGGCTTCGGCCGCGAGTTGGGTGTACATGCCATCGAACACTACACAGAACTGAAAACAGTTTGGCTGAATATGGCGTAGAGACGTTGCTTGCAACGTCTCTACAGTTGAGAATCACTCATCGCAAATCGGATTTACAGAGGTCTTATGCCAGGTAAAGTTGCAAAAATCGGAACCTTCAGTGACTGGGTCGGGTTGTTCGACGATTGGCGGAAAGACATTGGCGTCAATCATGACGAGATTGCTGACTTCAAGTTCGACACGTTGTATGGCGCCATCGAAACCGACGAAATTCAGTTCGGCGCTTTCAAAGGCCGCCGCAAGTGGGAAAACCTGCGCCAGGTGCCCACCCAGCAGATGCGCGATGCTTTGATCAACCTGATCGTCTATCAGGGCGACACCGAGTTTGCCAGCGTGGAGCAGCAACGAAATCTGTTTGAGAGCGCCCCCACCGACTGGGATCGCAGGGCAATCACTCGCGTCATGATCGAAGAAATGCGGCATGGCTGGCAGATGTGCGCCCTGCTGGTGGAACACTTCGGATACTCGGGCAAAGTTGAAGCACAAAAGATGCTCGAGCGCCGCGCCTTCGAAAACAAGCGCTTGCTGGGTGCATTTAACGTCGACGTGGACAACTGGATGGACTTCTTCACTTACACCGATTTCGTCGACCGCGACGGCAAATTCCAATTACAGATGCTGAAGTATTCGGCCTTCGCACCGCTCGGTCGCTCCATGTCGTACATGTTGCGCGAAGAGGCTTTCCACATGGGCACCGGGAATGACGGCCTCCGCCGGATTGTCGAAGCGGGCGTGGTCCCGGCATGGCTGATCCAGAAATATCTGAACAAGTGGATTTCCAGTTCGTACGATCTTTTTGGCACCGACAACTCCTCGTCCGCGCATTGGGCTTATGTCTGGGGAGTTAAGGGGCGCTATGACGAACCGAAGAATCCAGAAGAAGCAAAGGTAGACGAACTAAACGACTACAACCGCCATTTGTATCGGGACGAAGTAGCCGGACTGATCGAGCGGTTCAACAACGTCCTGAAGCCGGGAGAGCCCAAGTTGTATGCGCCGAATATCAAGTTCAATCGCAATATCGGACGCTGGGCAGCACAAAAGTTCCACGCTCAGACCGGCGAACCGTTAGATGACAAGGGCTATGAGCAACACGTAAAAGATTTCATGCCCACGACCGAAGATAAGAAGCTGTTGCTGGACATCATCGCCAACGAGAAGAAATGGATTGCACCAAAAGAGGGTGCGCGCGATCCGCTGTCGTCGATCGGGGAAGTCCGCAAGTCGGCGATCAACTTGTAGCTGAAACAAGTGGCAAGAACTTAGATCGTGTGGGGACGGGCGACTCGCCCGTCCGACCGAGCATCGCTCGGCAGCTGTTTCCTTCGATATGAGCACGACTGCCGCCGACATTTTGAAACATGAACCTACCTCAACTTGCCCATACACAATGGGTGAACTGATGGTCGCCACTGCCGCGCGCGAGATCGCCGACCGCGAAGTCGTATTCGTCGGCATGCGGCTGCCGCTGATCGCATTCGTGGTTGCAAACAAGACCCACGCTCCCAATGCTGTAGGATTATTTGAAAATGGCGTGATTCGTACCACTCCAGCGCCGGAGTTGATCTACACGATGGCTGATCCGCCCAACATCGTAGGTGCGACGCAATGCCTGGACATGCTCGGGGTCATGAGCTTGCTGCAATCCGGCCGGGTCCATCTGGGATTCCTGGGAGCCGCGGAGGTCGACCGTTTCGGCAATCTCAACTCCACCGAGGTACGCGGGACGAAAGGCAACACTCGTTTGCCCGGATCCGGAGGCGCTTGCGACATCGCGTCGCTCGCGCATCGATTTGTAGTTCTTCTGGAGCACAGCAAGCAGCGGTTGCCCGAGCGCGTTTCGTATGTAACCAGCCCAGGAAACGGAGATGGTCCCGGCTGGCGTAAACGTGTGGGCCTGCCGCGCGGAGGGCCATCCGCTGTGATCACAACCAAAGCCGTGCTGCGTTTTGGCGAGGACGGAGAAGCGTATCTCGCTTCCGTGCATCCAGGAATCGAAGTCGACGATGTAGTGGACAATACAGGTTGGAACTTGCGAGTGAGTGACACGGTGGCAAGGACTCTGGAGCCAAGTGTTGCGGAGTTGAAGGCCATCCGCGAATACGACAAAGACGGATTCTGGACACGATAGGACTGTGTGGTGCGGGCGCCCTCGCCCGCAAAAGATGACCATGGCGACACAAGCAGCTACGAAGTATTCACGCATTGCTTTGGAGTGTCATGCTCCGGTCGCACGGATCACTTTGAACAGCCCGCCCCTGAACATTATCGACATTCCGATGATGGACGAACTGGCCGAGGCGTTGACCGAGATCGAGGCGCGGATTGAGATTTCGGTTCTGATTATCAGCGGTTCTCAAAAAGCATTCTCCGCCGGGGTTGACGTCGCGGCCCACACTCCCGACAAGGTTGAGCAGATGCTCGCTAAGTTTCACGGCGTCATCCGGGCGTTAGTTGGTTCAAAGAAGGTGAGCATTGCCGCTGTGCATGGCAACTGCCTGGGCGGAGGCGCCGAGCTGGCCATGGTCTGCGATCTGGTATACACGTCGGAGCTGGCTACCTGGGGATTTCCGGAAATCAAGCTGGGATGTTATCCGCCAGTCGCAGTCACGGTCCTGGCCGCACTCGTCGGACAGAAGCATGCTGCCGATCTTGTGCTCACCGGCCGCAGCATCACAGGCAGGGAAGCAGCCAGCATCGGCCTGGCGAATTCGGTGGTGCCTGAGGTCGATCTCGAACACGCCGTGCAGGATGCAGTTCACCATCTTGCGCAACTCAGCCCGGCAGCGCTCGCCATCACCAAGAAGGCCATCTATGCGTGGGATTCGATCCATTTCGACAAAGGCCTTGCCCGAGCGGAGAAGATTTACTTCGACGAATTGATGAAAACGGAAGACGCGCAGGAAGGGATCAACGCGTTTATCGAGAAACGGCCTCCAGTGTGGAAGGGCAAGTAGAAGTGTCTAAGCTCCGCACAATGCGTGAAGCGATGGCCGACCTGGTGCCCGATGACGCCTCGGTCGCGCTCGGCCTGCAGATGGAGCAGATGATCCCCTTCGCCGCCGGGCACGAGATCATTCGTCAGAGAAAGCGCGGCCTCACGTTGATCGGACCGATCTCGGACATTCTTTTTGATCAGATCATCGCTGCGGGTTGCGTTGAACAAGTAATCGCCGCCTGGGTCGGAAACGTGATGATGGGATCCGCGTACAACTTCCGGCGCGCCGTCGAACAGGATGGAATGAAGGTCTTCAACATGACCAACTTCACCGTAGCTCTGGCTCTGCAGGCCGGTGCCATGGGCGTGCCATTTCTTCCCACGCGAACAGCATTAGGCAGCGATGTCGCGAAGGGCAATCATTTCTTCCATCAAGTCTTTTCGCCGTTCGAGCCGAAAGAATCCTTGCACGCGGTCCGCGCCCTGAATCCCGATGTCACCATTGTCCACGTGCAGCGGGCCGATCGCGAAGGCAATGCCCACTGCTGGGGCAATTTCGGTGTGATGATCGAAGGAGTTCGAGCAGCCAAGCGTGTAATCGTAGTCGCGGAGGAGATCGTCGATCCTGAGGTGATTGCCAGCGATCCCAATCGCACCGTGATTCCGGGCTTTCTCGTAAACGCCGTGGTCGAGTGTGCTTACGGCGCGCATCCCTCGCCCGTCCAGGGATATTACAAGCGCGATGACGCATTCTTTCGTCAATACCACGAACAGACCAAGACGAAAACCGACAGCAACGCGTGGCTCGATCGCTGGGTGTACGGCACGGCTGATCGACGCGCTTATATGAATCAACTGGGAGCGTGCCGTGTGGAAGAATTAGGCGTAAAGCAGCACGCCTATGCCGCGCAAGCGGATTTCGGGTATTGAAAGGCAGCAGTTAGCAATTGGCAGTTAGCAATTGGCAGCTGGCATTTAGCCGGCTGCTGACTGTAAGACGGATGCTAAATGGCTAAATGCTAACTGCCAAGTGCTAAGTGCTAGCGAAACAAATGAAAAAGGAACTCATAGAGCTCAAAGTCAACGGCCGCGCTCACGAGCTCGCTTTTGAGCCTAGCACGCTGCTGCTCGATGTGTTGCGTCAGGACCTCGACCTCACCGGATCCAAGCGCGGCTGTGACGATTCGTCCTGCGGCGCCTGCACCGTGCTCGTGGACGGCATCCCGATGATGTCATGCACCATGCTTGCTGCCAGTTGCGAGGGACAGGAGATCACAACGGTCGAGGGTGTGAGCGAGCATGGAAGCCTGGCTGCCATTCAGAAAGCTTACGGCGATTGGGGCGGAGCGCAGTGCGGCTACTGCACACCGGGATTCATCATGACCGTCAAGCATCTGCTGGCTGAAAATCCGGAACCAACAGAGCAAGAAATTCGCGGCGCGCTGAGCGGAAATCTCTGCCGGTGTACGGGCTACAGCCAGATGTATCAGGCCATCAAGGCTGCGATTGATGCAGAGCAGAAGGGAATGGCGACAGCGAAATGAAGGTCATTGCGGCTTTCAACCTAGTCCTCGTTTTCATGGCAACCGCTGCAGCACTTGACGAGTGTCCACAAGCAGGCACGTACAGATTCTTTTCCAACGCATTCCTTTCCGAGGAAACGGGGGACGTTGGCGGCTTCGAGCTTGCGCTCACAGCCACGAAGGGACACGGCTACGATGCCCTTCTGTACGTATATGAAGGTGTGGCAAACAAGGACGGCATCTCGCTCGAGGGTGACCGCGAACGTTCGGGGATCTCGCTTCATGGGGACTGGCGCGAGGAACTGGTGGAGTACCCCAGCAAACGACACATTATGCAGACCAGACCGGTCAAGGTGGACGGAAAAATGTCGGAAAAAGATTTTCGTGGCAAGGTACAGATTGGTAGCGACTCACGCCATGTCTCGTTGCACAGAGTGACTCAGATTTGGTTGTGCAAGCACTAGGACTGGTGCCACCGGGCAACGGATGAACTAATGACCAACGACTTCTCCATCATCGGAAAACCCACCGCCATGGTCGACGCCGCCGGCAAGACTACCGGCGCGGGCAAGTACACCGACGACCTCAGCCTGCCCGGCATGCTCGTCGGCAGAATCCTGCATTCACCGTACCCGCACGCCCGCATCAAGCGCATCGACACCAGCCGGGCCGAGAAATTGGAAGGCGTGGTCGCGGTTGTCGTCGGCAAGGACGCGCCCAATCCGTACGGCATTCTTCCCGTCGGCCATGACGAGTACGCGCTCGCCCTCGACAAAGTCCGTTATGTCGGCGACAACGTTGCTTGTGTTGCTGCGGTCGACGAGGCCACGGCAGATCAGGCGCTGGAGTTGATTGAAGTCGAATACGAGCTCTTGCCCGCCTACTTCGATCCCGAAGAATCGATGAAGGCGGAGACCGACCTCATCCACGATAACAAGCCGCACAACCTTGAAAAGGACTATCACCACGTATTCGGAGACCCCGAGAACGGTTTCGCCGAAGCCGACCAGGTGGCGGAAGCTCGCTTCATCGCCAATGAAGTCACCCACGCGGCTATGGAGCCGCATTCGACCCTGGCTGCGTTCGAAATCGATCCTCACACCGGCAACCGCGGACGGCTCACCGTTCAGTCGTCAACCCAGGTTCCTTACTACCTGCAACACAAGCTGTCCCTGGTGCTCGAAATGCCGATGGCGCAAATTCGCGTCATCAAGCCGCTGGTAGGCGGAGGCTTTGGCGGTAAAAGTGAAGTCGTCCCACTCGAAATAATCGCAGCGATTGCGGCACGAAAAGCGCTTGCCCCAGTGAAAATTACCTACACCCGCGAAGAAGTCTTCTGGGCGCACCGCGGACGCCCCCGCACGATTATCGATCTCAAGACTGGAATCACCAACGACGGCCGCATCACCGCCGTCAAGGCACGAGTCGTGCAGGATGGCGGAGCCTATTGCTCCTATGGCGTCGTAACCATTCTCTATTCCGGCGCGCTGCTGGGCGCGCTTTACGACATCCCCAACATTCAATATGACGGCTACCGCGTCCTGACCAACAAGCCTGTTTGCGGAGCGATGCGCGGCCACGGCACCGTGAATGTAAGATTCGCCTTCGAATCGCAACTGGACGAACTTGCAGCCAAGGTGGGAATGGATTCCGCCGAGATTCGTCAACGCAATCTGCTCCAGCCTCCGTGCATCACGGTGAACGGTCTCCGCGTGCAGAGTTACGGATTGCCCGAGTGCATCGAAAAAGTTGTTGCGCGCTCGGGTTGGAAACAACGCAAGGGCAAGCTGTCGAAGGGCCGCGGCCTGGGCGTCGCCTGCAGCCACTACGTAAGCGGCGCGGCAAATTCGATCATTCGCTCTGACATGCCCCACTCCACGGTGAACATCAAGATCGACCGCGACGGCGGAGTCGTCGTGTACACCGGAGCATCGGAAATCGGGCAGGGCTCGGACACCATGACGGCTCAGATCGCCGCCGAAGTGCTGGGCTGCTCTCTCGGACGGATCAAGATCATCGCCGCCGACACCGACCTCACTCCCATCGACATCGGCTCCTATTCCAGCCGCGTAACCTTCATGGCGGGCAACGCCACATTGCGCGCCTCGGCAGAAGTGAAAAAGCAAATTGCTTTGGCAGCCGCTCGCAAGATGAACTGCGCGCCCGAAGACCTGATCTTTCGGAGCGACCTCGTCTATAAGCAGGGAAGCGCCCCGCCAATCGTTTCCAAGGCTGCGGATGACGATGTTACTCAATCTGGAGCCTCGGTCAGTGGCCGCGTCGAAGGACAAATTCTCCGCGGCTCGCTGCAGCAGAAACGCAAAGACGAAGGCCCGAAAGATTGGATGACCTTCGAAGAAGCCGTAGTCGCCGCCATCGATTTCCACGGCGCTCTCACCGGAACGGGTTCCTACGCCCCGCCTCCCGATGCCCGTGGCGGCAAACATAAAGGGGCAGGAGTCGGACCTTCGCCCGCGTACTCCTACTCGGCCCAGGTGGCTGAAGTGACCGTGGACGAAGACACCGGCGAAGTGACCGTACACAAGGTCTGGGCGGCGCATGACTGCGGCCGAGCCCTGAATCCGGTCTCAGTCGAAGGCCAGATCATAGGTTCGGTCTGGATGGGCATGGGCCAGGCGCTTACCGAAGAAATGGTTTGGAAAGATGGCATGCTGATGAATCCCGGCCTGCTCGAGTACCGCAGCCCCTCGTCGGTGGAATCGCCCGAGGTCGAACCGATTATCGTGGAGAGCATCGACCCAGAGGGGCCATTCGGCGCGAAAGAGTGCAGCGAAGGCTCACTGGCAGCGACCATTCCGGCAATCGCGAACGCGATTTACGACGCAGTCGGAATCCGCCTGCACGAGTGTCCGTTCACCCCGGAGCGTGTGCTGTCAGCCCTGCGCGCAAAGAAGAACGCGAAGAACATCAACCTCACCGAAGGAATCGATCCAACCGCGCCCACAGGATTTCGCGAACATGGCGGATCGCTCTGGTATCGCGGCAAGGGACCGGACCGGCATCCGCTGGATCCCTCGCGGCGCGAAACGCCCGCCCCCGCGGGAGGTGACGATTGAGTCTCCCGCAATTCAAGCTGCTGCGCCCGCGTACATTGGAAGAAGCACTCTCACTGCTGGCGAAGCATGACGACCGTGTGGCAGCGAACGTTCGAATCGTTGCTGGCGGCACAGACCTCATTCCATCCATGCGGCAAAAGTTATTCGAGCCCCAATACGTGCTCGACATCCGTCACATCGCGGAACTGAAAGGCATTCGCCAGCAGGGAAGTGGCATCGAGATCGGAGCTCTGACTTCGCTGACGACCATCGAGCACTCCGAACTGCTGCGGCGACGGTACCGAGTACTCACCGAGGCGGCTGCGACAGTCGCATCTCCGTTGCTGCGCAACATGGGCACGATTGGCGGAAACATTTGTCTCGACACGCGCTGCCTGTGGTACAACCAGTCGCTCACTTGGCGCAAGGGTTGCGGATTCTGCATCAAGAAGGACGGAGACTTGTGTCACGTGGCTCCCGGTGGAACCAAGTGCTGGGCGGCATTTTCCGGCGACACGCCTCCAGCTCTGCTATGTTTGAATGCCGAAATTGAAATTGCCAGCGCGTCCGGTTTGCGGCGGATGCCTTTGCGGGATTTCTACACCGGCGACGGCGGCGTCTATCGCAAGTTGCAGCCCAATGAACTCGTGACGCGAGTGTTCCTGCCGGAATCGTCAGCCGACTACCGCGGCGTTTATCGCAAGCTTCGCGTTCGAGGATCGATTGATTATCCGCTGGCCGGAGTCGCCATCGTGATGAAGCGTACGAATGGCCACATTGCCGACGCACGCGTAGCGATCACGGCCGTAAATCCGGCGCCTTTGCTGGTTAAGGGGGCAAGCGACTTGCTCGCCGGAAAGATACTGGATGAAGCGCTCGCGGAAGCGGTAGGCGATCTGGCGGCGAGAACCGCCAAGCCGCTGACCACGTCGGCTCTCACGCCGGAGTATCGCCGCGAAATGATTCGCGTCTTTACGAAACGGGCCATCCTTCAGGCCGCCAACGAACAGAATTGACCGATCGCCAAGGACCAACGACGAAGGACCAACGACGAAAGACCAACGACCAACTTGATCACTGACTGCCACATCCACATTCAGCCCCTGGAGATGTTCAAGCCTCACGCCCTTGAACTCATAAAGAAGAACCGCGCGAACTACGACGAAATTGCCGAGTTCTGCCGCTCTCCCAAAGCTTTCCTGAAGTATCTTGATAAGGCCGGCGTCGATCGGGCAATGCTCATCAATTACGTGGCCCCCGAGGTCATCGGCTTCACATCCGGTGTGAACCAGTTCGTCGCCGACTACGTCAAAGAGAATCCCAAGCGGCTACTCTCCTGCGGTAGCCTGCACCCACGCCATACTTCAAACGTCATGGCCGACGTGGAACAGCTTCTGCGCCTGAAGATCCAGATGATCAAGATTCACCCGCCTCACCAACTTCTTTTCCCCAACGATTACCTGAACGGCGTGAACGAGCTGGAGATCATCTATCGCGCCGCTGAGGCCAACGGCATTTCCGTCATGTTTCACACCGGAACGTCGATCTTTCCCGGCGCGCGCAACAAGTACGGCGATCCCATCCACATTGACGACGTCGCCGTCGATTTCCCCAAGCTGAAGATCCTGCTAGCCCACGGCGGACGCCCCCTGTGGATGCAAACGGCATTCTTCCTGGTGCGCCGCCACCCAAACGTATTTCTGGACATCAGCGGAATTCCACCCAAGACGCTGCTGAAATACTTCCCGCGCTTGCAGGAGATCGCCCACAAGACTCTGTTTGGCACAGACTGGCCAGGGCCAGGCGTTCCCGACATCAAGCAAAACCTCGACGAGTTTCGCGCGCTGCCATTGCCGCAAGAAACGCGACAACAAATCCTGAGCCAGACCGCGCTGGGGATCTGGCCTGCTTGACTTGGGACACGCCATTCGGCGTTGTCCTCCTGAGGAAGCGGAGTCGTTGCGCGAAGCGAACGACTCGCAACGAAGGATCTCTGAAGTTTGTTCTCAGTCGGAATCACCGCGAGAACAAATGGCCCATCTTTTCTTTCTTGGTCTTCAGGTAGTCTTCCGCATGGCTGCTGGGCGTCACTTCGCAGGGAACCCGTTCCACTACTTCAATTCCACCGCGTTCAAGCGCCGCAACTTTGTCGGGATTGTTTGACAGCAATCGTACCTTGGACACGCCCAACGCCTTCAGGATTCCCGCCGGCATGGCAAACTCACGATGATCAGCTTTGAATCCCAGGCGTTCGTTGGCCTCGACGGTGTCGAGTCCGGAGTCCTGCAACTCGTAGGCTTGCAACTTGGCCATCAGCCCAATGCCCCGCCCCTCCTGCTGTTCGTAGATCAGCACCCCTGCGCCTTGCTCGGCGATCATGGCCAGCGCCATCTCCAGTTGCTGGCGGCAGTCGCAGCGCAGCGAGCCGAAAACATCTCCCGTGAGGCATTGCGAATGGATGCGCACCAGCGGCGTTACGGAGCGCACATCGCCCATCACCAGCGCCACAGCCTCTTCCTTGCGCGAGCCATCCTTCGGCAAATTCGTGCCCTCGCCGAACTCTCCCTGAAATCCGAAGATGCGGAACTTGCCCCACCGGGTAGGGAACTCCGCCGACGCGACCTGCCGAACTGATTGGGTGTTCACAACAAGATTATAGCGGCATGTGAAGCGGAATTATTGTCATCAGATTGTAAACGCCGCAAATGTCTCCCGCCCAGGGTCTCGTCAGGCAGAGGGCATCAAGTCTGTATCGAGCATGCCATAAAGCTCTAGATCCACGTATTGCCCCCATTTCAAAATGTGCTGCGGCAGCCGGCCTTCGTGTTTCATTCCGATCTTACGCAAAATGTTTCCCGATGCCGCGTTACCCGAGAAGTGCGAAGCGTGAATGCGATGCAGGTTCAGCACTTCGAATCCATACCGTAGCACTGCACGCGCCGCCTCGGTGGCGTAACCATTGCCCCAGTAGGGCGTGCCGATCCAGTAGCCAAGTTCTGCGTGCCGGTGCTCCTTTTCCACTCGAAGTCCGGTGCCTCCCAAAAAGGCGAAATTCTCGCGGAGCACGATGGCGAACGCTACTCGTTCATCAGCGGCGTCCTGCCACTCGCTGATAAACGCTTCGGCGTCGGCCACTGAATAGGGATGTGGAATGCGCAGCGTAGTGGCGGCGACCTCGTGCGCACCCGCCAGCCGAGCAAGCTCGGGCGCGTCGGCCAGAATATGCGGCCGCAGCAGGAGGCGATCGGTATGAAGAGCCGGAGTCGTCATATCGAGGTTTGATCACCAGGCCGCGTACCGGTAGCGTTGCGGCCGCTCCGGCAACAGTTTGATCAACACGATCCCAGCCACGAAGCCTCCTACGTGAGCCCAGAACGCGATCCCACCGCTGGTCTGGCTGGTCTCCGCAATCGAGGTGGCCGCCCCGCTCAGGAACTGCACGAAGAACCAGTATCCCAGCACCAACCACGCGGGCAGATGAAAAAAGAAAATAGGCGGAAACCAAATCAGCACCCGGGCTCGCGGATAGAGCACGAAATAAGCCCCCATCACACCGGCAATTGCCCCGCTCGCCCCCACGCTGGGCACGTTCGATCCCGCATTCAGAAGGATGTGAGCGACCGCCGCCGCGAAGCCACTGACCAGATAAAAAAGCAGATACGTAAAGTGTCCGAGATAGTCCTCAATATTGTCACCGAAGATCCAAAGCACCCACATGTTGCCGATGATGTGCAGCCACGAGGCATGCAGAAACATCGAGGTGAGAATCGGAAGCAATAGTCCGGCCAGCGAAGAAGCGGACCCAGCCACCAACGCTCGTTCGAAGTGGAGAGGCACCACACCAAACTGGTACATCAGGCTGTTCAAAGCCCGGTGACCCTGTCCGCCCACCGACAATTCCAATAGGAAGACCACCGTATTCAAAGCGATAATGAAATATGTAACGAATGGAGTGCTGAACCGGGGCGTGTCATCGCGGACAGGAATCATGAGGGATTAATTTGCGTAATCTGGTAATTTGGTAATCGGGTAATTGCACAACCGGGCTCGCGCGCAAACCGCCGTATCCCCGAGCGTACCTTCTAAATTACCAAATTACTAGATTACCCAATTACTAAATTGGCCCATGAACGCCGTCCTCATCATCGACAAGCCGTCCGGCCTGACCTCACACGACGTGGTCAATCGCGTACGCCGCATCCTGCAAGAGCGCTCCGTGGGACATCTGGGCACTCTGGATCCGCTGGCCACGGGAGTATTGCCATTGGTGACTGGCAATCTGACCCGGCTGGCCCAGTTCTATACCTCATCCGAGAAAACCTATGAGGGCACGATCCGCTTCGGGTTTGCCACCGACACCTACGACGCCGAGGGCGAACCCACCAGCCCGGCCCAGGCGGTTACCCTGTCATTGGACCAGGTGCGCCAACTCGCCAGCCGGTTTCAAGGCATGATCGAACAAACGCCACCGCCGTTTTCGGCCAAGAAAATTCAAGGCGTGCCCGCCTATAAGCTGGCTCGCAAGCACGCGGAGGTTACGCTAAAACCGGTTCAAGTTGAGATCAAGGAATTCGAGATTTCACAGGTCGACAATGATCGCGCCAGTTTCCGCGCCCGCGTCGCCTCCGGAACTTACCTGCGTTCCGTGGCCCACGACATGGGTCAACTAATAGGCTGTGGCGCCCACCTGCAGTCGTTACGCCGGACCGCAGTCGGCGAATTCGAATTAGCCGATGCCCATACGTTAGAAGAACTGGATGCAATTGTTAAGACGGGTCAGACGGAAGATCTCTTCATTCATCCCCGCAAACTTCTGCCTCAATTTCCGTGCGTCACCGCCAACGAGGAAATGGCCGCGCGCATCCGCACCGGCCGCCCAGTGAATTTGCCCGAACTCTCCCAGGCCAGGTTGGTGAAAGTCTTCACCGGGCAAAGGGAACTGATCGCAATCGCCACCCGGGTCGCAGGCACACTGTTCCACGCAAAGATCGTGCTGGCAGCGGAAAACACCGCTCAACTGGCCAACGGCAACAAGAACTGAAGCGCCACTCTAGGCTCAGGCGCGTCACCCATACAATGTCCGATAACGGATATTATGTAAACTACGAAGCGCGCGTATAAATGCTGGTTCGGCTTTTGCCTTCAGGCACTCTTCGGGATCACCTCAACCCGATCCCGTTCGGTGCTTTTGGGATCCAACAATGCCGCAAGGCTGCGGTCCAGCGTGGCCACCTTCCCCCTCTTGTGTAGAGCCAGCCCAAGTAGATACGCGTCAGTGACCTGCTTGTGCCCCACAAGGCGCCCCTGGAAGCGCCGGACTGCGTCTCCGAATGCGATGTCGGCCGCCCAAAAACGGTGTGCCGGATGTTTAAGGCTGATGTTCAAAGCCCGGAGAGCCTCCTGGGGCGAGACAGCACGGGAAGAAAAAACTGGATTCGACAGTATTCTAACGAAGGCCGATTGTGTAAACGGACAGGTAGCCCACCCCAGATCCGCATTGCGGGCGAACCAAACCTGCACGCGTTCGTGAGCTTCATGGCCGGGCCATGCAAGCGCGACCAGCACGTTCACGTCCAGCAGAAACGCCGTCATTCCAATTCGGACTCGAGCTCTTTCACCCGACTGGTCGTGATACGTGGCGAATCCGGAGGCACGTCGAACACTTGGATTCCGTTAACCGTGCGTGTGGGCGTGGGCGAGGCTAATCCCTTGCGCACCAGTTCGGACACCGCTTTGCCCAGGGCCAGAGAGCGGCTTTCGGCGTAGCGCCGCACCACCTGAAAGACGTCATCATCGAGACTAAGAGTCGTCCGCATAAGCACAATGATGCCACATCTATATTGTGATGTCAATACACACTATCAGCATCACTCCTGCCAGATGATGCGCTACTCCAATCACGACGTCCCTCTGAGCAATCGTTCGAGATGTTCCCGAAAAAGCCTCAGCGCCTCCAGCCTTTCGGGCGTCGCTTCAACGACTTCCTGTTTGGCTTGGAACACGCGCCGGCCCCCGGTCTCGACCAGCACACCCACAGCTTCCCCCATCAGCCATCCGGGCGTGCCCAGCATCTGCAATCCGTCGGCTGCGGGCACCAGCAGTGCGATGCAGTTATCCCGCACCACTCCCACGCATTTAGGAAAGCGGTCGAAAACCTTCAGTTCGAATCCCGCCACATAGATTTGCTGAAGCTGTTCCGCCGGTTCAGGCATGGAGGGATGGATTGGGCAATCGAGTGATCCTTGGGTAATCGACAAACACCCCAGATTCTTCAATCACTCAATTACAAAATTACTCAATCACCAAGTGTCGCCACTACATTTTATACCGGCCCAGATCCTCGTCATTCAGGCCTTCCAGCCACTTGCGCAGTTCATCGCTGGTCACGCGGTCTGAGGCCGTGGTCGCCAGTTTCGAATTCTTCAGAACCTCATCTTCCACAAAGATAGGGCAATCAACCCGCAAAGCCAGGGCCAACGCATCCGATGGTCGTGAATCAATGCTGACGATCCTCCCCTCGCGCTCCAGCCAGATCACGGCATAAAACGTATCTTCCCGCAGTTCCGTCACGACTACCTTGTGGACCATTGTATCCAGCCCGACCAACACATTCTTGATCAGGTCGTGGGTCATGGGACGCGGCGTGCTGACCTTCTCGATCTCCAGCGCAATCGCGTTCGCCTCGTAGATGCCCACCCAGATCGGCAGCACCGTGTCGGTCCCTGCGTCCTTGAGGATCACGATCGGCATGTTTGTTACCGGATCCATCAGAAGGCCCCGAATTTTCATCTCTACTTCCATCGTGATCTCCGAAAACTGCTGCGCTCCTTATATCACTATTTGACCGAAAAGGCTGTTAGGAAAGGTGCCCGTCGTCACTACAGTCACGTATCCACCGATATTAGGTTTTACCGTATCGGGAGCAGTAAAATTGAACACTTTGTTCTGCGACGTCCGACCGATCCACTGTCTTCGCGCCTCGTTCTTCCCTTCAACCATTACTTCAAGAGTTGTTCCCAGATACCTTCCGTTACATTGTTTCTGAATGACGCGCTGCTTCTCATTGAGCACCGCCAAACGGCGCGCCTTCTCCTCATCCGGGATCGCGTCTTCCAAGCTCAGCGCCGGAGTGTTGGGCCGCGGCGAATACTTGAACCCGAAGATGGCATCGTAGCTAACCTGATCGAGCAGCGCCAAGGTTTGCTCGAATTCGGCTTCGGTCTCGCCCGGAAACCCGACAATGATGTCGCTGGTAATGCTCATCTCCCGCCGCGCCGCCTTGATCCATGAGATGCGCTCCAGGTACTGCTCGAGAGTGTACAAACGCTGCATTGCGTCGAGCACCCGCGCGGAGCCGCTCTGCACCGGCAGATGGACGTGATCGCACAGGGTAGGAACGGCGTCGATTGCCTCGACAATATCGCGGCCAAAATCTCTGGGATGGGACGTTGTGAACCGTACCCGCCTGATGCCCGGAGTCTCGCCTACCGCCGCCAGCAGCTCCGCGAAGCTCTTCTTGCCGGATGAATCCTTGTAGGAATTCACGTTCTGCCCCAGCAACTGGACCTCGGTGTAACCCAGATCCGCCATCTGTCGAGCTTCGGACAATACGGACTCGGAGGTCCGGCTGCGCTCCTTGCCGCGAGTGAAGGGAACCACGCAGTAGGCGCAGAACTTGTCGCAGCCTTCGATGATGGTGATGTAGCCCCGATGCGGGTTGGTGCGCGCGGTGAATTCGGTTTCGAAACATTCGTCGGTCTCGCGGTCGTCCAATCCGGTCACGCGCTGCTTCCCTGCCTCGATCTGGATAAGCATTTGCGGCAGATTCCGATAAGACGCCGATCCGCAGACCAGGGAAACATACGGAGCGCGCTCGAAAATCTTTTCGCCTTCCTGTTGCGCCACGCAGCCCAACACTCCGAAGCGCTTGCCCTGCTTATAAAACTTTTTGTAGTCGGAGAGCCGATTGAAGACCTTCTGCTCGGCTTTGTCGCGGATGGAACAGGTATTGTAGAGAACCAGTTCGGCCTCTTCGACGGTTTGAACCTGGCGGTATCCCTCCGACAAAAGCGTGCCTACGACCTTCTCCGAGTCGTGCGCATTCATCTGGCAGCCGAAGGTTTCGAGGTAGAAGGTCTTCTGCGCGAGATCAGCCATTCAGGCTCAAGTATAACGCAAGGCCCGCATCACACAGTGTGTTCGTCAGGACCGGGACTTCGCCGTTACGGTGCAGTTGGTGGGAAGGAGTACGGCGCGCTGCCTTTGATCCTGATTGCGGACAGCTGTTCCCAGCCTCGGAAACCCAGCCTCAGAAGCCCAGCCTCAGAAGCAAGGTCAAAGGCGGCGGACAAGAGTGTCCGCCCTACACGTCCGCCAGCGCTCCGCCCGCCACCCAGCAAGTTTGACTATTATATCTATTTTATCTAATCTAGACATTATGCGAACTGTTTCTGCCACGGACGCCAAGCAGCGCCTGGCCGCGCTCCTGGACGCCGCCCAGCGCGAGCCGGTCGTGATTCGACGCCAAAATCGGGACGTTGCCGTGATCATGTCAGCCGAGGAATACGAGAGGATTCGCGACCTCAATGCCGCCGAGTTCCAGCGCTTTTGTGATCGAGTCGGGGCTCAGGCCAAGGCTCGCGGCCTGACGAAATCGGTGCTGAAGAAATTATTGAAGGAGTGATGCGGGTTCGCGAGCGCATCGTCGCCGATACCAATTGTCTGGTGAGCCGCCTCCTGCTTCCATCGTCAGTTCCTGGGGACGCGGTTCGCAAGGCCGCCGATTCCGGGCTTATGCTCGTGTCCGAAGCCACCATGAACGAACTGGCGGACGTTCTTGCCCGCGCCAAGTTCGACCGCTACATTAATCTTTCAGACCGTCAGCAGTTCTTGCGACTGCTCGGACGTGCCGCCGAGTTCGTACCGATTGTGTATCCCGTCCGCGAATGCCGCGATCCCAACGACGACAAATTTCTCGACGTCGCCCTAAATGGCAAGGCGGACGTGATCCTGACCGGAGACGCCGATGTGCTGGCTCTGCATCCGTGGCAAGGCATCGCGATTCTGCCTCCGGCGCAATATCTCAAGCGTTGAGAGAGGTTTGACCTGCTATAGGTGGTCTGTGAGAGCTGGGTGCCGGAAGCCGCAGAGATCCTGGGGATCAAACAGCCTCACGCGTCAGCATGATCCGATCGTGTGGGGCGGACACTCCTGTCCGCCGCCTTTGAAGTTGGGTTTTGTCACCACCTGGGACAGGATGTCGAGATCACCGTCCGGCCCACGCGCAAGCCCCACGGAGAAGTGTCTGTGGTCGCGTGAGCAGCCTCGACATCCGAGACCCACATCTCGAAAACCGCGAGATGTGGGGCACCCTCTATAACCGTGTCGGCGTTGTCAAGAGACACATAGAGTGTCCGAGATCGGCCGCGCCGTCGGGGCGGCGTTGATCCCGAGGTGTTGATGTTTACTTATTAGAAAGTTTTTGCTGTTGCTG
>DATNNO010000107.1:0-8317 GCA_035601775.1 Terriglobales bacterium | reverse complement strand
TACTGAATCGGGAACACTTTGGTTAAAAAAACCTGGCAAGATGCGTTGGGAGTACCGTTCTCCGAGAGATAAGCTCTTCCTGAGCGACGGCAAGGATGCGTGGTTTTACGTTCCGGGCGAGCGGCAGGTGCGGCGGACGGCGGTTAAGAAGCTGGAGGATTTGCGGTCTCCGCTGGCGTTTCTTTTGGGTAAGACCAAGTTGGAGAAGGAATTGCAGGGTTTGAGCTTGGCTCCGGATGTGGCTCCGGTGGCGGCGGGGGATGCGGTTCTGAGGGGCGTCCCGAAGAGTTTGGCGGACCGGGTCAGCCAGGTTTTGCTTGAGATCACGCCCGAGCACTGGATTGGCCGAATAGTAATCGAGGAAGTGGATGGATCGGTCACGGAATATCGCTTTAATAGTCAGAGGGAAGACGTGGCCGTGCCCGATCAGCGGTTCCAGTTCACGGTGCCGGATGGGGTTGAGGTAATTGACGGTGAGTTGGGACAATAGAAGGCTGGGTCGCTACTTGTCTTTCGCCCCGCTGGGGCTTGGCGGTTTCGCACTTGCCTACCCAAGGCTTGCGCCGTGGGCTGCATTCTATCGCCGCTTCGCGGCTGAATGAGCGTAAGTGTAGTTTTTTCATAATGTTGTGGCGTATGGCGGGGGCGTGCTGGGCTCCCGACCGCTTCGTTACTCCCGATAGGGGTTTGACCGGCAATTAACAAATGGCTGACAGGTGGGAATGCTAGACTGGGGTGGGCGAGACGGTAAACGGACTGCGGCATGGCCGAATTCGTAGTCAAAATCGCGGACGAACGGGGGCACCTGTTACAGCAGGTCGAGAGCGGATACTCGGAAGCCGAGGTTCGCGACCGCTTCGTGCAACAGGGTTTCCTGGTGTACTGGGTCAAGCCCCGGGGCATGTTCTCAGGCGGCGGCTTCAGCCGGAGCGGCAAGGTCAAGCAAAGCCAGTTTCTCATCTTCAACTCGCAATTCCTGACCCTGATCAAAGCCGGACTGCCAATCTTGAGTTCTCTGGAGTTGCTCATCAAGCGCCAGAGGAATCCGTATCTGCAAAGCCTGTTGCAGAATGTTCGCGACCGGGTCAAGGCCGGGGAGTTGCTCTCCGACGCTTTTTCCGGGCAGGGAGCTTTCCCCAAAATTTACACCAGCACGCTGATGGCGGGCGAGAAGAGCGGCAACATGGAAGAAGTGCTCACCCGCTACATCGCCTTCCAGCGCATGGCGCTGACCTTCAAGAAGAAATTAGCGGTCTCGCTGGTGTATCCGACCCTGCTGGTCACCGTGGTTTCGTTAATGCTGATCTTCCTGGTGACGTATGTGGTGCCGCAGTTCGCCAAGCTTTATCAGGATATGAACGCGCAACTGCCGTTCATCACGCTGATCATGCTGAATATCGGAAACCACGCGCAAAGATATTTCCCCATGATCGCGATCGGGTTGGTCATCGCGGTGCTGGCTTTCTGGCAGTGGAAGAAAACCGATCGCGGGGCCGAACGCCTCGACCGTGCCATTCTGGCGCTTCCCTTGCTCGGCCAAATATGGTTGAAGTACCAGGTGGCCAACTTTTCGCGCATGCTCTCGACCTTGCTAGCAGGCGGCATGCCCCTGGTCCCGTCGCTCCAAACCGCGGGAGCTTCGATGAGCAGCCGGCGCATCCTGAACGGCATTTCCGTGGCCGCCGTCCGGGTACGCGAAGGGCAGCCGCTGGCCAAGAGCCTGGAAGAACAAAAGATGTTTCCCGAGTTGTCGGTGGAGATGATCGAAGTGGGAGAGTCCACCGGAGCCTTGCCGGCAATGCTGAACTCGGTGGCGGAGTTTTATGAGGAAGACGTGCAGAACGCGCTGGGAGCGGCCATGGCTTTGATCGAGCCGGTCATCCTCATCTTCATGGCAGTGATCGTGGGCGGAATACTGATCTCGCTATATTTACCCATCTTCACTTTAGGATCTACGATTCACTAGATCTGCAATTTATTAGACGAGAAATACGGCTCTGGCCTGTGTAGGTAGGTTAAGAAATGGCAAGCACGACCGAAAACAAAACAGTATTCGTGGGCGGGAACGGGAGCGCGGCGCCCGGCACCCACGCCGAGGAACTGGAAAAGGCGCAGGACATCGCGCGGCGCTATCGCTGCCAGTTCGTCGACCTGCATAATTTCCAGCTGCACCACGATCTTTTCAAAACCATTCCAGTCCACCTGATGTTTCGCTACAACTTCGTGCCGCTGGAGGAGACCGAGGATGGCCGGCTCGCCATCGCCATCGCCGACCCCAGCCAGCTGATGATGATCGACGAGATCAGCCTGCTGCTCGGCAAGCGCATCGTCACCAAGGTTTCGACCCTGGCCCAGATCACCGAAATCCTCAAGAAGACGGAACAGTCCAAGCGGGTTCTCGAAGACGCCAGCGAAGGCTTTGCCCTGGATGTGATCCACGAAGACGAGGCGGGCGGCGACGAGAGCATCTCCATCGACCGGCTGGCCACGCAGCAGGGCGATATCAGCCCCATCATTCGTCTCGTCGATACTACGATCTTCACCGCTCTGCAGCGGCGGGCCAGTGACATTCATATCGAAACCCGCGATGACTCCGTGTGCATCAAGTTCCGCATCGACGGCGTGCTCACCCAAGCCATGCCGCCCATCGCCAAGGAGCACCACTCGACCATCATCTCGCGTATCAAAGTGATGAGTGAACTGGATATCTCCGAGCGCCGGGTTCCGCAGGACGGACGCTTCCGCGTGCGCTACGGCAGTCCCGAGCGGCCTATCGACTTCCGCGTTTCGATTATGCCGTCCATCCACGGCGAGGATGCCGTGCTGCGCGTGCTCGATAAAGAATCGATGAGCGAAAAATTTCACAAACTCACTCTCGATGTGGTGGGTTTCGATGAAGACGACTTGCGGAAATTCCGCCGCTACATCAAGGAACCGTACGGCATGGTGCTGGTCACCGGACCAACCGGAAGCGGCAAGACCACGACCCTGTACGCAGCGGTCAGCGAGATCAAGACCGACGAAGACAAAATCATCACCATTGAAGACCCGGTCGAATACCAGATTCGTGGCATCACCCAGATCCCGGTCAATGAGAAAAAAGGTCTGACCTTCGCTCGCGGACTGCGCTCCATCCTGCGTCACGATCCCGACAAGATCATGGTTGGGGAAATCCGCGACACGGAGACGGCGCAAATCGCGATTCAGTCCGCGCTCACCGGTCACCTGGTTTTCACCACTGTCCACGCTAATAACGTGGTCGATGTCATTGGGCGCTTTCTCAACATGGGCGTTGAGCCTTACAACTTCGTTTCTGCTTTGAACTGCATTCTGGCGCAGCGGCTGGTGCGGCTGATTTGCGAATCCTGCCGCACGGAAACGCACTATACCCCGGAGATTCTGGAGGCCAGCGGCCTCGATCCGAAGGTGTGGTCGGAGGTCAACTTCTATGAAGGACAAGGCTGCATTGAATGTGCTGGGACGGGATTCCGCGGGCGAACTGCCATCCACGAGTTGCTCGATTTGAGCGACCGTATCCGCGAAATGATTCTGCTGAAGAAGCCAACTTCCGAGATCCGGCGAGCCGCTCGCGATGAGGGCATGCGGTTCCTGCGTGAGTCCGCTCTGGATAAAGTAAGAATCGGGCTGACTACATTGAAAGAGATTAACAAGGTCACCTTCATCGAAAGCATGCGATAGAGCCTCATGCATGAAGGAAGGTGGCGGACCTTTCGGTCAATGACTCTGGTGCCCTCCGAGCTATTGCATTTATCAGCGGCTCAGCGTTTTACTTGTATAAGCTATCTCAATAGATGGTTGTCAGAGGGGCAGGCCTCAGACGTGCCCCCGCTGAATGGTTTTGGGAAGGGCACGGCTTCAGCCGTGGCGTTCCGGGCCAAAAAGAATGCGGGCTTTAGCCCATGAGGGACCGGACAGGTTCACTATGAAATGGCCTGTATCGTTCGGGGAATAGTGTCAACCATGCGTCCTAATTTCAATTCGAGTTCCAAACCGAAGCTGGCCTGCGAGATTGCGGCCGACCGTGTGCTCGCCGGACGGGTTTCGGAACGAGGCGACATGGTCGAGATGTGCGCCGCTGGAGATCTGGCCAAGGGCAGCGTGGTTCCCGACTTGCTCGAGACCAATGTGCGCGAGCGCAAGGGCGTTTTCGACACCATTCGCGAGACCCTGGGTAGCGTGAGCAGCCGGTCCCGCGACGTGATTGCCGTGTTGCCCGATGCCGCGGTTCGCGTGATGCTGCTGGATTTTGATGCTCTCCCCGCCAACCGCGCGGAAGCAGAAAGCGTCGTCCGTTTCCGGCTCAAGAAGTCGCTTCCTTTTGATCTCGATAAGGCCAAGATTTCCTACCACGCCCAGCCCAGCACGAGCGGGGTCAAGGTAGTGGCGGCGGTGGCGTTGACCAGCGTGATTGAGGACTACGAGTCCGTGTTCCGCGACGCGGGATACAACCCCGGCATCGTGCTGCCTTCCATGCTGGCTGCCTTGGGCGCGGCCGACGCGGACCGGCCAACGCTGGTTGTGAAAGTGGACGCGCGCACCACCAGCATTGCCATCCTCGATAAGAATCAACTGCTGCTGTTCCGCACATTGGAAAACCCGCGCGGGGTAACCATTACCGGGGAGCAACTCGCGGAAGAGGTTTATCCCTCGGTGGTGTTTTTCCAGGATACTTACCAGCTGAACATTGAGCACATCTTCGTAGCTGGCCTGGCAGACGCGGGCGGAGCCGTCCCCGCACTTCGCGCTCAGACCGGAGCGGAAGTCACGGAATTGGTCGGGACTTCGCAATTGGGTGCCAGCGCAGGTTCGATTCCGAAGTGGAGAATGGCCGGGGTGGTGGGGGCCCTACTCTCCTAAATGCGTGTCGACATCAATCTCGCGACCCAGCCCTACGAGGATGCGCGGCGCTTCTGGCTGCGCTCGGGCGGAGCGCTGGTCGCACTCGGAGTTCTGACTTTGCTGCTGCTCATCATGACGGTGAACGGGTGGACCGGCGCTCGCAAAGACCGGCAACTCATAAGGCAATACGAAGAGCAGAGCGCCGCCCGAGACAAGGAGAAGGCCGACGCGCAAGCCTTGTTGAACCTGCCCCAGAACAGCACGACTCGCGACCGATCCCAGTTTCTTAACGATCTTTTCCAGCGCAAAGCCTTTTCCTGGACCAAGGCGTTCGAGGACTTGGAACGCCTCATGCCGCCCCGGCTGCACGTGGTCTCGATTCATCCCGAACTGGCGCCCGATAATGAGTTGGAGATCAAGCTGATCGTGGCCGGAGATACCCGCCAACATGCGCTCGATCTGGTAAGCAAAATGGAGGCTTCGCAACATTTCCACGAGACCTACATCGAGGAAGAAACCACCGCGACCGGCGGCGGGTCATCGGCAGGAGATGCCGTGCAGTTCCACATCAGTGCGCTTTACGTGCCCGAGAATGGAAGCGTCAGCCCGGGAGGTGCGCCGTAATGCCCGACCTTAGAGACACGCGGCGGAAAGTGAAGATCGCGCTCGCCACCATGGCGGTGGTCGATGTGCTCGCGATCGCGGTGTTTTTTTCTCCCTTGATCGGATCGGAAACCTCGAGACGCGATCAACTCGCTCAAAACTGGAAGGAATTGCAGCAGAAGACGCGCGAGGTCGAACCCCTGCGCGGTTTGGATAAGAAGATTCCCATCGCTCGTAAGCAGATTGAACAGTTTTATGCGCAACGGTTGCCCTCGCAGGACTCCGCAATTTCCGCGGATCTCGGCAAGGTGGCGGCACAGAGCGGTGTGAAAATCGGAAGCATTAAGTACTCCATGAAAGATAAGGACAAGGATCCGGAGACGGTGGGCGCGCGGCGGGTGGAAATCGAGGCCGACCTCGCCGGCGATTACCTCCAATTGGTGCGATTCATTAACGCGCTGGAACGCGACCAATTGTTTTTTCTGGTGGATAGCTTGAGTCTGGGCGG
Organism: Terriglobales bacterium; assembly: GCA_035601775.1. GTDB lineage: Bacteria > Acidobacteriota > Terriglobia > Terriglobales > Acidobacteriaceae > JABDBE01. The sequence continues at coordinate 2,346 of DATNNO010000107.1, read as the reverse complement.
AGAGCAGAACGGCGTAGTCAAGCTGCAGCTCAAACTGGAAACTTATCTGAAGACGGGCGCCGCCTAGAATTGTCGTAGACGGTTTTGGGAACAAATGGTTTTGGGAGGGCACGGCTTCACAGCCGATTGCCCGCAACAGCCGCGAAGCGGCGTAAGAATGCAGCCCACGGCGTAAGTCGTGGGAACAAAGTGGGAACCGTTGAGCCCCAGCGAGGCGAAAGACTAGTTCTGACACAGTCTCTTCAGCCCTCAGGTGAAGGTTCTCCCAGGCAAGGCATTTATGAAACCAGCTCCAGCGAAATCGGGTGCTATGTGAAAACGGGTGCTAATTGAAAATCGGCGCGGAAAATCAGAAGAAACTGATCCTGGCCGTGGCCCTGATGGTGGTGGCCATCGTGGTTCTGCTGTTCAGTTTCGGGGGCTCTGCTCCCACGGCAACTACGCCGGCGCCCGCGATTGCTCCGGTTGCGACCGCTCAACCGGCTGCTACTTCTCGACTGGCGCCGCGCAAGAAGGCTCACGGCAAGAAGGCCAGCGCCGGGCCGCGTTCGCTTGATCCCACCCTGCGCTATGACTGGTTGAAGGCCAGTGAAGACACCAAGTACGAAGGCACGGGCCGAAATATCTTCCTGGCCCAGGCGGAGATTCCACAGCCCGTGGCGCCGGCAACGCCCGACAAAGAAGCGAACAGCGGACCACCACCGCCGCCACCGCCGCCGCCCATCAACCTGAAGTTTTTCGGATTCGCCAGCAAAGCGGGCGAGCCCAAGAAGATTTTTCTGTCGGAGGGCGAAGACGTCTTCATCGCGGCTGAAGGAGAAGTCGTCAATCGCCATTACAAAGTCCTGCGCATCTCACCCACATCCGTGGAAATAGAAGACGTGCTCAACAACAACCGCCAGAGTATTCCGCTGACTCTGGGGTGAGGCAATTTGGGAGCTGAGCAATTTTGTAATTGGGTAATTTGAGAAAGCGCAGTACATAAATTACTCAATCACAAAATTACTCAATTGCAAATTCCCATGATCTTGCGCTCTCGAAAATCCGTCTCCCACCGTCGCACCGAGCGCGGATACATTCTGATCACGCTCATACTGTTTGTGGCACTCATCGCCATTGCTGCCGTGATCATGGCTCCGGCGATCGCCTTCCAGGTAAAACGTGATCGCGAGGAGGAGCTGATTCATCGCGGAGTACAGTACTCGCGCGCGATGAAGCACTTCGTCAAGAAATTCGGCCGTTATCCAACCCGCATCGAAGAACTGGAAAACACGAATCAGATCCGCTTCCTGCGCAAACGCTACAAAGACCCAATCACCGGACAAGATTTCAAGATCCTTCACATGGGCGACGTACAAATGGCGTTCGGAGCGGGACTCGCAGGAGCCACTCCGGTAAACGGTCTTAATCCGGGCGCTTCGGGAATAGCGGGCGGCCCCGGCGGGCAGGCAGGACTCCCCAATGGCGCCATGAACAAGATGGCGCTGGCTGGCGGCCTAGCTGCCGCCGGCATCAATCCAGGCAACTCGACCCCGACTCCAGGAGTAGGCACAACCACAGCATCCAACGGGACAACGGCACAAAATTCAGATGAAAGTGCTGGTAGCGATACCGCAGGGGCTGCGCCCAACCAGAGCACAAGTCTCGCGGCAGTTGGCCCAGGCGCTCCTGGCACTTTCGGCGCAGTAGGCCAAGGAAGCTCGGCCCCCGGCGCTCAGGTCTTCGGCGGCGGGCCCATGGTTGGAGTAGCCAGTACAAGCAAAGATAAAACCATCCGCGTATTTAATAAGAAAGACCACTACTATCAATGGCAGTTCATTTACGACCCGAGCAGCGACCGCGGTGGACTTCTCACCACGCCAAACCAGCCGGCGCTCCAAGGGGCAACCAGTGCCATCCAGTCGGGCGTTCCCGGAACTCAGGGCGTTCCTGGCACGGCCAATACCGGCATTCCGTCTGGACCCGGCGCACCGCCTGGACAGCCGACGCAACCCGGCATGCAACCGCCGCAAATGCCACCTGACCAGGAACAGTAGCGTCTGCTTAGGATCTACCACACAAGGGAAAGCTTCATCGCAGCGATGAGGCTTCGGGCTGCTGGCGAACCCTCGATTTCGTATCGGGATATGCCTTTGCAGTTTGCGGAAAAAACTCGCGATTCGTATCAGGGTATGCCTTTAGGCATACCGTAAATCGCTGAAATGTGTCCGGCTTCACAGTTTGCTGAAAAATACCAAGTTCGGCAACAGAACGATCTTCGGCAACAGGTGGGAAACCCGCAACCGGGGCCGAATCTGGAAAACTCGTTACTGGCAACAGAGAGTCCGAAAATGAGTTTTTCAGCAA
>DATNNO010000106.1:0-10915 GCA_035601775.1 Terriglobales bacterium | reverse complement strand
GCCGGCTGGGGCTCGAGCACGCGCGGGAATCTGTTCTACCCTCTCATTTCGATTACGAAAACCAGGCGCTGTTCTATGTGCCTCCCGATCTTCCCGATCCGCGCACCCCGCAGTTTGCGGCCAAAGCCGCGGACCGCATCCGGCGGTTGCTTGAGATCACGCGCGGCCGGGCCTTCGTGTTGTTTACCAGCTACGCGCAGATGAACGATGTCTACCAGCGCTTGCTCGGTGAGCTCGATTTCCCAATGCTTTTGCAAGGCGACGCGCCGAAAAGCGCACTGCTGGAGGAATTCCGTCTGACTCCGCATGCCGTACTGTTCGCGACTTCGTCGTTCTGGCAGGGCGTCGACGTCCAGGGAGAACAACTTAGTTGTGTGATCATCGACCGCCTGCCTTTCGCCGTGCCCAGCGACCCGGTCGTGGCGGCGCGGGTGAAGTCCATCGATGCCGAGGGGGGCAATGCCTTCTTTCAGTATCAGGTGCCCGCGGCCGTAATCACGCTGAAGCAGGGATTCGGGCGGCTCATCCGCTCGCTACACGACCGGGGCCTGTTGGCATTGTTGGACAATCGCATTTTGAAGAAGGCCTATGGAAGAGTATTCGTCGAGAGCCTGCCAAATTACCGCAAGACGACTGAATTGGAAGCGGTGGAGGATTTTTTTGGGGTCGCATAGCGGAATCCGAAACGAAGCGATCCAGACATTCGCAACCATTTCGGTTCCAATCCGTGAGAATCGCAGCTGGTTTTGAGCGTGAGAACCCTGTGCATTAGTATGGCTGGACTCGGCATCAAACAACATGAGAGGACATCGGATGCTCAAGAAAGCAGGACTGGTCGCTGTGGCATTATTCCTATTTACATCTTTGGGCCTAAGCCAGGACGAGGGTCGTTTCGACGCGAGTATCAACGGCGCAGGCGTTTTCACTAAGCAATCTGACGGAAATGGCATCAAGCAAAGCGCAACCGCCGGCTCAAGCTATTTCGGCACCTTCCGGTTCAGGTTCAGACCCAAACACTCGCTGGTATTCAACTACGGCCGCGCCAAAAGCTCTCAGGTGTTCCAGACCGGCTTCGACTTCCACGTCCTGACGACGATTACCGAGTACAGCGGTGCCTATGTCTACAGCCCAGTTCAAAAGGGCAAGTTCGAGCCTTTCGTGCTAGTCGGTGGCGGAGTGCTCGGTTTCTCTCCTCGGAGCACCTGGGTGGTCCTCCCTGATTTTGCCAACAACGTACCCAATCGGGTGCAGATCAATCTGAATGCGGCCAAGCAGACCGAGCCCGCGGTCCTGTACGGGGCCGGAGTGGATTACCGGCTGGTTCAGCGAATCGCCCTCCGGCTGCAATATCGCGGATTTCTCTACAACGCTCCAGATTTTAAGGTGAATACTACTTCAGGAAGCGCCGTGAGCTTCTTCACGGGAAGCAAAGGGCACATGGCCGAGCCTTCGATCGGGCTGGTGTTCAGGTTCTAGCTTTTCGGGCAAAATACGTGGCTGACCTTAGGAGTTCAGTGCTGCCTTCCGTAGCTTCCGGCTTTCCGCCAGCAATGCCATGGAGTGCATCAAGTTTTGCAGGGTCACAATGCCAATCAGGCGTTCGTCCTCAACCACGGGGATAATGCTGAGATTGCGGGCGGTGAGTTTACGGAAGGCTGAAGCGAGCGATTCCTTCTTCTGCGCGACTTCGAAGATCCGGTTCATCACCGCCTGCACATATCCGTTACCTTCCGCGCGCAGCGCTTGCAGGATTTTCTGTTTCGAGATCACGCCGACCATGTCGCTGCCGCGAATGACGGGAAAATCGTCCTGCAGGGAATGCACGGCTTTCTCCAATGCGTCTTCCAAAGTATCAGCCGGGGAGAGTGTGGCGAAGTCTGTCAGCATGATGTCTTCCAGGCGCACTGTTTCGAGCACTGACTGAAATACGACCGAGCGCTCCTCCAATTGCGCCGCAATGAAGAGGAAAAAGCCAATCATGGTGAGCCAGATATTCCACAGCATGCCGACCAGCATGAACAGAGTTGCGAAGGCCTGGCCAATCGAAACCGCGCGGCGCGTGGCCCGGACAGGATCCATGCTCCGGCTGAACACGGCTCGCAGTACTCGGCCCCCGTCCATCGGATACGCCGGCAGCAGGTTAAATAGCGCCAGCCCCAGGTTCGACCAGACCAGGCTGCGCGGCAGGTTTCCGGAGTAAACGTAAGGCTTCGTCCAGAGGTGAACCTCAGGCGCCACAGCAAGCAGTACGCCGCCCGCGATAACGGCAATGATGATATTGACCAAAGGCCCAGCTACGGCGATGCGGATATCTCGTTTCCACGCGAGCACGCCCGGTTCGATGGGACGCTGGGTTTCATCAAGCAGCGTGACTCCGCCAATGGGTAGCAAGATGATGGCTTTGGCAGGAACCCCTGCGCGCATGCCTACCAGCGCGTGCCCCAATTCGTGCAGTACCACACTGCCAAAAATAATTCCCACCAGAGCCAGACCGCGACCGGCGTTGGCTGGACCATGCGACGTTGACTCGGTCAGCCACACGAAGATGAGCAGAAAAAAGAACGTCAGATGGACGCGGAGTTCGACTCCGAAGATCCGGCCTGCCGGAATGGACCAGTTTCTCATCTGAAAACTTGCGAATGCCTCTCCCGTCTCTATTCTATATAGTTTAGACGCCGCAACGTGGCCCAGAGGTGCGGCTTTGGTAATCGAAGGTGCTGGGGCTAGGGTTGCAGGTTGTGACTGCGTGGGGACGGCCGTCCCCGGCTGTCTAGCCGGGCAACGCCGGGCAGCGAAATGAGTCTGCTGAGCGTCGCTCAGCCGGAACACCGGTACCCACGTGAGCCGACTATGAGAGTGATCGCAGGAAAATATCGGAGCCGCCAGCTACGGTCACTACCCGGCTTGGACCTTCGTCCTACGGCTGATCGTCTGCGTGAGACCTTGTTCAATGTGCTCACTGCGGGAAACCCGACGGCTCTGGAGGGAACGATTTGGCTTGATCTCTACGCCGGAACTGGAGCGGTCGGCATCGAGGCGGTAAGTCGCGGCGCGAGCATGGTGTACTTTGCGGAATCGGCTGCTCGCGCGGCAGAGCTGATAAAACAAAATCTTACCTCATTGGGAATAGGAACAGGTTTTCAGATCCTGAAGCAGGATTCCGTCCGTGCCCTGCGCGGGCTGGAGCCGGGCGGCGCGGCCGCCGATTTTGTCTTCCTCGATCCTCCCTACGACATGGAAGACGCATATACCCAGGTGCTGTCTGCCCTTTCGCAGTCGCCACTGCTGAAACCCGAAACTATCGTCATCGCGGAACATCCAAAGAGATTCGACCCCGGAGAAGAGTTTGCGTCGCTGCATCGTTACCGGAAGCTGGTGCAGGGAGATGCGGCGTTGAGCTTTTTCCGGAAAGCGCAATAACAAATGACGAATCAATACGGCTCCTATCACGAAGGTGAACTGACGGTGCAGGCCCGTGCCGGAGTAGGTTCGGATGGTTTGCTTGCGGATCAGATGTATCGGGCTGCAATGCCTACCGGCGTGCAGCGGTTCCTCTCGGCGCAACAACTCGCGGTGCTCTCTACCATGGATGCGGAAGGGCGCGTCTGGGCGTCGATGCGATCCGAGCCGCCGGGCTTTCTCCGTCCGCTCGATGACCGCACGGTGGAGATTGGTGGCTACACACATCGCGACGATCCACTGATGGCGAATCTGACGGCGCACCCTGATGCCGGGATGATCGTGATTCATCTCGCAGCCCGCCACCGGGTTCGCCTGAACGGCACAGCACGAGCCCATCCCGACGGCCGGATCTTGCTCAGCACGCAGCAGGTTTATGGCAACTGTCCGCAATACATTCAGGCCCGCACCGTAATCGGCAATCACGAAGTCTCTCCGACTTCCGCGCACTTTGGCAAAGCACTGAATCGTCGGCAGCGGCAGTCGATAGAAGAAGCGGATACGCTGTTCATTGCGACGGCTCACCCGCATTCGGGCGCCGACGCTTCTCATCGAGGAGGGAATCCGGGGTTCGTATGCGTAGAAAGCGACAAGCGGCTGCTATTTCCCGATTACCGGGGCAATAACATGTTCAACTCGCTGGGCAACATCGTTTCATATCCCCGGACCGGATTGCTCTTCCCTGACTTCCAGTCGGGCAGCGCACTGCAACTCTCCGGCAGCGCGCGCATTCTCTGGGACGATCCGCGAATGAAGCAATTTGAGGGAGCGCAACGCCTGGTGGAGTTCGACATCGAGCGAGTGATTGAATTACCTGAAGCCACCCTCTTGCGCTTTGAGTTCCAGGGCTATTCGCCGCTCCTGCCGGGAACGCCACGAGCGGCTACATCAGAATTTCGTTCGTGCGACGCACAATCGGGTGCTGCATCTCCTGCAGATCGTTCTTCACCTGATTGAGCCCAAACACGCACTGCTCGAAATGACTCGACAGGCTGGCGAACAATGGCGCCACCTTGGTGTACTCGAAATGCTCAAACTTGGAGACGATGTAGTAGCTCTCCCTGCCGGCTTTCATCCAGTCCACAAAATTCTCCACCCGGTTGCGGCGTAGGCGGAAGTGATTGATGCTTTCCGGGAACATGCCAGTAAAGAAAAGGGTGTAATCCCCGATGTGCTTGCGCACCTGGCGCTCGCGATCGAAGCAAGGCGCAGGACCATAAACGGGGTTGGATTCGATCAGCATCTCGCCCACGTCGGTCAGTGGCTTGTCGGCGCCGTTGCGAATCTTGAACAACTGCTCGACTTCGCAGAACTCGGCCATCAGATGGGCGACATAGTTCACGATCTGAGGGTCGCGGATCCCAATCTCCTCGGCATAGTGCCGTCCGATCAGTTCCACAAACAGTTGCTGCAGCGGATGCGATTCCGAAATCATTCTCAGGGCTCCCAAACTCCGCTTCCCAAGCGGGGTTTCTCCTGCTGCGCGATTCTGGCGCGACTTCGCTAAAAACGCAAGTAACTTTTGTAAGTCCCTCACGTGGTCTTTCTTCTCCGTTAGAACGCGCAAGGTTGTGCAAAGGTTTCACGCAAGTTTTGTTGGCACACGTCGGCCTCGGCTGCTAATCGTCTCCTCTTTCCTCAAGTTACAATGATCGGTGAGGGAGGAAATCAGCTCTATGGAACGGCAAAACATCTCCAGTGGCGCACCTTGGGAACCGATTGTGGGTTACTCAAGGGCGGTTAAGGTTGGTCCTTACGTGCATGTGGCCGGGACGACCGCCACTGGCGCGGACGGCAAAGTCGTCGGGTTAGGCGATCCTTACGCCCAGGCTATACAGACGCTAAAGAACATTGAGTCGGCTTTGCAGAAGGCGGGAGCCACATTGAAAGATGTAGTGCGTACGCGGATGTTCGTGATCAACATCGCCGATTGGGAGAAGATCGGTAAGGCCCATGGTGAATTCTTCCGTGACATCCGTCCGGCGACATCGATGGTAGAGGTCAGCGCCCTGATTTCTCCGGAGATGCTGGTCGAGATTGAAGCGGACGCTGTGATTGGCGCCTCCCAGGCGTAGAATGCGCTGGGCATTCTAAAGCGTTTGACCCTGATCTGTGGAGCAGCCGATGAAAAACTCTTGGTGGATCTTCCTCTTTGCAGTTGTGATTTGTAGCGGCGCCCAGGAAAACAACGGCAGTCCGGTCCTGCACGCGTTTACCGTCGTCCGCGCCGGCACACTCATTGACGGCAAGTCCGATTCCCCTCGCCACGACCAGGTCATCCTCATCCGCGGCAACCGCATCGAAAGCATCTCCGATGCCGCCGCCGCGAAGATTCCCGCCGGTGCAGACGTGATCGATCTCTCCCATGCGACCGTACTGCCCGGCCTGATCGATTCGCATACCCATATCTTTCTGCAAGGTGAGGAGCCCGCACAGGGCGGATACGACATCAACATTTTGAAGTATCCGCTGGCGTTTCGTGCGGCCCGAGCCACGGTTTCCGCGCGGCGCGCGTTGGAGCAGGGATTCACCACCTTGCGCGACGTGGAGACGGAAGGCGCGGGCTATGGCGACGTCGGCATCAAACAGGCCATCGAGGGCGGATACATCCCCGGGCCTCGACTGTTCATCTCTACTCGCGCCATCTCCACGACTGGAGGCTATCAACTTGAGGGATACGCTCCGGAACTTGATATGCCCACGGGTGCTCAACTCGTCGACGGCCCGGTCGAGGCGCGCAAAGCCGCCCGCGAGCAATTGGCACATGGCGCCGACTGGATCAAGGTCTACATGACGCATCGCTCATGGGCGGGAAAGAACGGCGAATTGGTTTCCCAACCGACGCTGACGGTCGAGGAATTGAAAGCGATTGTCGACGAAACCCACGGCTGGGGAAAGAAAGTTGCCTGCCATGCGTACGGCGGAATTGGATTGCACCGTGCGCTCGACGGTGGTTGCGACTCGATTGAACACGGGCTCGATCTCGATGACGCAGCCATTGCCCAGATGCTTAAGCAGGGCACTTGGTACTGCCCAACCCTGAGCGCGTACTACCACGATTGGGCTCCCGCAGATACTCCGGACGGCCAGCGTGATCGAAAGCGCGCATCGGTGCATGAGGTGTCGTTCCCGAAGGCGCTACACGCGGGCGTAAGGATCGTCTTTGGCACGGACATTGGAGGCATTTCATGGAGCGAGCCCATGGCACAAGAGTTTCCCCGGATGGTCGATCTCGGCATGTCCCCCATGGATGCGATCAAGAGCGCAACCTCACGTCCGGCGGAGATGCTCGACATGCGAGGGGAAATTGGCGTGATCGCGCCCGGAGCGTATGCGGACATCGTCGCCGTGAGCGGTGATCCGCTACACGATATAAAGGTCCTGCAAAACGTCCAGTTCGTCATGAAGGACGGCAAGGTATTCAAGGACGGAGGTAAACTGGTTCAATGAGATCTCATTCCTTCCCGAAAAAGTTTGGCTTGCTTCTAAGTTTGTTCTGCATATGCCTTCCAATGTGGTGTGCCACAAACGCCTCTCCCTCCGAGCCAGAGGAGGGATTTCTCTCACCTGAGAAGTACACGAACGCATTTTTTGGATTTTCTCTTCCCTTGCCCCGCGATCCCGCTTTCCATATTGCGCGAGTCTCATCATCGGGGACCCTCATTAGGGAGCACACGTTGTTTGGCGTGGCACAGGAGAAAGGATCCACTTTGTTCTATATTGCTGCCCAGCAGATGGACAGCAAGGAGGCCGAGCAGCTAATGAGGGCCGCACAACAAACCTCCATCCGTGGAAAAGAATTCTCCAAGGGCGTTTCTCATCAGAAAAAAGCTGGGGGCACCCAGTGGACAGCTATGTATTTGACCTTCATCGACGGGTATCTTCTCTCTTTCAACATTTACTCTTATGACCGCAGCATAGCTGAAGACCTTCAACATTGCGTCGAGGGAACAAGATTCTTCGATCCTTCAAAGGCACATGAAGTGGCTGGGGCGAGCAGCAGAGAGTACAATCCAGCGCTTTCGCACTAACGATGTAAGGGGTTGTGAGTAATTTCTTGACAATATTTTCCCAAGGGTCATAATGCCCGAATCCCGAATCGGTACCAACCTGGACCGGGGAAACGCTCCTCAAGAGCAACGGAGGTGGCTATGAACGTCCTCGAACTGTGTGATCCCGAAGCAGCGGCAGTCCCGGTGGAAGCCAGTGTGGCCGACGCCATTCGCAAGATGCTTGAATTTCATGTGGGCGCAGTCGCAGTCGTTGACAGCGAGAGGCGAGTGGCCGGCATCTTCACCGAACGCGACGTCTTGCGCAAGTTTTCTTTGAGCGGACGCGATCCCGCCAAGACACCGGTTCGCGAGCTGATGACCACGCCGGTAGAACTGGCCACCTCGGAAACGGGCCCTGGTGAGGCCCTCGTCACCATGATCGAACGCCATTTTCGCCACCTCCCCGTGGCCGACAACAATGGCAAGCTGCTTGGAATGCTCTCCATTCGCAATCTGCTGGAGTGGCGGATCGAGGATCTGAGCCGCGAACTGGACTCGCTCGAACAATACGTCAGCAACGATGCGCCCGGAGGAGACTAGAAAAATGTGGGCGCGGGCGTCACGCCCGTGCAGGAGCGGCAAGAAACGACCGGCAGCCAGGAGGAGCCACTCGCGTCTCCAATCCGCATCGTGCCTGAAAATATCAACCCCACAATGTCTACCCTGACCCTCTCTAAAACGATTGCCGCAGTGCGCATCGCCACAGCCGTCTTTTTCATCCTTTTCGGCCAGTACAAACTCTTCGGCCCCGGCTTTGCCCACGGCGGATTTCAAGAACATCTGCGTGGCTACATGGAGGGCGGCGCGGTAAGTTTCTACCGGCCGATTCTCGCCAAGCTGGTGCTCCCGCACGCGGTATTTCTCGGATACGCGGTCGGCGCGGTCGAAATGTTTATCGGAGTGTCGTTGCTGCTGGGGATGTGGGTCCGCGTCGCTTCGGTGCTGGGCGTACTTCACATGTTGAGCTTGGCGCTAGCCACCTGGTGGGAACCCGGCCACGGAGTTCCGGTATGGCGCTATTTTGGCGCCGAGCTAGATCATCTGCCGCTGCTTTTTCTCTTCGTCATCTTCTTCGTTTCCGATGCCGGGCGGCAGTGGGGTCTCGATAGACGGCTTCGCCAGTAGTCAACATGTTTACAAAGCCTTTAAGGAAGGCCGCAGAAAACAATGGGGACGAAGAATCTCTCGTGGTACTCGCAGTCGCGAATGTGGGAAGTAGAAACTTTTACCTCCGGGCTTATGCAAATACAAAAGGCCGGCTTTTCAGCCGGCCTTCGCATCGAGCAAGCCCGATAACTACTTCTTGGCCGGAGGGGCGATCGCGTCCTTGGTAGCTTTCGCCACGCGGAATTTCACGACCGTCTTGGCCTTGATCTGGATCGGTTCACCGGTCTGCGGGTTGCGTCCCATGCGGGCCTTGCGATGAGCCTTCACCAGACGGCCCAATCCCGGGATCACGAAGATGCCATTCTTCTTGGTTTCCTTTACGGCGACATCGGTTAGGTGCTCAAGAAATGCGGCTGCGTGCTTGTTGTTGCTCTCAAGTTTCTCCGCCAGATGACGGACGAGTTGGGTCTTGGTCATGCCTGAAGCCATGAATCCTCCTCTAGGTGGAACTCTGATTTTCCTGCGATACGAGCATCTTATACCATGGTTCCTGTGGAAAAACAGTGTTTCAGCCGCATTATATGCGGTTTTTTTCATTTAGGAACCTAGCAAGGCCCTAAAAATCGCGCTTTCCCGCAGTTCTCTGTTCCCAAATGGTTCCGTTGAGCAGCTTTGGCTAGACTCGGGAAGGCCTCCCGGCTCAGCCAAAGACAACCCATCCTGCGTGTCATAATGATTTCAGGAGCTGACATTCGTGAGTTGTGCGATCTGCGAAAAGCGAAAAGAGAAACGGTTTTGTCCCGCTATCCACGGACGCATCTGCCCGCAGTGTTGTGGTGAGCAACGCGAAGTGACACTCGATTGCCCTGGCGATTGTGTGTACCTCCAACAGGCACGCGAGCACGAAAAGCCGCGTCCGTTGCAGGATTTGGACCAGGCAGCCTTGTTTTTGCAGGTCGAAATCGGCGAGAAGTTCCTCTACGAGCACGAACACCTGATACTGGGTCTGAGTTACGCATTGGCAAAGAGTGCGCAGGCAGATCGGCTTATCAAGGATACCGATCTGATTGCCGCCCTCGCATCCATGACCAAGAAGCAAGAAACGCTGGTAAACTCGGGCCTGCACTATGAAACTCCAATCACCAGCCTGAGCCAGCAGGCAGTTGTCGCCGAGATGCACAACATGTTGAAGGAGTATCGAGAGGCGGAACAAAAGCACCTCGGTTACAGCAGGCTTCACGAGTCTGATGTGCTCCGCGCGCTCGTCTTCCTCCTGCGCATGGGGCACGCCCGCACTTCCGGAAGGCCAAAGTCGCGAGCTTTCGTCGATTTCGTCCTGGCGCAATTTCCGGAGAAACAATCGGCAGTGGTCACCCCAGCAGAAGCTGCAAGCCGGATTATTATTCCGTAGACCCTCAGGAAAAACCGGCCTATTTCTATCTCTTTATCCATTTTCATCCGTGCAATCCGTGGCTAGTCCTTGCTCATCTTGCGCACGGCTTGTCCGGGCGGCAACGCATCGCGAAGCTGCCGGATGGTTTGCTTGAACACGGGATGACGCGCGTCCGGCGCGATCTCAGCCAGCGGTTCCAGCACGAAGCGGCGCTCGTGCGTGGCTGGATGAGGAATCTTCAGGCCTCGATCTTCAACGATGGAGTCGCCAAACAAGAGAATATCGAGATCGATAGTGCGAGGCCCTTTCTGCTGGCCTCTTCGCCGCCCCAACTGCTGCTCGATTTCGAGAATGCCGGCGAGAAGCTGTTTGGGCGTCTTCTCCGTATCCAGTTTAACCGCACAATTCAGAAACCAGGGTTGCGCGGTGAATTCCAGCGGTTCGGTTTCGTAGAACGATGAGACCGCCACTACCTCGCCCAAGGCGCGTAAGCGATCGACGGCCGTATTCAAATTTCCCTCGCGATCACCAACGTTGGACCCGAGCGAAAGATAGACAGATTCATGCACTTGAGATAGTTTCCGGTTTCCCCTTCAAAGTTTCCACAAAAATGCTACCGACCAATTATTCCGACCAGGTATCCAGCTAAAGACTTGCGCGCGCCGCATTCCCCCCGCACGCTTTAGACAGTTGCGGAATGACTCGATTCTGTATCTCTCTTGGGAAGGGCATGACTTCAGTCGTGCCGATAAGCCTCAAATACGTCCGGCTTCACAGTTTGCTGAAAAATACCAAGTTCGGCAACAGAACGATCTTCGGCAACAGGTGGGAAACCCGCAACCGGGGCCGAATCTGGAAAACTCGTTACTGGCAACAGAGAGTCCGAAAATGAGTTTTTCAGCAA